>NZ_JBITGW010000034.1:8007-72041 GCF_044457345.1 Nonomuraea sp. NPDC050547
TTGGGGGCTTGGGGGCTTGGGGGCTTGGGGGCTTGGGGGCTTGGGGGCTTGGGGGCTTGGGGGCTTGGGGGCTTGGGGGCTTGGGGGCTTGGGGGTTGATGGGTCGGTTGGGTGGGGTTTGGGTGGGTTGGTGATACTTGGGTGGGTGACTCCTCCTCGCCTCGTGGCCACCGACCTTGACGGCACCCTCCTGGACTCCACCGGCTCCCTCACCCCCCGCACCCGAGCGGCCCTGCGCCTGGCCGAGCGGGCCGGTGCCGAGATCGTGTTCGTGACCGCCCGCCCGCCGCGCGGCGCGGAGCGGGTGGCGGCCGTGGCCGGGGTGGCGGGGACGGCGGTCTGCAGCAATGGCGCGATCGTCTACGACCTGGCCGGCCGTACCGTCACCGAACGCGTCGACCTCGACCCGGCCATCCTCCGCAAGATCATGGCGGCGCTGGCGGAGAGTGTGCCGGGCATCGTGTTCGCCGCGGAGACGGGGCACAACGTCCTGTGCGAACCCGGCTACTCCCGGCGTATCCCCGAAGAGCTTGACTTCTACCGCGACGTCCCCTCTGTCTGCGACGCGGGCGAGCCGGTGGCCAAGCTGCTGGCCTGGGCGGCCGGTCATCCGGTGGACGAGCTGGCGAGCCTGGCCGCGGCCGCGGTGCGGGACCAGGTCACCATCACCCACTCCGGCGGCCGGAGCCTGCTGGAGATCAGCGCCACCGGCGTCGACAAGGCGGCCGCCCTGGCCCGCGTGTGCAGGGCCCGCGGTGTGGACGCCGCCGACGTGGTGGCCTTCGGCGACATGCCGAACGACCTGGCCGTCCTCGCCTACGCCGGCCACGGCTACGCGATGGGCAACGCCCACCCCCTCCTCCTGGAATCGATCGAGCGCCGCACCCTGTCCAACGACGAGGACGGTGTCGCCGCCGTCCTGGAACGCCTGTACGGCTGAGCCCCGCGTACCCCATCTGTAGTACGGACGATCGCGACACCGGGCGGATGCCCGGCGGCGCGGGACCCGCGAGTCTGGTGGCCTCAGCCGAGATCGAAGGAGAACCCCGTGGTCACCCAGCAGGTCGTCAAGGAGCGCGGCGGGCTCAGGACCGCCTTCAAGGCCGCCATCGTGCTCAACGCTCTCGCGGTCCTGGCCCAGGGGGTCACGGCCGGCCAGCTGCTCAGCGGCGCCGGTACCGCCGCCCACGGCATGGGCGCGGGCGCCGTGCACGTCGCGGGGCTGCTGGTGGCGATCACCGGGGTACTCGCGTGGAAGCCGGGACGCGGCGCGGGCTGGCCGGCGCTGGTGGGGGTGGCGATCCTGCTGCTGGGGTTCGCGCAGTCGATGACCGGCGGGTCGGGGGCCACGGCGGTGCACGTGCCGCTGGCGCTGGCGATTTTCGGGCTCAGCGTGTGGCTGGCGGTATGGGCGTTCAGCCCTCGCATGTCGCGTATGTGAACAAGTACTGTCGGACTCGTGAGTGACGTGCGCGTGGTCGTGGGGCCGGGGGTCGTCGCCGATCCCACCCTTCTGTCGGAGGTCGCCGAGCGCGAGTTCGCGGCCTTGGGGGTGAAGGGGCACATCAGGTACGCCCGCACCGTCGGCGAACTGCGCCCCGACGGCGGCATCCCGGTGATCATCCCCGGACCGGATCCGGCGGCGCGGGCCCTCATGAGCGAGCCGGTGGGCCCGGTCGTCTGGCTGGACCTCACGCGCGACGACCGGGTGAGTCCCGGCAAGGACGCCCGCCACCTGCACGGACGCGGCGTGGACGGCCTGGCGTGGGCGATCAGGCACGCCGTGCACCGCACTCGCCACAGCGCCCGCCGCGTCCCCTACGGCCCCCACCCCGACCAGTGGGCCGACCTCTACCTCCCGCCCGCCGCCGTCGCGTCCTCCGGCGGGCTTGCGGTGATCGTGCTGGTGCACGGGGGCTACTGGCGTTCGATCTGGGCCGCCGACCTCATGGAGCCGCTCGCCGCCGACCTGGTCGGGCGCGGGTTCGCGGTGTGGAACCTGGAGTACCGCCGCCCCGACCTCCACGGCTGGCAGGCCACGACCGCGGACGTGGCGGCGGGCGTCGGCGCCCTGGCCGGCGCCGCGGAACCGGCCCTGGACCTGGGCCGGGTGGCGGTGGCCGGGCACTCCGCCGGCGCCCAGCTGGCACTGCGCGCGGCGGCCGACGGCGCGAGGGTGGCGCTGGCCGTCTCCCTGGCGGGCGTCCTGGACGTCGTGGAGGCCGGGCGCCGGTGGCTGAGCTCGGGCGCGGTGGCCTCCGCCCTGGGGCCGGACACCCAGGTGTACGGCCAGGCCAGCCCCCTGGCCAGGCTCCCCCTGAAGGTACGCCAGCTGGTGGTCCAAGGCTCGGGCGACGATCTGGACCTGGTCGACTTCAGCCGCCGCTATGCCAGAGCCGCCAAGGAGTCCGGCGACGACCTCACGTACCTGGAGATGTCCGGCGACCACTTCGCGGTGATCGACCCCGCCACCCCCATCTGGCGCACCACCGCCGTGGCCATGGCCAACGCACTCCGCTGAGACCGGGGCGTCAGGCGCGCATCTCGGAGGGCAGGGCGGTGTCGGCGTTCAGGAGTTCGACGCCCAGCAGTTCGCCCGACTCGCCGAAGTCGAGGACCACGTCGTCCGCGACCGCCTGCCGTACCGCCTCGCCCGGGGCGATCTCCCGCTTCATCGCGATGTAGGCCGCGTTGACCTCCTGGTCCAGCCTCAGGTAGACGGTCCTCGGGCCGGACGGTTCCTCGTCCCAGGACAGCAGGCCCTCGCGGCCCTCCGGCGAGTTGGCCACCGCCGTGCGCAGGACCCCGAGCACCATCTCCACGACCTTCACCGCGTCCGCCTCGGTGACCTTGCGCTCGTGTTCCCATCCGTCCAGGCCGTCGATCCGGTAGGGGCACGACCACTCCCCCGTCGGCTCCTCGTACGGCAGGCCGACCGTGATCGTCACCTCCCTGGGCGGCATGGTGCGCAGGGTGAGGGTCCGGCTGGCGATCTCGTACATGCCTGCGACCTACCCACGAGCGGGCCCCCGCATCCGGCCGGGGCCCTACCCCCCGACTCATACCGTGGTCGTCTATTCCGTTCTGCCCGCGCCACGAACCGGTTAGGCTGCGGCGCGTAAGGGGGGTCACTGTGATGGAAGAGACGTTCGGGGCGCGCCTGCGCTCCAGACTGGATAAATACGGACCTCTGTGCGTCGGCATCGACCCGAGCCCCGCGCAACTGCTCGCCTGGGGCCTGGACGACTCACCCGCGGGCCTGGAGAAGTTCAGCCGCACGGTCGTGGAGGAGATCTCCGACGTCGCGGCCGTGGTCAAGCCGCAGTCGGCCTTCTACGAGCGCTGGGGCAGCCGCGGGGTGGCGGTGCTGGAGCGCACGGTCCGCGACCTGCGCGCCGCAGGCCCGCTGGTCATCCTGGACGCGAAGCGGGGCGACGTGGAGTCCACCATGATCGCGTACGCCGAGGCGTATCTCGACCCCGGCAGCCCCCTGGCCGCCGACGCCCTGACGGTCAGCCCGTACCTGGGCCTGGCCTCCCTGGCCCCCGCGATCCGCCAGGCCCACACCAACGACGCCGGCCTGTTCATCCTGGCCCGCACCTCCAACCCGCAGGCCGAGCGGCTGCAGTCGCTCGTGGCCGGCCAGATCTTCGACGCGGTCTCCGGCCTGAACCAGGGCGCGACCCCGCTGGGCTCGATCGGCGTGGTGGTCGGCGCCACGGTCGCCGACCCCGGCTTCGACCTCTCCCGGCTGAACGGCCCCATCCTCGCACCGGGCCTGGGCGCCCAGGGCGCCTCTCCGTCCGACCTCGCGCGCCTGTTCGCCGGGGTACGGCAGGCCGTCATCCCCTCGGTGTCCCGCGCGGTGACCGAGAACCCGGCCCGCATCCGCGAGATCACCCTGCGCTACCGCGACGACTGCGCCCACCACCTGGCCTCCTGACGGGCTCCTCAGTCCTCCAGCGGAAACTGGATCGGGCTGATGAGGTAGCGGCGCCGTCCGGGCGCCGGCTCGTTCCCCAGGTGGGGAACCAGGGCGGCCCTCGGCAAGGGCCGCATCGAACTGGGCGGGCCACTCGCGGCCGCGCTGGCCGCCAAGGGCGTCGCCTCCTACCGCTACGACCGCCGCGGCGTCGGCGCGACCCCGGGCGACTGGCAGGCGACCGGCATCTACCAGCACCGCGCCGACGCCGCCGCGGCCCTGCGCCAGCTCGCCGAACTCCCGGAGATCGGCGCCGTCGGCGCCATCGGCTACAGCGAGGGCGCACTGCACGCCGCGGCGCTCGGCGCGCACGAAGGCGCCGCGGCCGTGGTGATGATCTCCGGCCACACCATGACCGGCGAGGAGACGCTCCTGTGGTTCGCCGGACTCAAGGACGCCGAGGGCCTGTCATGGCCGATGCGGCTCATCGCGCTGCTGCTCGGGCGGCGCACGATGCGCGGCGTGGCAGCGAAGCTGACGGCCAGGATCAAGGCCACGAAGGGCGACGTGGCGCGGCTCTACGGCTTCAAGGTCCCGGCGCGGTCGATGCGCGAGTTCCTCACCTACGACCCCAAGAAGGACCTCGCCGAGGTCCGCGTGCCCCTGCCGGCCGTCACGGGGGCCAAGGACGTGCAGGTCAGCCCCGACGACCTCGACGTACTCGCCTCGGTGGTCCCGGGCCCCGCCGAGGTCCGCCGCCTGCCCGACCTCACGCACCTGCTGCGCCGCGACCCCGGCCCCGCCTCACAGAGCACGTACGGCAGGCAGTACGCCAAGCCCGTGGACCCCGGCCTCGTCGAGGAGGTGTCGGCCTGGATCGCCGCCGGCCTCCCGACCCGCTCCCCCCGCCCCTGAAGGGATTCAGCCGCGCAGAAAGGCGTCGATCTCGGCACGGGCCGGCATCGAGGTACTGGCCCCTTCCCGCTGCACCGACAGAGCGGCCGCCGCCGACGCGAACCGCAACGCCTCGGCCGGAGCCAGCCCCTCCCCCCGGGCCACCGCCAGCGCACCCACGAACGTGTCCCCCGCCGCCGTGGTGTCCACCGCCTTCACCGGCACCGCCGCCACCCGCAGCCGCTCGCCCGAGCGCGAACCGTACAGCGCGCCGGCCGCCCCCAGCGTGATCACCGCCTCGGGCACCCGCTTCAGAAGCGCGTCGAGCGCCTCTTCCGCCCCGGAGGCGCCGGTGATGGCGGCGGCCTCGTGCTCGTTCGGGACGATCAGGGTGACGGCGTCCAGGAGCTCGTCCGGCAGCGGCCGCGCGGGCGCCGGGGTGAGGACGACCGGCGCGCCGGACACCTGAGCCGCCTGGGCGGCCCCGATCACCGCCTCCATGGGCAGTTCGAGCTGCAGCAGCAACGCCCGCGACCCGGCGATCACGGCAAGGTCGTCGCCCGAGGGCCCGCCGACGGCGCCGTTGGCGCCGGGAACCACGATGATCGAGTTGCCCCCGTCGTCGTCGACCACGATGTGCGCGATGCCGCTGGAGCCGGGCACCTGCCGCAGCCCCCTGACATCCACCCCGGCCTCGGCGAGCGTGGCCCGCATCTCGGCCCCGAACCCGTCGTCGCCCACCGCCCCCAGGAACGCCACCCGGCCACCCGCACGCGCCGCGGCGATGGCCTGGTTGGCCCCCTTACCACCGGGGACCGTACGAAAGGCGCGCCCGGTGACGGTCTCCCCGGTTTTGGGAGCCTGCGCCACATACGCGACCAGGTCCATGTTCGCACTACCGAAGACCGAGATCATGCCTTCATCATCTCCTGCGTTCGGCGGGCCAGCTCTGCCAGCCCCACTCCGTCGAAGCCGGTGAGGCTGGTGGACAGGCGGTCGCGCATGAGCCACTGCTCGGGTACCCGGCCGGCCAGCGCGCCGGCGATCGAGCCGACGGTGGCGCCGGCCGAGTCCGTGTCCCAGCCGCCGGCGACGGCCCCGGCGATGGCCCGGGTGAAGTCGCCACGGCTGTGGACCAGGGCGGCGGCGGTCAGGGCGGCGTTGTTGATCGTGTGCACCCAGTGCAGGCCGCCGTGGCGCTCGTACAGGCCGTCCACGACCTGCTCGAAGTCGCCGGCCGCGCGGGCCGACTCGACGGCCCGCCGTACCGCGTGATGCAGGCGGGAGCGCGCGGGCACGACGGACAGGCCCGTCTCCACGACGTCCTCGGCGTCCGCGCTCACCAGGGCGCGGGCGCACATGGCGGCGACGAACATCGCGCCGTAGAGCCCGTTGGCGGTGTGGGTCAGGCGGGCGTCGCGGTAGGCGTGGATCGCGGCCATCGCCGGGTCGCCCGGATTCACCCATCCGTAGACGTCGGCCCTGATGAAGGCGCCGATCCACTCGCGGAACGGGTTGCGGTGGGCGGCGGTGTCCGGTGGTTCCAGGCCGTCGAGCAGGTTGCGGTAGGCGACGCGTTCGGCGGTGAAGGTACGGCCGGCGGGCAGCTCGTCCAGCCACAGCTTGGCGACATCGTCGGTGGTGAACCCGTGGCCGTGCCGTTCCAGGACGGTGAGCGCGAGCAGCGGGTAGTTGAGGTCGTCGTCCTCGGGGACGCCGTCGATGTTCTCGGCCAGCGAGTTGACGGCGCTGCGCCGGTTCCACGGCCACCGCCCGGCCACCTCGGCGGGCAGGCCCTTCGCGGTGAACCAGCCCCGGATCGGCCAGTTCCCGGTGGCCTCGGCGATCTCCCTGATGCCCGCGCGCGGGATCTTCTCCACCGGCTTGCCGAGCACGCACCCGGCGGCCCGTCCCTGCCAGGCGGCCAGCAGGCGCGCCGGGTCGGGTTCGGCGGGCCGCGGTGCGGGCCAGGCGGGGCAGGCGGCGATGATGTCGGTCAGCTCGCCGGGCTCCTCCAGCGGCGAGGTGAGCGCGGCGAGCTGGTCCATCAGGTCGCCGGCCAGCCCGCGCAGCCGCGCCGCCCGAGGCTCGGAGGCGCCGGCGCGCGGCGGGGCGTCGTGCCCGCCCGCCGCGTGCCACTCACCGGTGATGCGGGTGAGCTGGGCGGGGTGGGCGGCGGCCCGCCCGTCCTCCTCCGCCTGCCGGAGCTCGTGCCCGATCAGGTCCTCCGGCTGTACCCAGGTGAGGCGGATCATTCGCCCGCCAGCTCGGCGAAGGCGTCCTCGTGGGCGCGCCTGCGGGCCAGGTCGGCGGTGTGGATGCCGGTGGCGACCCGGGCGATCGCCCGGCCCGGCGTCACGATGTCGGTACGGCTGGCCGTGCCGACCGCCTCGACCCACGCGGCGGGGACGCCGTCGAGCCCGCCGAGCGCGCCCGCGATCGCCCCGCCCATGGAGGCGATCGAGTCGGCGTCGCGCCCGTAGTTCACTCCGCCGAGCACGGTCTCCCTGAAGTCGCCCTTGGCGATCACCAGGAAGGCCAGCGCCAGCGGCAGCTCCTCGATGCTGTGCACCCGGCTCGGCCGGCGCGCCCCGAGTCCCTGGTCGCGGTAGGTGTCGGCGACGGTGTCGTAGGGCCGCATGGCGGCGCGCAGCTTCTCGAACGAGCCGTCCCAGTGCCCGAGATCCACCGCGGCGCCGCACACGGCCTCGATGGCGGCGCGGGTGCCGTCCTTGGCCAGGCGGATCGAGGTGGCGATCACGCTGTCCACGGTGGCGCCCGGCCGCATGGCCTCGGCGACCGCGGCGGCCATGACGCCGGCCGCCTCGCGGCCGTAGCTGGACTGGTGGGCGCCGGTCAGGTCGATCGCCTCGGCGTAGGCGGCGTCCGGGTCGCCGGCGTTGACGACGCCGACCGGGGCGACGTACATGGCGGCGCCGCAGTTCACGATGTTGCCCACACCGGCCTCGCGCGGGTCGGCGTGGCCGTAGTGCAGGCGGGCCACGATCCACTTCTCGGCCAGGAAGATCCGCTGCAGCGGCAGCGCCTCGGCCTCCAGCTCGGGGATCCACACGCGCTCGCCCATCAGCTCCGGCACGAAGTGCTCGGCCATCGCGTACGCGTCGAGGTGGCGGCCGGCCTTCTCGTACACGCGGATCAGCGCGTGCGTCATCAGGGTGTCGTCGGTGATGTGGCCGTCGCCCTTGTGGTACGGGGCGATCGGGCGGGCGTTGCGCCAGTCCTCGTTGTACGGCGGCACGATGCCCTCGACCGGCCCGCCGTACCGTGTGGTGATCTGCTCGGGAGTCCAGCCTTCCGTGGCGCCGCCCAGAGCGTCACCCACCGCGGCCCCCGCCACGCAGCCAGTGGCTTTGTCCTCAAGCGGCGTCATGTCAGTCCTTCCGTGAGTTCCAGGAGATCCCTGCCCGCCAGTTCTGGCAAGCAGCAACCGGCGAGCGTGCGAACCGGCGCGATCCACCCCTCCGGGATCGCGCCGTACCCCCCGCACGCGCCGGTGATCGCGCCCGCGAGCGCGGGCGCGGAGTCCGCGGTGGCGGCCAGGCACGCCGCCGCGGACACGGCCGGTCCAACGGCGCCGCCCGACGCCTCGGCCAGCGCGAGCGCGATCGGCACGGTCTGCGCCGCACCGACCGCGTAGCTGTAGACGTGGTCGAGCAGCGCCGCGTCCAGCGCGGGCACGGCGCCGAACGCCTCGCCCGCCTTCCTGCCCGCCTGTACGGCCAGCCGCGCGTTGTACCCGATCGCGGTGTCCTCCGGCAGGACGGCCAGCGCCGCCTCGACCGCCTCCGCGACCGGCGCGCCGCCGACGGCGGCCTCGATCGCCGCCGCGACCGCCTGGGCGCCGAGAACGCCGTCACCGGCGTTGGTCACCCGGGCGTCCTCGGCCGGGTCGAGCCCGGCCGCGCCGAAGGCCACCGCCCTGATCGCGGCGGCGTCGTCGAAGAAGTGCGGGTTGTCGTGGCCGCTGGCGGGCGGTTCGACGCCCTTGGCCAGGTTGTCCAGCGCGCTCGCCACCGAGATCCGGGCCCGGACGTCGTCCCGGCCGGCCAGTTCGCGAAACGCCTCGGCCCGCGGGCGGCGCAGCGTGAGAACGGTCCACGCCAGCCATTCGGCGTCGTCCGACGGGCCGAGCGCCAGCGGCGCGGTCGGCTGGTTCAGCGCGAACGGCACCGGCAGCGTCGTGATCCGGTGCTCCTCGGCGAAGAGGTCGAGCTCGCGGTGCAGCCGCCTGCTCCACGGCGCGTGCAGCGCCGACCTGTGGCGCGCGGCGGGCCACCCGGCGGCGTCCCCCACGGCGAGCCCGATGAAGGCTCCCCTGATCCTGTCCCCCGACATCGATGTTCAGCGTCCTTTCGCCAGTTCGTCGGCGACGTCAAGCACGTGTCTGCCCTTCACGACGGGCAGGCATTTCCCGGTGGCGGGCCCGATGCGCTCGGCCCATCGCCTGGGCACGCCCGCCTCGCCCTGGAAGGCGCCGGACATGGCGCCGGCGATGGCGCCGATCGTGTCGGCGTCCCTGCCCAGGCCGACGCCGAACGTCACCGAGGCCTCGACGTCGCCCTCGCCGGCCAGGAACGCGGCCAGCGCCAGGGCGACGGCCTCCGGGGCGACGTCGGTCCAGGGGTAGTGCCGGACCACGACGGCTTCGTGCAGCCGGGGACCGAGGTCGCCGGCCGTACCGGACAGGTCGCCCAGCACGTCGCGAACCCGCACGATCGCGCGCGCCGTCCACGAGTCGGCGGGGATCACCGCGAGCGCGGCGTCCGCGACCTCCCGCGGCCGCGCGCCCGCCATCGCCGCGGCCACCGCGCCGGCGACCGCGCGGCCGCCGAGTATGCCCTCGCCGTCGCCGCTCACCAGCCCGTCCTGCTCGACCAGCCGCGCCGCCTCGGCGGGATCTCCCGGGCAGAAGATCCCGTACGGCGCCGCCCGCATGGCCAGCCCGTCCGACCAGCCGTGCGCGTGCACGCGGCCGGTCAGCGGCGGTTCGAGCCCGCGCCGCAGCGCCTGCACCGTTCCCAGCTCGGAGAACCCCGCCCCGCGCATCGGCCCGGTCACCAGCGGGATGATCTCGGAGCGGTAGGCGGCGGCCACGTCGGCCGGGGTGAGCGCGTGCCCGTGGCGCAGCAGCAGGGATGCGGCGAAGACGGCGTACTCGGTGTCGTCGGTGCCGCCGCCCTCGATCTCCGTGAGGCGGCCCCACCGGGCGGTGATCTGCTCGGGGGTCATGTTCTCCGCAGGGGCCCCGAGGGCGTCCCCGGCCGCGAGGCCGAGCAGACACCCGCGGGCCCTGTCGCGATGGTTCACTTCTGGTACCGCTCCAGCACGGAGTTGCCGTCGGTGACCAGCTTGTTCACCGCCTCGTCGAGGCTGATCTTGTTGGCGAAGTACTGCTGGAGCACCGGCGTGGCCACCTTGCTCTTCCACTCGTCGAAGCCCTTCACCTTGAGGAAGGGCGCCACCACGAGGCTCTTGCCGGACGCGGTCGCCACGTCCCAGCCGTTCTCCTTCGTGGTCATGGACGGGTCGGCGGCGGCGGCCTGCGAGGTGGGCAGCAGCCAGTCGCCCTTGGCGAGCTTGGCCTGGTTCTTGCCGTTGAGGAAGAACGAGATGAACTTCAGCGCCGCGTCCGGGTTCTTGCTGTCCTGGGCGACCGAGAGCGTCTGGGAGACGGCGCCCTGCTCGGTCGTGGTGCCCTTCGGGCCGGGAAGCGTCACCCACTCGAAGCCTTCCGGCGCCTGCTCGACGACCTGCTGGCGCAGGTAGACGCCGACCGGCAGCAGCGCGAACTTGCCCTTGTAGAAGGCCGGGAGCGGGTCGGCGGTGCCCTGCCCGAGCGCCGCCGGGTCGGCCGACTTGTCCTTCCAGAGCTGGTCGTGGATGCGCTGGAGCACCTCGCGCTCCTCGGGGCCGACCTTGACGGTGGTCTTGCCGTCGGCTCCGGTCTCGAAGAACTTGCCGCCGAAGTTGAGCGCCAGGTTCAGCGTCTTGTTGACCGGGGACTTCATCGGCCAGGCGACGCCGAAGTTGCCGCCCTTGGTCATCTTCTTGGCCGCCTCGGAGAACTCCTCCCACGTCCACGGGCTGTCCGCGGTGGGGATGCGCACCTTGGCCTCGTCGAGGAGCTTCTTGTTGGCGATGATGACCTGCGACTCCTGCAGGAACGGCACGCCGTACACGCCCTGGTTGCCCTTGCCGTCGTCGAACGTCGTGGTGTCCCACGAGGCCTGCGGGATGTCGCTCTTCAGCTCGGCCGGGATCTTGTCCTTGAGGTCGAGCAGGTAGCCGTCGGCGGCGAAGCCCGACAGCGCCGGGGAGTCGTTGTGGATGACGTCGGGGGCGGTGCCGCCGGCGAACTGGGTCACGAGCTGGTCGTTGACGTTGTCCCAGCTGCCCTGGACGTAGGTGACCTGGATGGTGGGGTTGGCCTTGTTCCACTCCTCGACGAGTTCCTTGTTCGCCGCGAGGGACTCCTTCTGCCAGGCGAGGCTGAGGAAGTTCAGCTTGACCGGCTCGCCGGGCTTGGCCGCCTCGCCCTTGTCGCCGCTGCCGCCGCTTCCGCAGCCGGCCGCGGCCACAGCGACGAGCGCCGCTGCCGCCAGAGCGGACTTGATTCGCATATGAGCCTCCTAGCCCTTGACGGCGCCGGCCATCAGGCCGGACCTCAATCGCCGCTGAATGATTGCGAAGAAGATCAGGCTCGGGATCGTCGCCATGAGCGACGCCGCGGCCAGCGGTCCGAGCCTGGCCACCCCCTCCGGGCCGGTGAAGCGCACCAGCGTCAGCGGAAGGGTCATCACGTCGGGGTCCTGAAGGATCACGAGCGCGAACAGAAACTCGTTCCATGAGGAGATGAACGAGAAGAGCAAGGTCGCCACCACACCGGGGGCGAGCAGCGGGGCGACGACGCTGACCAGCGCGCGCAGGCGGCCGGCGCCGTCCACGGACGCGGCCTCCTCCAGCTCCGGAGGCACCGCCCGCACGTATCCCTGGAGCATCCACAGCGCGAACGGCAGCGTGAACGTCACGTGCACGACCACCAGGCCGGGCAGCGTGTTCACCAGCTCCAGCTCACGCAGCACCATGAACAGCGGGATGATGATCAGGATGAACGGGAAGACCTGACTGACCAGCACCCACCCGATCGCCACCCGGTTGACCAGGCTGCGGTAGCGGGCCATGGCGTACGCCGCGGGCAGCGAGATCAGCACGGTGATGAAGCTGCTGAAGACCGCGACGACCAGGCTGCGCAGGGCGGCGCCGGTCAGGTCCTGCTCGCCGAAGGCGTCGGAGAAGTTGGTCAGCGTCGGCTCGCGCGGGATCCACGTGGGGTCCAGCTGGGCCATCTCCTGCGGCGTCTTCAGCGCCGTCGACAGCAGCCAGACCAGCGGGAAGGCCAGGAAGACGATGTAGGCGAGCAGGGCCGCGTAGCTCGGCAGGCGCTTCACTTGGCCTCCTTCATCTGACGCCACAGGTACAGGCCGAGCACCGCGAGCACGACGATCGCGAACGCGACGCCGAGCATGGAGGCGTAGCCGAAGAAGCGGTAGCGGAACGCCTCCTCGTAGGCGAACAGCATCGGCAGCCTTGTCTGACCGCCCGGTCCACCGGCCGTGAGCACGTAGACCAGGCCGAACTGGTTGATGTTCCACACGAAGTCGAGCGAGGTGATGGCCACGATGACCGGGCGCAGCTGCGGGAGCGTGATGTTCCAGAAGCGCCGCCAGCGGCCGGCGCCGTCGACCTCGACCGCCTCGTACAGCTCCTTCGGCACGCTCTGCAGGCCCGCCAGCAGCACCACCGTCGTCTGCGGCATGCCCGTCCAGACGCCGACCACGATGATCGCGGGCAGCGCGAGCGAGAAGTCGGCCAGCCAGTTGACGTCCGTGCCGAGCATGCTGTTGAGGATTCCGGCGTCGGGGTGGTAGACGAGCTTCCACATGAGGCCGATGACCACGGGCGGCATCGCCCAGGGCACCACGGCCAGCACCCTGGCCACGCCCCTGAACCTGAGGTTCTGGTTGAGCAGCAGCGCCAGGCCGAGCGCGGCCAGGAACTGCAGCACCGTCACCGACACCGACCAGATCAGGCCGATCTTGAACGAGGACCAGAAGTCGGCGTCGCCGAACAGTTCGTAAACGTTTTCCAGACCGGTAAAGCTGATGTCCCGGTTCCTGGTGGCGCGGGCGTCGGTGAAGGCCAGGCCCACGCCGTACAGCAGCGGTCCCACGCTGAACAGCAGGACCGGCACCAGCGCCGGCAACATCAGCACCCACATCTCGCGGTTGCGGCGCGTGCCGCCACCGCCGCGCCGCGAGCGCGGTCGGGGTGGCGCCGGTCTGGTCGCGGTCGCCGTCATCCGGCGCCTCCCTCGTGTGCCGAGCTCTTGTCGCCGGGAACCGCCCCCGCCAGGGCTCCCGGTGGTTGGGTCGTGAGGTCGTACGGCGTATTGGTCGTGAGGTCGTACGGCAGCGCGGGCTCCTCACCCGAGGTCGAGGCGCGCACCACGAGGCGCGGCGGCACCGTCACCAGGCGCGGCTCGCGGTCGCCGCGCTGCAGCCGGTCGAGCAGCAGTTCGACGGCGGCCTTGCCACGTTCGGCCGAGCCCAGCGAGACGCTGGTCAGCGACGGGTAGGAGGCGGCGGCCAGTTCGGTGTCGTCCATGCCGACCACGGCCACGTCCTCGGGCACCCGCCGCCCCACGGCGCGCAGCACGTCGAGCGCGCCGAGCGCGATGAGGTCGTTGGCGCACATGAGCGCGTCGAGGTCGGGCCGCCGGGCCAGCAGCGCGGCCACCGCCCGCGCGCCGTCCGCCCGGTAGAAGTCGCCGATCTCGACCAGCCCTTCGTCGTACGGCAGGCCGAGCTCCTCCAGCGCCTCCGTGTACGCGGCCCCGCGGGACGCGCCGGGCACGGTGTCGAGAGGCCCGTTGACCAGCGCGATCCGGCGGCGGCCGAGCGCGTGCAGGTGGTCGAGCGCGAGCCGGACGCCGGTGCGCGAGTCGGCGCGTACGTTGTCGACCCGGGTGCCGTCCGGAGCCGAACCGATGATCACGACGGGGGCGCGGGCGGCCTTGAGCGTCTCCAGGTGCGCGTCCGTGACGCGCAGGGGGCTCATGATGAGGCCGTCGACGTAGCGCTCGCCGAGGCTGTGCAGCACGTCGATCTCGTCGGCGGCGATGGCGTCGGTGGAGTGGAGTACGAGCCGGTAGCCGGCCGCCTTGAGCACCGGCTGGATCTGGCGGACCATGGCCAGGTAGACCGGGTTGCCGATGTCGGCCATGGCGAAGGCGACCTGGTTGGTGCGCCGCGACTTGAGGCTGCGGGCCACGGCGTTGCGCACGTACCCGAGTTCCTCGGCGGCGGCCAGGACCTTGCGGATGGTTTCCTGGCGGGTCGGCAGGCCGTTCAGGACCCGCGAGACGGAGGCGATCGAGACGCCCGCACGCTCGGCGATCGTGTTGATCGTGGGTCCGTCGGCCAAGGCTTTCCTTCCATGGGGGTAAACGGTGACAGAAAGCCATCTGTAAACGTTTACTGAGTTGGCCTCATGAAACCCGTCCGTAACCTTGGGGTCAAGTCACGATAGAATAACACCAGGTCATCCCCTATTTGACCCTTTGTCACCCCACCAGTAGCCCAACCCGACTTTCCGTAACCCACCCGCACCACCACCGCAACCACCCGACGTCCGCCACCCTCCGGGCACAGGGGCACGCCTCGGAGCACAGGACGGGCACGCACAGGCCCTCGGCCACCTGACCACGCCCTTGGGCGCCGGTGCGGCGGGAGGTGGCACGGACGCGACCGGCGCAACGCGCGCCGAGCCCGGCCACCCAAGCGCCACTACCCAGGCGCCATCACCCAGGTGTGGAGGCTAGTCGCGGGCGGGGACGGGGGTGGGGGTGGGGCGGGTGGTGAGGGCTCGGATGGAGGGGCTGCCGGCCAAGGCGACCACCGCCGCCAACGCCGCCGGGATCACCAGCGCCACCGGCAAGGAAGACGCCTCGGCCACGAACCCCAGCACCGCTGGCCCGATCAGCAACCCCGAGTAACCAAAGGCGGTGACCAGCGACAACGCCTTGCCCACCGGCCCACCCGCGGCCCCCACCGCGCTGAAGATGACCGGTACCACGGTGGCCAGCCCGACGCCCGCCAGCGCCCACCCGGTCCACGCGACCACCACCTGCGCCACACCCTCGACGAGGGGCGCGCAGAGCACGAGCACGTACCCGCACGTGGCCAGCACGCCTGCCAGCCGAATGGTCAGCACAGATCCCAGCCGCGCCCGGATCGGGTCGCCCAGCAGTCGCACCGTCGTCATCGCCACCGCGAAGATCGTGTAGGCCAGCGGCGCGGCGGCCGGGTCCGTGCCCAGGATCCAGCGGGCGTGCAGGGCGGCCCAGTCGATGGCCGCGCCCTCGCTCAGGTGTCCGGCGAACGCCGCAAGCCCCAGCAGCGCGATCAGTCCCCACCGCAGCCCGACCGCCTTGCCGGGGGCGGGGGCCGTACCACCCTCGGGGGAGGCGGGCGGCGCGGACGGCAGCAGCCGCATCACGGCGGGCAGGTACAGGAAGGGCACGATCAGGGCGGTGGCCACCAGCAGCGCCTGCCCGCTCACACCCAGCTTCAGCACCAGCGACGTGATCAGGCCGGCCGCCGCGCCGCCCAGGCTCCAGGTGCCGTGGAAGGCGGAGATGATCGGCCGGCCGTACACGCGCTCGACCTCGACGGAGTGGGCGTTGATGCCGACCTCGACCACCCCGATCCCGATGCCGAACACCACGGCCGCCACCGCCAGCAGGCCGTACGACGGCGCCACGGCGGGGGCGAGCAGGGCCAGCGCCGACAGCGGGCCGGCGAACCAGCACACCCGCCGGCTCGTCCACCGGTCGACCACGGGGCCGGCGACCAGCATCGACACCAGCGCCCCCAGGGAGATCAGCAGGAGCGCGGTGCCCAGCTTCGCCGGTCCCAGGTCGAGCCGGTCGTTGAGCGAGGGCAGCCCGGCCGCCCACACGCCCACCACGAGCCCGCTGAGAAAGAAGAGTCCGAACACACCCTGCCGCGCACGCCTCGCCACCATTTTGTTCACGGCTAGAGCATAATAAGAACGAGGAGGCCGCCACAATGACGAGATGCGAACCGTGACCGGGGCCACAACCAGCGTCGAGCTGCGTGAGCACAACAGGGCGCGGCTGCTGCGCGCGGTGCACGACTGCGGCGCGAGCCGTACCCGATCACAGCTCACCAAGGACCTCGACCTCGCCCGCGGCACCGCGTCGGTCCTGGTCACCCGCCTGAGCGAGGACGCGCTCCTGCATGAGGAACCCTCCGCCGAGCACGGCCGCGGCCGTCCCACCCAGATCCCGGGACCGCACCCGTGCGGCCCCGTCGCCCTCGCCGCCGACCTGCGCGAGGACGGGTGGGAGATCGCCGCGGGCGAGCTCGGCGGCCGGATCACGCCGCTCGCCGCGCGCCCGCACGACGGCACGCCGGAGGGCGCGTTCGGTCCTCTCGCGGCGGCGCTGCGCACCCATTTCCGGCGGTACGGCTCCCGCGCCGTCGGCATCGGCCTGGCCGTCCCGGGACCGGTGCGCGACGACCGCCTCGTCGACGTCTCCCACCTGGGCTGGCGCGCCGTGGACGCGGCGGCCGGGCTGGAGTCCGGCATCCCCGCGGGCATCGGGCCGCACGTGGGCAACGACACGGCGTTCGCGGCGCTGGCCGAGGCGCGCAGGGGGCGGATGGCGGGGGTTCGGGTGGGATTGCACCTGCACGTGGACTTCGACCTCGGCGGCGTGCTGGTGGTCGGCGGACGGCCGCTGGGCGGGGCGACGGGTGTCGGGGCGGAGTTCGGGCACATGCCGCTGACCGGGCGTACCGATCCGTGCCCGTGCGGGGCCCGGGGGTGCTGGGCCATGGAGGTGGGGGCCAACGCGCTGCTGCGCCACCTGGGCCTGGCCGCGGGCGGCGGCAGGGGGCGCGACCAGGCGCAGGCCATCCTGGCCAGGTCGGCGAAGGGCGATCCCGAGGCGGCCGCGGCGGTCGACGCGGGCGCGCGCGCCCTTGGCCGCGGCGTCGCCGCCCTGGTCAACGCGCACGACCCGGAGATCGTCACCCTGTCCGGCCTCGGCGTCGACCTGTTCACGCAGGGACGGGCGGCGCTGTCGGAGGCGTACCTGGCCGGGCTGATGAGGATCCGGGCCGAGCGGCCGCCCGAGCTGACGCCGTCGGAGCTGGGGTGGAGCGGGGCGCTGGTGGGGGCGATGGAGTCGGTGTTCGACGCGTTCCTGACCCCGGAGGGTCTCAGAACCTGGCGCCCCCGAGAACGGCCATGAGGGCTTCCTGGTCGGCGAAGGGGGCGAAGTGGCCGCCGGGCAGGTACGTCGCCTCCACGCGCGGCAGGCGGGCGGCCAGGGATCGGGCCAGCGACACCGGGACCTTGTGGTCGTCCACGCCGTGGATCAGGCACACCGGGGTCTTCACCTCCTCCACGACGACGTCCCAGGGGCGCAGGTGCCGGAGCAGGTCGCCGGCCATGGCGTCGCCGCCCTGCCTGCCGCTCTCGTTGGCGTCGGACAGGAAGGCGGCCTGGGCCGTACCGGCTCGGGCGCGGAAGACCTCCAGGTCGGCGGCGGGAAGGGCACGTTCGATGCGCGGGATGACGCTCGCGTCGGCCGACGCCATCGCGCGGGCGGACACGGCGCACAGGCGGCGCAGCAGCCAGGGCGCGCGGCGGGCCAGCCGCCAGTAGAAGGCGTCGGCCTTGGCCGCGGGCGACCACCTTTCAGCCGGTACGGGGGCCATACCCGACAGCAGCGCCACCCCCGTCACCAGGTCGGGCCGGGTTGCGGCCAGGCGCAGGGCGGCCGAGGCGCCCATGGAGACGCCGGCCACCACCACCGGGCCCACCTCCTCGGCCCGTGCCGCCACCTGCGCGGTCCACCGCTCCGGGGGCATCGGCGGCGTGCCGCCGTAGCCGGGCCGGTCCGGCGCGAGCACCCGGATCCCCTCCCGGACCAGCCGTTCGCCCGACAGCGTCCACCCCGCGGCCCACCGCGACGAGGCGTACCCGTGCACGAACACCACGGGCCGGCCGGCCGGATCGCCGAACTCCGCCCACCCGAGCCCGTTCACGAGCGTCCCTCCGCGACCGGCGCGGGCCAGTGGGAGACGGTCTCGATGGCCCATTCGGCCCAGGACACCATGGCCTCCAGCCGCCGCACGCCCGCCTCCACCCCCAGCAGGGCCGCCCGGTCCTGCGCGAGCCGCAGGTCGAGCCCGTTGCGCAGGGCGCGCAGCCCGCGCAGCCTCGCCCGGTGGTACTCCAGTTCCTCACGCAGGAAGTCCGCCGCCTCCCGCGGCGAGACCACCCACAGCGCGAACGAGCGCAGCACGGTCTCGTTGCGCTGCGCGTGGTCGGCCGAGGTGGTCACGAGCCATTCCCGCAGTGCCCGCGTCCCCTCCTCGGTGATCTCGTACGGCCGCCGCCCCCGCGACCCCTCGGCCTGCTCCCTGATGAGCCCCTCGGCGGCCAGCCGCTTCAGCTCCGGGTAGACCTGTGTCGGCTTGGCGTGCCAGACGAACGTGAGGACGCCGTCGAATTCCTGCCCGATGTCGTACCCGCTCCGTGGCGCTCCGGCGATGAGCGTCAGCAGGGCCATCCGCAATGACATGTAGCGACAATACTAAAAAATTTCACTGTGGGAAATGAGCGTCACCTGCCGCGACACGCCCGAGATCCGCGATGTGATGAAAACCACCGACAAGGGATGAACCACACTTCCGAACTGGTGCTCGATGATCTTGCGTGGAGGTCGGCGCGAGCCGTACACATGGATCTGGAGATTTCGGGACCTGGGGAGAGTCGCGTGAACCTGGAGATCGCATTACGCATGTGCGAGGCGGCGTTGAAGCAGGCGGGGCGGGAAGGGGCCCGGGTGTCGGTCGCGGTGGTCGACGCGGGCGGGAACCTGGTGACGTTTCAGCGCATGGAAGGCGCTGAGATCGCAGGTCCCGTGCTTGCGCCCGGGAAGGCGTACACCTCGGTCGCCCATCGCATGTCCACCGCTGAGCTCGCCCCGCTGACGGCGCCGGGAGGGGAGCTTTTCGGGCTGGCGGGTGACCGATTCATCTGTTTCGGAGGTGGCATACCCCTCTGGGCGGACTACGGTGAGGAAGAACGCGTGGTCGGCGGGATAGGGGTCAGCGGAGGGACGGTCGCGCAGGACGTGGCATGCGCCGAAGCCGCCGCCGAAGTCTGGCGGACGGGCTGAGCGGCCACTTTCCGCAACACGAACCCCTGGTATCCGCCATGATTAGCCACTGCACTACGGGTAACAGTCCGTAAATCCCCGAGGAGAGAAATCCGATGGCACTTCCTACCCTTACCCCTGAGCAGCGCAAGGCAGCGCTGGAGAAGGCAGCGGAGGCTCGCGCCGCCCGCACCGCCCTGCTCGCCAAGGTCAAGGCCGGTGAGCTGTCGTTCGCTCAGCTGCTGGAGCGCGACGACGACATCGCCAAGAAGATCAAGGTCTCCCAGGCCCTTCGCGCGGTCAAGGGCGTCGGCCCGGCCAAGGCGACGGCGCTGATGGAGGAGGCGGGCGTCGACGAGAAGCGCCGCCTCGGCGGCCTGGGCGCCCAGCAGCGCAAGAAGCTGGTCGACGCGCTCGGCTAGACAGCCGAGCCGCCAGGGTCCGCGCGCACTGCCGCGCGGACCGGCCGGCGCCTCGCGCCCGCCTGGTGCGGGCGCGCAGAATCCCCTGTGCGCGTACGGCGGGCGGCCCGCACCCCCCGCCACCCCTCCACAGGCGAACCCCACGCCACGCGTCAGGAACGCAGATAGGCCAGGACGGCGAGAACCCGGCGATGCTGGTCACCGTCCTCGGCGTAGAGCCCGAGCTTGGCGAAGATGCTGCGGATGTGCTTCTCCACCGCGCCGTCGCTGATCACGAGCTGCCGCCCGATCGCCGGGTTCGACTTGCCCTCGGCCATCAGCCCGAGCACCTCCCGCTCGCGCGGGGTCAGCTGGGCGAGAGGGTCGTCCCTTCGCCTGCGCACCATCAACTGGGACACCACCTGCGGATCGAACACCGTGCCACCCGCGGCGACCCGCCGCAGGCCCTCGAGGAACTCGTCCACGTCGACGACCCGGTCCTTGAGCAGGTAGCCCACCGCGCCCCGGGCGTCGGCGAGCAGGTCGTCGGCGTAGGAGACCTCCACGTACTGGGAGAGGATCAGCACCGGCGCCCCAGGCACCCGGCGCCGCGCCTCGACGGCGGCGCGCAGCCCCTCGTCGGTGAAGGACGGCGGCATCCGCACGTCCACCACCGACACGTCCGGCCGGTGCTCGGCGACGGCCTCGACGAGCGCGTCACCGTCGCCCACCGTCGCCACCACCTCGAAGCCGAACTCCTCCAGGAGCCTGACCAGGCCCGCCCTGATCAGCACCGCGTCATCGGCGACCACTACCCGCACGGAACCTCCGCCACGATCAATGTCGGCCCGCCGTCAGGTGACTGCACCGTCAGCTCGCCGTCCACGGCGCGCAGCCGGTCGGCCAGTCCGGCGAGACCGTGTCCCTTGGCGACGTGTGCGCCGCCGACACCATCATCGCCGATGATCAGCATGAGCGTGTCACCGGTCTTGACCAGCTGGATCGTGCAGCTCTGCGCCCGGCTGTGCTTGGCGACGTTCGTGAGCGTCTCCGCGCAGACGAAGTAGATCGCGTTCTCGACGGCGGCCTGGTAGCGCTCGACTGTCTGCACGTCGAGGTCGACCGGGACCGTGCACCGCCCGGCCAGGGCGGCGAGCGCGGGCGCGAGGCCGCGGTCGGACAGGATGGGCGGGGCGATGCCGCGCGAGAGGGCGCGCAGCTCGTCGAGGGTCTCGCGGGTGGCGCTGATGGCCTCCTTGATGGTGACCTGGGCCGCCTCGGGGTCCTTCTGCATCTGCCGCTGCGCCCGTGACAGCTCCATCGCGAGCGAGACCAGGCGCTGCTGCGGCCCGTCGTGGATGTCGCGCTCCAGCTTGCGCAGCGCGTTCGCCTCCGCGGACACGGCGGCGGAGCGGGACTCCGACAGGTCCGTGATGCGCTCCTGCAGTTCGGCGACGCCGGTCAGCAGCACGCGCCCGAGCGCGGCGCGCAGCAGCGCGGCGCCCCGGGTGACGAACGGCAGCAGGACCACGCCGATCAGGCCCAGGCCGACGTGGAAGAGGACGTTGACCCCGTAGCCGTCGCCGAATCCGAGCAGCTCGGGCAGTTCCTGGTTGCCGGGGATGCGCGAGGTGAAGATCCCGTAGATCGGATACGTCAGTCCCATGATCGGGATGGCCCAGAACACGATCGTGATCACGAACGACGCGATCGCGACCGGGAAGTTCAGGATGCCGTGCAGCAGGTCGAGCCACGACTGCCCGGCCGTCAGCGGGTTGACCAGGCGGCGCAGGCGGCCCGCGCCCGGAGGGGCCGGCTTGTAGCGGGGGCGGACCGGCGGGCGGCCCAGCACGTCCGACAGCCAGCCGCGCTCGCCCTCCGCGAAGGCGCGGGCCAGCATCAGCGTGCCCGCCAGGATCGGCAGCCCGATCCACACCACCGCGGTGCCCACGCCCGCGGCGAGACCGGCCACCATCAGCACGAACGTGATGGCGGCTGTCGGGAAGCCGACCAGGGTGTAGCGCGAGTCCAGGAGGACTCGTCTCATCAGGGAGCGCATGCCGTCAACGCTACGGCCCCGTCCCCGCTGAGACGACCGGGTACGCCCGCCTTTGGGGGTAGGGCCAGCACTACCGAGCCTGGTGGTGGGATCTTGACCCGAAGAGGGAGGCGGGCGTCACTGTGCCGCGGCCGCCTGGCCGGAAGCCTTGGTTCATCGCGTTTTCCACCGAATGATCCACCGAATCGAGGCCCCCATGACCGTCCTGCTCGACCACCCACCCAGGCGGGTCGTCCAGGCGCCCGCACGCCGCGACACCTTCATCGACCTGCTGCGGGTCTTCGGCATGGCGCTCGTGGTGCTGCAGCACTGGACGATCCCGGTGCTCAGCTACGACGGCGGCCGGCTCACCACCGGCAACGCGCTGGCCACCCCGGGGGTCTGGGTGGTCACGTGGATCAGCCAGGTGATGCCGCTGGTGTTCTTCGCCGGCGGGGCGGCCAACGCCATCAGCTTCGGCCGCGCCCACGCCGGCGCGCCGCAGTGGCTGAACGTACGGCTGCGCCGCCTGGCCTGGCCGCTGCTGCCGCTGGCGGCGGTGTGGATTCCGCTGCCGCAGATGCTGGCCGCGATGGGGGTGCCCGCTCAGCCGCTGGAGACAGGGGCGCGGCTGACCGGGCAGCTCCTGTGGTTCCTGGCCGTCTACCTGATCGCGGTCACCATCACGCCGCTCATGATGAAGGCGCACGAGCGGTTCGGCTGGCGGGTCGTGGCGGTGCTGGCCGCGGGGGCGGTCGTGAGCGACGTGGTCCGGTTCTCCTCGGGGGTGGAGGCGCTCGGCTACGCCAACGTCGTGTTCGTCTGGATCGCCGTGCACCAGCTCGGCTTCTTCTACGCCGAGGGACGGCTGCGCGGGCCGGCGCTGATGGCGGCCGCCGGATTCGGGGCGGCGGCGCTGCTGGTGGCCTTCGGCCCGTACCCGGGCAGCATGATCGGGATGCCGGGCGCCGCGGTGTCGAACATGGCGCCGCCCACGCTCGCCATGCTGGCGGTCTCGTTCGGGCAGATCGGGCTGGCGATGCTGCTGCGCCCGTGGCTGGTGCGACTGCGTACCGGGAAGGTGCTGGCCTGGGCGGGGCCGCGGATCATGACCGTGTACCTGTGGCACATGCCGGCGTTGTTCGCCGTGACCGGGGTGGTCGTGGTGGTGCTGGGCGTCGACACGCCGGCTCCGGGCAGCTTCGGCTGGCTGGCGGGGTGGCCGATCTGGTTCGGGCTGCTGACGCTGGTGATGTGGCCGCTGGTGCGGTGCTTCGCCCGCTTCGAGGAGCCGCCGGCGCTGCCGTACGGCAAGCCGTCGTGGTCCGCCTCGGGCCCGGCCGCGGCGCTGATCGGCGTCGGACTCGTCCTGCTCATGGTGTACGGCTTCGCCCCCGGCATCGCGCCGGTCCTGGGCACGGTGGCGATCCTCGGCGGCCTGCTCCTCACCGGGCCGCGTGCCAGGTGGTGAGGCGTTCTCGGGCACAATCGGGCGGCATGAGCGTCATCCGACCGGTGACCGAGGCCGATCTGCCCGCCGTCGCCGACATCTACGCCCACTACGTGCTCAACACCGTGGCCACCTTCGAGGAGAATCCGCCCGAACCCGGCTTCTGGCGGGCGAAGGCGGCCTCGGGCCTGCCGTTCCTGGTGGCGGAGGCGGACGGCGCGGTCGGCGGGTTCGCCTACGCGGGGCCGTACCGGCCCAAGCCCGCCTACCGGCACAGCCTGGAGGACACGGTCTACCTCGCGCCCGGCTTCACCGGCAGGGGGCTGGGCAGGGCGCT
Organism: Nonomuraea sp. NPDC050547; assembly: GCF_044457345.1. Classification (NCBI taxonomy): domain Bacteria; kingdom Bacillati; phylum Actinomycetota; class Actinomycetes; order Streptosporangiales; family Streptosporangiaceae; genus Nonomuraea; species Nonomuraea sp. NPDC050547. The sequence continues at coordinate 31,328 of NZ_JBITGW010000034.1, forward strand.
GCTGGAGGCGCTGGTCGCGGCCTGCAGGGACAGCGGGGCGCGCCAGATCATCGCGGTGATCGCAGACGGCGGCGACCCGGCCTCGGCGAAGCTGCACCGGGCGCTGGGCTTCCAGGAGGCGGGACGGCTGCGGGCGGTCGGCTTCAAGCACGGGCGCTGGCTGGACACCGTGCTGATGCAGCTGGACCTGAGTTAGCCGGGCGTGCCCGAGGGGGACGGGGTGGGGCTGGGGCTCGGGGTGGGACTCGGGCTGGGGCTGGGGCTCGGGCTGGGGGATATGTCGGGCAGGTCGGTGCGCATGTGCGGGGCCAGGAGGGTGGCCCAGGCCTTGGCCATCTTGGCGTACTCCTCCTCACAGCGCACCGCCCGCGTGACCGGCAGCGCGCCGTCGGCGATCAGCGGCAGGAAGGCGTTGTGGTTGGAGCCGTAGAGGTAGCACATCATGTTGTAATAACGCTGCACGCTCAGCGAGTGCTCGTCGGCGAAGACGGTCTTGTCCAGCGGCTGCGACACCTCCTGCTGCGACATCCGGCCCCACGCCTGGATGGTGCTGATGATCTCGGAGTAGTCCCGCTGGTCCTCGGCCGAGCTGATGAGCACGAGGGCGGAGAGCTGGTCGACGGCGTCCTCCTCCCTGCCGGTGGAGGGCAGGTCGTACAGATCGATGAGGGCGTGGCCGAGCTCGTGGTAGTAGATGCCGCTCATCGCGCCCACGACGCTCTCGTCGACGTCCTGCGGGTCGGGCGTCGCGCTCTGGCCGGATTCGGGCGCGGCGAAGAGGCTCTGCAGGTACGCCACCATCTCGTAGCACATGGTGATCGTCCGATCCTCCGGGCTGTAGAAGGCGTTGACGGTGTCGCACTGCTCGGCCTTCAGGGGGATGTCGCGCGGCGGGATGAACGCGTCGGAGGCCGACTCGGCCCACTCCTGGAGCAGGTGGTGGTCGCGCATCAGCTTCTCGGCCGGCCTCAGGTCCTTGTCCTCGGGCACCACGTAGGAGGGGATGAACGCGGGGGTGCTCGGGCTCGCGGAGGGACTGGCCGAAGCGCTGGGCGACGGGCTGGCGGACGGGCTCGGGTTCGCCTGTCCCCCCGCCGCGGGCGGCTCGGCGGGCAGCGAGGGCTGCGGTTTGGTCGTACCGCAGGCGCTCAACGCCACTACCAGGACACCGGCCACCATAAGCGATCGACTCATAACACTATGTAATCATCCGCTCCGAACTGCGACGGATCCGGGCGGGGGTGTTCGAGCAGGTCCGGGAATTCGGCAGGATAGGGGGGTGAGCCTCCTCGTAGACCGCCTGCCGGAAGAGATCGACGCCGAGCCCGATGAGATCTTCGACGCGTTCGTCGGCTGGAACGCCGACCGCGGGCTCACGCTCTACCCCGCCCAGGAGGAGGCGCTGATCGAGGTCGTCTCGGGCAGCAACGTGATCCTCGCCACCCCGACCGGCTCCGGCAAGTCACTGGTCGCGGCGGGCGCGCACTTCGCCGCCCTCACCAGGGACATCCGCACGTTCTACACCGCGCCGATCAAGGCGCTGGTCTCGGAGAAGTTCTTCGACCTGTGCGAGGTCTTCGGCGTCGAGAACGTCGGCATGATGACCGGCGACGCCAGCGTCAACCCCGGCGCCCCGATCATCTGCTGCACCGCCGAGATCCTCGCCAACCTCGCGCTGCGCGACGGCGCCGCGGCCGACGTCGGCCAGGTCGTCATGGACGAGTTCCACTTCTACGCCGAGCCCGACCGGGGCTGGGCCTGGCAGGTGCCGCTGCTGGAGCTGCCCAACGTCCAGTTCATCCTGATGTCGGCCACGCTGGGCGACGTGTCGATGTTCGAGCGCGACCTGACCCGCCGCACCGGCAAACCGACCTCGGTCGTCAAGCACGCCGAACGCCCCGTCCCGCTGATCTACTCCTACCGGATGACGCCGCTGCACGAGACGCTGGAGGAGATGCTCTCCACCGGCCAGGCGCCGGTCTACGTGGTGCACTTCACGCAGGCCTCCGCGATGGAACGGGCCCAGTCCCTCATGTCCATCAACATGGCGACGAAGGCGGAGAAGGAAGCCATCGCGGCCATGATCGGGGGCTTCCGCTTCACGACCCGCTTCGGGCGTGCCCTCTCGCGCCTGGTACGGCACGGCATCGGCGTCCACCACGCCGGCATGCTGCCCAAGTACCGGCGGCTGGTCGAGCGCCTGGCCCAGGCCGGTCTGCTGAAGGTCATCTGCGGCACCGACACCCTCGGCGTCGGCGTCAACGTGCCGATCCGCACCGTGCTGTTCACCGCCCTGTCCAAGTACGACGGCAACAAGGTGCGCAGGCTGCGCGCCCGCGAGTTCCACCAGATCGCCGGCCGCGCCGGCCGGGCCGGGTTCGACACCATCGGCTACGTCGCCTGCCAGGCCCCCGAGCACGACATCGAGAACGCCAAGGCGCTGGCCAAGATCGGCGACGACCCGAAGCGGCGGCGCGGCTACGCCCGCAAGAAGCCGCCGGAGGGCTTCGTCGGCTGGAGCGAGGAGACGTTCGAGAAGCTCCAGACCGCCGAGCCCGAGCCGCTCAACTCCCGCTTCAAGGTCAGCAACGCGATGCTGCTCGCGGTCATCAACCGCCCCGGCGACTGCTTCGCCGCCATGAAGCACCTGCTCACCGACAACCACGAGGACCGCAAGTGGCAGCGCCGGCACATCAGCCAGGCCATCGCCATCTACCGCTCCCTGCTGGCCGGCGGCATCGTCGAACAGCTCAAGGACCCCGACGAGCAGGGCCGCCGCGCCCGCCTGACGATCGAGCTGCAGGAGGACTTCGCCCTCAACCAGGCGCTGTCCACCTTCGCCCTGGCCGCCTTCGAACTCCTCGGCCAGGACTCCCCCAGCTACGCCCTCGACATGGTCTCCATCGTCGAGTCCATCCTCGACGACCCGCGCCAGATCCTCGCGGCCCAGCTGAAGAAGGCCCGCGGCGAGGCCGTCGCGCAGATGAAGGCCGACGGCATGGAGTACGAGGAGCGCATGGACGCCCTCACCGAGGTCATGTACCCGATGCCGCTGGAGACACTGCTCCTCGGCGCCTACGAGACCTACCGGCGCGGCCACCCGTGGGTGGGCGACTACACCGTCAGCCCCAAGTCGGTCGTGCGTGACATGTACGAGCGGGCGATGACGTTCAGCGAGTACATCCAGGTCTACGAGCTGGCCCGCTCCGAGGGCACCGTCCTGCGCTACCTGGCCGACGCCTACCGGACCCTGTCGCGCACCGTGCCCGAGCACCTGAAGACCGAGGACCTCGTCGACCTCATCGAATGGCTGGGCGAGCTCGTGCGCCAGGTCGACTCCTCGCTGATCGACGAGTGGGAGAAGCTGGCCAACCCGGCCGAGGCGCTGGAGGCGCAGAACCAGCTGGAGACCAAGGTCCGTCCCGTCACCGCCAACGTGCGCGCGTTCCGGGTGCTGGTGCGCAACGCGATGTTCCGCCTGGTGGAGCTGTGCGCGCTGGAGAAGGAGGAGGAGCTGGCCGAGCTGGCTCCCGACGTCGACTGGCCCGCGGCGCTCGACGCGTACTACGACGACCACGAGGAGATCCTCACCGGCGCCGACGCCCGGGGGCCCGCGCTGCTGCGGATCGAGGAGGAGAGCGGGCTGTGGAAGGTCCGCCAGACGGTGAAGGACCCGGCCGGGGACGGCGACTGGGGCATCGACGCCCAGGTGGACCTGACCGCCTCCGACGAGGAGGGCCGGGCCGTCCTGCACGTGCAGGGCCTGAACCGCCTCTGACCGCCCCACCGCCGCAGCGACCGCCACCCCTTGACCCCACGACAGCCCGCAACCCGTCCCGCGGCCCCCTCGTCGCCGCCGAAGGCGCGGTGCGGCGCGCAAGCGCGGGCCGCGCCCGCGCCCTTCGCGACCGCAGCACGCGCGTCGCAGCGCCCCGCCAAGGCGTCTGGACACGCGAGCGCGGGGATCGCCCCTGATGCGGTGCGGTACTCCCCTGCGCTCGGCAGCGCCGGGGGGTGCCGCCGGAGGCGTGGTATGGCTCGCGTTCGCTCTATGGGGGCCGGGTGGGCGGTTGGATCGCCGGAGGTGCGGTCAACGTCCAGGCGACGGTGCTCTTCCGGGGAGTGCTCGACCGCGGCGGGAGCCCGGGGGCTCGGGCGGTGGACGGGCCGGCCACCGCGGGAGATGGTTAAGCCGTGCGCCGGGACGGACTGGCAAGGGCGCCCCGGCACACGCCTCTTCCTCTAGTGTCCGGTCACGAGGTTCGCCGTCGTGTCATGACAATGTCTCAAGATCGAGACATTCAGCACGAGGCGATCTGGCAGACCTTGGCCAGCATGCGCCTGGCGTCCTGAGTCTGCCGGGCGAAGTCGGCCGTGGCGGGTTTGCCCCACTCCCCTGCCTGCGTGTACACGATGAGCGCGTTCGCCCGGCGGACCACGATCGCGCGCTCGCCGCCGACCGCGGCCTTGCCCTTGTAGTAGCTCTGGCCGGTGACCGCGAGGGCGGCGTCGCCGAGCTTCACCGCGCGGGCGGAGAACCGGTAGCCCTTCGTGCCGCACGAGGCGGCCGCGCTCTTGATCCCCGCCAGGGCGGCGCCGGCCGACGCGGCGCCGGTGTAGAGGATCACCTGCTCCGACTTGGAGTAGTCGGGGACCGCCGTGTAGATGATCGTCTTCGCGGAGGTACGGCCGGCCTGGCCGAGGGCGGCGCGGTCGCAGGGGTTCACGACGGACTTGGCGGTCTTCTTCTTGCTCACCGCCCAGCTGGTCTCGGGGTTCTTGTCCTTCTTCGCGGCGTCCTTCTCGTACAGCAGGAAGCCTTGGGGGATCGCTCCGGCGATGACGGAGGCGACGAGAATCGTCTTCAGCATGGTTCAAAATAGGGGGAATGAGCGACGAAGACGTCAAGCGGGTTCTCGGGTTGCTGGCACAGGACGACACCCTGCGGGCCTTCTCGGCGCTGGTGCTGGACGCCGGTGCCGCCGAGCTTCCCCCGAAGGTGCTGGAGAGGTTGCGGGCGGGCGGGCTGGCCGTACCGGATGGGGAGGGACGGTGGCGGGCGCGGCCGGAGCGCTTCCGTGAGCTGCTGAAGGCGCTGGCCGAGCCCTCGCCGCGGCTGAGCGAGGAGGAGCGGGTTCTGCAGACGTTCCTGGTGGAGGGGCGGCTGCAGACGATGCCGATGAAGCACGAGAAGCGGCTGGTGGTGCTGCGGTACATCGTGCGGGTGTTCGAGCCGGGTGTGCGGTACGCGGAGAAAGATGTGAACGTGGCGTTGCGGGCCTTCCACGATGACTACGCGGCTTTGCGGCGGTATCTGGTCGACGCGGATCTGTTGTCGCGGGAGGGCAACGTGTACTGGCGCAGCGGCGGGCCGGTCGAACTCTAGGAGTTCAGGCGCCGGCGGTAGGCGCGGGGTGGCAGGCCGTACTCCTGGGCGAAGGTGCGGCTGAAGTGGAAGGGGCTGACGAAGCCGCAGGCCGCCGCCACCTGGCCGATGTCCAGGTCGGTGGCTTCCAGGAGCTGGGCGGCGTGGGCCAGCCTGGCGGCTCGTACCGCACGCATGGGGGTGCGGCCGGTGCGCTCGGCGAACACGTGGGCGAAGCGGGACGGCGACAGCGCCACGGCCGCCGCCAGCGACGTGACGGTGTGCGGGGCGCCCGGTTCCGCGGCGATCAACTCCAGTGCCCGCGCCACCCTCCGATCCACACCCACCCCACGCAACCCGCCCACCCCACGCGACCCACCCGGCCCCGGCCCGCCCAACCCGCCTGGTCCCGGCGCGCTCACGCCACCCGCATCCGGTGCGCTCGCGCCCCATGCGCCCGGCCCCATCTCGCCGTCGCCCAGCTCTGGTCCGAAGGCGTCCGGGGCGGCTGTCGCCAGGAGCAGGATCTCCTCCACCGCGCCCAGCACCAGCTCGCGGGCCCGCTCCGCCATGGCGGCCACCGGCCGGGACGTCTCCCCCGGCTCCGGTGGCACACCCCGGCCGCTCCAGCGGGCATAGGCATGCGCCCGCAGGAACGCCCGCTCGATCCGGCCGGACACCGGCGGAGGTTCACCCGCCGCCGCTCCCGGGCTGCCGGGCGGGAGGTTGGTGCGGGGCCCGAGGTTGTCGCCGTGCCCGAGAGTGGCGCCGGACGGGAGAGTGGCGTCAGGCCCAAGCGTGGTGCCGGGCGGGAGGGTGGGCTGGGTGGTTGGGGTGCGCTGGTGGGGGCCGGGGGCGAGGTGGCAGCCGGGTGAGAGGGCGTAGGGGCGTAGCCAGGTCACCCAGGACGGCCTCGGCTGGAAGTGCACCCACCAGAACCGCCAGCGCTCCCCCTCCGTCCGGTAGTGGTGTGCCGCCCGTGAGGCCAGCACCACGAGGTCGCCCGCGCCCGCCGTGAGCGCCGCCCCGCCCTGCTCGACCAGCCCCGCCCCCTCCTGTGTCCACATCAGCAGCCAGCTCGGCGAGCCCGACGGCCGCCGCGTGGCATAGCCGGGCCCCTTGTCGTAGTGGCCCACGATGACGAGCTCGGCAGCAGGAACAGACATGTCGTCGGCGCTCACCGGCATACCCTCCCACAGCCCGCGTTCTTAGGCTCGAAGGCATGGACACCAAGGATTTCCACGACCAGGGCTACATCGTCATCCGCGGCCTGCTGGCCCCGCACGAGGCGGATCTGCTGCGGGAGGAGTTCACGCGCTTGCACGCCGCGGGCCCCGTCCCAGGTCATTTCTCGCCGAAGCCCCAGGAACCCGGCCTGCCGTACGACGGGTTGCGGGCCTATCCGCGCATCATGCACCCGCACCAGATCAACGACGTCGCGCTGCGCTATCTCCTGGACGCCAGGATCGCGGCCGTCCTGCGGGAGCTGCTGGAGGAGGAGCCGATAGCAGCCCAGAGCATGTTCTACTTCAAGCCGCCGGGCGCCCGCGGGCAGGCGTTGCATCAGGACAACTTCTATCTGCGCGTCGAGCCGGGCACCTGCGTGGCGGCCTGGATCGCCGTGGACCGCGTCGACCGGGCCAACGGCGGCTTGGAGGTCGTGCCCGGTACGCACAAGATGGACCTGTTCTGCCCGGAGGACGCGGACCCGTCCATCTCCTTCACCCGCGAGTACGTCCCGCCGCCGCCCGGCCTGGAGCGCGTGCCGGTCGACATGGAGCCGGGCGACGTGCTGTTCTTCAACGGCAGCCTCGTGCACGGCTCCGGCCCGAACGCCACGGCCGACCGCTTCCGCCGCAGCCTCATCTTCCATTACGCGGGCCGTTCGGCCGAGCGCATCTCCGCCTACTACCCGACGCTCACGATGGCGGGCGCGCCCCACCCGCTCGCGGCCGCCGAGGGCGGCGGGCCGTGCGGCACCGAGGCGTCGGGACCGCACTAGCTGTTCCGACCACGGAGGTTAGGTACAGGGGTTGATCGTTGTGGCATGACGAAGGGCTTCCGGGTTCGGTGTGGACTGCGACATCTACCCCTGAACCAGAAAGCCCTTCATGCAACGCCGTCGACGACCACTCTCGCAATGGCTGCACACCCGCCATCACCACCGCGGCCGCACCGCACTCGGCGGCCGGCCACCCGCCAACCGCGTACCCAGCCTCTCAGGACAGAACACCTAGCCGCCGGAGATGTCCGACTCGGCGTCGGCGGGCACGTGGCTGTCCCACGGGTCGTCCAGCCAGCCGTCCGGCAGGTGCACCCGGTCCCGCTCGCCCGACTTGCCGCGCGGGGTGTCGGTGTTGGGCGGCCACGGCTGGTCGCGGTCGAGCTTGGCCAGCGCCGTACGCAGCTCCTCCAGCGACTCGGCCGTGGTCATCGCGCGGCGCAGCTCGGAGCCGACGGTGAAGCCCTTGAGGTACCAGCCGACGTGCTTGCGGAAGTCGGCCACCGCGTACCGTTCGGTGTCGAAGCAGGCGGCCAGCCCTCCGGCGTGCCGTTCCATGACGTCGGCGACCTCGCCCAGGGACGGCTTCGCGCGCGACGAATCGCCGTTGAAGGCGTTCTCCAGATCGCGGAACAACCACGGCCGCCCAAGGCAGCCCCGCCCCACCACGACGCCGTCGCAGCCGGTCTCGGCGACCATGCGCAGCGCGTCGTCGGCGCTCCAGATGTCGCCGTTGCCGAGCACCGGCACCTCGGGCACCGCCTCCTTGAGCCGCGCGATCGCCGCCCAGTCGGCCTGCCCGCCGTAATGCTGCTTGGCGGTGCGCGCGTGCAGCGCGATCGCCGCGACGCCCTCCTCGACCGCGATGCGCCCGGCGTCGAGGTAGGTGAGGTGGTCGTCGTCGATGCCCTTGCGCATCTTCATGGTGACCGGCAGCGGGCCCGCGTTGCGCACCGCCTCGCGCAGGATCCGCCGCAGCAGATTGCGCTTGTACGGCAGCGCGGAACCTCCCCCGCGCCTGGTCACCTTGGGCACCGGGCAGCCGAAGTTGAGGTCGACGTGGTCGGCCAGGTCCTCCTCGGCGATCATCTTGACCGCGCGCCCGACGGTCTCGGGGTCGACGCCGTAGAGCTGGATGCTGCGCGGCCGCTCCCCGTCGGCGAACCTGATCATCCTGAGCGTCTTGGGGTTGCGCTCCACCAGCGCCCGCGTGGTGATCATCTCGCACACGAACAACCCCGCGCCCTGCTCACGGCAGAGCACGCGGAACGGCGCGTTCGTGATCCCCGCCATCGGCGCCAGCACGACCGGCGGCCACACCCCCATCGGCCCAATCTTCACCCGTTCATTTGTAGCCGACTTCCCCCCTCGGACGGAAACTCAGCGCCTGGCCACGACCAGCGGCACGCCCGTGCGCGGGTGGGGCAGCACCTCGACGGCGTGGCCGTACACGTGGCTGAGCAGTTCCTCGCCGAGGACCCGCGCGGGCGTCCCGCACGCCCGCACGACACCCTCCGACAGCACGGCCACCCGGTCGGCGTGGGCCGCGGCGAGCGCGAGATCGTGCAGCACCACGACGACGGCGTCACCCGCGCGCGCCCGCTCCCCCGCCAGCCCGAGCACCGCCTCCTGGTGGCGGATGTCCAGCGCGGCGGTCGGCTCATCGAGCAGCAGCATCGGCGTGCGCTGCGCCAGCACCCGCGCCAGCCCCACCCGCGCCCGCTCGCCGCCCGACAGCTCCTGGAAGGCGCGCGTCCTGAACCGCGCGACATCGGCCCGCTCCAGCTCGGCCTCGACGACCTGCGCGTCCTGCTCCTCCCCCGGCGTGCGCGCCCACGGCGCCCGTCCCATGCCCACGACCTCCTCGACCGTGAACGGGAAGGCCAGATCGAGCCGCTGGGGAAGCACCGCCCGCCGTAGCGCCAGCTCACGCGCCGTCCAGGCGGCCACAGGCCGCCCATCCAGGTGTACGGCTCCCGCCCGCGGCCGCACGTCGCCCGCCAGCACGGACAGCAGCGTGGACTTGCCGGAGCCGTTGGGCCCCACGAGCGCCAGCACCTCCCCGGCGAACACGGCCAGGTCGGCGCCGCGCAGCACCGGCTCACTCCCATAGCCGAAACACACCCCGGCGGCCTCGGCGTAGACCGTGCCGTGGGCCGGGCGGGCGGGGACGCGTGGCCTCATGCTCTTCCTCCACTGCTGTAATTTAGGTTAGCCTCACCTAATATCACATCCTCTTCATGCGATAGGTTTGACCGGTTTTGCAGCTAAATGTCACTGAAGGAGCCATGCCCATGGGCAACAACGTCGACCTCGGCCGGTGGCCTCTGGTCACCGCCGCCCAGAACGGCCGCCTCACCGTCGCGGAGGCCGACCGCCTCAACGCCGGCATGCTCGACGTGCTCGCCCGCGCCAGGGCCGAGAACCGCCGCTTCGCCGTCGTCGTGGACCAGCGCGAACGCCAGGCGCCGGAGAAGGGGGCGCTGGAGATCATCCACGCGTTCTGGTCCGAGCGCGAGGCGGAGATCGCCGAGTGGTGTGTCGGCTACGTCAGCGTGGTCGCCACCCCGTCACTGGCCGACCTCGTGGAGAACCCCGGCCCCGGCGGCCTGACCGTCCTCGGCACCGTGGACTACGACGCCGCCGTCCTGTGGGCCGCCGACCGCCTCGCCATCACCGAACCCGCCTGACCCCACCCTCCCCGGATCTGCCCGACCTTTACCGGATCCGCCTGACGGGGTGGATCGCGGCGTCCAGCAGCACGCGATCGCCCAGCGGCGCGGACAGCTCGACCGTGAACGGCGTGCGCGGGTTGCCCTGGCAGGTCTGCGCCCGGCCCGGCGCTCCGGCCACGCCGATCAGCAGCCGGACCTCCCGGTCGGCCATCAGGGCCACGCGCTCCGGCCCCTCCTCCACGACGCGCCACCGCTCCAGGTCGGGCGGGCGCCGTACCTCCTCACCGCCGAGCGCGGCCAGCCCGTCGGGACCGAGCTCGGTCGCGGGCCTGCCTTGTGTGAGCACGCCGAGCGGCACCTTGTGGTCGTGACAGACGTACACGGCAGACGGCGAGACGACCGAACCCGACGGGGACGGGGCGAGCCCGGGAGTGAGGACCCCGCCGGCGGTGGAGCCCGCGCTCGTGACGGGGCCCGCGCCGCAGGCCGCCGCGAGCAGGGCCAGCGCGGCCAGTGCGCTTCTGGGGGTCATCCTCACCACCGCCTTCACGCGCAACGACGTCATGGGAGGCGTGGCGGTTCATCCCGTGGGGGGAATGGCCGGTATCCGGGGGGTGTGTGCCGTACCAGAAAGTCGCGCAGATTCGTGATGACAGCACCCCGAACGACCATCGCCGATACGCTGTGAGCTGCGATCGATGGGGAGGCGAACGATGCTGCTTCGACTACGGCTCACGCTGCCCGACCGGCCGGGTTCGCTCGGTCAGGTCACCCGGGTGCTGGGCGTGGCCGGAGCCGACATCACGCAGCTGACCGTCCTGGAGCGCGGCGGCGGGCGGGCCGTGGACGACATCACCGTCTTCTGCCCGGACGGCACCCCCAAGGAGACGCTGGCCAAGAGCTTGCTGACCGTCCAAGGTGTACGCGTCGAGGCGATCTGGGCCACCCGCGAAGCCGCCGGCACCTACCCCGAGCTGGAGATCCTCAAGTACATCACCACCGCGGGCGAGCGCGCGCTGACCACGCTCATCGACTCGCTGCCGGTGCTGTTCAGCGCCGACTGGGCCGCCGCGTCCACCGCCGACGCGACCGTCTACTCCAGCTGGCGAGCCCCCCAGGAGATCGTCCTCCCGCCCGAGAACCCGCCCCGCCCCGTGGCGACCACCCTGGAGTCCGGCCTGCACCTCATCCACGCCCCGCTCCCGCCGCTGGCCCTCACGCTGATGCTGGCCAGAGCCGACGGCCCCGCCTTCCACCGGATCGAGGTCCACCGCCTCACCCGCATCCTGGAGATCTTCCTCAGCCTCCCGGCGACCGAACGCAGCGTGGCCCGTCAGCTGCGCAAGTGAGCATCCACTCCAAAAACCCGCTAGAGTTGCTGTGTCGCCGCGAGCAGCGGCGGACGCGGAAGTGGCTCAGTGGTAGAGCATCACCTTGCCAAGGTGAGGGTCGCGGGTTCGAATCCCGTCTTCCGCTCGGAGAGGCCGCAGGTTGGGGCCTCGCTCGGTGGAGTGGCCGAGAGGCGAGGCAGCGGCCTGCAAAGCCGTCCACACGGGTTCAAATCCCGTCTCCACCTCTAGTTGAATACCCGGACGATTAGCTCAGCGGGAGAGCGCTTCCCTGACACGGAAGAGGTCACTGGTTCAATCCCAGTATCGTCCACCAGCACGGCCTTGCCCTCCGCGCCCTTTGGGCGTGCGGGCAGGGCCGTTTTCAGTTTTCGTGGCCGAGGCGGCGGCGCCAGGCAGCCGAGAACGTCGATCTCCGGCACCGGCCGGCGACCACTGCCGCGCACGAGGCCGCCGGTCGGCGTGACGGGGTCAGGCGCACGGCCGCTCGGCCGGTCGGACCGGCGCTCGGTCAGACAGACGCACGGACCGCACAACCACATGGGCGCACGATCGCTCGGGCGCTCGGTCAGACGGGCGCGCGGACACACGGACCGCTCGGGAGCTCGGGAGCTCGGGAAAATTCTGGCGACATCCTTGGCCATCCCCGCGACAATGGCCGGCGTGGAAGAGGTCGAAGTCGTCGTCGCCCATAGCGAGCGCGCGACCCTGCGCGTCGGTGATGTGTTCCTGAAGATCGACGCTGATCAGGCGCGCACCGATGTCGAGGTCCAGGCGATGGCCATGGCGCCGGTCCCGACGCCGGTGGTGCTGTGGCGCAGGCCGCCCGTGCTCGCGCTCGCCGCCGTCCCCGGGACCGCCCTCGGCCGCCTGGGCGAGCCGTCGGCCGCGTCACCGGCGGCGTGGGCAGCGGCGGGCGCCGCCGTACGGAAACTGCATGAGGCGCCGCTGCCGCCGTGGCCCGGTCGGAGCCTCGACGAGATCGCCGCGAACCTCGACGGCGAATGTGAGTGGCTCGTCGCGAACGACGTCCTTCCCTTCGACCTGGTCACCCGCAACCGCCAGGTCGCCGAGGCGGCGCTCCGGCCGTGGACGCCGGTGTTCGCGCACGGCGACCTGCAGATCACCCACGTGTTCGTCGAGGGTGACGAGGTCACCGGCGTGATCGACTGGTCCGAGGCGGCCCGGGGCGATGCCCTGTACGACCTGGCCAGCTTGACGCTCGGACACGAGGAGCGTCTTGGTGACGTCGTCGCCGGCTACGGCACCGACGTCGACCTCGACGTGATCCGCGGGTGGTGGTCGTTGCGGAGCCTGCGGGCGATCCGCTGGCTGATCGAGCACGGTTTCCACCCGTCCTCGCCGGGCTGCGAGGTGGACGTGCTGAAAGCCCGGATGTGAGGCCGGACGGCGGAACCTAGCCGGCGGGGATGAAGTTCGCGTACTCCTCGATGCGGGTGATCAGTCCTTCGTCGTCGAAGCGGAAGTAGACCGCGGCGTGCACCTCGCCGCGTACGCCGTTCCTGGCGGCCACGTGCACGACGTGCTGCTGAAGGACTTCTCCGGGCTGGGAGAACTGGCGGGTGATGTCGTAGCGCATCGACTCGATGGTGTGGATCTGCTCCTTCATCCCCGCGATGTTCTCCTCGATGCCCGACTCGCCCTTGCCGTCGTTGTGCCAGACGGTGGCCGTCCGCGCGCACATGGCGCGGGCGGTGTCCCAGTCGGCCTTCTCCAGGCTGCGCAGGTAGGTGATGGCCTTGTCCTTGAGGTCCTGGCTCATGGCGGTGATGCCTGTGTTGTAAACCAGGGCGCGTTCGCCTGCTTCGACGCGCGTCGGCAGGTGGTTGCCGGGAGGTGAGAGGGGGCAGACGAAGACGGACGGCCGCAGGTGGTGGTGGGAGAGCGTCGCCTTGTTGAAGTCGACGGTGAGCTTGCTTCCGGGTTCCAGGAGCGGCAGGACGAGCCAGCGGCCGATCTCGGGCGTGGTGTCCGCGTTCGTCTCGTCGGTGAACACGACCAGGCGCTGGCCGGGCATGTCTTCGAGGACGGCCAGCACGTGTTCGGTGCCGTTGACGGTCACGACGAGGTCGACGGGGGCCCGGATGGCCTCGGTGCTGCGCGGCGACGTCAGCCGTTCCACCTCGATGCGGCGGCCCTCGGGGGCCTCGCGGTACTCGCCGTCGAAGACCCAGGCCGGGTCATAGGGGAAGGTGTCGATTCCGGCGAGGCCGGAGCGTTCGACCGCCTGGTGGTCCATGACGACCAGACCGTAGGATCCGTCGCCGCCTCCGGCGAAGCCGACGCGGCCGCCGGGGAACTCCAGCGTGCTGCCGGGCGCCACCTCCGCGGTTCCGTCGACTGTTTCGCCGCCCACCCGCACGCCGTCGCCGGCGCTCGCCGTCACGGTCAGGGCGCCGGTCGCGCTGGTGGACCACGTGCCGGGGATGCCGGCGATGGTGTGAAGGTCCTGATCGGTCACTGTGCCGTTGGCGACGACCTTGGCCTTGCCGTTCGGGCCGGCGACCTCCTCCCAGCGTTCCTCGCGCCAGGCTTCGTACCCGGCGCGCGCCTCTGGTGCATGTTGATAGGCAAAGGACTGCTGTGCGGCCATGAGTGGCTCCCTTCTTCTCCGGCCGCGAACGTGGTGTTACGCGGCCCGTGGCCACCCAACCTACGAGCGGTATGCGCGGAGAGCATCACCTCTTGCGCATAAGGCAAGACGATGGACGGTTCGGCTGCTCGGCGGGCAACGGCGGCGCGGGCCCGTGACTCGTCCGCAGGGGCCTAGGTGGAGGAGCCGCCGCCGTCGCGCTGGTGGCCCCGGCGGGCGTCGCGGTCGAAGATGCCCAGGATCTCGCAGGGGCCGCCCTCGGCGCCGATCGCGTGCGGGAGCATGGTGGGGAACTCCGCCGCCTGGTTGGTCTCGACCCGGATGCGGCGGTGGCCCAGCATGAGGATCGCGGTGCCGGACAGGACGACGAGCCATTCCCGGCCGGGGTGCGCGCGCATACGTGCGGGGTTGTCCGGCGGCGGTTCGGTCATGCGCTGGCGCACGACGCTCATGCCCGGGTCGCCCTTCACGGGCCAGCGCATCAGGCCGTGGGCCCCGTCGATCATCGGGCTGGTGACGACGTCGTCGGAGGCGGTCTCGACCAGCTGGTCCAAGGTCGTGTCCAGAGCGCGGGCGAGGGTGACCAGCTGGTCCAGGGCGAGGCGGCGCCGGCCGTTCTCGATGCGCGAGAGCGTGGACTGACTGACGTTGGCGCGGGTGGCCAGTTCCTCCAGCGACCAGCCCTGTGCCACGCGCAGGGCGCGGATCCGTTTGCGGACGAGGCTGTCCAGCTCGCCGTCATCTTGCGCCATGGGCAACATCGTATGTCCGCGGTGCAAGGTGAGCGGGTGGGCGCCGCCCCCGGAGCGGTGGGGCGGCGCCGTACCGGCTAGCGGATGATCTTGACGTCGTCGACGCCGGCCTCGACGAGGCTGGCGGTGGCGGCGTCGGCGGCTTCGACCACGATGCGGACGCTCTGGCCGGCGAAGGACGAGAGGTCCACCGTCGAGGTGGTCCAGGCGCCGTCGCGGTCCGTGGCGGCGGCGAGTTGTTCGAAGACCGTGCCGGTCGTCGTGCCGACGACCCTGACCCGCAGGTAGTCGGCGCTGGTGGCGTTGCTGCCGTGGGCCAGGTACCAGGCGAAGGACAGCTTCACCGTCCCGCTGGGCAGCGTCACCGCGGGTGACTGGATGGCGGTGGTGCCGCCGTCGATGTCGTGGTCGCCCGCCGCGGCGCCGGCGAGGCGGCCGGTGACCAGGTCGTTGACGCCGCTGACCGTGGTGCCCAGCTGCTTGGCGCCGCTGGAGGTCGTGGCCTCGGGGTCGCCGCGCTCCCACAGGCCGGTGGTGGCGCTGCCGGTCAGGCGGGTCCAGCCCTTGTCGGTCTCGAAGGTGTCCTCCCAGACCACGACGGGGGGTACGGCGGTGGCGATGGTCCACACGGCATAGGCCACGGCGTCGGCGTGGCGGTTGAGCGCGGTGTCGTTGATGTTGGAGGTCGTGTCGCAGGCGCGGTGGTAGCAGACGTCGAAGGCCTGCCCGGCGGTGCCGCCCCACAGTTGCGCCTGGGCGCTCGACTTGATGCCCTCGGCTCCGGTGAAGGTGCCGCCGGCGGCGATGCCGCGTGAGATGAAGGGCCCGTAGTCGGAGCGGCCGTCGAAGTCGGTGCCACGCGTCTGGACGCCGACGGAGGTGAAGTAGTCCTGCAGCGTGCGCTCGAGAGCGGCCGACCCGGCGGGGCCGGGGCCGGAGCCGACGCCGTCGGAGTTGTCTCCGTCGTAGACGAAGTAGCCGGCGTTGGGCGAGCCGACCATGTCGAAGTTCAGGTACGCCTTGATCTTGGCCCGTTCCGTGGCGGCCAGGTTCGTCACGTAGAACTGCGACCCGCGCAGCCCCAGCTCTTCCGCGCCCCACCAGGCGAAGCGCAGGTGCTTGGTCGGCTGCAGCGCCTGCCGGGAGACCTCGAGCGCGGTCTCCAGGATGGCGGCGCTGCCGGAGCCGTTGTCGTTGATGCCGGGTCCCGCGGTGACGCTGTCGAGGTGGGCGCCGACCATGAGGATGTCGTTGGGGTCGCCGCCGGGCCAGTCGGCGAGGACGTTGTAGCCGGTGGCGCCGTTGTAGGTGAACGACTGCAGCGTGGTGGTGAATCCGGCGGCGTCCAGGCGGCCCTTGACGTAGTTGGCGGAGGCCAGGTAGCCGGGGCGGCCGTGGGCGCGGTTGCCGCCGTTGGCGGTGGCGATGCTCTGGAACTGGGTCAGGTGCGCCTTGACGTTGGCGAGGGGGATGTCGGGCGGGGCGAGCGCGGTCGCGCCGGTGGCCTGGTGGAGGCCTCCGGCTAAGACCAGGGTGAGCGTGGCGAGTACGGCGAGCAGACGTGATCTCATGCCACTCCTCTGCGGGGAGATCCGGGGAGCCCGAACATAACTCCACAAATCCGGATCGACCAGTCATGCGCACAGACCCCTTGGGAGGGCCGAGCACCCCCAGGGCCCCGCGTACCCCCTGGGAGGGCGGGAAGCCCTTGGGAAACCCGGTGAACCTTGGGGTCATTGCGCCGCTCTTCCGGCCAAGCTCACACTCCCGACGCGACGAAGCTTCCCGTCGAACCCCCCGTACAGAGGAGGAAGCAAGATGCGTCGAGGATGGTTACCCCCACCCATCACGGACTCGTCCGCCGTCACCCGGCGGACCTTCCTCGGCGGCTTCGGAGCGAGCGCGGCGATCGTCGCGCTCGACCTGGACGCCGCCATCGCCGCCTCAGCACGCGCCGAGCAGGAGGGCACGCTGGTCAACAACTTCGGCCGGGTGTTCAACCTGCCCCCGTTCGCCCAGGCGACGCCCCAGGTACGGGCGGCGCTGACCGAGATGGGCAAGCTGGGCGGCATCCTGGACGCGAAGGACCCGCTGCATGAGGGCCCGATCCGGCTGATCACCAACCCGGAGCTCAGCCCGAACAACCGCGACAACCCCTTCCACACCGCGGGCGTGACGTTCTTCGGCCAGTTCCTCGACCACGACATGACCTTCGACAACGCCTCGCCGCTGGGCGTGCCGACCCGGCCGGAGTCCTCGCCGAACCTGCGCACCCCCGCCTTCGACCTCGACACGGTGTACGGCGGCGGCCCCACCGCCAGCCCGCACCTCTTCAACGCCGACCGGATCACGATGCGCGTGGAGAGCGGCGGCCTGTTCGAGGACGTGCCGAGGCAGCCGGACCAACGGGCGATCATCGGCGACCCGCGCAACGACGAGAACCTGATGATCTCGGGCCTGCACGCGGCGTTCCTCGTCTTCCACAACAAGGTCGTCGAGCGCCTGCGCGCCCAGGGCACACCGGAGAGCGCCCTGTTCGAGACGGCCCGCCGTACGGTCCTCTGGCACTACCAGTGGATCATCCTGAACGAGTTCCTGCCGCAGATCATCGGCCGGCCGCTCGTGGACCACATCCTGCGCTTCGGCCGCCAGTTCTACCGGCCGCCCGGCGCGCCGTCGATCCCGGTGGAGTTCCAGATCGCCTACCGTTTCGGCCACAGCATGATCCGCCCGTCCTACCGGGCCAACCTGGCCGGTGACGGCGGCCGGCCGTTCTTCGGCTTCATCTTCGACCCGGTGGCCGAGGGCCAGGCCGACCCGGTGGACCTGCGGGGCGGCGCGCGGGCCGGGCGGCGCTTCATCGGCTGGCAGACGTTCTTCAACTTCGGCGACGGCCAGGTACGCCCGAACAAGCGCATGGACACCCAGCTGTCCACGCCGCTCTTCCAGCTTCCGCTGCGCTCGATCCCGAGCGGCGACCCGCCGATCTCGCTGGCCACCCGTAACCTGCTGCGGCATCTCACCTGGTCGCTGCCGTCGGGTCAGCGCCTGGCCACGACGATGGGCATCCCGCACGTCGACACCTCCGAGCTCGGCCCGCTCGGCTTCGGCACGAACGCGCCGCTCTGGTACTACGTGCTCAAGGAGGGCCAGGACCTCGGCGACGGCATCCAGCTGGCCGGGGTCGGCGCCCGGCTGATCGGCGAGGTCTTCGTCGGCCTGCTGCAGAAGGACCCCGGCTCCTACCTCGCGGCCGGTCCGAACTGGCGGCCGACGCTGCCGAGCCGCGGCCCGGGGACGTTCACGATGGTCGATCTGCTGCGGTTCGCCAAGCTCGATCCGGCCAGCCGGGGACAATGACACCCTGACAAGTTCCGGTAAGAGCTGTTTACAGACAAGAAAGCTTCTTTTGAGTACATTCTGCGTATGGCCATCCACGTGGCCGCGCACTCCGCCAACCGGTTGCTCCGCGAAGCGCTCGCCACCGCCCTTACCGGGCAGCCCGGCCTGAGCATGTCCGGGCTCACCCAGTACCTCTCCGACCTGGAACGACTCTGCCGCATCCGCGACGTCGACGTCGCAGTGATCGACGTCGCGGACGACTTCGAGGAGGTGATGGCCAAGCTCCCGGGATTACACGGCCGCGGCCTCGTGCTCACCTACGCGAGCATGGACGTGCGCGACGTGGTGCGGGCGGTGGGCGCGGGACTGACGCTGGTGCCCTACTCACGCGGGCTGGCCGCCCTCCTCGAAGCGGTACGGCGCTGCCCGTTCGAACCACGCGCCCGCCCCGCCCACCCGCCGGTCCTGACCCGGCGCGACCTGGACGTCCTCGCGCTGGCGGCCTCGGGGCACAGCGTGCAGGAGGCGGCCAGGATGCTCGGCATCGCCCCGGCCACCGTCGAGAACCACATGCGCCGCATCTTCGCCAAGACCGAGGTGCACAGCCGGGTCAACCTGGTCTCGTTGGCCGCCCGGCTCGGCCTGCTGTTCCGGTCCGGGGCCCGGCCGGCCACGGTTCCGCTGGCGGTCGTCTTCGGCGGGCCGGGAAGCTGCCGCGACGCCGTCGTGGAGAACCTGATCCGGCAGCACTTACCGGTCTTCGTGGCCGGCGACCGCTGGACGCACGAGGACGACACGCTCATGCTCCGCCGCCCGCTGGTGGCCGTGATCATCGACGAGTCCGGGGCCTGGCACCACATGCACGCGCTCGGCGCCCGCGTGGTCGTGGTCACCGAGACCGCGTTCGGCCAGGTCATCACGTCTCCGGCGCCGGACGCGGTGGTGCCGATCAGTGAGCTGGGCCGGGCCGTACACCCGGAGATGAGCAGGCGCGCGGCGGCGCGCTCGGCGCTCACCGACCGCGAACTGCAGATCCTGCGGTCCATAGCGACGGGCCATTCGGTACGGCAGACGGCCCAGGCTTTGGCCATCACCACCAAGACCGTGGAGAACATTCAGTCACGCCTGTTCAGCAAGCTGGATGTCCGAAACCGGTCCGAGGCACTGGCGGTGGGTTACGAACTAGGACTTCTTTCCTGAATCACCTGTGCTGTTTGCGCAGAGTTGATGGCGATGTTAGATGGAAGAGCATGTTGGTTCAGGACAGCCACGACCTACCGCCGGAGGAAATGTGGCGCTGAGACTCGATGGCGTCCGCGTACGGCAACGCGGTGAAGTGTGGCTCGACGACATCAACCTAGAACTCTCCAGCGGCATGACGACCCTCATCGGGCCGCTGGCGGCCGGGAAGACCACCCTGATGCGGGTGATCGCGGGGTTGCACACCCCGGCCGACGGCCGCGTGGTCGTCAACGGCGAGGACGTCACCTCGGTCCCGGTGCGCAAGCGCTCCGTGGCCTTCGTCTACCAGCGGTTCATCAACTACCCGTCGCTGACCGTCTACGAGAACATCGCCTCTCCCTTACGCCTGGCAGCCGGATTCCCCCGCAAGGACGTGGACGGCCGGGTGCGCGACGTGGCCGAACTCATGGGCATCGCCGACCTGCTGGAGCGGCGCCCGGCCGAGCTGTCGGGCGGCCAGCAGCAGCGCACCGCGATCGCCCGCGCGCTGGCCCGCCCGGTCGACGTGCTCCTGCTGGACGAGCCGCTGGCCAACCTCGACTACAAACTCCGCGAGCAGTTGCGCGCCGACCTGAAGGCGATGTTCAAGGACTCGCCGGGCACCGTGGTCTACTCCACCTCCGATCCGGCCGAGGCGCTGATGTTCGCGGCCCCGACGGTGGTGCTGGGCGAGGGCCGCGTCCAGCACGTGGGCGACGTGGCGCGCATGTACGACCGGCCGCCGTCCCTGGCGGTGGCCGCCACCCTCTCCGATCCGCCGCTCAACCTGCTGCCCGGCGTGGTGAACGAGGGCCGCCTGGAATGCCTGGGCGTCCCGCTGTCCACGCCCGGCACGCACTTCTCCGGCGACGACATGGTGCTGGGGATCCGCCCGCACCAGGTGACGATCGAGCGCACCCGGCCCGGCCAGGTCGAGTTCCCCGCCGAGATCCGCCTGGCCGAGGTCACTGGCAGCACGACGTTCCTGCACCTGCTGCTGGCCGGGCGGCGCCACCTGGTGGCGCAGCTGCCGGGCACCCAGCTGTTCACGCCCGGTGAGCCCGCGGTGGCCTACGTGGATCCCGCGCACATCCTGATCTTCTCCGGAACGGGGGAACTGGTGGCCGACACCGCCACGGAGGTCGACCTGCATGGCTGACATCACGCTGGAGGGCGTCGGCCACAGCTACGACGGCGGCCGCACGCACGCGCTCAACCCCATGACCTGGACCTGGTCCGACGGCCGCGCCTACGCGTTGCTCGGCCCGAGCGGCTGCGGCAAGACCACGCTGCTCAACATCATCTCCGGCCTGATCACCCCTTCCCAGGGCCGGGTGCTGCTGGGCGGCCGCGACGTCACCGGCCTGCCGCCCGTGGCCCGCAACATCGCGCAGGTCTTCCAGTTCCCGGTGCTGTACGAGGAGATGTCGGTCTACGACAACCTCGCCTTCCCCCTGCGCAACCGCAAGTACCCGAAGGCCGAGGTCGACGAGCGGGTGCGCAAGGTCGCCCGGTTACTCGGCCTGGAGGATCACCTCCGCCGCCGCTCGCGCCGCCTCGACCCCGGCCGCCAGCAGATCGTCAGCCTCGGCCGCGGCCTCGTGCGGCCCGAGGTGGCGGCGGTCCTGCTGGACGAACCGCTCACCGTCATCGACCCCGCCCTGAAGTGGACCCTGCGCAGCAAGCTCAAGGAGATCCACCGCGACACCGGCCACACCCTCATCTACGTCACCCACGACCAGACCGAGGCGCTGACCTTCGCCGACGAGGTGGTCGTGCTCAAGGACGGCGCGATCGTGCAGAGCGGCGAGCCCGCGGAGCTGTTCCTGTCCCCCGCGCACGAGTTCGTCGGACACTTCATCGGCTCGCCCGGCATGAACGTGCTCGACGCCGCGGTCGAGCGCGGCGTCGTGCGCGTCGGGACCTCCGTCGTCGGGCGCGCCGTGGGCGACGACGGCGCCCTTCCCGACGGTCCGGTACGGCTCGGCGTACGACCCGAGTTCGTCAGGATCAGCCCGTTCCCCCGTTCCCCCGGGCTGCGGGCCGGCGTCACCGGCGTGGACCGGATGGGCTCCTACCACCTCGTGCACGCGCGGGCCGACGGCGGCGACCTGGTCGCCAAGACCGATCCCGGCGAGCACGGCACGGCCGAGCACCTGCACTTCGAGCGGGCCTACCTGTTCCGCGACCAGATCAGGTGCGGCACCCTCGCGGCACTCGAAGGGAGCGGCGCATGACGGCCGGCGACGTTCCGGCCAAGGTCGCCGGCAGCCAGGTGGCCGGTGAGGTCGTCGCGCCGGCCGTACCCCCGTCGAAGTCCGGCGACGAGCGGGCCCCCAGGGACGTCAAGCCCAAGAACAACCGCGCGTGGTGGCTGGTGCTGCCGGTCGTGGTGTCGGTGGCCTTCACCGCGGTCATCCCGCTGATGACGGTGGTCAACTTCTCGGTGCAGGACGTCTTCACGCCGACCGACCGCATCTTCGTGGGGCTGGACTGGTTCAGGTCGGTCACCCGCGATCCCGAGGTGCGGGCGGCGTTCCTGCGCACGCTGATGTTCTCGGCGCAGGTGCTGGCCATCGAGATCCCGCTCGGCGTGCTGCTCGCGGTGTGCATGCCGCGGCGCGGGGCGTGGGTGTCGGTGGCGCTGGTCGTGGTGGCGCTGCCGCTGCTCATCCCGTGGAACGTCGTCGGCACGATCTGGCAGATCTTCGCCCGCGGCGACATCGGGCTCGGCGGGTGGGCCGTCAACAACGTGCTCGGGATCAACTTCAACTACACACTCGACTCCACCGACGCGTGGGTCACCGTGCTGGCCATGGACGTGTGGCACTGGACGCCGCTGGTGGCGCTGCTGGCGTACGCGGGGCTGCGCTCGATCCCCGAGCCGTACTTCCAGGCGGCGCAGATCGACGGGGCCTCGGCGTGGGCGACGTTCCGGCACGTGCAGTTGCCGCGGCTGCGCGGGGTGCTGACGATCGCGATCCTGCTGCGGTTCATGGACAGCTTCATGATCTACACCGAGCCGTTCGTGGTGACCGGGGGCGGGCCGGGCAACGCCACGTCGTTCCTGAGCATCCTGCTGTCGAAGATCGCGGTGGGGCAGTTCGACCTGGGGCCCGCGGGGGCGTTCTCGCTCCTCTACTTCCTCATCGTGCAGATCGCCTGCTACGTGTTCTTCACCGTGCTGACGAGGAGCGGGAGATGAGACGGCTGCCCTGGGCGCGGACCGTGTTCTGGCTGTACGTGGCGACGCTCATGCTGCCGCTGCTGTGGATGTTCGGCATGTCGATCCGGCCCAACGACGAGATCCTCGGGAGCTTCTCGCTGCTGCCGCAGAACGTGACGCTGGAGAACTACGTCACGTTCTTCACGGACTCCGCGTGGTACTCCAGCTATCTCAACTCGATCGTCTACACCTCGCTGAACACGGTGTTCTCGCTGATCGTGGCGCTGCCGGCGGCGTACGCGTTCTCGCGCTTCCGCTTCGCCGGGGACAAGCACCTGTTCTTCTGGCTGCTGACGAACCGGATGGCGCCGCCGGCGGTCTTTCTTCTTCCCTTTTTTCAGATTTATCAGAGCGTGGGGTTGTTCGACACGCATCTCGGGGTGGCCATCGCGCACATGCTGTTCAACGTGCCGCTGGCCGTGTGGATCCTGGAAGGGTTCATGTCCGGGATCCCGCGCGAGATCGACGAGACCGCGGCCATCGACGGCTACTCGCTGCCGCGCTTCTTCTTCCGGATCTTCCTGCCGATGATCCGCTCGGCCATCGGCGTGACCGCGTTCTTCTGCTTCATGTTCAGCTGGGTCGAACTGCTGATCGCCCGGACGATCACCTCGGTCAACGCCAAGCCGATCGCCGCCACCATGACCCGCACCGTCAGCGCCGCCGGGATCGACTGGGGGCTGCTGGCCGCCGCGGGCGTGCTGACGATCATCCCGGGCGCGATCGTCATCTGGTTCGTCCGCAACTACATCGCCAAGGGCTTCGCGCTGGGAAGGGTGTGACAGGTGCTGGAGTGGATGGTCTGGACCGCGCCCACCGCACTGGTCTTCGCCGGTCTGGCCCTGCTGCTGGTCGCCATGACCGTCTGGGCACGCCTGTCGCCGCCGCCGGCCCGGCGCGGCTTCCTGCGCATCGAGACCGACAGGGGCGACCGGCTCTACATCGGACTGATCAGCGCGGCGGTGGTGCTCGCCGGGTGGATCGCCGTCACGGACCTGTCGATGTGGCTCGCGCTCGGGTGCGCGCTCGTCGTCGTGGCCGTGATCGGGATATGGGGTTGACCTGCGCCCCCTTGCTCGCGAGAGGAGTCGGACATGTCGCACACACTCAAGAGGCACGCGGCCGCGCTGGGCGTACTCGCCCTGTTGCTGGCGGGGTGCTCCAGCGGGAGCAAGCCGTCGAGCGACTTCCGTGAGGAGAACGGCAGGGCGGCCGCCAAGAGGTGGGTGGACACCGAGTTCACGCCGTCGACACTGGCCAAGGATCAGCAGCTGGCGGAGATGGAATGGTTCCTGAAGGCGGCGGCGCCGTACCGCGGGATGGAGATCAACGTGGTGTCGGAGACAATCACCACGCACGAGTACGAGTCGCGGCAGCTCGCCAAGGCCTTCACCGAGATCACCGGGATCAGGATCAAGCACGACCTGATCCAGGAGGGCGACGTCGTCGAGAAGCTGCAGACCCAGATCCAGGGCAACCAGAACATCTACGACGCCTACGTCAACGACTCCGACCTCATCGGGACGCACGCGCGCGGCGACTACGTGGTGCCGCTGTCGGACTACATGGCCGGGGAGGGCAAGAACGTCACCTCGCCGACGCTCGACCTCAAGGACTTCATCGGGATCAGCTTCACCACCGGGCCGGACAAGAAGGTGTACCAGCTGCCCGACCAGCAGTTCGCGAACCTGTACTGGTTCCGGTACGACTGGTTCACCGATCCGGAGATCAAGAAGCAGTTCAAGGCGGCGTACGGCTACGACCTGGGCGTACCAGTGAATTGGGCGGCTTATGAGGATATAGCCGACTTTTTCACGAACAAGGTCAATGGAAACGGGCAGATCGCCGGCAAGAAGGTCTTCGGGCACATGGACTACGGCCGCAAGGACCCCTCGCTCGGCTGGCGCTTCACCGACGCCTGGCTGTCCATGGCCGGCAACGGCGACCCCGGCATCCCGAACGGCCTGCCCGTCGACGACTGGGGCATCCGCGTCGAGAACTGCCGTCCCGTCGGCTCCTCGGTCACCCGCGGCGGCGACACCAACGGCCCCGCCTCCGTCTACGCCCTCACCAAGTACGTGGACTGGCTCAAGCGCTTCGCGCCCAAGGAAGCCGCCGGCATGAACTTCAGCGAGTCCGGCCCCGTGCCCGCGCAGGGCAACATCGCCCAGCAGATCTTCTGGTACACCTCCTTCACCGCCGACATGACCAAGCAGGGCCTGCCCGTCGTGAACGCCGACGGCACCCCCAAGTGGCGCATCGCCCCCAGCCCCCACGGCGCGTACTGGAAGGACGGCAACAAGCTCGGCTACCAGGACGCCGGATCCTGGACCCTGCTGAAGAACACTCCCGCGGAACGGCGCGCCGCCGCCTGGCTGTACGCCCAGTTCGTCACCTCCAAGACGGTGTCGCTGAAGAAGTCCATCACCGGCCTGACCTTCATCCGCGACTCCGACATCCGCAGCGCCTACTTCACCGAGAACGCCCCCAAGTACGGCGGGCTCATCGAGTTCTACCGCTCACCCGCGCGCGTCCAGTGGACCCCGACCGGTACCAACGTCCCGGACTACCCCAAGCTCGCCCAGCTGTGGTGGCAGAACGTGGCCACCGCGGTGACCGGCGAGACGACCGCCCAGCAGTCCATGGACAACCTGGCCAAGCAGCAGGACGACATCCTGTCCCGGCTGGAACGGCGCGGCTACGGCGGCGCCTGCGCCCCCAAGCTCAACCCTGAACAGGCCGCGCAGACGTGGCTCGACCAGCCGGGGGCACCCGCGCCCAAGCTGGCCGACGAGAGGGGCAAGCCGGAGACCCTCGACTACGACAAGCTGATCGCCCAGTGGAAGTCCGGCGACTGACCACCCCGTGAGTCCCCGTGCGCCCCGACCACGCACGGGGACCTCCCGCCCACCGGGCGAGGAAGGCCACCTGTCAACCAGACCGGCACCCTGGACCCGGGAGACCCGGGACCCCGGACCGACGCGCGGGACCCCGGGACGCGGAGACCCCGAACCGACACGCGCGGGACCCGGTGCGCGGGACGTGGGAGACCCGGAGACCGGGACCAGCGCGGGGCTCGGGAGCAGCGCGGGACTCGGAGCCCGAGACCGGGGCGTGGGAACCGCGGCGTGGGAGTGGAAGTGGGCGTGGGGGTGGGGGTAAGGGTGGATGGTGGACGGGGTGGGAGGGGCGGGCTTAGCTTGCTCGGCATGAAGTTACGTATCGCGATCACGGCCGTAGCCGCGGCCTGTGCGCTGATCACCCCCCTGCCAGCCCAGGCCGACACCCCAGACCTCGGCGGCCTCACCGGAGGCGACCTCCTCCGCTGGGATCTCAAGCAGACCGGCGTCACCGGCCGCCTGCGCGGACTGGCTCCGGTGAGCCGTGATGTCGTGTGGGCCTCGGGCAGCGAAGGTACCGTGCTCAGGACGACCGACGCCGGGCGTACCTGGCGGAACGTCTCGCCGCCCGGCGCGGGCGCGCTGCAGTTCCGCGACATCGAGGCGTTCGGGCCCGACACCGCCGTGGCGCTGTCCATCGGCGAGGGCACCGACTCGCGGGTCTACCGCACCGACGACGCCGGCCGTACCTGGACGGAGACCTTCCGCAACGACGAGCCGCGCGCCTTCTACGACTGCATGGCCTTCTTCGACCGCCGCCACGGGCTGGCGATGAGCGACCCGGTGGACGGCAGGTTCAGGATTCTGTCGACGTCGGACGGCGGGCGGAGCTGGGCGGTCCTGCCCGCCGCCGGGATGCCGGACGCGCTGCCCGGTGAGGCCGGGTTCGCGGCCAGCGGGCAGTGCCTGGTGACGTCGGGCGGCCGGGACGCGTGGCTGGCCAGTGGCGGCGCCGAGCGGTCGCGCGTGTACCATTCCCGCGACCGGGGCCGCACCTGGACCGTGACCGACACTCCCATCCCCGCGGGAGACCCCGCCCGCGGGGTGTTCGCCCTCGCCTTCCGCGGCCGGCACCAGGGCATCGCGGTCGGCGGCGACTACCGGCCCGGCCAGGCCTCCCCCTCGGCCGGCGCCTACTCCGCCGACGGCGGCGCCACCTGGCGGCCCTCGCGCGTGCCGCCGCCCGCCTACCGCTCCGGCGTGGCGCTGCTCCCTCTGGCCGCGATCGCCGTGGGCCCGAGCGGCAGCGACATCTCCTTCACCGGCGGCCGGACGTGGCACACGTTCGACACGGGCTCGTTCGACACCGTGTCGTGCACGCCCGACCTGAGCTGCTGGGCCGCGGGCGAGCAGGGCAGGGTGGCCCGTCTGGCCCTCGGCCGCCGCTGACCACCCGGGTACGCCACCGGCCCCCTGCCCAGCCGCCAGGACAGGGCAGAGGGCCGGACCCGGTCAGCCGGAGCTGGTCATGACGGCGAAGCGGACACCGTGGGGGTCGGTCAGGGTGGCGAAGCGGCCCACTCCTTCCACCGACTCGGCGGCCACCGCGACCGCGCCGCCCAGTTCCCGTGCCTTGGCCACGACCGCGTCGCAGTCGCCCACCTCGATGTACGGCAGCCAGTGCGGCGCCACGCCCGGCATGGGCACGAGCCCGGCCATGCTGTCGTCGGCGTCGCCGCCGGGCGGGGTGACGACGGTGTAGGTCATCTCGCCCATCGGCATGTCCTCGAAGCTCCAGTCGAACACCGACCGGTAGAACCCATGCCCGCCGCCGGCGTCGGGCGTGTAGAGCTCGGCCCAGCACAGTGAGCCCGGCACGGTCACCAGCTCCAGCCCCTTGAGCCGCCCCGGCTCCCAGATCGCGAACTGCGCCCCCGCCGGGTCGCTGAACTGCGCGATGCGGCCCTCGGGCCCGACCTCGGAGGGCGCCATCCGGACCGTGCCCCCGGCCTGCTCGACGGCCTTCGCGGTGGCCTCCGCGTCGGTGCTGCGGAAGTAGAGGATCCAGGCGGGGTCGGCCCCCTCCTCCGTGAGCCTGCCCACCGCCGCGACGGTCTTGCCGTCCTGCTGGAACGACCCGTAGTCCCCGCCGCCCGGCATGGTGTGGTGGCTCCACCCGAACAGCGCGGTGTAGAAGGCCACCGTCGCGGGGAGGTCGGGGCTCCCGAGATCGAGCCAGACCGGGGTGCCGGGAAGGTTCTTCGTGGTGAGCATGGCGTGCTCCTTCGTATGGATGATGGTCGGCCCGCCGCCTCACGGTGCGGAGGGGATTGAGGGCGACGCCACTTCTCAGCGTCGCACACGGCGTCGGGGATGAGGAGAGCCTAGCGAGTTTCGAATATGTGTTCAGGCGATCACGTATACTCGAACACATGGATGTGCTCTACCAAGGCTCGCTGCTCGACGTGGGCGAGGAGCCGGGCCCCGGCCCGCTCGCGCCGGTGCGCACCCGGCTGTCGCGGGGCGCCTGGATCGACGTGCTGCCCGGCTGGCTCGGCGGTGCCGACGCGCTGTTCGAGCGGCTGCTGCGCGAGGTGCCGTGGCAGGCCGAGCGCCGGGTCATGTACGACCGGGTGGTGGACGTGCCGCGCCTGCAGAAGTTCTACGGCGAGGCCGAGCCCCTGCCCGACCCGGTCCTGGCCGAGGCCAGGGCCGCGCTCGACGCCCACTACGCCGAGGAGCTGGGCGAGCCGTTCAGCACCGCGGGCCTGTGCCTCTACCGCGACGGCCGCGACAGCGTCGCCTGGCACGGCGACACCATCGGCCGCGGCGCCGCCGAGGACACGATGGTCGCCATCGTCTCGGTCGGCACGCCGCGCAGCCTGCTGCTCCGTCCCCGGGGCGGCGGTCCGTCGGTGCGCCGCGAGCTCGGCCACGGCGACCTCATCGTGATGGGCGGCAGCTGCCAGCGCACCTGGGAGCACGCGGTGCCGAAGACCGCGCGGCCGTGCGGGCCGCGGATCAGCGTTCAGTTCCGCCCGCGCGGGGTGCGCTGAGCGACATAGCACCGTAGGCCGCGACCGCCGCCGCCTGCAGCGCCGCGCCGACCGCGAGAGCGAGGGGCACGGAGTGTACGGCCAGCGGCCCGGCCACCGCGGACCCGGCGGCGAACGAGGTGATCTTCAGGCTGGCGCCGGTGGTGAAGATCTGGCTCCTCAGCCGGGCGGGGGCGTCGCGGTGCCGTACCGCGAAAAGGGCGGTGAGCTGCGGCCCCTCACCGACGCCCGCGATCGCTGCGGCCAGGACGGCGAGCGCGAAGGAGCCGGCGAGGGCCGCGACGGCGATGCCCGCCCCGACCACGGCGGTGGCGGCGACGAGCACGCCGTCGGGCCACCACGTCCCGGCGGCGGGGGCGCGGTGGGCCAGCACCGCGTTGGCGCCGAGGGCGGTGGCGGCGGTCACGGCCAGGAGCAGCGCCCCGAACCCGGCGCTGCCCACGAGCCGCTCGCCCAGCAGCGGCGTGCACACGACCAGCATGGCGACCCCGGCCATGGAGATCATCGAGGTCACGGTGGCCCGGCGCAGCGAGGGGCTGCCGGTGATCGCCCGCGCGCCGGCCAGGAGTTCGGCCGCGACCGAGGCCCCCTTCTCCACGCGCTCGCGCGGCGGGAGCGACAGGGCGACGGGCAGGGAGGCGGCGATGAGGACGCAGGCGGCGATCACCGGCGTGGAGCCGCCGCCGAAGGCCGCCATGAGCCCGGCGAGCGCGGGCCCGAGCAGGGCGGCGACGTTGTAGGAGATCGAGTCGAGCGCGTTGGCGCGCGCGAGCGAGCCCGCGGGCACGGCCAGCGGCAGCTGCGCCGTCCAGCCGCCGCTGAGCGCGGGCCCGAGCAGCCCGGTCAGCACCGCGAGGCCGATCACCAGCCCGTCGGGCACCCGGCCGAGGAGGGCGAGGATCACCAGGAGCCCGCCCGCGTACCCCGTCAGGCACCAGGCCAGCAGCCGGCCCGGCCGCCGCGCGCGGTCGAGCAGCACGCCGAGCAGCGGCCCGCCCACCGAGGCCGAGACCGTCAGCCCGGCGAGCAGCCATCCCGCGACCGCGGGCGACCCGCTGACGGCGAGCCCCAGGACGAGCAGCGCGGGCCCGGACATGTCGTCGCCGGTACGCGCCGAGGCCGCCCCGAGCATGTAACGCCATAACATGAAAGAGACGTTACATGCCCCGGGTGGCGGCGCGGTGGGCGGCCACCCGCTCCCGGGTGGCGCAGCGCGGCGAGCAGTAGCGCCTGGGGCTGCCGCCCGAGATGTCCAGGAACGGCCGGCCGCAGCTCACCGAGGCGCACAGCCCCGCCGGAACCCGCTGATGATCGGCCAGCAGCACCGCCATCGACATCGCCGAGGAGGCCAGGAACCACTCCGCCCACGGCGCGTCGTCGTCGCGGTCCACGTGCAGGTGCCAGGTCGTCGTGCCACCGTGGTCGGTCAGGCGGGGCGGGCAGGCGGCGCCGGCCAGCAGCCGGTTGAGCAGCCCCGCCGCCGCGCCGGCCGACGGGGCGGCGAACAGCTCCATGAGGCGCCCGGCGGCCGCGCGCATCGCGCGCACGTCGTCCGGCGACAGCTCCAGCGGGCCCCGCTCCCCGTGGGCCCGCAGGACGCCGGCGATCGACCCGGGCGTCGGCTCCTCCCACAGCAGGGCCTCGCACAACGCCACCGCCCGCGCCGCCATCGCCCTGGTCGAATGCACCTCCATCCCTGCAGGGTACGGTGTCAGCCGCCGCAGGCGGCGAAGACGTAGGAGTCGGCAAGGACGCTGTAGCGGTCCCTGACCGTGACCTTGCCGGAAGGCACCTCGACCCGCACGACGGTCATCTTCGTCGGCCCGCTCTCCGGCACGTCCGCCAGGTGGAGCGTCACCTGGTTCTCGCCCGTCCAGTCGGCCTTCAGCACCTCGCCCTTGGGCAGCGTGAGCCGGATCTTCGCGGTGACCTGGTCCACCGCGCTGTCGTACAGGACCAGTGCGGGCTTCCCGCCCTGGATCACGTTGGCGGTCGTCGCGCCGTCGGCGGCCAGGGCGTAGGGGCCGTTGTAGGCGACGACCTGCGGCGGGGTCACCCGGCGCACCTGCTCGCCGCTGTCGCGGTAGACGGCCAGGTCGGTCACGGGCTCCTCGCCCTCGGAGGAGGTGAGCAGCTCGTCGGCGTCGCCGCTGAAGCCGGAGACCGCCTCGCCCCTTCCGGCCGAGCCGACCTGCGTGCCGCTCGCGGTGTCGAAGATCCGCGTCTTCTTCCCGGTGATCGCCGCGGCCAGCTTGGCGCCGTCGTCGGAGAGCAGGAGCGTCACGTCGTACTGCGCGACCCGCGGCAGCGCGTCGGCGGCCAGCAGCTTCACCCCGCCGCCGATCGTGCGGACGGCCAGGCGGCCGCGCTTGGTGAAGTAGGCGACGTGGCTGCCGTCGCCGCTGACCGCGATCGGCGCCACCTGGTAGCCCGAGGAGGTGCCGTCGGCGTGCCTGGCCACGGTCTGCGCGTCGCGCAGCGGCCGCTGCCCGCCGTCGTGCGTGACCAGCCGCCAGGGTCCGCACGGGCGCCGCTCGTCCTTCTTGTCGGCGCAGCCCTTCAGCGAGGCGTAGCGGACGGCGTCGTGGTCGTGCGGGCCCGCCTGCGCGGGGGCGGCCGGTGACAGGCTCAGGGCGAGGGCGCCCGCGGCCAGCGCGGCGGTGAACCTGGTCTTCATGGCCTTCACTCCCCCGCCAGCCGCGCGGCGTACCTGGCCGCGCTGATCGTGTAGTGGTCACGCTTGGTGAGCGTGCCCGCCGAGGTGTCCACGCCGGCCGACCACGCGTGCCCCGTGCCGCTCTCCCCCTGGTAGAACAGCACGCCGAGGCCGCCGTCGCGGTCGTAGGAGGCGACCGCGGGCACGTAGCCCTTGGGCGCCGCCAGCTTCAGCGAGGGACCCATCTCCCCGTTCGTCATGTCGTACTCGCGCAGCTTGGGCGGCTTGACCCCGTCGTAGTCGCCCGGGATGAGGGCGGCGGCGTTCCTGCCGTCGGCGGCCAGGGCGTACACGCCGGCCGCGCCGATGACCTGCGGCGGCGTGCGCCGCAGCGGCGGCCGGCCGTCGGTGTGGTGCACGACCAGCGCGGTGGTGTTGTCGGTGAGGTTGCGCGTGGCCAGCAGCTCGTCCCCGTCGGAGCTGAAGGCCTGCGGAACGTCGCCCGCCGGCAGGTTCACCGTCGCTCCCGTCCTGACGGTGACGATCTTGCCGGGCTTGTTGCCGTCGGTGTGGTCGATCGCGATCCGGTCGCCGTGCGGCGACAGGCGCAGCGTCAGGTCCATGCTTCCCGACGCCTTCGGGGTCAGGGACTTCGGCAGTGCGGTGACCCGGCCGCCCGCGGCGCGCCGTACGACCAGGCGGTGGTCGCTCGCGCGCAGGTAGCCGATCCAGCGGCCGTCACCGCTGACGGCGAACGGCGCCTCCTGGTACTGCGGGACGCCCTTTCCGTCGGCGGCCGCGGCCGCGGCGCCGGGCACGGTGACCGTGCGGCCGTCGCGCATGATCAGCCGCCACTGCCCGCACGGGTAGGAGACGTCCTGCTTGTCCGTGCAGGACTTGATCCATGCGGCCCTCACCTCGGGTGCCGCCCCGGTGTGCGCGGTGGCAGGTGTCGCGGCCCATCCGGCCGCCAGCAGCGCCGCGACGACCGTGGCGGCCGCTGAGCTGTGCCTCATCCTCGTCCTCCTTTCGCTCACAGGATTGGACCCGTGAGGAAGCAGGACAGTTGGTCACAGCTCGGCCACTATTCGCGCTGGAGGGGCCGCCGGCCGGCGAAGCCGAGTTCGTCGCGGTGGTACCAGCCCAGCTCGCGCTCGCCCTCGATCCAGCACAGGCCCACCGGCCGCCCGCCGATCACCGAAGGGAAGTCGAGCAGCACCGGCGCGATCCCCTTCACCTGCAGCCCGCGCTCGTGCCAGCCGCTGATGATCTCCTCGATCCGGGCCTCCAGGGCCTTCAGCTCGGCCAGGCCGCCCAGCGGGGAGACGCCTTCCTGCTCGCGGTCGTAGGCGATCTCGGCGAGGTCGGCGCGGGCGGCGACCAGCCGCCCGGCCTCGTCGAGGATTCCGGGCAGCATCGCGCGCGCCTCGTCGAGGGTGAAGGTCCGCTCCATGACCGCACGCTATCGGCTGGGGTCGTAGGCGTGGACGAGCAGTCGCTCGGCGTGGTCCAGATAGCCGGCGAGGAAGGCGGCCGCCTCGTCGGTGCGTCCCGCCTCGATGTGCTCGAGCAGTTCGCGGTTGAGCACGACGAACGGCTCGTGGAAGGCACGCGGGTTCTTCATCACGTGGAAGACCAGCCGCAGCTCGGCCAGCAACTGCCGCATGGTCTCATCGAGCCTGGGGCTGCCGTTCATGGCGACCAGCGCCTGGTGGAAGCGGATGTTGGCGGTGCCGACGCCGCGCCAGTCGTCGGCCGCGGCCGACCTTTCGGCGTCGGCGACCGCCTCCCTGATGACCGCCAGCGCCGCCCCCGTGGGGCGCCGGCGCACCGCCGCGTCCTGGAGTACGCGGCGGACGCGGTAGAGGTCGGCCACGTCCTCGGCCGACAGCACGCGGACGAAGACGCCGCGGTTGAGCCGGTGGTCCAGCAGCCGCTCGTGCCCGAGCAGCCGGAAGGACTCGCGCAGCGTGTTGCGCGAGACGCCGAGCGCCTCGGAGATGGACTCCTCCGACAGCCGCTGCCCCGGCTCGAAGAACCCCTCGATGATGCGGTCGCGCAGGATGTCGGCCACCCGCTCCGCCGTGCTGGTGCGCCCGAGCCTGGATCGCTCGCGCTCGAGATCCGCAACCGCGTCATCCACATGTAACAGACAATCACCCCACAAACCTCTTGTCGAATTGTTCAACGATCCTTACGTTGAGAGATACACCTACGAAAGGCGATGCGATGTCTGGCTCCCCCCAACAGACGCGGCGGGTGATCCTCGCCAGCCTGGTCGGCACGTCGCTGGAGTGGTACGACTTCTTCCTCTACACGACGGCGGCCACGCTGGTCTTCGGCAAGCTGTTCTTCCCGACGCTCGACCCGTTCAACGCCACGCTCGCCGCGCTGGCCTCCAACGCCGTCGCGTTCGTCGCCCGGCCGCTCGGCGGCGTCGTGTTCGGCCACTTCGGCGACCGCGTGGGACGCAAGACCGTCCTCGTCGTCACCCTTCTCATGATGGGCGTCGCCACCTTCCTCATCGGGGCGCTGCCCAGCTTCGACAGCGTCGGCATCCTGGCCCCGGTCCTGCTGGTCACCCTCCGCTTCATCCAGGGCCTCGGCCTGGGCGGCGAGTGGGGCGGCGCCGTCATCATGACCATGGAACACGGCGACCAGCGCCGCCGCGGCTTCAACGCCAGCTGGCCGCAGGTGGGCGTGCCCGCCGGTTACGTCCTGGCCACCGCCCTGCTGACCGTCCTGTCCCTGACGCTGACCAACGAGGCGTTCCTGTCGTGGGGGTGGCGGGTGCCGTTCCTGCTGTCGGGAGTCCTGGTGCTGGTCGGCTTCTGGGTACGGCGCCGCATCTCCGAATCCCCGCAGTTCGCCGAGATCGACACCAAGGGCGCGAAGGCCAAGATGCCGCTCCTGGAGGTCATCCGCACGCACCCGCGGGCGCTGCTGTCCGCCTTCGCCGCCCGCATCGGCGTGGACGTGGCCTTCTACACCTTCACCGCCTACATCCTCGTCTACATCACCACCACGCTGGGCATGGACCGCTCGGTCGGCCTCAACGCGGTGCTGATCGGCTCGGCGCTGCAGTTGTTCCTCATCCCGGCGTTCGGCGCCCTGTCGGACCGCGTCGGCCGCCGTACCGTGTACCTGGCCGGCGTCGTGGCCGCCGCCGTCTGGGTCTTCGCCTTCTTCCCGCTGCTGGAGACCCGGTCGTTCCCGCTGATCGCGCTCGCCGCCGTCGTCGCCCTGATCACCCACGCCGCCATGTACGGCCCGCAGGCCGCCTTCATCGCCGAACTCTTCAGCACACGGCTGCGCTACAGCGGCGCCTCCATGGGCTACCAGGTGGCCGGGATCGTCGGCGGCGCCCTGGCCCCGATCATCGCGCTGAAGCTCTTCGACACCTACAAGTCGACGCTGGCCGTGTCGATCTACGTGATCGTCGCGCTGGCGATCACCGCGATCGGCCTGGCCATCGCGCCGTCCGCCCAGGACCAGGACGAACGGGTCGCCCAGCGGGCCTGAGCCACCGCGGAAGGGGCGCCGGGCGGCGGCTGCCAACGCCGCCCGGCGTTCAGGGTCAGGCCGCGGTCTTCGCGCCGTGTCGCGCGGGCCGCCAGCCGCCCTTGAAGGCGGCCATCGACACCAGGAAGATCACCTGGCCGGCCAGGCCGACCAGCAACCACGCCCGCCAGCCGCCCCCGGCCACGACCTGCGGCGAGACGATCAGCAGTACCACGATCATGACCCGGACGACCATGCCCCAGATGCCCAGCGCCGCGCCCTGCAGCCGCGACTCCACATCTTCCGCGTCCTCGGAGAAGTTGGCCATCCAGGGCACGTACGCGACGCCCATGAACAGGAACATCAGCGCGTAGACGACGGTGATCTGGGTGGCGGAGACGGCGGAGCCGATCAGGCTGACGTAGTAGCCGAGCGCGGCGATCGTCAGGACCGTCCCCACCGCGGTGAACGGCTTGCGCGTCTGCAGCCGGTCGGAGAAGCGGCCGACCACGATCACGGCCAGCGCGTTGAGGAGGATGCCGATGGCCACGACGCCGTTGGCGGCGGCGGTCTCCATCCCGAAGGCCTCGTTGAGGATGGTCGGGCCGAAGATCGCGAAGGTCCAGTACAGCACCTGCCAGGCGGTGTTGCCCAGCACGTGCGCCCACAGGTGCGGATGGCGGAACAGCTCGCGTACCCGGCCGGGATCGATCTTCTCCTCGACGCGGACCGCCGACTCGGCCCGCATGACCTGGGCGCGCAGGGCGGCCGACGGCTCGGCGATCTGCCAGATGATCACCGCGCACAGCACCAGCGAGACGACGCCCATGATGATCGCCTGCGACTGCCAGGCGTTGCCGAACATCGGCAGGGTCACGCTGGCGATCAGCGAGGCCAGGAAGGCGGCGCCGACCGGTCCCCACGTCCAGAACCCGAACGCCTGCGCCCGCCCCAGCCGCGGCGAGAAGTCGCGCACGAGCGAGGCGGTGATGGTGATCCCCGCGCCCTCGATGAAGAGCATCAGGCACCTGACCACGAACAGTCCCGTGGTCGTCTCGACGGTCGCCAGCAGGAAGTTGCAGGCGGCGGTGACGGTCAGGGTGGGCACGAGGATCGTGACGCGCCCCCACCGGTCCGACAGGATGCCGCCGAACCCGGCCGACAGGCCGCCTACGAGCACCGAGGCGGCCGCGATGAGGCCGTAGACCTCCAGCGTCATGCCGAGGTCCTGGCGCAGCAGGGGAAGGATGGTGGCGATCGTGGTCTCGAAGTTGGCGACCAGCGAGGCGAGCACGGCGATGGCCAGCAGGCGGATGCGGTTGCCGCCCACCGGATACACGTGCAGTTCGCGGACATAGAACGGCTTCATCCCAAGTCCTCCGGGGTTGAACTGTCGCTCTAGAACGCGTTTCTAGTTGCTTCACCCTGCTCTCATTCGTCACCATCCGTCAACATTCGCGAACGTCACGATGTGATCTCGATCACATTCGCCTCGTGATCGAATCGCAGCCCGGTTTCGTTACATGGATCGGCGAATACGCATAAAATGCGCGCCTGTGAGCCTGCCTGTACGTGAACGTTCCCCCCGGCCCGGTGGCGGCCGGCACCGTCGTCCGGTCCCCGCGTCGCTACCCCCGGACGCCCCCGTGCTCGTGCTCGCCTGTCCCGGCGGCACCGACGGACCCGCCGCCGACATCGCGGCCGTGGTGAGAGTCGACAACCCGCAGATCGAGGTACGCCTCACCGCCGTCACCGAGCTCTCCCAGGCCTTGACCGGCAGCCGGGCAAGCGTCGTCGTACCCCTGTTGACCTGGGACGATCCCGCCGTCCTCGGCGAGATCGGGAAGGCCGTGGCCGCCAGCGGCGCCGAGGCCGCCGTCACCGAGGCGCTCGGCCCGCACCCGCTGCTGGCCGAGGCCCTGCACATCCGCCTCGCCGAGCGCGGCCTGGCCAGAGCCGACCGCGTGCGCCTGCTGAACGTCGGCAGCCCCGTCGACGCCGTCATCCTCGGCACGCTCGGCGGCGAGCGGGCCGTCGCGGCCGCCCAGCCCACCGCCGTGCTGCTGGCCTCCCGCCTGACGATGCCGGTGGTGGCCGCCTCACTCGACAGCGAGCCCGGCGTGGCCGTGGCCGCACAACGCCTGCGGGCGGCCGGCGCAGAACGCCTCGCCATCGCCCCGTGCGCCATCGACGCGCCCTCCGGCCTGGTCGAACAGGCCGCCACAGAGATCGGCGCCGGCCACGCCGACCTCCTGGGAGCGCACGGCGCGATCGCCGAACTTGTCGCCCGAGCTTACGGTAGTCAACTAGCGACTTGACAACACTTGTAAAGATCACTATATAGGCGTTAACGTCAGCGCATGCACTGCGTCAACGTCGTCGGCGAGCGTCTCGGGCTGCGGGACGTCACGCCTGCCGACATCGACGCCCTGCACGCCATCTACGGCAACCGCGCGGCCACCGAGCATCTGCCGTTCAATCCACGTTCCCTCGACGAGGTCGCCGGGATCGTCGAGGAAGCGATGGCCGCGGCAGCGACCGAACCCCGGCGCCTCTACCTCCTGGCCGTCACCGATCCCGACCATCACGGCGTGATCGGCGTCGCCCGCCTGCACGTCGAGGCCGACCACCCGCACAGCGCGGAGATCGGTCTCGGCCTGCGGCCCGACCAGTGGGGGCGCGGGATCGGGACCGACCTGATCAGGCTCCTGTTAGGTTTCGGCTTCCGGTCGCTGGGCCTGCACCGGATCTGGGGCGCGCGCGCACCGGCCAACATCCCGGCCCAGCTGGCGATGCTCACGGCGGGGATGATCGAAGAGGGCCGGATCCGGCACCACGTGCTCGCGCCCGACGGCTGGCGCGACTCCGTCGTCCACTCGGCCATTGTGGACGAATGGAACTCCCTCTACGTCTAGAGTGACGCCGATGTGGAACCACAACATCGCCTTCCACCCCTTCGTCCTGGCGAACGTCCCCGCGGACTGCGCGCGAGCGCTGGACGTGGGCTGCGGAGACGGGTTGCTGGCCCGCAAACTGTCCGCCCTGTCCCGGCACGTCACCGGGGTGGACGTCTCCCCCGAGATGATCGCCGAGGCCCGCGCCATCGGCGGCCGCCCCGACTACCTCCAGGCCGACTTCCTGGCCAGTGACCTGCCCGAGTCGTCCTACGACTTCGTCACCACGGTCACCACCCTCCATCACATGGACTTCGAACCCGCCCTGACCGGGATGGCGCGCCTGCTGCGCCCCGGCGGCCGGCTCGTCGTCATCGGCATCGCCACCAACGCCACACTCCTCGACTGGGTGATCGACGGGATGAGCGTGGTCAAGCACCAGATCGTCTCCCGCGTCCACGGCGGCGCCGAGCAGAACACGCCCGTCGCCGCGCCCACGATGACCTGGTCCGCCGTCCGCCGCGAAGCCCTGACCCTGCTGCCCGGGGCACGGTGGCGACGGCACCTGCTGTGGCGGTACTCCCTCACCTGGACCAAACCGCTGCCAACACCGCCCCGCCCGGCGTGAGAATGTCAGTGCCGCCCCCTACGATGAGCGACCTCACGAAAGGGTGCCTGCCATGCTCGATTCGCTGATCGTGCCGCTGCTCGTCACGACGGACCTGCCGCCGGACGCCGACCTGGCCGAGTTCGGCGCGCTCCTGACGG
The DNA here is from genome assembly GCF_044457345.1 of Nonomuraea sp. NPDC050547. Classification (NCBI taxonomy): domain Bacteria; kingdom Bacillati; phylum Actinomycetota; class Actinomycetes; order Streptosporangiales; family Streptosporangiaceae; genus Nonomuraea; species Nonomuraea sp. NPDC050547. Next base: position 69,589 of record NZ_JBITGW010000034.1, read on the forward strand.
AGACGGCGCGCGAGCTGCCCTACGACGCCTTCCTCGCCGGGAAGGTCTTCTGGCTGGACCGCCCCGTCCTGCCCCAGCAGCGGCCCGCCTCGGAAACCGAACTCCGCTTCGCGGCGATGCTCGGGTACGCGGCCGCCTCGGGCACCGGGCACGAAACCCGCCAGGTCGTCGCCGACGTACGGCGAGCCGCCACGTCGGCCATCGCCTCCCGCTACGGCAACGGCGCCGCCGCCCCGGCCGTCTTCGCCATCAGGGAGCGCGACATCCGCGAACGCACCCCCGGCACCGCCCTCTACGTCGACACCCGCGACGCCACCCCCGACCTCATCACCGCCACCCGCGCCTACCTCTAACCCAGGCGCCCCTTCCACGACCGCCCAACCCCTCCTCCGGACACCGCGCCCGGCGCCCGGACCGAGCGGGCCGACCGCCTTGCGCGCCCTCGCCCCGGACGCGCGTCTCCGGGCACCACGCACACGACACCCGGGACAGGCGGCCAGCCCACCTTGTGTGCCCCCACCACCCCGCGACGCCTCCGGGACGAGGGCTTCACCCGGACGCCGCACACGCCGCGTGCGGGCGGGCGTGCCGCCGTACGGGCCACCGTCACCCGCAGCACGTTCGGGCAGGTTGGGGCGCTTTGTGCCCACCTGGGCCGCGTCCGCAGACCGCCCCGCCCGCCTCTCGACGGACCACCCCGCGCAGGGCTATGTGGCCGGTGTGCCGGGCAGGGAGCCCTGGACGATGGCTTGGGCGACCTCGTGGACGCCTTCCCTGGTGATCGACTCGGGCGGAGCCGTGACCAGGGTGAACAGCGCGCCCGCGTACAGCGTGATCAGGGTCGCGACCCTGTCCCGTGGGATGGGCAGGGCGAGGTCGGCGTGGTGGCCGGCGGTCAGGCGCAGGGCGGTGGCCCGCATACCGGCCAGAGCCGGGGCCATGGCCGGGCGGCGGACGGCCTCCAGCTGGAGTTCGAAGATCGCAAGATAGCGGGTACGGAGCACGGTCGCCGCCCCGAACAGCGACTCCGCCAGCAGGTCGACGGTCTGCCCGATGCCGTCGGCGGAGACCTCGGTCAGCCGGGTGGCCTCGGCCATGTCGGCCAGGTGCAGCTCGCTGACGCGCTCCGCCACGGCCAGCAGCAGCGCCTCTCTGGTGCGGAAGTAGTTCGAGGCGGTGCCCTGGGGCAGCCCGGCGGCCTGCTCGACCGCGCGGTGGGTCAGCCCGTGCGCCCCGGACCCGGCGAGGAGTTCGATGGCGGCGTCGGTCAGGGCCCTGCGACGGCCGGGGTTGGTCGGCGGCATGCGGCCATGGTAGCGGCACCCGTACTAGGACGATCGTAGTAGGCAGACAAGGCCTTGGACCTCTGTCCCAGGTCGCCCCGGGGGGATTAAGGTGATCTGTCATGGAGCGTTCTAGACGGCGGCGGCGGTGGGTGGCCGGCCTGCTGGGGATGGCCGTGCTGGCCGGCGGGTGCTCGCTGGGCACCGGCGACGACCGGAGCCGTGCCGAGGAACTGGCGGGCAAGCTCTACCCGGGGCAGCTGAAGGTGATCGGGGCGCGCAACCTGTTCCCCGAGACCAACGGGTCGGAGATCACGTTCGCGCTGACCGGCGACCCCGACACCGTCGTACGCCTGAGGATCGACGCGAAGAAGGGCACCTGCGACCGCAAGCCGTGCGAGAGCCAGCTCGCGGCGGCGGTGCAGAAGGGCAAGGACCTCGGGGAGAACTGGCGGCGGCTGGCGGCGGGGTTCCAGAGGTGCGGGCACCCCATCATCGCCGCCGACACGCCGCTGTCGGAGGTCTGGATCGAGGCGGCCCCCACGAACGCGACCATCGCGTCGTTCCTCGGCACGGTACGCGAGTGCCTGGCCACGGACAGGGCGCTCGCGGTGAACTTCGCCACTCCCGCCGTCGCCGCCAAACGCCCCCGTGGCGGGGAGGGGCTGCCGACGTTTCTGCGGATGACCGAGACGAAGGTGCTCGCGGCGCTGTCCAGAGAGCCCTATCTGGTCGCCTCCTACTCGCCGGCCAACGAGCCGTCCGCGCGAATCGTACGGCCCTTCGACCAGCGGCAGGAGTTCGAGAAGCGGGCACGGGCGGGCGCGACCGAGTGGCTGGCCGCCAACCGTCCCGGCGCGATGGTCGGCGGCGTGGTCGGGCTGTGGCGCCTGCGGCCGGGCCGCGTGGACCGGCTCATGGGGTACGTGCTGTTCTGCGACACCCGGCAGGCCAAGTGCCAGGGCGACGAGGCCTTGGCGATGACGGTGGATCCGCAGGGCAACCCGGTCGGTGACATGCGCGTGCTGGAGGACGTCAGGGACCAGGGCGGCGTCCTTCGCCTGCCCGCCGGCACCTAGTGGTCGCGCCCGTTAATTCGTCGGGGGTCATGCGGCTTGTGGGTGTGGTGCGTGTCGATCGTGCTTCCTGATGCGCGTCAGGAGGAGGTTG
>NZ_JBITGW010000035.1:0-69544 GCF_044457345.1 Nonomuraea sp. NPDC050547
CTCAAAGCGGACCATAGTGGCACGACGTCGGCGGGCAACCACCCCGATTTTCAGCCCGGAACGGGCCTCCCGCTAGGGAGATCAGTGACTAACCCTCCCGGTGGTGGTGCCGATACCAGTCGAGTGTCGCGGATACGGCCTGGTCGTGGGAGGTGACCTTGACGGGTCCGAAGGCATCGCGGAAGGCGGTGTCGTCGGAGACGAAGGGCTGGTCGCGCTGGTACCACGTCTCGCCGAGTTCGCGGACGATGGGGTTGAACAGCCCGATGAGGCGCTGTGTGGTCCGGCCGAGCCCGGCGATCTTAGGGGTGGCACCGATCGTGGACCACACGGTGTCGAGGAACCGGCGGCCGGTGATCGCCTCGGCGGCCGGCAGGTGCCAGGCGCGCCCGTCGGCCTGTTCGTGCTCCCCGAGGGTGACCAGTGCGGCGGCGATGTCGGGGAGATAGTTGAGGGTGTGGGGCTGGTCGAGGTCGCCCATCCAGCGGGCGGTCTTGCCGTTCAGCGCGGCGGCGAAGACAGGCGGGCCGAGGACCGTGTTGACACCGCCGGGCCCGTAGTAGTCCGACGCCCGGCCCAGGGTGGCGCGGATCCGGCCGGATCGGTGCGCGTCGAGGATGAGCCTGTCCACCTCGGCGCGGGCGCGGCCTTTGGAGCCGTCCGCGGCGTGGGGCAGGTCCTCGGTCATCGGGCCCTCGACGGGCCCGTAGACGTAGAGGTTGTCGGCCATCACCAGTTTGGCCCCGGCGGCCTCGACTCCGGCGAGCACGGTTCGGGTAAGGCCGGCGAACTCCTTGGCCCAGCGCGTGTAGCCGGGCTGTGCGCATTGGTAGACGACGGCGGCGCCGTCACAGGCGGCGCTCGCGCCCTCCAGCGTGGTGATGTCGGCGCGAAGGTCCCGCGGCCCAGTGGCCGCGCCACGGGTGACGGCTCTGACCTGGCGGCCGCGAGCGGTGAGTTCGGCCACGACAGCTTTGCCGATTGCTCCGGTGGCGCCGAGTACAACGTGCAGTTCGGACATGAGGTTCTCCGGTTTCAAGATTTTGTAACGCTGTTACGTAACGACGTTATGATACTCTTGGGGCTATGGCAAGACCCAGAAACCGCGACTACGCAGAGCTCCGCCGCGAGCTGGTCGACGCCGGTGGCCTCCTGTTGGCCGGGGAAGGCCCGTCCGCGTTGAGCACCCGCCGGGTCGCCCAGCACGCGGGCGTGTCCACCACGGCGGTCTACAACCTCTTCGGCGACAAGGCCGGCTTGGTTCGCGAGATGTTCCTGTCGGGGTTCGAACGTCTCGCTGAGGCCTTCGCCGCCGTGCCACGGACCAACGATCCCGTCGCCGACCTGCTGGCCCTCGGCCACGCTTACCGCGCCAGTGCTCTGGCCAACCCGCATCTCTACGAGCTCATGTTCGGCCGGCCGGTCCCCGAATTCCGGCCCGATGCCGAGACCGCCGCACAGATCCAACCCACCTTCGACAGCTTGGTCACCGCCGTCACACGCTGCGTGGAGGCAGGCTTGTTCGCGCCCGCCGAGCCGTACGACCTGGCCGTCCGGCTCAACGCCCTCGCCCACGGGCTGTGCAGCCTCCAACTGCGCGGCGCGCTCGGAGACCCCACGCAAAGCAGCCGCCACTGGGACGATGCCTTCGCGACAATGGTCCGCGGCCTGTCCGCCACTCACCCGTGATGCGGTACCAGGGGCGCAGCCCCTGGTCAGCCCATTCCACGTCGTCCCGGCGCCCGCGACGTCCCGGCGCGGCCAGCCACGCTCTCACACCAGACGGGCCCGCACCGCAGCCCGCCCGCGACGCGACCCACCTCAACGACCTGCGATCCATCCGGCGAAAACCCATCGTCGCAGGCACGATCAGCGAGTACCACCACGCCGCCTAACCGCAGCTCAGCCCACGAAACTCAGTATTCGAGCGGCACAGGTTCGGCGGGCGGACCGGGGAAGCCCGACGAGAGCGATCCCGGCAGGGCGGCCCGGTCCGACACAACAACCTGGGCACGGCGGTGGAGAAGGCGATCTGCCCTCACCCGGCGGACGGCGAGATGAGGTCTGGCCCATCCACGAAGCCTCCGGGAGGTGGCACGTGGCTGCCGGCCAACTCCTGGCCGAGCCTTACTGGCGCGGCACGTTGGTCCCGGATCCCACGACGGCGGTGGCCTGGATCTCGATCAGCGCGTGGAGTGGCATCAGCGTGCTGACGCCGATGAGCGCGCTGGCCGGGAAGCTGTCCTTGAAGTACTCCTTCCTGATGCTGGTGAAGACGCGTCCCATGCGGGTGTCGGTGATGAAGACCGTCATGGTGACGATGTCGTCCAGGGTGCCGCCGGCCGCCTCGACGCCGAGCCGTACGCGGTCGAGCGCCCGGCGGGCCTGGGTGGCGAAGTCGAGCGAGACGACCTCGTGGTCGGGGCCGAGGCCGCACTGGCCGGCGAGGTAGACGAGCGGGCCGGCGGTGACGCACTGGGAGTAGCCGAAGGCCGACGGATCCTCCAGTCCGGGGACGGGGACGACGCGCTTGGGCGCGTTCACGGGGCGCCGAGGACGGGTTCGCCCAGCAGTGGGCTGGAGATCAGGTAGATGCCGTGGTTGCTGAAGGCCCAGATGAGGCGCCGGTCCCATTCGATGACCATGCTCCCCACCGGATTGGCGATGTCATCAGATATCGACAAATCGCACATTTTAGGGACGAACCAGCCCGCGATGGAAGCGTTCACCGGATCGCTCACGTCGAAGAACTGGATCCCGGCGTTGTAGAAGACGTACGGCATGACATGCGGATCCGGCGTGCCGGTGTCACACAGGTAGTAGCCCGGACGCTTGGGACCGAACATGCCCCGCCGCTGCACCCAGTCGGTGAACGGCGCCTCCGGCGGCGGCACCGGTCGTGGCAGTGTCCCGGCCACGAACGGGCGCGTGGGATCGCTGACGTCCACGGCGTAGATCTCCTTGTACGGCTCGAAGCCGTCCTGGTTGAGCGGATAGCCGTTGACGTACACGATGCCGGTCTTTTCGGCACGGGCCACGACCACGGTGTCGCACTCGGTGCCCGGCACGCTGGGCGGGAGTTCCAGGTGTCCGACGGCCTGGATGCGCTCCGGGTCCGACACGTCGAGGATGTACATGCCGAAGCCGCCCATCGCCGCGTAGCCGTACCTGCTGCCCTCGTGCGGGACGAAGACCGGCATCCGGGCGCCCATCCATGACGTCTGGTTGCCCGCGCGCGGGTTGAGGTTGTAGACGTCCTCTTCCCCCGCGCGGGATCCCGGCGCCCACCACGTGTCCAGAAGCTTGGGGCGGCTTGGGTCGCGCAGGTCGTAGACCAGCTGGGCGCCGGCCCACAGCACCGTCTTGTACTCGTTGTTGCGGAAGTCGTCATCAGGCGCGGCGGCGATGTAGAGGTAGTCGCCGCCGAAGTAGACGGGCACGTCGATGGCGCCCGATCCCTCCTGGGGACGCTGGCCGGCGGTGCGGCGAGGGTCGGTGGTGACCTCGCTCAGCAGCTCCCACTCGTCGGGCAGCGGGCCGTGCATCTCGTAGACCTTGAAGCCGCGCAGCATGCAGTCGCCCCGGACTTTCGCCACCCCCTCGGGCTGCATGTACTTGTCCTCCACCACGCCGAACCGCGGGATCTCCAGCGCCTGGATCATGATCTTCTTGCCGAGCCGGGGGTTGTCCTTGATGACGATCGGCCCGAAGCCGTCGACGTCGTCGTACTCCCGCTCCAGCAGGATCTCGGCCTGGTCCGGCAGCGTGATGTCCATGATGACGAGTTTGCGGCGGTAGTAGTGGTACATGACGCGCCGCCCGCCGAAGTCGGCCGGCGTGGCCCAGCTGTGCCGGGGCCAGACCACGATCGGGTAGAACGCCTCGATCTTGGTGTTGTGCAGGTAGGCGTTCTCGTCGTAGTGATCGAGGCTCCATCGGCTCGGGTGCGGGCCCCAGGCCGGTTTCGCCGTCGCCGGGTGCCGCCAGCGGCCGGTCTCGGGGTCGAGGCCGTAGCTGCCCGGCGGCGGATCCTCGACTGGACGGCGCGGCGCCCCGCTGACCGTGCTCTGCGCGGTGTAGGTGAACGGTCCGACGCCGACGTCCTTGACCTCGACGGATCTTCCCTGGGACACGCGGTCTCCTCTCAAGGGTTGGGGTGATCGCCGGACAGCGGCACGGCCGCGACCAGCGTCCGGGTATAGGGGTGGGCCGGACTGCCCAGGACGTCCCGGGTCGGCCCGTGCTCGACCACGCGGCCGTCGCGCATGATGGCCGTCCGGTGCGCGATCTCGCCGACCAGGGCGAGGTCGTGGCTGATGAACAGGTAGGCCAGCCCCAACTCCCGCTGCAGCCGGTCCAGGAGCGCCATGACCTCGGCCTGGACGACGGCGTCGAGCGCGGAGACCGGCTCGTCCAGCACGAGCACCCGCGGGCCGACGGCCAGGGCCCGCGCGATCGCGACCCGCTGCCGCTGCCCGCCGGACAACTGGCCCGGATAGCGGGTGGCGACGGTGGCCGGCAGGCTGACCTGACCCAGCAGTTCGGCGACCCGCGCGGTGCTGTGGCCGCCGTGGATGCGCAGCGGCTCACCCACCAGCGCGCCCACCGTCATCTTGGGGTTGAGCGCCGCGGTGGGATCCTGCATGACGAGTTGCACACGCACCCCGTCGGCGACCTCCAGGTGGCCGGAGGTGGGCCGGTCAAGTCCGACGATCATGCGGCCGAGCGTGGACTTGCCCGATCCGGACTCGCCCACTAGCGCGAGCGTCTCACCCGCCCGCAGCTCCAGCGAGACGCCGCGGACCGCGTGCCGCGGCCCGCCTCTGCCGCGATAGTCCCGCACCAGCTCGCTCGCCCGCAGCAGCGGCTGCGCTCCGGGCACCGCGGGCCGCCCGTCGCCGCGCGGCACCGCGTCGAGCAGCCTCCGGGTGTACGGCATGCGCGGCCGCCCGAACACCTCTTCGGCGGTCCCGGTCTCCACCTGGACGCCGCCGTTCATCACCATGACGCGATCGGCGTGCCGGGCCACGACTCCCAGGTCATGGGTGATCAGCAGCAGCGCGCAGCCGGTGGCCTGGCGGGCCGCGTCCAGCGCCTGCAGCACCTGCGCCCGCACGGTCGCGTCGAGCGCGCTGGTCGGCTCGTCGGCGACGATGAGGCCGGGCCGCCCCGCCATCGCCATCGCGATCACCACGCGCTGCCGCATGCCGCCGGACAGCTGATGTGGAAAGGCGTTCAGCACCTGGCCGAGACCGACGCCGGCGAGCAGGTCGGCGGCGTCGGCCCGCGCCCGGCGGGCCGTCATCGGCCGGTGCGCGCACAGCGCCTCGACGACCTGCCGGCCGATCGGGTAGACGGGGTTCAGCGAGCCGAGCGGGTTCTGCGGGACCAGCGCGATGCCCGCGCCGCGCACCTCTCGCAGGCTCCGTTCACCGAGGCCGACGAGCTCCCGGCCGCGGAAGCGGATCGAGCCGCTGACCCTGGCGTGCCCGGGCAGCAGGCCGAGCAGGGCGCGGGCAAGGGTGGACTTGCCGGAGCCCGACTCGCCGACGACGGCGAAGGTCTCGTCCGGCTCCACGGTGAAGGCCACGTCCCCGCACGCGGTGACCACGCCGTCGCGGGCGGGCCACCGCACGGTCAGGTTCTCGACGGCCAGCAGCGGGTCAGCCATGGGTCACCTTCGGGTCGAGCACGCCGTAGAGCAGGTCGGCGAGGAGGTTGAGCAGGGTGACCAGGACGGCCGAGACGAGGAGGAAGGCCAGCACGGTGTTGGTGTCCTGCTGCTTGACGCCCTCGACGAGCATCTCGCCGAGACCGTGCCAGCCGAAGACGTTCTCGATCACCACCAGGCCGCCGACGAGCCACGGGACCTGCAGGGCGACCACCGTGACGAGGGGCGTCAGGGAGGTGCGCAGGGCGTGCCGGAGCAGCACCCGCGGGCGGGACAGGCCCTTGGCCCTGGCCAGCAGCAGGTAGTCGCTGTCGAGGACCTCGAGCGTGGCGGCCCGCTGGTAGAGGGACCACAGCGGGAAGGCCGTCAGGGCCAGCGTCAGGACGGGCAGGACGAGATGGGCGGCCGAGCCCGTGGCGCCGGGTGGCGCGTCGCCCAGGGTCGCCACGACCTCGGCGCCGGTCCAGCGGTTGAGCGTGATGCCGCCCTGCTTGAGGACGGTGGCGATCCAGAACTCCGGCAGCGTGAGCAGGACGACGACGGCAAAGCCGATCAGCCGGTCGGGCCAGCGGCCTCGCCGTACCGCCGCCCAGAATCCGGTCGTGAGGGCGAGCAGGATCGCCAGCGCCAGGGCGGGCACGGCCAGGCGCAGGGTGACCAGGCCACGCCGGCTCAGTTCCGCCGCCACGCTCTGCCCGTTGAGGTCGTGGCCCAGGTCGCCGCGGACGGCGCCGCCGAGCCAGTTCGCGTAACGCTCCCAGACCGGGCGGTCCAGGCCGAGTTCGTGCGCGCGCAACCGCAGCGTCTCCGGCGCGATGTTCGGCTGGCGCAGGCTGGAGAGGGGATCACCGGCGAAGCTGACGGCGAGGAAGACCAGCAGGGTCGACAGCAGGAGCATGGGCAGCGCCACGGCTATCCGGCGCAGCAGGTGGCCGGTCATCGTCGCTGGTCCGTGACGGTGAGCCCGTCGCCCGCGACGTGCACCGCGCCCACGATGATCACGATTGTCAGGCTCGGCGCGTAGAACAGCCAGGGCGCGGTGGACACGTACGGCGCGCCCTGGCCGACGAGTTGCCCGAGAGAGGTGTCGGGCGGCTGGACGCCCAGACCCAGGAAGGACAGTGCCGACTCCAGCGCGACGGCGGCGGCGACGTAGCCGGTGGCCGCGACGCCGATGTGCGGGACCAGGTGCGGCAGCAGGTGCCGCGTCAGGACGCGCGGTGTCGAGGCGCCGACCAGCCGAGCGGAGGCGACGAAGTCGCTGGCGCGCAGCGAGAGCGTCACCCCGCGGATGACCCGGGCGATCGGCGCCCAGAAGAACGCCGACACCGCCAGCGCGACGACCAGCCAGCCCGAGGTGCCGCCGCCGAGGCGCACGGCCAGCAGCCCGAGCACGGCGACCAGCGGGATCGTCGTGAGCAGGTCGATGGTCCGCATGACGAACGCGTCGGCCCACCCTCCGGCGTACCCGGCGATAAGGCCGGCCACGGTCCCGGCCGCCGTGGACAGGACCGCCACCACGGCCGCGATCGACAACGAGCGCCCCGTGCCGGCCACGACCTGGGAGAGCAGGTCGTGGCCCAGCGGGCCGGTGCCCAGCGGGTGCGCGGCGGACGGCGGGGCCAGCACGGCCGCGGTGATGTCGGCGTGGCCGTAGCGCCACCACCAAGGGCCGGCCACGGCCGCCAGGACGACCAATGCCAGGACGGGCCAGGCGAGCAGGCGCGCGCTCACGTCAGGCCCCAGGAGGCGGCCCCGGCGAGCTGCCACTCGCTCAGCGGATGCGCCTGGAAGCCGGTCAGCCGTGTGCTGCGCGCGACGAGCGCCGGCACGGTGAACAGCGGCATCAGGGCCAGGGTGTCCCATAGGCGGGCGTCGATGCCGTCGGCCAGGCGCAGTCGCCGGGTCTCGTCGGTGGTCGCGATCGCCCTGGCGAACAGCGCGTCCACCCGCTTGTCGCAGAAGCGCTGGAAGTTGTAGCCGCCCTCGCAGCCGTACAGCGCCTGAGACCACGACACCGGGTAGGCCGAGCCGGGGTACTGGAAGGAGAGCGTGTCGTAGTCGCCCGGGATCAGGACCCGGTCGAAGTAGACGCTGTCCGGGACAGTGGCGACGGTCAGCTTGATCCCGGCAGGCTTCAGCATCGCCTGGGCCAGCACGGCGAGCTGGGTGTCGATGGCGGAGCCCGAGGCCACGGTGTGCCGCAGTTCCAGCGCCTGGCCGTTGTCGGCGAAGTAGCCGTCGGCGCCCCTGACGTAGCCGGCCGCCTCCAGGACGCGCGCCGCCCCCGCGGCGTCGCCCCGGCCGTAGCCGGTGGGAAGGTTGTCGGTGTAGCCGGGCGCGCCTCTGGCTATGACGTGGTTGGCCGACAGGAACGCGGCGGCTTCGGGGCCGAAGGTCTTCGCCGCGAGCTGGGAGACGTCCAGGGCGGTCGCGATCGCCTGGCGTACGGCCGGCGTCCCGGTGCGCCGGTGCCCGAACTGGAACGCCATGAGCTGCAGGTCGGTTGAGGCGACCAGGTCGGCGCGGACGTACGGGACCGCCTTGAGCTGGCTCATCGTGCCCTGGCCCGGGTCGAGCGCGGCCAGGTCGAGCTCGCCGTTGGCCAGTGCCTGGACCGCGGCCTGCGTGTCCTTGACGTAGATCAGGTCCAGCCCGTCGAGCTGTGGCCGCGGGCCGTTCCAGTTCGGGTTGCGGCGCAGCCGCAGGTACTGCCCTGCCTGGTTGGAGGCTACGGTGAACGGCCCGGCGCCGGGCGGCACAGTGGTGGCCAGGCCGGTGTTCCAGTCCCGGCCGCGCATGAAGTGGGCGGGCAGCAACTGGGCGAACAGCGAGCGCCACTCGCCGAACGGGCGGGAGAAGACGACCGTGACGGTCGCGCCCGAATCCGAGGAGCGCACGTCGGCGACCGCGTCGTAGCCGACAGCGGCGGCGAGCTGGGCGTCCTTGACCCGGCCGCTCATGTGCCGCCACAGGTAGGCGAAGTCGTCGGCGGTGATCGGCGTGCCATCCGACCAGCGCGCACCGCTCTTGATCTTGTAGACGACGGTCTGCGGGGAGGCCTCGGTGAGGTGCGCGCTGTCGAGCAGGTCGCGGTTGAGGACGGGCCGCAGGTCGGTCCCGACCACGAACGGCGACGGGTAGATGAGGTTCCCGATGGCCAGGCCGATGGAGTTGCCCTGGTTGGGGGTGTGCGGGTTGAATCCGGTCCAGGCCTGCAACGTCGCCGCCCGGACGAGGCTCTGCTCGGCGGGCGCGCTGCAGGCGGTGAGCAGCAGCATGCCCGCGACCAGGAGGGCTTTCATGACTCCACCTGGAGGACGCCGTCCTGGTAGACGGCCCGGATGTTGTCCTTGAAGGCGCGGAAGTCGTACGGGTCGCCGTCCAGGACGACCAGGTCGGCGCGTTTGCCGGGCTCGATCGTGCCCAGCTCGCCGGCCAGCCCCATCAGCTCGGCGGCCGCGGACGTGGCGCTGACCAGCACCCGCTCGGCCGGCATGCCCGCTTCGTGCATGACGAGGAGCTGGACGAGGTTGGCGCCGCAGTCGTTGCCGTAGTCGGTGCCCATCGCGATCGGCACCCCGGCCGCGAGCGCCGCCCGGAACGAAGCCACGTGCGCCTGGTCGAACTCCGCCGCCTTGTACAGGACCGCGCCGAGATCCCGCTCCGCCTCCAGTACGGCCGGCATGTTCGCGGGCTCGACGAAAAGGGTCGGCACCAGCCAGGTGCCGCGCGCGGCCATCAACTGGACCGCCTCCTCGTCGAGGTAGGCGCCGTGCTCGATCGAGCGGGCGCCCGCGCGGACCGCGTTCTTGACGCCCTCGGTGCCGATCGCGTGCGCGGCGACCGGGAGCCCGGCCGCCCTGGCCTCGGCCATCAGCACCGCCAGCTCCGCCTCGCCGAAGTGGGTACGGCGCGGATCGGTGGTCAGGCCGTCGGTGCACAACACCTTCACGAAGTCCGCCCCCGCCCTGACGGTCTGGCGGACCAGCCTGCGCACTGCCTCGGGCCCGTCGGCGATCGACCCGGGCCGGCCGGGGTGCGGAAGGTAGTAGGGGTTCACGTACTCGCCGCTGGGCGTCCAGCCGTCCATGTGTCCGGCGGTCTGGGAGATCGCCGTGATGGAGATCCGCATTCGCGGTCCCGGGATGAGCCCGGTCTCCACGGCCCGCTTGACGCCGAGGTCGGCGCCGGCGCAGTCGCGGATCGTGGTGATGCCGCATTCCAGCAGCGAGCGCAGGTTCCTGATGGCGACGTAGAACTGGTAGGAGAACGGCTCGGCCAGCCGTACCGGGAGCTCGGGCTCGACGCCGAGGACGTGCACGTGCGTGTCGAACAGGCCCGGCAGCAGGGTGCGCCCCCGGACGTCCACGATCTGCTCGCCGCGCAGGTCGCGGCCCATGGCGGCGAACCGGCCATCCTCGACGGCCACGTCCGCGGCGTAGGGGTCGGCGCCGGTGCCGTCGAAGACCAGTCCGCCCTTGAAGATCTGCCTGGTCATGATGCACTCACCTGGACGCCGTCTTGGTAGACGGCCTTGACGGCGCCCTTGAGCGCCCAGAAGTCGAACGGGTCGCCGTCCACGACGACCAGGTCGGCGCGTTTGCCGGGCTCGATCGTGCCCAGGTCCTCGTCCCAGCCCAGGAGCTGTGCCGCCGAGCGGGTGCTCGCCTCAAGGACTGCTTCCGGCCGCATGCCGAACTTGTGCATGTATCCGAGCTCGTCGAGGAACTCGCCGCCGTGCATGTCGGTGCCCATCGCGATCCGCACGCCCGCCTCCAGCGCCAGGGCGAAGGACTCGGCGCTGGCGTCGGCCACCCGGCGGGCGTCGTCGATCATGGCCTGCGGGATCCTGGCCGCCACCTCCGGGCGGTCCAGCATGCCGTGGAAGCGCACCAGCGTCGGGACCAGCCAGGTGCCGCGCTCTGCCATCAGATCGACGGCCTCCCGGTCGAGGTAGGTGCCGTGCTCGATCGAGCGGACCCCGGCGCGCACCGCGCTCTTGACACCCTCCGCGCCGCAGGCGTGCGACATCACGGGCACGCGGGCGGCACGGGCCTCGGCCATGATGACGGCCAGCTCGTCGTCGCGGAAGTGCGGCGTCAGGTACTCCTCGCGGGGCCAGACGCCACCGTTGGTCGTGCAGATCTTGATCACTTCGGCGCCGGCCCGTACCAGCGTTCTGACCAGCGTCCGCAGCTCGTCCGGGCCGTCGGCGACAGGATGCGGGCGGCCGGGATGCGGCACGTAGTACTCCGAGACGCACTCGCCCGACGGCGTCCAGCCGTCGATGTGGCCGCCGGTCTGCGAGATCGCGTTGATCGAGATCTGCAGCCGGGGGCCGCTGATCAGGCCGTCCTCCAGCGCCTTCTTCACCCCGAGGTCGGCACCGGCGCAGTCGCGGGCGCTGGTGATCCCGCTGGCCAGCAGATGATCGAGGATGGGCAGCGCTTGGTAGAACTGCAGTGAGAAGGGGGTCTTGAGCCGGGCCGTCGGATCGGGCAGGCAGCCGACGACGTGCACATGGCAGTTGAACAGTCCCGGCAGCAAGGTCAGGCCCGGCACGTGAACGATTTCGTCGCCCGTAAGTTCCGACCCTACCGCCGCGAACCTGCCGTCCTCGATCGCGACGTCCGCCCGCCGTACGGCGCTGCCGGTGCCGTCGAAGACGCTTCCACCTCGGAAAACAACCCGATGCATAGTCCCTCCCTGTGGGGTGGTCACATGATGCGGACACAGGGGAGATCGAATCCACGATGCACACCAAAGCTGAACGAAAGAGGCGAAACACCGGGGACCGTGACGGAAAGCGGCACCGGTCCCTCAGCGGCGCAGGACCCCGGAACGCTTGACCGTCCTGACGATGGGCGTGGTCTCGATCCGGTCCACCTCCGCCAGGGCGCCGACCACGCCCACCAGGAAGTCGTAGAGCTCCGGCAGGTCGCGGGCGCACACCGAGGCGACCAGGTTGACCGGGCCGGTCGTGGCCGCCGCGAATCGCACGTTCGGCTGCGTCGCCAGGGCCCGGCCGACCCGGTCGAGGGCGGCGGGCCGTACTGAAATCCACAGCATGACCTCGGCGTGGAAGCCCAGCAGCGACAGCTCGATCTCGGCGTGGAAGCCGACCGCGCGCTCCTCGACCAGCCCCAGGAAGCGGCGGCGAGCGGTGGACTCCGAGGTGTGGATCGCCGAGCCCAGCTCCCCGTAGCCCGCGCGGCCGTCGCGGGCGAGCACCGACAGCAGGGTGCGCTCGTCGGCGGAAAGGTCGCGGCCGTGCGGTGGTTCGCCCTGCGGCACGCCCGCCCGCAGCGCCGCGTACTGCTCGGCCGTGAGATGGCCGCCGTGCCAGATCTCGGCGTCGCTGAAGTTGTGCAGCATCGTGTACACCGACACGTCCGTCAGGTGGTCGATCCCGGGCAGCTCCTTGAACAGGAACGCGTTGCGGCTCTCCCGCGACCCGGCGAACGTGACGAAGCAGATGTCCAGCCCGCCGACCAGCAGATCCACCCACAACGTGTCGGTGCGCCGCGCCAGGTTCCCCAGCACCGACGGCACCGCACCCGCGGCGCAGCGGGCGCGGACGATGAGCGGCGTGGCGTAGCCGGCGAAGTACGGGCTCGCCACCCCGACGATCCGCAGGATTCCCGGCGCGGTCAGGCGGTGGACCCGGCGGGCTATGGTGCGCTCGGAGGTCCCGAGGACGTCGGCCAGTTTGCCCCAGGTCACCCTGGCATCCACCTGTAGCGCGGACACGAGGGCGCGATCAAGGTCATCCAGGCGAAGCCGGTCCATCACCCCAATTTACGGCCTGCTCCTTTCGGCGCCAGAGGTCTGGCCCTATCAGCCACGCTTGGTGAACCGTGCCCACCAGCCCGTCGGGATAAGGATCAACCCCTGAGTTGCCAACCGTCGCTGCCGGTGTGGCCTGGGAGCTGGGATTTTCTGCCTTCTCCAGCTCGATCACGATGGGTTGAGGTAGCTTCACACATTGTGAAGCTGTGACGATGTGCCCGAGCTTTTTTGCCGACCGGGTGAAGGCGATGAGGCCGAGGGGTAAAGGATCGTCGGGTGGCGCCCCACAGGGTCCGCCGCGCTGCACCCGAACCTCGACCTGACCACCTGGGCCGCCGACGGGCTGTCGGCCGTCTTCTTCGTCGCCGGGACCTGCGTGACCTGCGCCGGGCCGCGGTGTCGGTGGCAGGTTAGTGCGAATGAACCTGCGAATGGGCCTCTTCGAGAGAACATCCCGACAGGAGCGCCGCGACGCCGGCGGCGAAGTTGGAGCACTCGAAGAGGTCTGCATGCGGGCAGGCCAGACCATGGGCGATGGCGGTGCGTGCCACCTGAGCCCGGGCGATCCGTTGATCCAGCTCGGTGAGCTTGCGCTGGTAGAGCTCCCGCCAGCCGTCGCCAGTCGGCGAACGAGATGCGATGAACGCTTTGATCTCCCGCAAGGTGGAACCGACATCTCGCAGCAACAACACCACACCGACCAGCCCGACCGTCGATGGCGGATAACGCCGTTGGCCTGAGACCCGAGCCGGCGCCGGGAGCACGCCGAGCTCCTCCCAGTAGCGCAGAGCGGAGGTGGCGACACCCGTGCGGCTCGCCAGCTCACCGATCGTCAACTGCTCACTCATTTGACTTCAAGTATACTTGAAGCCGTTGACTGGCGATCGTGCAGACAGCAGGCAAATCTCTCAAGCAACGCGTGATCAGATACTTGGTGGGCCAGGCCCATCGCCCCCGGGGCATGGTCGGCTGGACGATCGGCCGGATGTTCGCTCATCGCCCCTCCAACCGGAAGCGCAACATCTGGGCGGTGTCGTTGCTGGACGTGCAGCCCACCGACCGGGTGCTCGAGATCGGCTTCGGTCCCGGCATCGCCATCGCCGAGTTCGCCGGCCGCGCCACCCGGGGCCACGTCTTCGGCATCGACCACTCGCAGGCCATGGTCCGGCACGCCGCCCGTCGCAACGCCGCCGCGGTCCGCGCCCACCGCGTGCACCTCACGCACGCCTCCGTGGAGCAACTGCCGGCCTTCGGTGATCCGCTCGATGCCATCCTCGCCGTCAACTCCGTGGGGTTCTGGCCCGACCCGGTGGAGCGGCTTCGTGAGCTGCGCCGCCTGCTGCGCCCCGCAGGACGCATCGCGCTCGTCAGCCAGCCCCGCAGCCCCGGTGCCACCCGGGACACCACGGCCCGAGCCGCCCAAGAGCTCCAGGACATGCTCAGCCAGGCCGGCTTCGCCCATCTCCGGGTCGAGACCCTCGAACTCGACCCGCCCGCCGCCTGTGTGCTTGCCGGCAATCCGACCGGCATGCCGTCATGACCGCGGACAACACACCGACCAGCGTCCCTGCCGACCCCCCCGGCTCACCGGCCCCGGACCCGTCCTGCGGGAGCGGACCGCTGACGACCTGCCCGCTCAGCGTCTAGCTACGCGAAGGGGCTTGAGCTGTGGTGGACATTCCTCGACCTGCGCGGACAGTTATGGGACTCGGTAGGCGTCGCCGACATCGGCACCTTCCTTGGGCAGCTTCGCCGCGGCCACGTCGGCATCTCAGTGATCCAGTCGGACGACGCCACCACCCCGGCGGAGTCGACGATCGCCGTACGCGTCCGCGCGGTGATGAGCTTCTCCCGCCATCACGCCGACGCGGGCGTGAACGTCGCCGGCCGGTTGAGGGATACAGACCACCTGGATACTTCCCATGTCGTACTCAGGAACGCGTCTGCTCCGCCAGCCGTACCCTCAACTCCCTCCTCAGGCATGACGACCATGGCAGGCCCACCACGAAACGCTGTCGGGCATGAACGTAAAAGCGAGCCACCGAACGAGTTTCGCCAGCTGGGTCAGCGATCATGCCCTGGCCCTGGAAACCCTGGACTTCCGGTTCACCGTCGACGATCTTGAACCGCTGCGGGACATCGTCGGTGGGGCGCGCGTCGTGGCGCTTGGGGAGAGCTCCCACCACGTCCGGGAGTTCTACCAGATACGCCACCGCATCCTGCGGTTCCTGGTCGAACGGTGCGGTTTCGAGGTGTATGCCTTGGAGGCCCCCTTCACTCAGGGGCAGGTCCTGGACGGCTGGGTCCGTGGCGGCCCCGGCACCGTGGAGCAGATCGCCGCAGACGGTATCGCCCTGTCACTGGGCCAGTGCCAGGAAATGCACGAGATGCTGACCTGGATGAGAGAGCGGAACCGCACCGCCGCAGAGCCGCCGCTGCGGTGCCTGGGCACCGACCTGCCCGGGGCCGCGGCATCGCCGCTGCCGGCGCTGGAGGAGGTGGCCGGCTACGTGCGCTGGGCTGCCCCGGAGGCGCTTCCGCTGCTGGAACAGGCGGTCAGCGTGGCGCAGCGTTTCCATGCCCCCGTGATCTTCACGGCGCTCGGCCGCTACCAGAGCCTCGACCCTGGCGAGCAGGACCTGCTCACCAGCGCGCTGAGCCGGCTGATGGGGCACCTGCAGCGCCTGGCTCTCGTCCAGCGCGCCCACGGTCACGGGGCCGAGCACGATACGGCCATGTGGCACCTGCGCGGCGCCTGGTACCTCGACCAGCTCCAACGCGCCAACGCCCAGGAGGGCTTCGAGTCCGCCTCGACGTTTCGTGACGTCTACATGGCCGAGTCCGTGCTGCGCCTGGTGGAGGACGGCACGCGCGTGGTGCTGGCGGCGCACAACTGGCACATCCAGCGCGCACCGGCGGCCGACAGCCACGGCAACCCGCTTCTGCCGACCGGCGTCCACCTCGCCGCCGCTCTGGGAGACGACTACCGGGCCATCGGCGTCACCTCCAGCTTGGGCCGTACCACCACGCTAGGAGAACCGACCCCGGAGCGGCCCCAGGGCGCCTGGTACGACGCGCCGCTTCCCTCACCCGCCCAGGGCAGCATCGAGGCAGCATTTTCCACCGACCGGCTCTGGACGCTCGCCGATCTACGCGCGGCCCGTCCGCACATCAACGACGCGGAGTCCTTCCGGCACTCGCGCATGGCCGACTATTTCCTGGACATGCCGGTGTTCGAGGCGTTCGACGCCATCGCGCACGTGGCGCGGACCACTGGCACCGATTACGTGGTGAAACGGCCCGAGAGGTGAGATCGTGCGCGCAGATTCCGCGCGCCAGGGCCGAGACAGTGGGGCCGGCGAGCTTCTTCAGGGCGGCGATCAGCTCCTGAGCTTGTGACAATCGGTGGCGTGAACCGGCGTGCGACCGCCAGGACGCGCGCGAACTGTGGTCTTTCTCTGCCGGAGGAGTCACAGTCGTCGCGGCGGTATTGCTCGCCGGTGCGCCGCGCACAGCAGTGGCGCGAGTTGCGGCGCTCGAGAATCAGATCGCCGATCGCGAACTGTGCCTTGGCGATCGTGGGGACCAGTTCACGCGACTGGATGACCAACTGGTCGTAACGTTAGGTGGTCACCTACCCGATCTTGTTGTCGATGCTCACGGGGATGGTCATCCCTCGCTCCTCTCACCGTGTTCCCGGATGCCCCGGGAATGACCGACCGTGAGTGTGCTCGTGATCGCCCGGACTGCAAGAGATCGCCGTCGCCTGACGCTCCGCGCCGACTACTCACTCCGTCCCGCACGCCCTGGCCTCCCGCGAGGTGCCCAGCACCGCCGGCACCCGGGCCCTGGTCTTGCGCACCCACCGCCAATGCCGAGCCCGACATGACGCACCGCAGAACCGCGCATCGCGCCAGGCACTTACGAAAACGCTCCGGTCGCTTGGGCGACCTTCAGCGCCCGCCTGGACGCGCTCGGCGCGGACGGCGGCTCGTCGGGGTGCTTGTCCTGCGTCTGTTCGGTGCCCGTGGTGTACTTCATCGCCCGATCTTGTGCCCGTACATGGTGAACAGGGCCACGAACACCTCGATGTGGCCGGCTATGACCGCTCGCCCGCACGGTCCACGATCACGGCCTTGTACACGATGATCTTCTGACCCGGCCAGCGGAAGCCCATGTACTCGTAGGTCTTGGGGTGGATGTAGACCCGCTCGTCGCCGTGGAAGAGGGACATGGCCGGGCGTCCGGCCGGATCCTTCACACCGCCCTCGTACTTCACCCCCGGGATCCGCGCCATCGCCCCGTACATGGCCGCGCGCAGCTTCGCGGGCAGCACGGTTTCTCCCATCCCCATGGAGATCAGGCGGAACGCCCACAAGTGACGCTCGTCCTCGCTCATCTCGGGCCGGTTCGCCGTGGCGTTCTCCTCCACGATCTGCTGGTCCATCCGGGCCAGCAACGCCTCCGGGTCGGTCGGCAGCGACAGCAGGAAGGGATAGCCGACCTCGAACTCCGAGCCCTCGTGCACCTCTAGTTCGCCGTCTCTGGAGCGGGTGGCGAACTTCGTGTCGTCCACCCGCCGCCACAGTTCCCCGGTGTCGGTCTTCATGTAGGCCCAGTCGGTCGGGGCGAAGACGTCGTCGCTCTCCGCCGCCGCCAGGACCGCCGCGTTCGCGGCCAGGTCCGCCGCGCCGGCGACCGGCCGCAACGTGGTCTCCACCACCCGGGGAACCAGGCGCACGGATTCCCGCTCCTGCGCGGGCCAGAACGAGATGCCCGCCACGAGGGCCGCCAGCGCGACCAGGGTGGCCAGCCCCAGGAACGGCCGCCGACGTCTCACGGGCCGCACCCGGCCGTGATCCCGAACCCGGCCGTGATCCCGAACCCGGCCGTGATCCCGAACCCGGCCGTGATCCCGAACCCGGCCGTGGTCCCGCAACCGGGCCCTGGCTACCCCGACCTCCTCGCCACCGGGCTCCGGCTGGGCGTCGTGGTACCTCTTCAGCATCGCCATCTCATCCATGGTTGAAGACCTCCCGTGCCGTGGGACCCAGAAGCGCGCGCAGCTTGCGCCGCGCCCGGTTGACGCGGGAACTGACCGTGCCGACCGCCACGCCGAGTGCCCGCGCCGCCTCGGCGTAGCTGAATCCGGCACACGCGACCAGCAGCAACGCGTCGCGGTCACCACGTGACATCCCGGCCAGGCCGCGGGCCAGTTCCGGGCTCAGCCGCTCGGCCGCCACCCGCTCGGTGACGCGGTCGGCGTGCCCGCCGTCCGGCTCCGCGGTGCCCGCGCGGGCCATGGCCCGGTAGAAACGGACCTCGCTGCGGCGGTGCCTGCCGATCAGGTTGGTGGCGATCCCGTAGAGCCACGGGCGTGCCTGATCGCAGGTCAGGTCATAGCGCGTACGCCGGTCGAAGGCGATCAGGAACGTCTCGGCCGCCACGTCCGATGCGACGTCGGGGCCGAGGCGGGCGGCGGCGTAGCGGTGGATCGCGCCGTAGTACCTGTCGAAGATCACCGAGAACCACTCAGGCTCCTCGCGGGACTTCGCGATGACCACCGCGTCGTCGTCGAGTCGCGGGTCGGGCTCATGCATCCGGCGCCTTTCTCCCAGAAACCGATCAGCGCTACTTGCCCGATCCCGCCCTTCTTGTTCTCAGACGGTCTCCGGGCCGGTTCTCTCGTACGGCTCGCGTGCGGCGTCCGTGGTCAGTAAGGCGATGAACGTGCCCGGCCACGGAAGGGGAGTACCCGCCGTCCGATGCCTCGATCGTCATCACGGCCCAGCCACCCGCGGCGCCCGGCGAGGTGGACCTCTGCGTCCGGCGGGGGGTGCGGGGAAGACCTTCGCCTGAAGGTGGCCGATCACAGCCGCGAGGCCGAAGGAGGCACCATGTCCACCACCGTCCTCATCGAGGTCGTGCTCGGCGCCGGCAACCGTCGCGATCTTGTGGCCGGGACGACGCCGCCGGCCGTGTACGACGACATCGGATTCGTCCGAGCCGGGCGCGCCGGCATCAGGCTCGCCGTCGCTCTCATCGACCAGGTTGGACCAGATCCCAGCCCACCGGGGCCCTCCAGTGCGTCCTCAAAGGCGCACCACTGGCCGCGCGAGGCGCAGGTCACGTTCCCCGGAACGCGTCTCTCACGGACGTCGCACGCCCCGTGGGCCTTGCCTAACGTGGGTTGCCTTCTGGCTCCTGCCGCTCTGCCATGGGGGTTGGGGAAGACGGGTCATCGGCGTGAGGTGGTGGCTGTTCGGGGTCGGCGTCCAGGTCGCCGTTCTCTGCGCGGGTCATCAGAGCGATCGCCTGTTCCCTGTCGAAGGTGCCCGACAGCCAGGACAACACCCATCGGCCACCAGGTTCAGCTTTGGCGACTTGCTTGCAGCTGTCGCTGATGATCCACTCCCCATCGAACCGCAATGTCATGGCCCCAGGCTAGACACCGCTGAACGAAATGCGAGGCGACGGAAGCCGCCACCGGACCCCGCCTGGCGCCTTGAGGGACGTTCATCTAACGACGGTTTCTGAGAGCCAGCAGAGTGCGGCGGCCGTTCGCACCAAGATCATCCAAGAGGTCCGGCTCCCTGATGACGTCAGTGTCAGCTCGGGTCAGCGGTCGTGGTCGGCGTTGCGCCACCACGCGAGGGTCGCCGCCCCGCCGGCGGCGCCGGTGGTCAGGACGAGCAGGACGCTGATCGGTCCGGGTGGGTCGTGGCCGGGCCCGGCGATGCCGGCGTACAGGCCGGGCACCGAGTAGGGGAACCAGGCGCCGAGGCCGAGTGCGGCGATGATCTGGGCGGCGAAGGCCAGCACGAACAGCACGCCGACGGCGGCCAGGTAGCCGCGGCCGATGCTGGCGGCCAGTGCCAGCGGGGTGGTGAGTGCGGCCGACAGCGCGGCGGCGGCCAGGATCCGCACCACTCCGGCTGTGGCCGTCTGCGCCGACCATGCGGGCAGGGCCAGCAGCGCGCCGAGCAGCAGGCCGGCGGCGGCTGCGGCGGTGGCGAGCGCCATGGCCCAGGCAGCGGTGAGGATGAACTTGGCGGTCACGACGGTGGTGCGGGAGGTGGGCAGGGCGAGCAGGTCTTTGGCGGTGTGGTCGCTGAACTCGCGGCCGAACACCCAGATGGCGATCATGCTGTAGACCAGCAGGCCGCCGACGGCGACCGCTTGCGCCAGCAGGCCCAGGTAGCCGGGCCAGTCGGCGGCGGCGCCGGACAGCTGGGCCTTGTCGCCGAGCAGGCCCAGTGCGCGGGCGCGGGCGGGTTCGGCCAGGATGAACATGAACAGGCCGCAGACCAGGGTGATGAGGGTGAAGGCGAGCGCGGTCAGCGCGGGCAGGAGGCCGCGCCGGGCCTTGAGCAGTTCGCTCCACAACGCCTCACGCATGGCCGACTCCGACAATGCGCAGGAAGTAGGCTTCCAGATCTTCTTCCACCAGGTGGAGTTCGGTGGGCGGCACGCCCGCTTTGACCAGGACGGTGGCTACCTGTTCGGGCCTGGCCAGGGCGCGCTGGTCGGTCAGCAGCAGGCCGGGTTCGGGGTGGTAGCCGTGCTCGCGCAGCACCCGGTGCGCTGTCGCGTCGTCGCGGGTGGCGACCTTCAGATGGCGGCGCCGGTGCGCGTCCAGGCTGTCGGCGCCGTGCTCGGCCAGCAGCCGGCCCTGGTGCAGGATGGCGATGCGGCCGCCGAGGCGGGCGACTTCGGCCAGCAGGTGGCTGGAGATCAGCACGGTGGTGCCGTGCTGGTGGGCCAGGCCGGTCAGCAGGGTGCGGATCTCCACCACGCCGGCGGGATCCAGTCCGTTGACCGGCTCGTCGAGGATGAGCAGGTCCGGAGTGTGGATGAGGGCTTTGGCCAGGGCCAGGCGCTGCAGGTTGCCCATGGACAGGGTGCGGGCGCGCCGGTCGGCGTAGGGGGCCAGGGCCAGTCGTTCGATGATGTCTTCCACATGCCGGCCGGGATGGTTGAGCCGGCGTAGGCGGGCGTACAGGTGGAGGTTTTCGCGCACGGTCAGCTCGGGGTAGGCGGCCGGGGCTTCGACCAGGTAGCCGGTGCGGGCCCAGGCCGAGCGCTGTCCGGCTGTGACGGCCGCGCCGAGGACTCGGGCTGATCCGGCGGTGGGGGTGATCATGCCGAGTAGCATGCGGATCAGTGTGGTCTTGCCGGCGCCGTTGAGTCCGAGCAGGGCGTATGTCTGGCCCGCCCGCACGCTCAGGCCGACGTCGTCGACCGCCAGGACGTCGCCGTAGCGCTTGGTCAGGCCAGACACCTCGATGACCGGGCCACCTGCGCTGCCTGGCAGATGCTCCTTCATGGCTGCGTGATGAGCATGAGCAGCGCCCGGGTCGGCAGCGCGCCCTGCAGGAGGATGTCGCGCCGGGCCGGCCGGGGATCGGCCTGGATGGCATACGACAGAGTCTTGATCGGTGTGACGGGCGGCGGCGGTTCGCGGTCCGGCGGGAGCGGGTGGGTGAAGCGGTGGAACAGCACCTGGATCAGCGTGAGGCCTACGAGCAGGCCGGTGGTGAAGCTGAGGTGTTCCGGGCCGACGACGGCCAGCATCTTCAGCGCGATCGGCATCGCTCACGCCTCCGTCGTGGTGTTCGCGCGGCGCAAGCGCAGGCCGACGGCGATGATCCAGGCGAAGCCGACCAGCAGGGCGGCGTGTTCGAGTAGCCCGGCGGGTGCGGGCCGGAGCACGCCGGAGGCGTCCAGGCGAAAGGCGATCCCGGCGGCGATGGCGAAGGCGATGACCAGCGCACCCGTGCAGCGTGAGTAGGCGGCCCACCCGCGGCTGCCGCCACGCAGACGCCGCGCCAGCACGAACGGCGCGGCCGCCAGTCCGGCGAACAGCACCAAGCCGGCCAGCCCGTGAGCTCGGCCCGCGGCGGTGACCGCCTCGGGCTGCCCGGGTGGGTAGCCGAGAGCGGGATCGGTGGGCACCAGTCCTGCCACGGCCAGCGCCAGCCCGCAGGCCGCCAGCAGAGCAGGCCCCCAGAAGGCGGCACTGCCGGGCGGAAGCGCACGGCGCAGCCCGGCGGCGAAAGCGAGGAGCAGCAGGGCGCCGAGCACGAAGTTGACGGTTTGCAGCCAGCCGCGCTCGCCGGTGCCGAGCTGGCTGGCGCCGTGGTGCCAGAGGCTGTAGCCGGGCCGGGTGGCGCCGTCGAGCAAGAGCAGGGCGGGGACGAGGACGCCGGCGGCGATACCGCAGGTGAGCAGGGTGGTGGTCGGGCGCATCGGAAGGGGGCCTCCTAGCTCCGCGATCTGTTGATCGCGGGCCGACCAGGCTTCCCGGCTCACCGACGTTCGCGCCCCTCGTCCGGGGCGCGTTTCCTAGATTCGCCTGGAATGTAACACCTGGCCGCGCGGGCGGCCAGGTGTCCCGCATTGCTCAGCCTTTGATGAAGCGGCGGATCATGTACCGGCGCACCGGCGGCAGGGCGGCCAGCCGCAACGGCAGCTGGCTCAGCCACAGCACCACCGGGTTGGCGGGGGCGTAGACGCCTTTGACGCGGCGGCCGAGCTTCTGCTTGCGTTCGGCCTCGGGCCGGATGGCGGCCTCCCACGCGGCCAGGGCGGTGGGAACGTCACCGGGGTGGGCCTCGAGTTCGGTGCCGAGGCGGTCGGCGCCGCCGACGGCCAGCGCGGAGCCGTACCCGGCGAAAAGGGTGACGCACCAAGCAGCGTCGCCCAGCAGGACCACGCGGCCTTTGCTCCAGGACGGGGCGACCACTTGGCTGATGGTGTCGAAGTAGACCGAGTCGGCCCGCTCCAGCCCCGCCAGGGCCTCGGGGATGACCCAGCCGAGGTCGCCGTAGACGCGCTCCAGCTGGGTGGCGACGTCCTCGCCGGGGCGGGCGTGGTCGGCGCGGTAGCCGAAGAAGGCGACATTGCGGCCGTCGCCGACGCTGATGACCGCCGCGGTGCGGCCGTTGGACGAAAGGGTGCCGGTCGCGCCCGGCGCGATCGACTCCGGCCGCTGGTCGAGCATGAACACGGCGACCTTGTGCTCCAGGTCGAGCAGGAAGTCCTCCTCCGGGCCGAAGAGCAGGGCGCGGGTGGCCGAGTGCAGCCCGTCGGCGCCGATCAGCAGGTCGGCCTCCTCCACCGCGCCGTCACTCAGGGTGATGCGGACGGCGCGGTCGTCCTGGTCGACGTGGGTGAGGGTGGTGCCGAAGCGGATCTCGGTGTGGCCCTCCACCTTCTCGTACAGGACGGCTTCGAGGTCGCCGCGCAGGATGGTGATCGAGCGCGGGCCGGTGGTGGCGGCGATGGTGGCGCGATCCAGGGCGAAGCGGCGTGAGCCGTCGGCTTTGTGGTAGACGAGCTCGGTGGTGTCGAACCCGTTGGCTCGCAGGTCGTCGACGATGCCGAGGTGTTCGGCGGCGTCGTAGCCGATGCCGCCGAAGGTCACGGCGTAGCCACCGCCACGCCGCTGGGGCGCGCGTTCGACGATGAGGGTGTCCCAGCCGATCTGGCGCAGGCGCAGGGCTGCGGCGAGGCCGGCGATGCCGGCTCCGATGATGACGGCGCGCATGATGTCGTCGAGTTCCTTCTAAGAGTGGGAGAGCTGGTCGAGCAGCCGCTGTTCGGCGGCGGCGTCCAGCCAGGTGTCAGGGGAAGGGGCATCGGCTCGCGGCACCGGATCGCCTTCGGCCTGCAGCCAGGCCCAGGTGTCGGCGAGGGTCTCACGCAGCGGGCGGACGGCGAGTCCTTCGGCCAGGGCGGCGCCGACGTCGGCGTCGTGCATGCCGCTCGGGACGCCGCCGTCCGGCAGGCGCAGGCCGAATTCCATGCCGAGCGGCAAGCCGTGCCGGATGAGCAGGTCCGGGTCGGCCCAGACGAGTTCGGTGTCGAAGCCGGTGACTTGCAGCATCGTCGTGAGCAGGTCGCCGAGGGTGATCGCGCCGGGCGGGCCGGTCACGGTGAAGGCGCCGCCGAGGCCGCGCTCGGCGGCCGAGAGCATCCAGGCCGCCAGGTCGCGGACGTCGAGGTACTGCAGGGGCGTGTCCGCGGGCGCGGGGGCCAGGACGCGGCCGCCCTTCTCCAGCCGGCGCAGCCACCACGGGATCCGGCCGACATCCTCATACGGGCCGAGGATCATCCCGGCCCTGGCCAGCAGCGCCCGCCCTGCGAAGGCTTCAGCGACGGCGAGCTCGCCGCCGCGCTTGGCCGCGGCGTAGTCGGCGTCGTCCGTGCTGGCGGGGTCGCCGTCGACCAGCGGCGCGTGCTCGTCGGCGCCGGGCGGCCAGGGCCAGCGGTGCACGCCGCGGCTGGAGACGTATCCGTAGTGCCCGGCTCGGCCGGTCAGCAGGCGGGCGGACTCGCGGACCACCCGCGGGGCCCAGGCCCAGGTGTCGATGACGGCGTCCCACTCGCCCTCGCCGAGTGCTTGCCGCACGGACTCGGGGTCGGTGCGGTCGGCGACGAGCGCGCGCACGCCGGGCGCGGGGGCCCGGCTGAGGCCGCGGTTGAGGGTGCTCACCTCATCGCCGCGCTCCAGCGCGGCCTCCACGACGGCGCGGCCGACGTGGTGGGTACCTCCGAGGACAAGGAGTTTCACGATGCTCCAGGGGTGAGCGGCAGCCAGAGGGCTGACGGGTTATGGTGGTCGTGGAAGATCTCATGCTCCGAGGAGCGCAGGCCGCGTCCGGTGGCGAGCGGTTCGCCGGTGCCGGGGTTGCGGCCGAAGCGCGGATGGGCGCCGCTGGAGACCTGCAGCCGGATGCGGTGGCCGCGCAGGAAGCGGTGGGCCATCGGCCACAGGGTGACCTCGACAGCACGGATGTCGCCCGGCTCGCTCAGGCGGATGATGCCGTCGCACACGTTGACCGATCGGCCTCGCGGGTCGACGTCGCAGAGGCGGGCGAAGTAGTCGACGTGCGGGTTGTCCGAGCGCGTGTGCAGGCGCACGCGGACAGGGCCGATGGCCTCGACGTCGGTCAGGGGTGCGGTGGTGAAGGTGAGCACGTCGGCTCTGGCCTCGACGCGGCGGTTGTCTTTCGGGCCCGCTGACAGGCCCACCTGCGTGCCGCCGACGGTGGGGGTGGGGTCGGCGGGGTCGTAGCGGTAGCGGCTGGGAGGGCTCTGGCCATCGTGCTGGGTACGGCTGAGCCCGCCGCCCGGGTGCAGGAACCAGGGGGTCGCCTCGTGCGCGGGCGGCCAGGCGGGCAGGTCGATCCAGCGGCCCGCGCCGGTGACGAACAATCGCACACCCGTGGGCGCCTGCCGGCCGAGCAG
The DNA here is from genome assembly GCF_044457345.1 of Nonomuraea sp. NPDC050547. Classification (NCBI taxonomy): domain Bacteria; kingdom Bacillati; phylum Actinomycetota; class Actinomycetes; order Streptosporangiales; family Streptosporangiaceae; genus Nonomuraea; species Nonomuraea sp. NPDC050547. The sequence continues at coordinate 24,716 of NZ_JBITGW010000035.1, forward strand.
CGCGGCATCCAGCACGGCGAGCGCGTCGGTGAGGCCTTGGCGGGTGTAGAGACCGCGCCCGTGGCCCCACGGCCCGACCAGCAGCCGCACCTGCCGCCCGGCGGCGAGCAGGGCGGCGTAGTCAGCCAGCATCTCCGGCAGGAAGAAGTCGTGCCAGCCGCCCTGCAGGTGCACCACCGGCGGCATGCGCGCGACGTTGGCGCGGTGATCCGTGCTAGCCCAGTACGGCTCGCCGGGACCGTGACCGGCCCAGTCCCGAAACCAGGTCACCGCGTGCCCGGTCAGCGCCCGATCGGCCTCCTGCAGCGGGAGGGTGAGCGTGGCACGCGACAGCCGCCGGGCGGCGCCGATCATGCCGCCCATTTGGCGGGCGACGCCGTAGCCGCCGGTGAACATCCGCTCCACCAGTTGCACCCAGCCCAGCGCGTTGCCCGTCGCGAACACCCCGCCCGGATACATGAAGTGCTCTGCGAACGACGACGGCGCGTCCTGGATCAGGGCGACCTTCCACTCCGGGATGTCGCGGGCTGCCAGCTCCCACTGCACGAAGCCGAGGTAGCTGGCGCCCCACGTGGCCAGCTCGTCGCCGAACCACGGTTGGGCGCGCAACCAGCTCAGCGTGCCGTCGCCGTCGGCCGAATCGATGACGAAACCGTCGAAACGGCCACCGGAGCCGGCCGTGCCGCGCAGGCTTTGGTACAGCACCTGGTAGCCGCGCTCGGCCAGCAGCTTGGGTAGCTGGTCCAGGGGGTTGCCGCGGCCGTACGGGCTGCGCAGCAGCACCAGCGGAGGCCGCCGCTGACCGGCCGGGTAGTAGTGCGTAGCCAGCAGTCGCACCCCGTCGGCGGCCGGGATCTCCACGTTGCGCCGGACGCGCACCCGGTGAGCAAGGGCGGGTCGCACGCCGTACAAACGGCTGAGCAGGGTCATGGCCGGATCTGCTTCCTGTCGGCTCTGATGAGAGGTCACATCGCCGACCAGGCTTCCCGGCACACCATCGAACCTCTCGCGAGAGGCCGATACGAGCATCATACCGAATTTTCGGAAATTACTGAACAGTTGGGGTGTTCGATAGCCTGTCTCATGAGAGGGAGGCGCACGTGAACGACAGGTTCGAAGAGTGGCAGGCGGCGGAACGGCTGGCCCTGACCCTGACCGAGGGCGGGCTGCAGCGCATGGCCGCGCGCACCCTGGCGGTGTTCTTGTTCACCGACCAGGAAAGCGTCACCGCCGGCGAGATCGCGATGCGGCTGGAGGCCAGCGCGGGGTCGGTCTCGGGCGCGATCAAATCCCTGGCCACGGTCGGGCTGATCGAACGCCTGCCCGCCCCGGGCAGCCGCCGCGAGCACTACCGGCTCCGCGACGATGCCTGGGCCACCCTGTTCACCAGCCAGAACACCGTGATCCAGGCCATGCTCCAGGCCGCTGCCGCCGGGATCGCCGCCACCGAGCAGGGTGATCCCGCCCACCGGCGGCTGGCCCAGATGCACGCCTTCTACGAGTTCCTGCTCGACGAACTGCCCGCCTTGCTGCACCGCTGGGACCAGCAACGCGACTGACTCTGGGGCATACCTCCCAGGTCGAGAACCAGCTCGAACAGCACGGCGTGCTCCTGTTGTGTGCCGATGAGCCGATCATTCTTGACGCTAAGTTGCCCCCCACGGGCGTGGGGACGAGAGCTCCTCGACCGTCAACGGCGCCTGCCAGACCGGATCACCCCCGCGTGGGGGTGAACCGGCGAGCAGAATGTCGCCGGGGCTGCAGGGTCCGAGGTCTCCACGCCCGTGGGGGTCAACCGGACGGCGCCGGCTTCGTCTCCCACGCCCCCGCGAAGTCCGGTCTGTCGGTGGCCAACAGGTCCCATCCAACCGTGCCGACCGTACGAATCAGTGTCAGGCCGGCCGTATGGGCGGTAGACCCGAGGAGAATCCATGGAAGGACAGCCAAATGAAGAGTGCGCTCACCAGTCGCGTCCCGGGGGTCGCGGTAGGCAGGGTGCGGCGGTGGTCTCGGATCGCACCGGCAACGTTGCTGGGGCTGTTCGCCCTGGCTGGGCTGCTGTTCGGTGCCACGCCGGCGCACGCTGCGCAAGCCGCGACCGCCGATGCCGCGACTGCCCAGGTGCCGCGACAGTCGTCGTACGAATCCCACCGAACCCCCAGCGGCCCGACGGGTTTTCAGTACTTCACCACCGGCCCCGGCCAGCAATGCCTTGACCTCGGCAACGCCGGCGTGGCGAACGGCACGTGGCTTTTCTTCTCCTGCGAGACCTTTACGGAGAAAGGGGCGACGAGCCCCGGATCGTACGCCCTCTGGGTCGCCTACTGAGCCTGTGGGTGCCGAATATTCGTCCACCTACTCTGGCTTAGAAGTGCTTAAGAAATGATCATTCTCGTCTGAGTATTCACTCGACCAGATTTTGAGCGAATGCTCAGTCTCTACGTGTGAGGCGTCGCGTTGTTGTAGCTCATGCGCCGTTGGTGCCTTTTGACGCGGTACACCCAGCTCAGAGCCCGAGACAATGTTTTCGAGCGGGACGGGATTATCGGCAGGTTGCACAAACGGCGGAGCCGCTCACACAGCACAGCTCACTGAAGAATCGGGGCTAACACAAACGAGATGCCCCGGCCGCCAGGCTGGGGCATCTCCATTTTCACGACGGGGAGATCACTAGAAGTTCGGCCGCAGGATCCTTTGAATGAACGGATGCTCGCCATATCCCTCTTGTGCGAAGTGAGTCAACCCCCGGGCGGTTGTTCGTGCGTAGTCCTCCCCGTGCACCGCCACCGGTCTCAGGCGATCTGCCGTACGCCGAGCCCACCATGCTCATTGGCTCAACTCGCACTCTTCAGTCGGATAAGGCCTTCGAGTCAACGCGGAACGCCTGCTCCGGCCCGACACTTAGTGCCAGGCTATAACCTGCCATTCAATGTATCTGATGTGACTATGTGCGGACGCTGCCTTAGGCAGGCCTTTGAGTTCCGGGCTTGCTGCACCTTCTGCCGTTCCAGTCGAGGCTGTAGGTCGTGGCGATACTTACCCACACGGCCTGTCCAGCGCCCACGCACGCGATCGTGTTTCCTACGAGAGCGAAACGGGCGAGGACTTCAATGGCCCCACCACTTGCACAGTGACGGTAGAAACGACTCCAGCCGGAGGCGGATCGGCCGCATGGGAGAGTGCCGGGGGATCTGAAGTTTACGTACCCTGACATCATGGAGACGCTGGCTCCCTTGGAAGCCGTTCCTACAGCGCCCCCCTTGGAGGTTGTTCCTACGGTCGCATTCGAAGGTGCTGCAGTCAGACATACGGCAAGTGCCGAACCGGCCAGTGCCATGAGGAGCTTGTTTCGCATCGAAGATTGATTCCTTTCGCAAACTGAGAAGAGTGCCTTGTCGGGCACAACTTTGCCGAGGTCTTCTCTAGAGGATGCACGCGGTGGCGAGGTCTGTCGTTGCAGTAGCGCACACAGATCTTTAGTCTGTACACACTGAGTTCGTCTTCGCCGCGTTGCATCGTGGGGTGGGATCTTGAGGTAGCGGTTTGATTACGTCTCGCACTAGTCTCATCTACCGAAGGATTCTTGAGCCAGGCAAACAACCGGACGTTAGGCGGTCATGATGCGCTGACGCATTAGGCCTCCTGAAGGTCGAACTCGACCCCGAATCGCGCCACGAGTTCGGCGCGAATGCGCCGTTCGGACTTCTCCGGGGTGCTTGGCTGTGTCGTACGGTCCTACTGTGTGTCGTGTCAGCACCAGGGCCAAGGAAAGGTCCGTTCACCGGTCTGAAATCTTGGGAGGCGTGTCCGGGAAGGCCGCTGTGGTCGTCGCCTTGTCGAGTTTCCGCCGGGAACTCTACGGCTGCCTGACGGCGCGTGCGGATGAGCTGTTCGAGCTGGTCGAGGCGCTGTTGTGCACCGACGGCCCGGTTCGGACGCTGGTCGAACTCGCTTTAGCGCCCGAGCACCGGCGCGGGCACGGCTCGTTGTACGACGGCCTGAACGGGGGACGGATTGAGGTGGCCCGGCTGCGGTCCGCCCTCTCCTCGCTGCCGTTGCCTCGCGCCACCGACGGCCGGATCGTGCTGGCCGCCGACGTCAGTCCGTGGCTCCGTCCGGACTTCGACACCAGCGCTGACCGGTCTCCCGCCAGAGGCAAGGGCATGCGCAGTTGCCGAAGGTTCCGGGACCGACATGACAAATGCGGTCATCAAGCGGTACTGACCTGCGCACACACTGCGCTGTCGAGAGGTTGCGTCTGACTTATCCCACATGTTCGACTTCCTCAACGACCGACTGTGCAGGCACTCCAGTGATCCCGTATCGATGGCGGTGCTGGTCCTGATTGGCAGCCGAACACATTGGGCGAGTGTCCAGCGGGGTCAGCGCCGTGTACGGGCGGCGTTGAGCGCGGTCAGGGTTCGCTCGTGCCAGACTGGCGTCCCGATTTCGGCGAAGATCGTGGCTGCGGTTTCGAGGTGGCTGATGGCGCGTTCGGGTTCGGCTTCTGCGAGGGTGAGCAGGACGCGGCCCTCGACCCATCGGTCGCGGATCCGGAGGGCCAGTTGCAGCGCCAGTTGGAGATCGGCGAGCCCGTCCGCGGGTGATCCCAAAGCGATCCTTGCCTCGCCACGGCTGCGCAGGGCCAGGGCCTCCAGGAGGAGGTGGCCGATCTGCCTGGCCAGGGTCACGCTCCGTGTAGAGGCCTCCAGCGCCTCTTGGTGCAGGCCGAGCTTGCCGGCGGCCTCGGCGAGTACGCGTAGCAGGTTGCCTTCGACCGTCGAGGTGGTGGGGTCGCCGGTGGGCAGGGCGGAGAGCCCGTCCTTGGCCAGGCGCAGGGCCTCGTCCGGCAGGTCGCGCTGCAGATGCAGGCCCGCCATCCGGGCCATCGTGTCGGCGGCCTTGGTCGGGTTGCCGATCTGCTCGCACAGTGCCCGGCAGAGCTCGAGTCTTTCCAGCGCGTCATCGAGGTTGCCCTGCAGCATGTCCACGAGTCCCAGACCGCCGTGGCACATCGCGCGGCCGAAGTCGTCGTCGAGTTCGTCGACGATCGCCGCCGCCTGTTCGAAGCGGGTTCGGGCGGCGCCGAGTTGATCGGTGGCGGTGAAGGCCGTCGCCAGCGTGCGCAGCATCATCGCTTCGCCGTGCCGGTTGCCGTTCTGGCGGCAGACCTCGACGACGGTCTCGATCTCGGCGACGCGGGCGGGGCTGAAGCCGGCGTGCATGTTCAAAAGCTCCACGCTGGAGATGAGTTCCCAGGCGGGCTCGTCCCAGCCCATCTCCACGGCCAGACACACGGCGGCGCTGAAGGTGAGGCCTTCGGCCTCGATCCAGTTCGCGGAATCGGTGACCATGTGGTCGATGTCCGCGGGCAGCCAGCGGGGTGCGTTCCCGCGGCGAAGCCCTTGGGTGAACGCGCCCTGTACCTGTCTGTCGGTCCGCTCGGCCACGGCGAGCAGGGCGCCGATGACGCGGTCGTAGGCCTGCTTGCGCTCCTCGGGCGTCAATTCGGCTCGCGCTTGCTCCAGGGCGAAGAGCCGGATGAGGTCGTGACACTGGTAGCGGAGCTGTCCTGCCCGGTCGCGTCCATACGGCTGCAGCAGCTGGGCGTCGACAAGTTCTTCGAGCAGGTCGTCGGCCTCGCGTAACGAGCAGTCCATGAGGGCGGCCATCAGCCAGGCGGCCGCCCCGGCAGGGGTGGAGAAGGTGGCCAGCCGCACGAAGGCCGTCCGCTGCTTGGCCGACAACTCCTCATACGACAGTGTCAGGGTGCCGCGCACGTGGCGGGTGCTTCTGCTCAGCTGGTCGAGCCGGCTGCGCTCGTCGGACAACCGTCCGGCCATCTCCTCCAGCGACCAGCCGGGCCTGCTCGCGAGCCGGGCGGCCACGATGCGCAGCGCGAGCGGCAGCCCATCGCACAGCCGGCCGACACGGGCCGCCGTGACGGCGTCGAGAGGCCGGTCGATCACGGCCGACAGCAGTTGCACCGACTCGCGGTCGGTCATGACCTTCACCGCGATCGCGGTGGCCCCGTCGGCCACCAGCTCCTCCAGCCTGCGCCGCGCGGTCACCACAACGAAGCAACTGGCCGAACCGGGCAGCAACGGACGCACCTGATCGGCGGATGCCGCATTGTCGAGCACGATGAGCATGCGCCGGCCCTGCAGCAATGAGCGATACAGGGCGGAGCACTCGTCCACGTCCGCCGGAATCTCCTCACCGGGAACATCGAGCGCGCGCAGGAACCGTCGCAGGATCTGATGGGCGGTAGCCGGCCGGTTGGCGGCGTCGTAGCCGTACAGGTTCGCGAAGAGTTGCCCGTCGTTGTACTGCTGCGCCACGCGATGTGCCCAGTGCAGGGCCAGCGCGCTCTTGCCCACGCCCGCGACACCGCTGATCACCACCACGGGGAGATCACGGCGCTGCCGCTCCAGCAGGAGATCGAGGACGCCCACCTGCTCGTCCCGGCCGGTGAACGCCGGAGTGCTGGGCGGCAACTGGGCAGGCGACGGCTGCGCGCGTACATCGGCCGGCTCCTCGGCGAGGATCTGTTCGTGCACCTCGCGCAGACCCTGGCCAGGTTCCAGGCCGAGCTCCTCGACCAGGACCCGGCGGCCCTCCTGGTAGGCCTCCAGCGCCGCGGCCCTGCGTCCGGCCCGCCACAGCGCGGTCATCAACAACGCGCGCAACGTCTCGATGAGCGGATTCTCCACGACCAACAGGGTCAACACGTCGATAACGTCGAGGGTGGCCGCGGCCGCCAGGCGATCCTCGGCCCATTCCTGCGCGATGCCGAGCCGCAGATCCTCCCAACGCCGCACCTCCGGCGCCAGAGCCTGGCACGACAAGCAGGCCAGGACCGGCCCGCGCCACAAGCTCATCGCTTCCGACAGCGCCTCGGCGTCGCCACGCTCCTGAAGAGCCAAGGCGGCGTATCCGTCGACCCAGACGGATTCCCGGCGAATCCGGTATCCGCCCTTCATCGTCTCGATGACATCGAGGCCGAACGCCCGGCGCAACGCCGAGATGTGGATCAGGACCTGCGCTCTGGCCGTGTTCGGCGGGTCCTCCTCCCACAGCACGTCCAGTAGACGCTCGACTGACACGTACCCGCCTTCGGCCAGCAGGAGCACGGCCAGCACCGTCCGCGGCCGGGTCCCGCCCAAGTCGACCGCCCGACCCTGCACGCTGGCCGCGAGCGGCCCCAGGAATCGGATACTCGCCAAGACCTCCATACCGACGCGATTATCACAGTTTCGCGGGATCGAGAGGTCACTCATGACCAGATCGCGATCAACCGAGGCATCAGCGTTACGACTCGCGTAGTGGTGTGAGCGGCCGCCCAGGGCATGTGCGCCGAGGCGTTCTCCGCCCGTGTACGCGTCTTCGGCCCCGATCACCCACAGACGTAGAACCATCGAGCCGCTCTCACCCAGTGGACAGAGCGGGCCGACGCCCCAGGGCTTCAACAACGATGCCCTTCTGAGGAGAACTGGCCGTAACGGGGACGCGAACTGCTTCACCCCACCGTCGGTCCCGTCGCCGGCACCCAGCCCCAGGGGGTCGGCCGGAGTATGGCAGAGGACATCCTGGTCTCTCATTAGTTCTCACGTTGCTGATCGCGGCGCCTGCGCAGGGCGCGGATGAGCTTAGCCAGGTGGGAGGAGCGGTGACGATCGGCCACGACCCAGCACAGGGAGCCGATCATGACCAGCACGGTGCGGACAGGAGCGGCCTTCATCGACGAGAACGGCAAATACCTGTGACCAGGCGCCGCGACGCGATGGGCTGGACCCGCGCCGAGACCGACGTCGCCGAGGTCATGATCTGGCTGCGCAGCAACCACGGCCGCGAGGTCAGCTACGCAGACATCGCCGCCGGCGTCGGCATCAAGGACGGCGCCCGCCTGCGGCGGGCCGCCAAGGTCGCCCGCGTGGTCGCGGCCAACCGGGGCGACCGCCTGGAAAGATTCCTGCCATCACAACCCCGCCCGGCGCCGGGTCTTCGTCACCCGCTACATGCGACGCGGCCTGGGCGATGAGTCCGGCGCCCCGCGACGCCATGTCCGCCGCCCGCACCGCGATGACGGACATGCACCGCGCCACCACCTTCGAGGCCGGTAATTCGACGGTGCGGGATGCGGAAAACGGGCCGGCTGGAGAGCCGGCCCGATGGGTCAGGAGAAGACCACGGAGCGGAGCTTCAGCCGGTCGGAACCCTGTCCCGTGTGCGGCCTCAGCGTGAACCAGTCCCCCTCGCAGTCGGGCTCGGTGAAGACCGTGGCCGTGGACGAGGTCCTGTTGCGCGGCGAGTGGGCGGGCGCGCTCGCGCTGGGATTGGCGACCTCGGGCAGCGTGATGCACTGGCCGCTCGGCGGGTCGTGGAGCACCCCGATCTGGGGCTGCCCGATGATGCCCACGTAGATGTACTGGAACTCGCCGTGGGCGGCGCTGGCGGGAGAGGCGAAGGCGGAGACGAGAGCGAACGTTCCGGCGAGAGCCAGAGCGGCTTGACGCAGACGCACGAGACACGACCTTTCGAGAGCGGGGGACCGGAACGGCAGATGACCTGCCGCTCGTCACTCCACGCTTTCACGTGAACACGCTCCGCGCATATAGCCACGCGGTGAAGTTGCCTTCTCTAGGTGGCAGGCCGGAGAGGGGCTGAAGAAGATCCTGGTGGGTGTCGGCGGGTCGCAGGAGTCGGGATCGGTGAACCTCAAGCGCACCTGGGTCACGCGTAAGGGCAAGCGCTCGGCGAGTCCGCCCAGGATGCCGGCGAAGGACGTCGGTAAATCCGGACTCAAGCTGGCTTGATAGCCTGAGCGCCGTTTCGGGGGGCGAAGTGCGGCGGAACGAAACGTCCGTTAAGCCCGTACACGCAGGTCAACCGTAACGGTTGAAACCGAGCCGCGGAACGGTCTGGCGGACGTTCTCGTTCCATCACGTCCCTTGTTCGTTCCCCGGCGCTGAGCTTGTCAGCACGATGGGTGATCACGACATAGCTGTTCGATCGCTTTGATAACGGTCTGTGTTGATTGGTCATACTTTCCGTGGATGCCCATTGATTTCCTGAGCGACGGCGAGGCGGCGCGGGCCGCCATCGCAAGTCGAGCTGGAGAAGGTGTTCTTCCTCGACGACGCGGACAAGAAGCTGGTCAAGGCATGCCGTGGCCCGCACAACCGGCAGGGGTACGCGCTCCAGCTGACGACCGTCCGATACGGCGTTCTGCCTCCGAGCGTGTCCCCAGCCCCAAGGTAGATCGGCCGCCGCAGGTCAGGGACCTTGGCGTTCCGCTCTGACCCGCCAGACCCGGACGGGCACCGCGCTGTGCTCTGCCTGGCGCGACCTCAGATGGTGACGCAAGGCAGGCCGATGGAGTGCCAGGCGCCGAAGCCGTCTCTGAACCATCCCTCTACGCAGTACTTGCCGCGCTTGAAGGGGCCGAACCAGCGAGTTTCTATGGGTGGCCTGCCAGAGCAGTTTCGCAGCTCACGGGTGTTGAAGTCGAAGCCGGGGCCCCAGAAGTGGAAGTGGGACTGAGGCCAGCAGCGGTTCCAGCGCCATGAGGCCTTGACCATGCCGGTCTTGGCGCTGTTGGGTCCCGCTTCGATACAGGTGTAGTGGTTGCATCCGTCCGCCCTCATCGCTGCCTGGTCGGCGGATGCCGATGGGGTCGTCGCTGCGATGCCGGTCAGCGTTAGCGCGAGAACGGCGACTGTATGCCGGATGTGCATGTCCGCTCCTAGAATCCGCAGATGTGGTCAGAAGGTGCTGTGGCGGTAGAGGGCCGCGAGCGCGTGGACCAGAGGGCTTTCGATCTTGCCCGAGTGCTGCTTGCCGTCCCGGTTCTGCCAGGTGGCGTTCCACGCTCTCACCGGCTTCGGGCCGGTCTGGCTTAGTCCGGAGTGAGTGATCTCTTTGTCGAGGGTCTCTTCGTAGCTGACCCAGTGGGGGCCGCTGTGGCCGTCGGTGGCGGAGCGCTCCGGCACTGTGTTGTCGCCGGTCGAGGTCACGAAGGTGTAGTCGGTGCCCATGTGGGACTGTGGGCGGTGGCCGACCCATTTCAAGAAGCCGGTGTTGCCCACCCGCATGTCGCTGCATTGTTCGTGGGTGAAGGTGCAGGTGTTGGTGAAGTTGGCGCCCCGGTGCGGGGTGCCGAGGGTGACGACGTCCTCGACGTAGAGGCGGGACGGCCACTTGCGGCTCTGCTTGCCGTACAGGTTGGTGCCCTGGATGGCGGCCTTGGCGACCAGGCCGCCCATGGAGTGCGCCACGATGTCGACGGCGATGCCCTTGCTGGTGAAGTGCTTGTAGATGCGCCGGGCCAGGGCCGCGCCGACGGTCTGGAGGCGGGTGTCGGTGGTGCCGTTGGCGTGCATGTCGCAGTTGTGGTCGCTTCGGTAGAAGCCGAAGGTGTAGGACCTGGCTCGCCAGGCGTGCTTCTTCAGTACGAGCCGGGCGTTGTGCCACGCGGCGGCGCAGTCGGTGTCTGCGCTCCGGTTGAAGCCGTGCACGAAGATGACCGGACGGCTCTTGCCGTCAGCCCTGCGGGGCGGCGCCTCGGCGACGGCGCTCGCCGGCGTGGCGCTAGCTGGGGTGATGCTCGCCGAAGTGGCGTCGGCCGGAGCGGCACTCGCTGGGGTGGTTGCGAGCAGCGAGGCCACAAGGAGGGTCGGGGTGATGGCTCTTGTCTTGGTCATTGCTACCTCCGATGTACGCATGTCGATTCCCTTCGTCGCAGGGTGCGGCTCTCCTGAAGGGCCTTCACGACCTGGACGGTGGGGAGGTAGAGCGCTGCTGCTCTACGGCGCCGCGCTCAGGCGATGCCCCAGCGCCAGGGCGTACACCGGCGGCTGCCGCCGGAAGGGCGGCACAGCCGGATACCGACGTACTCGTTCTCCTGGAAGTTGGTGTTGACCCACCGCTGCCCGAAGTGGTGGGGGTAGTTCCACAGGTCGTAGTAAGCGATCGGTTTCGAGCTGCGGTAGCGCACCTCCAGCGTGCCGGTCTTGCCGTCGCGGCAGGTATCGATCATCTGCAGCCAGTCGCCTTTGTGGTGGAAGGCGCCGTACAGGCTGCGCACGCCCTTGGTGACCATCGCGGCGGTGACGTTCTGCCCGCGCTTCCCGGCGGCCCGGTGCGCGCTGGAGGGTGCGGCCTGTGCGGCGGGGGCCTTCCCCTGATGAGCGCCGGATGCGGGTGGCTGAGCGGTAGCCGAGGCGGGCGGGCTCAGCGCCGCCGCCGTCAGCAGCGCTGTCACGGCGATCAGGCCGGAGCGCTGCCCGGGCCCCCCAGAGGCCCGGCCTGCGCCGTTCGGGGTGCGGGAGGAGAATGTGAGAACAATCATGATCAGGCGGCGGGCCTGCTCTTCTCGGACGCGTTGCCCGGCCCGTTCTCCGCCGGTGGGCAACCACCTGTCCCCGCCCACGCTAGGGCAGCCCCCGGCGTTGTTCTGCGGACAATTGCACACACAGACGAAACAGCGAGCGGACCCTCACCCGGCCGAGGAGGGCTCCACCAGCTCCGCCACCCCGCAGGGTCTCAGCCGGCAGCCTGCGGCCGCTCGCGGAGCCGCCGATCACCTGGCCTACGCCGTGGTCACCGTGCTGCGCACCTGACCTCGAGCCTCTGCGCCCGCGCCGCTGGTCGGGTGGTTTGGCCTGTGCGCTCTGGTCAGGTGAAGCAGCGGAGGATGCGCCCGGCTTGGCGTTCAAGTGTGCCGGGCGCGCGGCACGGACGTGACCTGGCGTCAGGAGGGGTTGCTCGGGATAAGGGGGTGGGCGATCAGCATGGCGGGTGTCATGGTGGGGGCTGGAGATCTTGACGTGACCCACCCGCTCTCGCGCGTGGTCGATGGCGAAAGGGATCGCGGTGTCAGGCAGGGACGACGGGTCGTTGCTGGGGCGGGGCAAGCTGGTGCTGGGCATGATTCATCTGCCGCCGCTGCCCGGCACGCCGTATCACGACGGGGGCGGCGTCGAGCCGATCGTGGAGCGCGCGGTGACCTCCGCCCTGGCCTTGGGGGAGGGCGGCGCGGACGGGTGCCTGATTCAGACCGTGGACCGAGTGTACGCCGCTGGAACGGACTGCGATCCGGCGCGGGTCGCGGCGATGGCCCTCATCGCCCGCGCCGTCGTGGAGGCCGTCGGGCCCGGGTTCATGGTTGGGGCCCAGTTGATGCGTGACGCTGCCCAGGCGTCGCTGGCGGTGACGAAGGTCGCCGGTGGCCACTTCACCCGGGTCGGGGCGCTGGTCGGGGCCACGATGACGGCGGGAGGTCTGGTGCAGGGGGATCCGCTGGCGGTGGCGGAGTACCGCAACAAGATCGACGCCCGGCACGTGAAGGTGATCGCCGAGGTGGAGTCGATGCACTATTCCTGGTTCGGTGGTGGCAAGACGGTGGCCGAGGTCGCCGCGATGGCACGGCAGGCGGGCGCGGACGCGGTGTCGCTGTGTCATCGCGACGACGACGTCGCCTTGGGCATGATCGCCGCCGTCCGCGCCGCCTGCCCCGGGCTGCCGGTCATCCTGGCCGGGAACACCCATCACGGCAACGCCGCCCGCCTGCTGGGCTCGGAAGAAGGGGCAGACGGGGCGTTTGTCGGCACCTGCCTGGAGAGCGGAGGCTGGGGCGGCGTAATCGACAAGGGCAAGGTGGCGGCGTACGTGGACATCGTGCGTTCCGCCCACCGGTGACCACGACAGCCAGAACGAAAGGGACGCCGAGCGTTGCGACGGGCATCAGTACAGGAAGGCGGGCATGACGGTGACCTCTCCCTACACGCCGGCGGAGATACCCCGCCAGATCGCCGCACTGAGCGAGGACCTGCGCGCCTGCTACCCCGTGGTCGCGGACGCCGCACGGCGGCGGGAGAACAGAATCGGGTGGGATGGCCTGACGCGGGTTGTGGTGACCGGGAACGGTGACTCCCTGCACGCGGCGCTGGCCACCGAGATGGCCTTCCACACCTTCGGTGGGGTGGCGTGCGAACTGGGCGGCCCGTCGCGCCTGCTGGAGTACGGCACCCCGTGCGAGCGCCGCGCGGGAGTGCGCACGCTGGTGGTGGGCGTCTCCGCCTCGGGTGGCAACACCCAGGTCGTCGACGCGCTCGCCCGCGCCAGCAGGCACGGCGCCTGGACACTGGCCGTCACCTCGACCGAAGGGAGCGCCGTGGCGCGGGTCGCCGAACGCGCGCTGGTCCTGCCCTTGACCGGGTTGCTGCCGTGCCCGGGGATCCGTACCTTTCAAGCCAGCCTCCTGACGCTTTACCTGGTCGCGATCGAGATCGGTCGGGCCCGGGGCCACCTCGGGGACTGCGAAGCCGACGACATCGGCGCCGAGCTCGCAGCGGTGGCCGACGCCGTGGCGGCCACCACCGACCTCGTACGGCACAGCTGCGCCCAGGTGGCCGAGCAGGTGGCCGGCGCCCCGGTGGTGCTGGCGCTGGGCAGTGGCCCCGGGCACGGCAGCGCCCACTTCACCGCCGCGAAACTCGTCGAGGCGGCCGGAGTGTTCGCCTCCGCGCAGCAGCTCGAGGAGTGGGAGCACGTAGAGGTGCTGGCCCACCCGCGGGACATGCCAACCGTGGTGTTCGCCCCGCCGGGCCACAGCAGGCAGCGGGCACTGGCCGTGGCACGCCGGGCCCGCGAACTCGGCCGTGCCGTGATCGTCGTCGGCGAGGCCTGCGACGCCGAGGTCGCGGCGACGGCCGCAACGGTGCTGCCGGTGGCCGATGGGGTGCGCGAAGAGTTCTCCCCGCTGCTGGCGCAGGTGGCCGCCGGCTACCTGGCTGCGGAGGTTGCCGAACGGCTGGGGCGGGCGCCGTTCTCCACCAACGGCCCGTGAGACAGCGTCGTCGAACTCTTCGGCAACCTCGGCTTCACACTGTTTCAGGAGCGGGGATCGGCTTCCCGCCCTGCTTTCGCGTCACGTCCGATCGGACCGCCCGTCGTGGATGTGTTCTGCATGACGGCCGGCGGCGCCCGGTCAGACCCTCGCCTTCAGGACCCTTGCGGCTAGTTCGAGCAGGCCTTGGGGTGGCCGCCGGTATCCCTCGGCGAGTTCCACGATGGGGGAGCGAGCAGCGGTGTTGAAGGTGACGGGTTCGCTGCTGTGCCGTTCAGAAGCCAGTAGGGCGGCGACTGCGGCGTTGACGTCGTTATGGCATACGTGAGCGTAGGCCAGGTCGATCAGGTGCTGGGCGCGCCGGTTGACGCATGGGGTGGCGTTGAGGTCGATGTTTTCGGCAGTTCTGGCCACCGCCGGGGTCGACCTGTACGCCGCTGCCGCGCTGTTGCGCCGCCGCCGAACCTGGGCCGACCGGCCTCAAGATCCCGGCACGCCCGACGAGGGCCCCGCGCCTGACGCGCTCGCGTCGCCGACGAGCCTCCTGCCCACGGCAGGTGAGCGGCAGGCGGTGACGAGCTCCACCTCGACCGGCACGCTCGGGCGCCAATATTCGACGGCGTAGCGGACGTTGCGCCCCCACCGGCCGGCGACGCTCTTGATCCTGGCCAGCGCAGCCTCATCGCCCTCGAACTCGGCCAGCAGTGCCAGCTCGTCCAGCGTCCAGGCGCATTCCATTCCCTGGGCGAAAGCCCGAGTCTCGGCTGAGAGCCGGCCGGTTTTCAGCGCGGCGGCGATCTCGTCGCGGCTGCGGCCGGTGCGCCTGCGGATCTCGGCCTTGGTGGCGCCCGACCCGTGGGCGGCGAACAGAGCGTCCGCGCGCCGGGAGCCGTAGTCGTTCTTGCGTACCCTGACGTGGTCGCCGACCGCCAAGGTGATGGAGCGGCCGCCGCGCAGTGCGTAGGTGCGTTCGGCCCGGTGATCTCGCCGAGTTCGCGGCGGTAGGTTGACCCGCTCGCTGACCTCGTTGGTGCCGGCCAGGATCAGCACGGCGGCCAGCTCGTCCTGCACCGCCTCCGCTCCGGTGCGGTACGGCTGGCGCGCGGCCGCCCAGTCGAGGATTAGGGCGTTCATGGCGTCGCCGGCTGCGGTGAAGAGCCTGTACGGCTCAGTCGAGATCCGCCACGATGACCACATGTCAGAGACCCTGGGAGAGACGGGCGACCAGCTACGCATCATGCGGAGCGAACTTGATGAACTCCAGGAGCACGCGGAACGCCAACGCAGACAGCAGGCTCGCTATGCCAAGGTCTGGTACTACGCCGACCTCCTGCTCGGGTTGCCTGCCGTGGTCCTGGCAGCGGTCTCGGGCGCAGTCGGCCTGGCCTCCGCTGATGGTCGGATTCCTGCTGCATTCCTGGCCATCGCATCGGCCGCGTTGGCTGCCGCGACTCGCTTCCTCGACTGCTCCGGGCGGGGAGCGCACGCAGCCCGTCGCCGCGACGCCTGGCGGGGCCTGATCTATGAGGTGAAGCTGGTCCGCGTCAGCGGCTACGCCGGTGACGTTTCAGCTCTTCACACCGATCTGAAGCGACTCTTCGATCAAGCCCAGCAGGTCCGCACCCTCACCTACGCACGGGCAGGCGAGCCGGTTTCTCCCGCCCCGGCGCAAACCGTTCAGCAATGAGAACGCAGGCCGTCCGACCCTGCGGCGCGGTGCCTGACGGCCGCGAGGAGGCGCGCTGGGCCCGGCGGTCGCGCTCGTGGCGGGTCCGGAGTCAGTATCCGACTCCGGAGCGGTAGGGGGCCGGGTTGAAGGCGTTGCTGCTCTGGTAGAGCAATTCCAGCGTGCGGCGGCTGATCACCGGTTCCACGTAGACGGGTTCCGTGCTGGTGGTTTGTCTGCCGGGTTCAGCTCCGAACCGCAACAAAATCGCAGAGCGTCACCGCTAGGACCACACGCACCACCAGATGCATGATGCTCTATATTTAGAATAGCGGGAACGTGAGTTCGGAAAACCGTAGGCCGAGCTGTGTGTCTCTTCACTCAGGGTCATGGTGCTGGGGGTGGAGAAGAAGGGTGGATCACGCCCCGAGGACACTCCAGCGCTGATTGCGGGCACTGACGTCGAAGCGCTGCGTGACCGGGGCGCCGTTGAAGGTCCCGTCTGCCGTCGTCAGCAGCCCGCTGCCCTTGTTCTTCATCTCCAGGAAGGTGGCGTTGACGGAGAAGTCGCGTTCCCACTGCTGGAACGGATTGCTGGCGCTGCACGACTGCTGCACCAACCGGGCGCCGGAGAAGGACGCATTGCCCTCTACCGCCAGGCAGAGATTCGGTGCTACCTTCCGCGAGTAGACGAACGTGACCTTCGTGCCAGATGACGCCACCTGCTTCATGATCCACTGCTGGCGGAACAGGCCGCTGTACGGACGCACCTCGATACGCGCCCCCGGAGCCAGTGAGTCATCTTGAACGCTCAGAGCTAATCCGCTGTTCTCGACACTGATTCTCACCGTGGTATCCGCAACCGCGGGTGAAGCGAGCGCGGTCACGCCAGCGAGCGCGGCTCCGGCCAGCGCGAATGCGCCAAGACGCCGCGATGCATGCGAGTTTGACATATTGGCAGATCCCCCGTGCTAGAGCGCTGCCCGGACTTTCCGGGAGCGCCGCCAGTACACCCTGGGATGCGTGTCATGGTCTATGTCCTTGTGCACATCCAGGCGCACAACACGCTCCGCTCCCGGGCGTGCGGGTAACCGGTGTGTGACGAGGCCGGGCTGCCAGGGAGTGAACGGTCAGGCTAGGAAGATGAGCTCGCTCTGAGGCGCCTTGAAGTTTCCGGACATTCAGGAACATAACCTGACAGTGAGTCTGGAAGAGATAGGTACGTGACGAGGCGTCGTAGGCAGTTCTCGCCGGAGTTCAAGGAGGAAGCCGTCCGCATGGTGCTGGACGGCCCGCGCACGGTGGCTTCGGTGGCCCGGGAGTTCGACATGAACCCGACCACGCTCGGCAGTTGGGTAGACATGCACAAGGCCATCCATCCCAAACCCAAGCAGACACTATCGGGCCCGGAGCGGGCGCGGATGCGCGAGCTGGAGCGGGAGAACGCCGAACTGCGCGAGAAGCTGGTGTTCTTGAAAAAGCGGCCGCCTTCTTCGCGGCCGAGACTCGATGACGCTCGCCAAGTTCGAGCTGATCGAGGCGGAGAAGGCCAACCACCGCATCGCCGCGATGTGCCGGTGGCTGCAGATCTCAAGCTCGGGCTACTACGAGTGGCGCGATCGGCCGGCCTCGGCCACCACCCAGCGGCGCGAGCACCTGACCGCGCTGATCGAGCAGATCTTCACCGACAGCCACGAAACCTACGGCCACCGGCGTATCCACGCCGCCCTGGCCCGCCAAGGCGAGGTCTGCTCACCCGAACTGGTCCGCGCGCTCATGCGCCGCCACCATCTCACCCCGGTGCAGGTGCGCACCTTCCGCCCGACCACGACCGAGCAGGGCGACTTTCGCGGCATCCCCGACCTGGTCCGGCGTGACTTCACCGCTGAGCAGCCCGGCACCAAGCTGGTGGGCGACGTCACCTACATCCGCACCTGGGAGGGCTTGCTGTATCTGGCCACCGTCATCGACTGCCACAGCAAGACGGTACTGGGCTGGGCGATGGCCGATCACTACCGCACCGAACTGGTCGCCGACGCGCTGCGCATGGCCATCGGCACCGGCCGGATCGCCGCCGGCGCCATCTTTCACGCCGACCGCGGCTCCAACTACACCAGCCACGCCTTCGGCCGGCTCAGCACCACCCTGCAGATCCGCCGCTCGGTCGGCCGCACCGGGGTCTGCTACGACAACGCGATGGCCGAGTCGTTCTTCTCCGCCCTGAAGACCGAGTGGCTCAACCGCTACGTGTTCACCTCCCGGGCCAAGGCGAGACGGCAGGTCATCCGCTACATCGAAGGGTTCTACAACCGGCGACGCCCGCACTCGGCGCTGGACTATCGTCCGCCCCAGGAGGTCCTCAACGAACACGATTCATCCCAGGTAGCCGCGTAGGCTACGCCCACAACCTGGCTGTCCGGAAAGAGCTGGGCCCCTCAAAGTCCCCCAGGGGCGGGCATACGCCGTGTCCTGGGACGCGCTCCCTCACCATCATGGCGGGCCTGGCGTCCTTTCGACGGGGTGGGGGAGGGGCATAGAGCGTGTTCGGAGTTCGGATCATGGGTCTACGGATTCTCCTGCGGGATAGTGTCCATGCCCTGGTAGGGCACATGGTTGCCTCGCCGGCCATTAGCGAGCCTTGGTCGAGTCGCTTCTGCCAGAGGGGCGAGCCGGGCCGATCTCGGCTCTGCGGCGGCAGTTCGACAGGGTGATGCGGCGTCAGGAGAGCCCTCCGTCGACGGTGATGCTCTGGCCCGTGATCCACCGGGCCGCGTCGGAGGCCAGGAACCCGACGACCTCGGCGATATCCTCTGGCCGGCCGAGGCGGCCCAGCGGCGTCCGGGCGATCAGCGCGTCGATGGGCGCGGAGGCTGCGGCGAAGCCGTCGGTGTCCGTCGGGCCGGGCAGCACGCTGTTGACGGTGATGCCGCGCGGGCCGACCTCACGGGCGAAGGTTCGCACGAGGCTTTCACCGGCTGCCTTGCTGGCGACGTAGAGGGCCTCACCGGGTGGGCTGAGGCGCGTGGCCGCCGAGGAGATGTACACGATCCGGCCGCCGTCTCGCATCCTGCGCCCGGCCTCACGGAGCGCGAGGAAGGTGGTGTGGGTGTTCAGTGCGAAGACGCGTGCGTAGTCGTCGTCGTTCGACGCCGTCAGCGGGCCGCGAACGAATCCGGCGGCGTTGTGTACCAGCACGTCCAATCCACCGTACTGATGCTCTGCGGCGTCGAGCAGCGTACGCAGTTCGTCCGAATCGGCGGCGTTCGCCTGCATCATGATGGCGCGGCCGCCGCCGGCCTCGATTTCGGTGACCACATGTCTAGCCGACTCCGCTGTGCCGTGGTAGTTGACGACGACAGCCGCCCCGTCGGCGGCAAGCCGCATTGCGATCGCCCGCCCGATCCCGCGTGAGCTTCCGGTGACCACCGCTACTCGACCGGTCGTGCTCAGTACCATGACACCTCTTTAGTATGCTACATCAACTGTTGAGAGTGCATACTAAATAGTCGACGTCATGAACTGTCAAGTAGTCTTGGCTCATGCCGCTCCCCGCGCCCGACTCAGAGCTCGCCGAAGCACTGCTCGAACTGAGTTGCATAGTCGAGGGGATCAGGGCCACCGTGAGCCGCGAGCTGGGGCTCACTCCGCAACAGGCCCAACTACTCACCGCCGTACACCCGAAGGAACTGGCCCACGGCGAGCTGGCGAGTCGGCTGCACTGCGACAAGACCAACATCACCGGCCTGGTCAACCGCCTGGAACGCCGCGACCTAGTGCGACGGCAACCCGATCCCGACGACCGCCGGCTGACGAAAGTGTTCCTCACCGACCAGGGCGCCGAACTTGTCACACGTTTCCGAGACGCCATGAGCACGGCGGCCACGCAGCACTTCGCCTCCTGGCCGGCCGACCGTCACAGCCAACTCCTCGACCTCCTGCGCACCACAGCGGAAGCCCTCCGCGGCTAGGTGTTCGGACCATGGAGATTGTCCTGCAGCTCGATCCAGTCGATGCCGCCGGTCGCGGCGACGCCGAACGTCCGGGCCCCCTCGGTCACATCGCGGCCGAGGGGGCACAGGTGCCACTAGCGGCTTTTGGTGCTTTTGCGCCAGGTGAAGCCGCCCGGCAGGTTCACCGAGACCGTCCGGCGCCCGTCTGGGCCGCGCGTGACGCGGAACAGGCGATTGCCGTAACTGTGACCGACTCCGCGGCGGGACAGGTTGATGCGGAACGGCCCAAGCTTGATCGACTTTCGGTAACTCAGACCCATCGGATTCCTCCCAGAATCGTCAAGGGACGACAACTACCCGCAAAGCAGGGCGATATCCGCGCGTCCGCCGCGTCCACGCGACGCACAGCGCCCAACCCCGAATCCCTCTCCCTCAGACGCCAAGTTCAACAAGCGCCAAGCTGCGGGAAGGGGGTCAGGGTCAACCGCGGGCCGCGTGAGCACCGGCACCTCTAGCTCCACATGCGTTCCGCTGCCCCTACGGGGTGCCCTCCCGGACGGCCTGCTTTGACGGCGCGGCGCACCACTCTGACCAGCTGACAGCCCAGGCTGTCACCTACTCCGAGCTCCTGGAGAAGGTTCGATGGAGGCCGCTCGATGGGAGGATGAGCATGCGGGCTGCCCGCGTCCAGCAGCGGACCGAGCATCGGGTGGCCGAGGCCGATCAGCGCGAAGGCGCTGCTGAACGAGATGCTGATCCAGCATCCGGCCGTGCAGTGGTTCGCTGTCCAGACCCTCTACGACCGCTACGGCGCCCGCGTCTACGCCCGGATGGCTGGCGAGCCGGTGTTCGCGGCAGAGGTCGGCGCCCAGGCGCACCGGCTGCGCACGCACGTGTTCGACGCTGCTGCCTCCGCTGGGGACAGCGAACTGCAGCAGCTGCGTGAGCACCGACGCTGATGGTGGCTTCACGAATTCGGCAACCCTCACTGGATCTGCTGCGGCAACCCGGTGGAAGGACGCACCCATCTCGACATCGCGATGCAGGCCCTCTCACCTGGGACCACCCGCGAACTCCGGAAGATCACCAGCAGGGCTGATGATGCCTGGAAGCTGTCCATTTACTGGGGCGCCGCAGAAAGGGATTGAACGACAAGCTCAAACGAGCGCGCCGGCCAACAGGAAGATGGCGATCCCATGGGCGAGCGCGGCGGCGATGACGCCGCTACGCATCCGCAGGTAGGCGCAGATCAGCCCTTCGTACAGGGTGAAGGCCAGCAGTGGCCAGCCGACGTCGGTAACGGTGGAGGCCAGGAAGGCGTGGCAGGCGGCGAACAGCAGCGCCGACAGCACCGCCGCCCGTCGGGGACTGCTGTGTGTCTCCAGGCGGCCCTGCAGGAAGCCGCGAAACAGCACCTCTTCTGCCAGGTTGCCGGCCAAGCAGAAGAACAGCAGCGCCGGCAGCAGGCTGAGCGCGACCGCGCCGCCGCGCCCGGACAGCGGGGCCAGCTGGGACAGCAGGAGGACCGGGGCGGCGGCCAGCGCGCCACCGCCCAGGCCCATCCCCACCGTTGCCGTGTTGAATCGGCCCCAACTCACCATCGCTCGAAGGCCGCGATCCAGGCGCAGAATGAGCGCGGTCAGTCCCAGCGTGCTCACGCCGAACACCAGCAGGACGCCCGCGTGGTCGGTGAGGCGCAGCCACGGCGCCACGCCGGTGGTACCCAGCCGCCAGAACCCGATCGGGGTCATGGCATCCCTGATCAAGACGAATCCGAAGATGAGCAGCACGATGCGCAGCAGCGGGTCGCGCTCGCCGCGCGCCAAGGTGAAGCAGCCGCCGATGAGCAGCAGGCCGGGCAGGATCCGGACGCTATAGGGCAGGAGGTCGGGCAGCACAGGAGAAATCTCCGTTCACGAGGGGGAATGCGGGCCGCCGTAGGGGGCACCTTCCGTTCAATAATGTGAGCTATTCTCAGTTTTGGCTACTCGCATTGGAGGCCTGTGCTCACACCTCGTAAACAGCCGCGCCAGCAGCGCTCTCGCGAGACGGTGGCGGCGATCCTGGAGGCTGCCGCTCAGCTTTTCCAGCGGTACGGCTACGCCGACACGACCACCAACAAGATCGCTGAACGCGCCGGAGTGTCCATCGGGTCGCTCTACCAGTACTTCCCGAACAAGGATGCGCTGCTGGTGGCGCTGGCCGATCATCATCTGACCGACGCCGCAGAGCAGGTGGCGCTGGTCTTCGCTCGCGGCGCGAAGCAACGCCCGACCTTGCACGCTTTGCTGGCCGACCTGGTGCGGTGCGTGGCCGCGCTGCACACCGACCGGCCCGGCCTGCACCGGCTGCTGTTCGATCAGACGCCCCGAACCTCCGACCTGGTCATCCGCTTCCGCCAAGCCGAGCAACAGATCGCCCACGCTCTGGCCGGGCAGCTGCGCCGGCTCGGAGCCGGTGGCCCCGATCCGCAGGTGAGCGCGCTCCTGGCCGTGCAGGGCATCGAGGCGCACCTTCACGGCGCCCTGCTCGACCGGCCGGCCGACGGCGACACCACCGACCACCTGCACGCCGTGATCGACCTGTGGCACCGCGCCCTGGCCGAACCGTCCGAGCCCCGCCCGCCCGGGGCCGGGTCACCAGCGGCCCAACTGCGCTAGTTGTTCTGTCCTGAGAGGTTAGGCACGCGGCTGGCGGGTGGTTGGCCGTTGAGTGCGGTGTGTCCGCGGTGGTGATTGTAGGTGTGGAGCCAGGGATCGAGTGCCTGACGGCGTTCGGTCTCTGACCGGTAGGGGCGGGCGTAGGCCCATTCCTCCAGCAGGGTGCGGTTGTAGCGTTCGACTTTGCCGTTGGTCTGGGGCCGGTAGGGGCGGGTGCGTTTGTGTGTGATGCCGCTGTCGGCCAGGGTCTGGCGCCACTGGTGGGAGCGGTAGCAGGAGCCGTTGGCCCCGTCCCACAAGCCGTAGAGCCGCAAGGCCTCGGCGGCCCTGTCGAGTCTGCGCCTGCTCCCACCTCGGGCTATGGGGCCGCGCTTCCCCGTGCGGGACGGGAGCAGGCTGTCTACAGGGCGGCCGCCGGCTCGTACCACCAGCCCGCCGCCGGTTGTAGCGGCGCTCCTGCCGCGGCCAGAGGCTGGTGGGATCCGGCGCTCTCGGGTGGAGCGCTCCAGGCGCCGCCTGACGGGGTTCCGGTGGGTTCGGGTGCTGTCGTGTTCGTCGGCTGCGGGGGCGGGCCTGACGTTCCGGTCGGCGCGGCGGTGGGTTGCGGGGTGAGTTCCTGCGGGGTCGGCAGAGCGGTCGGGGAGGCGTCGACGCCGCGGTGGGTGATGTCGACGGCGCCGCTGAGGGCGTCCCGGTCGGGCCGAGCGTCGCGATCGCGACGGTCGCGACGCCTACGTCAACGGGCGAGCCCAGCCCATCACCCACCGCTGGTCGAGCCGGGCGCAGGGTGCGCAGTTGCCCGGCTTGCTGGTTGCGGATCTGCTCGGCGGCCTGGCGGCGTTCGGCGGCCAAGATGCGGGCCTCAGCCTCGCGCTGGATGAGTTCGGCGTCCGTGCGGGCGTGGTCCTCGCGTTTCTCGGCAGTGCGCTGGGCTTGGCGGGCCTCGCGCTCGGCGGCCTGCGTGGTCAGGGTGACGGGGCGGCGTAGCGCGACCCGCTCGACCTGGTCGGTGCTGCGGGCGAAACACTCAGCCAGCGCGGCGAGGGCGTCGGTCAGCGGGCCTCGGTGAGCACGCCGTCCGCGGCGGCCACCGCGGTGGTCGGCGACTCCCGCTCGAGGGCGTTCACGCTGCCCGGTAGTAGGCGTCGCACCGCGGCAAGACGTTCAAGACCGCCACCGACGAGCAAGGAAACCATGACTCCGCCGGAGCAGACCGGGACGTCCCATGGGTGGCACGCCGGTCGTCAACGCCATCCGCGTCCTGGAACGCATGGTCCCACTCGGCGGCCTGCTATTCGACAAAGCCGCCCGGGCACGGGATCGCTCAAGCTCGCCGGATGCTCGAGAAGTGCCGCGTGAGTCCGTAGCCGGTCCTACTCAGCGTCCTGTGCCTCGATCAGGTCGAGGTCGCGGACGCAGAAGCGGTGGTGCTCGAAGGTCTCGTTGAGCACCGTGCCGAGGCACTGCCGCACCGAGCGGCCCCGGGCGTACGGCGGCCAGACATCGTCGTCGGGCACCGGCGCTCGCCCGGCGAGCTGCTCAGCGGTGACCTTGTTGAGCCAGGCCTCGAGCTCGGCGGCCTGTGCGTCACGCACGCTCACGATCTCGTCTAGGGACGGATCGAGCGAGAGGTCAAGCCCGTGCGCTCCACGGTAGGGCTCGACGGTCGTCCCGATGCCCATGGGCGTGAACAGCTCCGTCGAGCCCAGGCAGCAGCGGCGGAACCACGAGTCGTGGACGAAGACCAGGTGGCGCATCGTCTGCACGGCCGACCACTCGTCGTTCACGCTGCGGCGCTCGATGCCGGGCGTACGACGGATTCGCTCGATCGTGGCGGCCCAGCCGGCATGGAGCTGACGCGCTGCCTCGCGCAGCTCGGCAGGGTCCTCGGAGCGGATCAGCAGCCGCACCGGATTACGCTGGTCAAGCTCTGCCTCGACGTACTCGGTGACCTCGACCCCGTTCACCACGAGGTTGGTGATAAGCCCGTCGATCACGGCGTCCTGCATGACGACGCCGATCAGGCGTGCCCCGGTCAGATCGCACTCGCGGAACTCTGCACCGTGCAGGTCCTCGTCGACATATCGTTTCATGCTCCGCATGCTAGGGCCGAGTACTGACAAACTGGCCTCCCTGACCCCGCGACCTCCATCCCATGGTGCGGTCGGCTCTCCCGTACATTGATCATGGTTCCAGCCCTCAAGTGCGGTCAGAACTCACGAACAAATGCGATCACTTCTCACGAACGAAACCACCCGCGCCCGACCAATGGTTAGGACAGGGGTTCCGGTGCCGATGTCGACGTGGTTCAGGCTCTTGGCGGGCATCATGCACGAGAGCACCGACAATTTTGGGAGACGCCGATGCCGGACAGCCCCGACGTGCCGGACGACGTCCTCGACCGCCTCCGCGCGCTGTGCCTCGCACTCCCCGGCGTCTACGAGGAACAGGCCTGGGTCGGCACCCGCTGGCTGGTCCGCAAGAAGACCTTCGCCCACGTCCTCGGCATCAGCGACGAGTACCCGCCCGCCTACACCCGCGACGCGCCGTTCGTCGGGGATGCCACCGTCCTGACCTTCCGCTCCGCCGGTGCCGAGCTCGCCGCGCTCGTCGGCACCGGCCACCCGTTCTACAAACCGAGGTGGCACCCGCAGGTCGTGGGCATGGTGATCGAACCGGACGCGGACTGGGACGAGATCGCCGAGCTGCTCATCGAGAGCTACTGCCTGCGGGCGCCGAAGAAGCTGGCGGCACAGGTTCCCCGGCCAGGTCCCGCAGCCGGCGGATCGGGCTGAACCACAGGCGTCAGCGGGCTCGTTGTGAGGGACGTGTCGACGTACTTCCTCGAATGCGTGCTGGGTACGGCAAGACGCACAACTCTTTCCGCGCTACCGCGAAGTCGGTGGATCAGGGTGTCAACACGGGCGCGCCTGCGTAGGCAGCGGCGACTATGCGATCCACACCGACGGGTCGACATCAGTTGCTGGACTTCTGCACCCAGCACCGAGCCCCGTCATGGAGCCGACACAGGCAGACCTGGCCCTCAGCGCTGCTACTTCTCACCGACATTTCTCGACAGCATCGGCCCTCAGCGCTGTCCAAATTGACCCGCAAACGCTGTTGCTAGTCAGGATCTGGATCAAACTCCGTGAAGTGGTGACGGCGCGTAACGATCACTATGGAGTGAGGAGCACGCGTTTGCGGAGGAGGGCGAAGCCCGCTCGGCCGAACATCTGGCGTTTGATCATCTTAGAGGGCGGTTCGAGAGTTGATGTTCCTTTGATCGCTTGTGTTGCGTGAGGAGAGCTGGTCGTGGGGATCCGTGGCCGGGCTATGGACGCGGTTGGGCGAACGAACCCGGCTCGGTCTCTTCGAGGATGCCCAGGCCGACCAGGCGTTTCAGCTTGGCGCGAGTGTTCTCGATGTTCTTGCGCGCCAGGGGAAGGTCCAGAGCGGCACACAGGTCCCGCGCTCGTGTCGGCTGGCCGGTGTCCGCCAGGATGGCGAGAATCTGCCGGTAGGCGGGGTGGTCAGGGACCGTGGGAGCGGGTGGCGGTGGGGGCGCCAGAGCGGGCTCGGCGGCCAGGACGAGCAGGGTCTTGCGGGTGATCCGCAGATGATCAAGGTCCTGGCCGAGTTCCCGCAGGCGGCCGGTCAGCTCCTCGATCCGGGCCTGGGTCTGCTCAATCTGGCTGGTCAGCGCCTTCTCGTGGGTGTCGATGCGGTCCAGCAGCCAGGTGCCGGGATCCGGGGCGCTCACATGGCCTCCCGCGGGAAGCGCCAGGTGGGGATGGAGGTGCCGGTCAGCCGGCGAGTCATCACGTCGGTCATCGCCCAGTACACCCGCGATTCGGAGCTGGCCGGTTCGTGTTCGTAGTCACGCACCAGGCGGCGGTGCAGGGACATCGTGCCGTAGGTCTGCTCCACCACCCACCTTTTGGGCTGGGGGATGAACCCGGCCTCGGCGGGGTTACGCTCGACGATCTTCACGTCGATGCCGTGGGTGGCGCCGTGGGCGACCACGCTGTTCTTGAAGCCCTGATCGACCAGGGCGGTCTGGACGCCGCCGGGCGCCGTGGCGGTGGCGACGCGGTCCAGCAGCGCGTTGCCGATGGCGTTGTCGTGGATCGAGGCGGCCGCGACGACCACCGCGATGACCAGCCCCAGCACGTTGGTGGCCAGGCCACGCTTGCGTCCCGACACCTTCTTGGCCGCGTTCCTGCCGGTCGTGGGGGCCGGGACCCCGCTCGCGGCGCGCACGCTCTGGGTGTCGAGCACGATCAGGCTCGGGTCGGCTCATCGGCCCTTGTTCTCCCGCACCTGAAAGCGCAGCAGGTCGTGAATGGCCTTGTCGGTGCCGTCCCTGCGCCAAGCGGTGTAGCAGTACATGACCGCGCTGCGTGGAGGCAGGTCATGGGGCAGCAGGTTCCATTGGCAGCCGGTCCGGCTCTGGTACAGGATCGCGTTGACGATCTCGCGCATTTCGTACTTGCCCTGGTGACCGCTGACCGAGGGGTGCGCGGCCTTCCACGCTGTGATCACCGGCTCGATCAGGGACCAGCGTTCATCCGATAAGTCGCTCGCGTACGGCTTGCGCTCATTCACCTGGCTACCCCAGCACATCCACGCCCACCAGCCAGGCATAACGCTACAGATTCACTCGATCACACTGTGATATCAGGACTATCGGCTCACGAACCGCCCTCTCAGGCCTGAGGCTGACCACCACGATCGGTCGTGACGTCTTCCAACCGCAGGGTGGGGTCGTAGCCGGCAACCTCGCGCACTTTGCCGCAGGCTTTGTTCAGCCACGCGGGAGCCTGAAGAGCCTCTTGATCGCCAAGGGCCGGTCGTGCATGGTGACGTCAGGGGCCCGCCCGAAGGGAGACGAGATGACGCACACACCAGGTCAGTCACCGCCCACGACGTCGGGAACGGCGGTCGGGAGCCTCGTCTGCGGGATCGTCGGGCTGGTGGTGAGCTGGTGTCTGTTCGGGATCCCGTCGATCGTGGCCATCGTCATGGGGCACGTGGCCGCGCGTCAGACCAAACGTGGTCTGCGGGGCGGGCACGGGATGGCGGTGGCCGGGCTCATCCTCGGGTACGTGGTGGTCGTTCCCGCAGTGCTGGTGTCGGCGTTCGTCGTGCTCGCCTACCTCAAACCCGGTACTACGTCCGCCGCGGTCAACGGCCTGATCGACGGGCTCTTCGGCCGGTGAGCGAGCTCAAACTTCTTGTTCGACTGCGAGCCGTACTCGCCGTCGATGTCTAGGCCGTTGCGGGCCTGGAAGTCCATGAGGGCAAGCTTGACCTTCGAGCCCCACTTCGCCGACGACACCGACACGTAGGGAGTAGCCCAGCTCGCGCAGGCGCTTCTTCACCCCCCACGGCGGCCGCTGACAGCAGCCCGTCGGGTAGGCGGCCCAGCAGAGCGAGGCGCGGGTTGATACCGCCGACTCCGGTCAGGAACCCCCGGCTGAATGATCACAGCCGGGGACAGGGTGGCGTGCGGCTGGTAACGGGTTCGCCACAGCCCGGGGCAAGACGGGACGCAAGCGTCATCGTAAAAGCGTGGCGACGTCTCCTCCTCCCGCCGACCCCGCCCGTCGTGGGCGGCTGGCCGGACGAGTACTGCTGGTGCTGACCCTGGTGCTCGTGGTCGTCGGTGTGCTGTGGTTCTTCCTGGCCGATCCGCTGGATCTGCCCGAAAGGACGCTGGAGGCGCTCGCCCAGCGAGCCAGCGTGATCAGCATGCAGGCAGCCCTGGTCTTCGGCTCGATCGGCTGGTGGCTGCAGCGGCGATCGGCGGCCGCGGGCGAGCCTGGGGTGCCGTCGGTCTCCACCAGCGGTGAGAACGCGCCCGCCGTCGGCACGATGTCCGGCGGGCTGGTGGCCGGCGCGCTGCGCGGGCCGGTCAGCACGGGTGAACGCGCTCCGGCCATCAGCGGCGACGTCCAGACGTTGATCACCGGAGACCTACAAGAGGCGCGCCGCCCGCCGCTGCCACCGCCGTCCTCGGTGGCCGATCCGTCGGGGTTGCTGGGGCTGCCGCGCCGTCGGGCAGCGTGGTTCGTCGGACGCCAGGAGGCGTGGCAGGAACTGGCGATCACGCTGGAATCAGGCACCGGTGCGGGGGTGATCAGCCAGGCCGTGGTCGGGCTGGGCGGGATCGGCAAGAGCGAACTGGCGCTGCAGTACGCCTTCGCCCGCCGCCTGGACTACGACCTGGTGTGGTGGATCGACGCCGACAGCCCCGCCCAGATCAAGGTCGGCCTGGCCGGGCTGGCGCGTGCGCTGGTGGCCGGGACCGATTCGGTCGCCGCGGGGCAGGCCTCGCCGGAGGAGGCCGTCGCCTGGGCGATCACCTGGCTGGCCGGCCGTACCGGCTGGCTGCTGGTCTTCGACAACGTCGAAGAGCCCACCCACCTGGAGCCGTACCTGGCCCGGTTGACCATCGGGCAAGTGCTGATCACGACCCGGCGCGACGTCGGCTGGCAGCACCTGAGCGTCACCCCATTGCGCCTGCACACCCTGCCCCGCCCGGCCTCGATCCGGTTGCTGGGCGATCTGATCGGCCCACCGCACGCCGCCAACGCCGCCGTCCTGGACGAACTCGGCGACCTTCCTTTGGCGCTGACCCAGACCGGCGCCTACGTCGCCCGAACCCCGCGCTGCACGCCGGCCGGCTACCTGCGCCTGCTGCGTCAGGTGCCCGAGCGCATGCTCGCCACCGCCGCGGCCGGCGGAGACGCCGAACGCGTGGTCGCCAAGGCATGGGAGGTCAGCCGCGCCCGCGTCGTCGAACAGAACCCACTGGCCGAACACCTGCTGCAATTGCTGGCCTGCTACGCACCCGACCACCTGCCCGCCACCGTCTTGGCCGGTGCCGCCGACGACGAGCAGGCAGTCAACGAAGCCCTGGCCCTACTTGCCTCCTACAGTCTCATCACCCTGACCACCCACCCCACCGACCCGACCGCCACGAGCGGCGACCACGCCGCCGACGACCAAGAGAACGTGAGCATCCACCGGCTCACCCAAGCAGTCATCTGGCACCGGATGAACGCCGAACAGCACGACCAGTTCCACCCATCTGGAGCACGAACTTCCGCGCCACAGACCTAGCCGACCGTGCCGACGACGACGTCCTGCCCGAGCTGACGAGTGCAGAGCGTCTGGCATGACGACCACCGCGGAGCCGGCGCGCCGGACGGCGGCAGCGATCCAATCCCGCCGCAACACCAGCGAGGCCATGCTGGAGCGAGTACGCGGGGCGCTGAAGCAGATACGACGCGAACGCGCCCGCGTCGCCGTCGCCGCCGTCGCCGTCGCACGCCGCGCCGACGTCTCCCGGACCTCCCTCTACCAGAACACCGAAGCTCGCGCGCTGATTGCCCAAGCAGCCGCCGACGCCGGCGGGCACCGCAAGCTCGACCAGGCCGAACAGGCGGCTCACATCGAGGCATCCTGGCGGGAACGGGCGCTCAACGCCGAGGCCGCGCTCAAGTACGCCCACTGCGAGATCGCTCTGCAGCGCACCGCCATCGGCGGGCTTCTCGGCAAGATCCGCGATCTGGAGAACGACCTGCCAGAGGACGGCGTGCAGCGACTCGTCACCGACAGCACCTCGCTCAAACAGCAGGTCCGCCAACTTACCCAACAGACCCACCGCCTGCAGGAGCGCCTGACCGCAGCCCGTGACAACAGCCGGTTCCTGGACAACCGGATCGCCGGACTGGAAGCCCAACTCGCCGACCAGATCACTCTCGACGCATCTGAATCCTGAGGGGTGCCTCTGATCCCGTATCAGCGATCTTCGGGCAAGATAAGGACGATGCCTGATCACTACAATCCAGGCATGTTCGATCTCGACCCTGTGAAGTCGATCTTAGTCCTGGCCCTGATCGGGCTCATTGTCCTGGGGTTGCGGGCCTGGCGCCACCGGCGCAACAGGGTGCGGATCTACATCCCGATGCCGTTGTTCACCCCAGTGGAGATTCAGGCCAAGGCCCACGACCTCATCGAAGCCGGGCAGTTCGACGATGCGGTCAAAGTGCTCAAGAAGGAAGCGCAGGTCTCCGGACCGGACGCTCTGGCCGCAGCCCGCGCCCTGCGCCGAGGCGAACTCCTGCCGGACTTCCCGGGCCGGTGGCCGGAGGATCTAACAGGGCCGGTCACCGAACTCCTGGCCGAGGGACAGCGAAAGGCAGCCGTCTTCCTGATCCGCGATCAGAAACAGTTCAGCCCCACCGAAGCCGAGGCATTTGTCGACTCACTCACCCGTGGGAAGGACGAGTAGACGTGCCGTTCAACAACCCTGATCGGCCCCGTGTCCGGGCTTCGTTGCAGATCTACGCCGACGATCTGAGCATCTCGGTGGAGACGGTGGAGGCATGCCGGTGAGTCTGTTCCCGCTGGCCGAAGGAGCAGCGCAAGGCCGAGGTCCCTTACTACGTCCACCGCACGCTGGCCGGGATCAGCGATCCGGAGCAGCGTTTCGCGGCGATCGAAACGCCACCGAAGGACGAGTGCACCGGCCTGCGGCGCTGGACCGAGGCCGCAGTCAAGCAAGTAGCCGGGCGACAATTCGCTGATCGGGCGAGCGTTCAGCAGAAGATCGACCGCATCCACGACCTGGCCCGTGATGAGCAGGTCGCCGCGGCGGTGGCCACCGACCTGCTGCGCAGGCCCGCCGTGGTCGCTCAGGTAATCACCGATGACACCGCCCGCCACCTGGTCAACCGGGCGCAAGCCGACCAGGCACGCCAGGCCGCCCAGGCAGAGCGGCACCAGCTGGCTGAGCGCGCGGCCGAACGCGCGCGCCAGCACACCGATGCTCCGCACCAGGTCGCCGAGCCCCTCCAGCCAGCGGGGCCGGCCGACCACGTGGCATCCACGAGCGTGCTACCCCACCCCTCCCGGGGGTTGGACCCGGCCGTAGTTGGGCCCCTGGGGAGCACTGGGACGTGATCGAAGAGTTGTCCATGCTGTGCTGCGCGTGGAAGACGGCCTACCTGTGGGAGGGCGCGGCTGCGCGCGACGCCAGCGACTACCTCGACCGGCTGCTGCCCGGCGCGATCGCCCGCGCCGCCGTACGGCTGCGTCCCTGCGCGCAGACCCACTACCCCGACGGCGCCCGCCGCCTGGTCGACCGGACACTGGCCGAGCTCCGCCCGCTGTGAACCCTCGGATGTTGCCATGACCTACCTGCATCCGGTCAGGAAGTGAACCAAGCCGACCCGTGCGCGTGCAGTGCGGCGTTCGATGCTCACCATCCCAGCTTTTTTCGAAAACTTGTTCGCTTCAAGGGTTGTGGCTCCAGGTAAAGCTGAGGTAAAAATGATCCTGTTTTGCCCCTTTTGATCACCGATTGAAGGTGTTAGTGAGCAACTCAGGAAGAAAACGCTGGTCGCGGCCTGTCGCGACGGCACTGGCGGTCCTCATGCCCGTCTCGGTCATGATGGTGCCCGCCGCAGCCACCCCCACCCCCAGCCCTCCCTCACTGCGCGGACGGCCGAACCGGCACTCAAGACGGCCTGGCAGCAAGCAACGGCGACCAGCCGCAAGATCGAAGTGCCAGGCCGCTCGACCGAGACGATGAAGGTGTGGGCCAACCCGGACGGCAAGACGCTGTCGGCCGAGATCCACCCCGGCCCGATCCAGCTGCGCGAAGGCGACGCCTGGAAGCCGATCGACACCACCATCGTCGAGCGCGACGGCGTCCTGCAGACGGCGCGGGCCAAGACGCCGCTGACGTTCGGCAAGCGCGGTGGCAAGACGCTGGTCACCGCCAAGGCCACCCGCGGCGAGGCCGGTTTCGGCTGGACCAAGCGCCTGCCCGCCCCGCGGACGAAGGGCAACCAGGTCATCTACCCGGACGCGGTCGCACCCGGCATCGACCTGGTCACCACCGCGCGGCCGGACGGCTTCACCCAGAGCGTCGTCATCCGGCAGCGGCCGACCGACCCGTCGGCGCTCAAGGCGATCAAGCTGCCGCTGTCCACGCCCAAGGGCATGACGTACGGCAAGGCCACCTCCGGCGCGCCGCAACTGCGCGCGGCCGACGGCAAGCCGGCCACCGCCGACATCGTCGCCCAGGCCGTCGACGCGAACGCGGAACGCTCCCCGGACGAGGGCCACATCCGCGAGGTGGCCACCAGCGTGGAAACCTCGCGCGGCACCCCCTCGCTGGTCCTGAAGCCGGACCCGGCATTCCTGGCCGACCCGGCGGTGACCTACCCCGTCACCCTGTCGGCGCCCAGCGAATGGGTCGGCGCCGGCCTGGCCGATGACGGCTGGGTGAACAAGAACAACCCCAGCCTCAACCACCTGACCGACGGCTGGCTACGCGCCGGCACCACCAAGACCAGCGCGGACATCGCCCGCATCTACCTGAGGTACGAGGTCACCGGACCCCTGGCCGGCGCGACCATCGACAATGCCGACCTGATCATGTGGAACTACCGCTCCGGCCTCGACCCCGCCGAGTTCCCCAGGAACTGCGCCTTCCCCGACCGCTCCGCACCATCGCGCGCAAGCTCACCGCCTCCTGGCAGCCATCCACCCTGTCCTGGAACCAGCAACCGCCGCACACCGTCAACGGCCAGGCCGGCGTCAAGGGCGCCTACAGCGACACCGAAGGCTGCAACGGCGGCGGCGAACTGCTGTACTCCATCGAACCGATCGTGCAGGGCTGGGCCAACGGCGAACCCGACCACGGCCTGGTCGTCATGAGCGGCTACGAGACCACCGCGATCAACTGGCGCCAGTTCTACTCCAAAGAAGGCGGCCCCTGGGACCGCACCCAGCCCAACCATGCCCCGGTCCTGTTCATCGAATACCAGCCGGGCACGGTAGAAGTCGGTACGTTTCAGTACGGCTCGTGGAGCGCCACCGAACAGGAGCTCGCTGAGCAGCACGCTCGGCGGACCGAACCGGGCGCCGCCGCGCCGTTCACCGCTCCCAGCGAGGAGGAGGCGCGGCAGAGCGCCATCACTTCATCGGCACGCGTCTCCGTCGACTCCAACGACGGCACGCTTCCAACCGGCTTGAGTGACGAAGCGCTGCAGAAGTTCGTCAACGACGAACCTCTGCCAGGTGAGGACACCGACTTGAATGAGCCGGACCCTCCTTTGCCGCCCGACACTGAGGCGCCGCAGGCGCTGACCAATCCGGGCGACGGGCAGCAGGAGGTCGACCCGGATACGTCCGTCAGGGTCGCCTTCACGGAACCGGTCACCGGCGTGATCTTCGAGATGAAGGATCAGGCCGGCCAGGTGGTGCCGCACACGGCCACGCCTATCGAGGATGGCCCCGACAATGACGGATGGATCATCCAGCCGGATCAACCACTAACTGAAGCAGCAACCTATTCCTTGCGGATCACCGCTGCCAAAGACGCTGGCGGCAACGTCATGGCCGACACAGTCGTCTCCTTCACCACCCGAGGGACCTCCACCCCCACGCCGACCCCCACCCCCACGCCGGGCACATGCACCGAACCGGAATGGGTCAGTGCCAGCGTCTACGTACGCGGGACCAAGGTGAGCTGGCAAGGGCGCACCTGGGAATTCATCAGCGACTTCTTCGGTAACGCCGAGCCTTCCGATGAGTCTCCGTATTGGAAGGATCTGGGCGAATGCGGCGCCAGCACCCCCACACCTACACCTACGCCAACGCCAACGCCGGGTACGTGCTCCGAACCCGAGTGGGTTCGTGACACCCTCTACTCCACCGGCGCCAAGGTGTCCTGGAACGGACACACCTGGGAGTTCGTCCACACCATGGGCAATCAGGAGCCGAGCGACACCGCCCCTTACTGGGAGGACCTCGGCCCCTGCACCGCTGGTACGCCTACTCCCACGCCGACCGGCCCGGACACCACGCCTCCCACGGTGCTCAGTGTCACGCCCGCCCAAGGCGCCACCGACGTGAGTCCGTCGGCCACCATCCAGGTGACCTTCAGTGAACGCATCACCGACTGGGCCGGGTCGGTCAGCGCCATCCAGCGCAACGGGACCGTGGTCATGCTTCCCGGTCAGTGGACGCAGGACCAGAGCCAGACCAAACTCACCTTCACTCCGGCATCACAGCTCGCGTCTTCGCTGGAACATGTGGTGCGGCTGACCGACGCCACCGACATCGCAGGCAACAGCCTTGCCGACGTCTTCGAGTCCCGGTTCAGCACCAAAGCCGTCGCCCCCGCCACGACCAAGGCCGCAGCTGACGATGGCCTGATCGCCACCTGCTGGGCGAACAAGGACAAGGCCAGCGACCCTATAGCTGACGGATATCTGATCAGCCGGCACAACTGGTGTGCGATCCAAACGATCGTCCGAGGCGACGCCAAGATCGGCGGCAAGGACGTCATCCAGCACAACGGCCTCTCGGCCGACGCCACCATTCTGGGCAGCACCTACGGCGGCCAACGGACCGCGAATCGCCAGTTCGAATTCCAGATCTCGCTGAAGAACGTCACGCCAGTCGGCCTGACCTTCCGGCAGAAGGCCTACATCGAAATCGGTGTCTCCACCGACGGAACCACCTGCCGCGTCGCCAGCGAGGCCTCCTTCCGAGGCAAATGGGATGAGTGGCAGAACGGCAAGAAAGCCAACTTCACGTTCTTCTCTGACGAAGCCAACGGGCGCGGCCCGGACAAGGTACAGCACTGTCACCCCAAATTCTCTGCCAAGGTCTGGCTACCTGACATTCCGTCCACGCCGCAATATCTGTACTGGTCCACCGCCAAGCCGCAGGTCCGCTGCGACTCGATTGAAAAGGATGAGGCTGCGTACGGCAAGGGCTGCGTCTTTGACAAGGCGGTCCTCGTCTATCGCACGACCGAGACGAACGCCGGGCTGCCCTGGGATGTCGGAATCAAGGGATCCAACCCGCCCACAGTGGATCTGGCGTATCTGACGACCGCCTATCGGAGCGCTACCTCACACGTCTGGACTGCGCTTCACAAACCCCAGCTGACCTTCCCGTGGAGTCCCGGAAAGACTATCCTCGGGCACGAGATCGGCGGACAACCTCTCCATCGAACCGTCAGCGAAAAATGGAAGAAGAGAAACAACAAGAAATCCGCCAGGATCTGCACGAACCTCTTCTCGGAGTACAAGAGGAAAGATCAAACGCTGGGCAAGCCGGATCACTACAAGATTTTCGAATGCGACGAGTTCCCCTTCCAATCCACCATGGAAGGGAGTTCGACGGGGCTGGGGGTCGAAGGCCCCAGGAAACCGGACACGTTCAGCTACTCAGTCAGGCCCGTGTACTGGAGGTCCAACGGCGCAGAGGGCACCGAGCTGAGAATCTTCTACGGTCACAACCGGGTCCTCGGCGAAGACAGCAAGCGCAAGGATCCCTACGATCGCTTCTACGTTGAAGCCTACGTTCCCGGTCTATTTCCACACGGCCGATAGATAACTCGTGACATGCAGGGGCCCTCGCCCGGGGCCCCTGCATGTTGCATACACAGACGGAAGAAGCCAATGTACGAAGAAATTCTTACCCGCAACGAAGACGTACTTGGGCCCCACTACGAGGCGTGCGAGCTCATCGTCACCATTCCCGATCATGGAATACTCACACCCGAAGGAGCGATCGAACGACTGGGATACGATCCGAGGGAAGCCAGAACAGCCCTTCCCAACGAAATCCGCGCGATGGGCGATCTTGCCTTTATTCAGGCAGGCACGGGAGTGGTCGCCATAGACATGCTCGACCCCAACGGTCTTACTCAAAGTGTCACCGAACGGCTGGGTGGGCCAGGGTTCCGGCATTGGTATATGGCGATGGAGCTATCCGGCCGTAGCAGCTTGTACTGCCGATACGGTGATGTGGAAGGCTACGTGACCGATCCGGACTTCGAGGATCTTTCCGACGTGGAATGGAGAACACGTCTCGGCCCACTCGCTCCTTACGCGGATCTCATCAGCGCTACTTTCGAAGAGGACGCTGAGTTCAGCGAAAGCGCGGCATACCTGACAGCGATCGAGCTTGAGAGCGGCATCCAGTTCACAGCGGAACTCCTTCAGAATCCTCGCCTCATCCTTCCCGAAACAGTGATTAACTGGCCCCCCGTATAGGGCTGGTGGTCAGCCGGCGGTGAGGACAGGTGAGCTTTGCCAGCCCGCGCGTCCGGGGTTTGCTGATGGTTGTGACCTGCACGGGGTCACGAAGTGGCCCTTACGGCGGCCGACTTGGAGCTGGTTGTCCCCAAACTTTTTTGATCTTGCTTGTGGCTCGGCTCGCGGCCGACGGGCGGCTTCGTGGTCGCGCTCGCAGCGTGTGCGGGGTCTTCGAGCGCGAACGATGCGGAGGGGCCGAGATGCCCCGCCGGCGGTCGGTCAGAATACGGGTTCGCCGGTGAAGCCCCCTTCGGGATGTACGGCAGCGGGCCCAGGTGTGGGCGGGTCGAGGAGACGGGTGGTGAGTTCGGCGATGCGGCGGGCGTGGTCGCGGTTGTGCACGTGGATCTCGATCACGGTGAGGCGGCTGCCGCTGTCGGTGATCCGGAAGTCGGCTGAGACCTGCTGATGGTGAGGGGCGCGGATGCGCACGTCGTCGCCGCGGCGGAAGGTGCTGGCGTTGGGGATGGCGGCGGTCACCGCGGCGGCGGTGGCGGCCTGCTCGCGCAGGGCGTCGTGGTGGTCGGCGATGGCGTGGGCGCCGCGGGTGGTGGCGTAGGTGATGTGGTGGTGGCGGCCCCCCAACTGGCGCGGCTGGTGCCGTCGGGGTAGCAGCCGCTGATGGTCATGCGGCCGGTGCGGGGGTGTGGCGCAGGCAGAGTTCGGCGTGGCCGCGGGTGATCCAGAAGGCGGCGGAGCCGTCGTGGCGGCTCAGGTGGTAGCCGCCGAGCTGGTCGGCGATCTGCTCGGTCAGGTCGCGGGCCAGGTCGATCTGGTCGGCGTTCAAGAGCATGGCGTCCTTCCTCACAGGGAGAGCGGGTGCGCGGGCGGCGATCGGGGCGCGGGGGGTGCGACGCCCCGGGCGTCCATGAGGGCTGGGTTAGGGGAAGAGAGCGCCGATCAGGGCGGCGGTGAGCAGGAGGAAGGCCAGGCGCTGGGCGTCGAGGGCGCGGCGCAGCCAGACGCGGTGGGTGTAGAGCTGGTCGGTCAGGGTGGCCAGGTCGTCGGCGGTCCGGTGGGCGGATCCTGCGCCTGCCGATAGTGCCATCCGCCCAGGTCATGTGGTTGCAGGTCTTCTCCTACGGTGCGCGCGCTCTCCGGCCATCACGAGAGGGAACAAGTACGGCATGATGATCGGCCGTGCTTCTTGGCCTGGCCTATCTCGCCGTCACGAACGCCTTCGCCGCACTACGGTTGCTGCCGATGGAGACCGGGACAAGGATGTCGAGATTCTCGCCCTGCGTCACCAGATCACTGTCCTGGAACGGCAGCTTGGCGCTGCTGCCAGGGTGAGATTCGCCCCGGAGGACCGGGCCTTTCTCGCCGCGCTCCTGACCTCGCTGCCCCGAGAGGTCCTGCGCCGATTGCGGCTCGTGGTCCGGCCGGACACGGTCCTGCGTTGGCACCGCGATCTGATGAAAGGGCCTCATGCCCGTATCTGCCGACCGAAGCGGTCTGGGCGCCGCCCACGGTACGCTCCATTCGCGCTCTCATCTTGCGCCTGGTTCGGGAGAACCCCTGCTGGGGCTATCGGCGGGTCCATGGGGAGCTCATCACGCTCGGCATCACGGTCGCGCCGTCCACGGTGTGGGAGATCCTCAAGCAGGAAGGTATTGATCCGGTGCCCGAGCGGGCGTCCACCACGTGGGCCGACTGCCTGCGCTCGCAAGCGGACGCCCTGCTGGCCGCCGATTTCATCGAGACCATCACCTTGAACGGGCGGCGCCACTACATCCTGGCGGCCATCGAGCACGTCACCAGGCGCGTCCGCGTGCTCGGCACCACCGCGCACCCAAGCGCGAACTGGGTCATCCAGGCGATAAAGAACTTGGTCATGGACCTGGACGGTGCGGGCTGCCGAGCGCCCTTTCTGATCCGAGACCGGGATGGAAAGTTCCGGCGCTCATGGACGAGATCCTCGCCGAAACCGGCATCAGGACGGTGCTCACCGGCATCCGGATACCGCGAATGAACTCAATCATGGAGCGGTGGGTGCAGTCGTGCCGTCACGAGCTTCTCGACCGCTGCCTCCTATGGAACGAACACCACCTGCGGCACGCCCTGTGCGAGTACGAACACTTCTACAACCAGCACCGCGCCCATCAAGCACTGAACCAAGCGGCTCCGCTGCGTTCCGTCCCGGACCCGATCACGGACCCCGAGCGAATCATCGACCTGAACATACGCCGACGAGACCGGCTCGGCGGCGTTCTCCACGAGTACTCACATGCCGCTTGACCTGCGTGGATTAAATTCTCGGCAGGCGCAGTGCCGCGCCGAGGGTCGGTCGTGCAGACCGGGCAGACGCGTCGTGCGGCTCGGCGGTCGCGGCGCACCGGGATCCAGGGCCGCCACCGCTCGACGGCGTTGATTCCGGCCTCGCCATGCCGCAGCAGCACCGAGTGCTGGCGGACGTAGGTGTGGAACGCCTCGGAGCCGTTGCCGGGGTCGAGGGTGTCCAGCCAGGGCACCCAGCCGGCGATGGTCATCAGCCGCAGGTCCACCCGAGGTAGTGCCGGTCCGTTCGGCGAGGGCGTCCAAGAGCGCGGCAGGCGGATCCCAGTCCAGGTCGTCGTCGAACGCGCTGCGCGCCAGGGTCGAGGCCGAGCCGACGTTGTGTTCCGGCAACTGCATGACCGACATGCTGTAGAGGGCGGCGAGACGGGAGAGCCAGGACGACAGCGATCTGCACCTGCTCCAGCAGACCCTCGATAACCGGCGCCTCCGCGCCCTGCCGGGCCGTCACCGAGGCCAGTGGATCCAGCTGACCGATCCGCCGCTCCAACGTGCCCCGCGACGGCACCGCCAGCCCTCGGAGCCGGCACTGCTGGACGACCTCCTTGTAGACCGTACTCACCGTCCGACGCTGCCTGGTCAGATACCTGGACCGGATCACCTCCAGCAGCAGCGCCTCGACCTCCTCGGGCATCCGGCCCTGGCCCCGGTCCCGGCCACCACTCAACCGGCGCGGAAGCAGATCAGAGGCCACCCCCGACCCCGTCCGCCACCTCTTCAGCAGCCCATAGACCTGGCGGCGAGAGATCCCCGGCTCCACCGCTGCCTCAGCCGCCTCCGCGCTCCGAACACGCGGCTCCCGCGCCAGCCGACCGATCACCTCAGCCCGACGGACAGCGACCAACCAGTCCTCCGCCGAAGCCGTCAACACACCCAGCTCCGTCACACCCGCCACACCGTCGACCATGCCGACCTCACCGTAGTGAACACGAGTACAGACAAAACCGACGCTAGTGCACAGGAGTACTGGAATCAGGAATATCCGAAGTCTTCTGCAATCAGCCACATCGCTCCAGGTCGCCGGTGAACACGACTCCAGGAATCGACATCCGCCGGGCGGCGGCCGACTCTCGCAGAACTGGTCATTTCTGCGAATCGCACACCATCACCGAAACTACGCGGAGCTACTTTGCGGCTGGTGACGCCGACCCGAGTGCCGGGCCAAGATATCGTCATCGTCCGGGACGAAACGAGGGCGAGGCACGACCCCCTGCGGAGGCACCGATGGCAGACGGAACCACGAGCCCGGGCGAGGCCTCGCCCGGGTGCGGCTGGCGCTCCGGGCCGCTGGTCGGCCGCTGGCGTTCGGCGAACGGGACGGCGGGGGTGTTGTTCGGCGACGAGGTCGTCTTCTCCGCCGACGGCACGGGCGAGCTGCGCCACCACTCGGCCCTTCACGGCGAGGAGACGCTGGCCTTCCGCTGGCGGATGGAGGGCGAGGCCGTCCTGCGGCTCCGCCTGATCGACGACGAGGAGGACCAGGACGAGGACGATCTGGTGGCGGTGGAGTTCCGCGCGTACGACTCCGACGCCGGCCGTCACGTGGTGCTGGCCGAGGTGGGGCGGGACGGCTTCTGGCTCTGCCTGGACCCGCTGGAACGGGTGGGGAGCTGACGGGCGCTCCGGGCTATGTCCCCCGCCGACGGCCCCGGGCTACCCGCCGTCGCCCATGGCTCGCGTGGCTCTTCCCCGGGCTCGGCGTCCCAGGCCTCCATCCGCACAACGGCCATGCGGGCACCGGCCCGGCTCACGAGCTCGGCCTGGCCCAGCGAGAGGCCGTCCTGTCTGGCCACGGGCAACCCGTGTTCGATCTCCTCCTCGTCCTCTTGGCCGTAGCCTGACACGTCCTCCAGGCTGAAACGCCAGCACGTGATCGGCGCCTCGTCGTCCACGCTGCGGATCAGCCGGGCCATCGCGGCCTCCTTCACCTGTTCACAGCCGCAGACCCTAGCGATCACGAACGACAGGTCCGCACGGGGCCGAACCACGTTGTCAGCGCCTCGGCCAGGCCATCGTGTCCACCGGCCCAGGCCACGTAGCCGTCCGGCCGTGCGAGCAGGTCGTCCTCGCCGGCAGTCCTTCGACCTGCCATCGTCCATGAAGGCCGTTGAGCGAGCCAGCAGAACGTCCCCTTCGACACCGCCGGCCACCTCTTCCGCTTCGGCTCCGGGCTTGTCCTTGAGGTGGGATCGGCCACCGAGATTCGAGACAGCGAGAACGCCCACCGAACTCTTGGTCCGAACTATGGGCGCCTCCATCTCAGAGGCGGAAGGGATCCGCACGCCACGCGTAGTGCTCGGGCAGGTGGAAGTCGGCCACGGGAATCACTTGGCTGGTGGGAGATGTGCCGCTCAACGTGACCGGTCTGAGCCGCTTGTGGCACAGCGCGGTCGGGGGCTGCCGGAGTACGAGATTGGTGTAGCCCTCTTTGCGCAGCTCGAAGCAGAGCGCCTTGATCACTCGAGCGGGCAGCTTCGGATGGTGGCGGGATCCGACCAGGTGGACGTAGCGGAGCTCGCAGGTGTCAGGGGTGGGATGGCCGAGAACGGCGCCGATGACGCCGAACAGTTCGCGCCGATGGTTCTGATCGAGGACCAGCAGCAGGCGCTGCCGGCCGGCGCCGGTGTCCTGGAAGATCTGCCGGCGTAGGTCTTCGACGCTGTCCGTGCCGGTCAGCTCGGTCACCAGCGGTTCGTCGTAGGGCTCGTAGTCGCGGACGCGGTCCGCCCAGCGCAGGTGGAGGTCCAGGTACTCCTCGTGTACGCAGGGCATCATCCACCAGTGCCTGCGGGTGCAGCCGGGGTCCCAGTGGTAGGCGTAGTGGATGAGCGAGGCGGCCAGGTCGGGGTGGGCGCTGGCCCAGATGTCGTCAAAGACGTAGCAGGTCCGGTAGCCGGTGGAGTCCGTGTGCAGGGCCATCTGCGCCAGATGCTCGCCGACGTGGACGAGGGTCTGCTCGGGCCGGCGCCCCTCGTGGAGGGTCAGGGTGCGCAGGTCTTCGAGCGCCGCCTGGTGGGCTTGGTCGTGCGGCTCGGGGAAGTCTCTGGCGTCGCCCGCGAAATGGTTGAGGCGTTCAAGGGCAGGTGCGATGCCGTTTTCGTCCGGGGCTACCAAGGCTCTGAGGTCGAGGAGGTGGCCGGGCCAGGCGTCCCGGTCGTCAACAGGCCGGCGCAGTGCCGCGCCGAATTCGGGCAGCCGCACACCGGGAAAGACGTAAGTCCGGTCCCAGCCGAGGGTGTCATGTCTGGCCTCCAGGGAGGTGAACAGGACGTAGGTGGCTCCAACACCGCCGGCTGCCGGAGGGGCCAGTTCCACGCAGGGGAAGGGCGCGACGAATGGTGTCGGGCCGGGAGCGGCAGCGTCAGGCAACGGCCAGGAGGGGTGGACGGGGTAGGTCCAGCGGTCCGGATGCTCATCGACGTGGGCGTCGTCGACGAAGTAGAACGCCTCCTCCAGAATCGTGCCCATGCTGCTGATGCGGATGCTGTGGGCGTCGATGTGCAGCTCGCTGTCAGCCCACCACTGCAACCGAATGCGGCGGCGTAGTTCGACGATGTCCTCGGGAGGGGCGTCGCCGCATTCCCTCAGCCGTTCCAGCTCGTGGGGTGCGTCGTTCAGGTCGGCATGAGCGAGGGCGAGGCCATCCGGCTCCCATAAGCGACGAAACCACTCGAAGACGGTGATGTTGGGCACGTGCCGGACTTTCTTGCACAGCGGCCCGGCTTCCCAGTCGCGATGAACGAAGTACATCAGGTGTCAACCCCTTGTCTCATGACCGCGTGGCCGGCCAGCGTCAGCACGGAAGAGTTCCGTCCGAGGACGGACAGTGGCCCCGCTCGCCGCTACCGGTGGCCAGCACCATCGTCCCGCTGTCCAGCGTCCTCCATCAGGTCACCTGCTCGCGCCGCGCCGGAGCACCTGCATGAGGGCTCCAGCGTGGTGCGGGTAGGCCGACAGCGTCTGCCGTCCGGTGGCGCATGCGGCGTCGGGGTCGCCTTGGCCCGGTTGCACGGTCGCGAGCAGGGTGTGGTGGGGCGCGCGGGTGCGGACGTTGCTGTCGGGCAGGGCCAGGGCGGTGTCGGCGTAGAGGTGCAGGTCACGCAGGGCGTGCATGAGCGAGCCGGAGTGGTGGGCGGGGGTGAACGTGGCCAGCCGCGCGGGATCGGCTTGCGGCCGTGAGCGGTCCATGGCCGTCAGGGCGCGGCGGATGGCGGTGCGGGCCCCGTGTAGCGACAGCCAGGCCAGCTCGTAGTGGGTGGCGAATGTCTTCAGCTTGCGCGCGTCGATCTCGCCGAGGTCGCCGAGGTCGCCGGGGCTGACGAGCACAGAGGTGAGCGCGAGCGCCGCCACGCCTGGGCGGGGTCGGTGGGGCTGTTTCGGTGTTGTCGGTCCGGTTCGTCCGTACTCTTTCCTCATGTCTGCTGCAGAGGGTGTCTCCAGGGCCTCATTCTCCGGTGCGTTGTTGCCGATCTCTCAGCCCCGGCCGATGGTGGTTGTGCCGTCGACGATCTGGGCGGATGAGGAGTGGACGCGTATCAAGCTGGGATACCGCTGTCGTGGCATGGATGAGAAATGGAACATCTTCGCCGAGAACGGCGTGCTGTTCCTGCACCGCAGCTGGACCGGTCATGGCATCTATGAGGTGTCTTTCGCCGCAGCCGAAGGCGGCGGCTGGCGCATCACCGAGGGTGTGGTGGAGTGCGATCCGAAGCGCCATCGGACTGGTACGGACACGGTCGACCACGAGTACGACAGCCTCATGGTGGAACTGGTGATCACGACGATCCTGCTGGGTAAGGCCGCGCCCGAGTTGTTGGAGAAGTTCAGGGAGTTGGCCACGCGTAGAACAGGGCGTTCCGATCTTCCTGCCGGTGCGCTTCAGCATCACACGCTGGGCATTCACACCGAGTAGCAACGGGTCGGCGCAAAGGGCTGGTCGGCCTGCTTGGATTCGGGCTGGGGTGCGGCCTGTGGCTGCACACCAATACCCGTGACTGGATGCGGAGAGCAAATCAGGCACGCCCGCGACCTGCTCACCCGGCCGGAGAACACCATCTCCTCCATCGCCCGGCCGCTCGGGGTCAGCCGCTCGACCATCTACAAGTACGTCCCCGAACTCGCGACAGGCCGTGCTGTCGAACAGCCAACGGCACCAGCCGAGCTGGAAGCGGGGAACTGAGTTACCAGGTCAGGGCCTATATGGCGGCTAGTGTCATGTTGGTTAACGGCACTCCGCCTACAGCGGCAGGGCCAGCGCGGCCGTCGCGTGCCGGAGGCCGACGTGGCCCGTCAGCACGCCGCGGTGCTGGCCGCTCTGCCCACCCTGAAACAGGAGGCCGCCCTGTTCGCTTGCGCGCGTCGGCGATCTTCCCGTCCATGACGTCCCGGCGCCACCGTGGCCAGATGGAACAGCCAGCCGCCCACATCGAGATCTTCGTGGCCCTGTCCACCATGTACGGGCACTAGATCGGGGCGATGAAGTACACCACGGGCACCGAATGGACGCAGGGTAAGCCACGCCGGCGAGCCGCCGTCCGCGCCGAGCGCTCCAGACAGGCGCTGAAAGCGACGCCAGACCGTGGCCGCCGCGACACGGCACACTGCCAACTTCCCCTGGATCGGACTGGTGCCCGGCGCCACCCGAACCGCCTTGACCGAACTGCTGGA
Organism: Nonomuraea sp. NPDC050547; assembly: GCF_044457345.1. NCBI lineage: Bacteria > Bacillati > Actinomycetota > Actinomycetes > Streptosporangiales > Streptosporangiaceae > Nonomuraea > Nonomuraea sp. NPDC050547. The sequence continues at coordinate 68,935 of NZ_JBITGW010000035.1, forward strand.
CATCTATCCCGAACACCACCACACCCAGCGCCGCTTGCGTACCCTGGCCAGCCGCCTGGACAACCATGACGCCTTCAACAAATGGCGCGCATCGCTCGACACCCACTGGACGCACCTACTCGACCGGCTGGTACGCACCCGCAACGCGATCACCCACGGTGGCCCCGCCACAACCGGCGCCGTACGGTCCATCGCCTTGTTCGCCAGCCAGCTCAGCGACTGGGAGGTAAAACTCGCGCTGGAAGCTGCCCTGCAGAACATCAGCCACGAAACAGCTCACCGAGACTTCTTCAAGATCAGCAACGACCTCCTCGGCAAGATCCACAACGCCCCCAAGCATTGGGGACGATCCACGACTCCGCCGTACCGTCACCCCCGCGTAAGCGCTCAGCCCGCCGACCGATGAACGCCAGGTGAAAATGAACAGCCAGATGAACGCCCGAATCGGACACAGCTGCGGAATCGACGTCCGTCGAGGAGACTCTCTGCTGGCGTTCGCCATTCGGTCGTTAGATGAACGCGCGTTGATCTTGCTGTGACTTGCCCGGTCAATGCTGGGCAGCCATGAAGCACCCCCGATGCACATTGATGAGTTGGTCGGACGATCCTG
>NZ_JBITGW010000036.1:0-66863 GCF_044457345.1 Nonomuraea sp. NPDC050547
AAGCCGACAGATCCCGTTGAAGACCCGAAGTCAGTCAGTCGGTGGGTCAGACCTCGGCGGGAGGTGCTCACCTACATCATCTCTGTCAGTCGGAGTCGTTGTCGTTGAGCGCGTCTTCTGAGACGACTGACATCTCCGACCACAGGGACAGCAGGTCGATCAGGGTCTCGTCGGCGGGGCCGCGCAGCACCCAGATGTCGTCGACGTGGCCGGACCAGTTGGCCGAGGTGCCGCCGCGGCCGATCTGCGCCGAGGTGACGGGCCCGGCGAGGGCGACATCGTGGCGGTAGGACTTGACCTCCGCCTCCGGAGCCGCTTCGAGGGTGCCGTTCACCCAGAACTCCAGCGTCTTCTCCCGCGCGTTGTAGACGATCGCCAGATGGTCCCAGTCGCCGAATCCGGTGTGGAAGGCCGGGTGTTCGACGATGCCGGCGCCCGGGATCTCCACGACGTAGCGGCCGATCTCCCCCATGTCCGGATCGCCGCGGCCGGGATCGAACTTCACCCGCAGCGCGCTGCCGGTGGCCGTGGGCAGGTCGAGGACGGTCATCGCCTTGCGCGCGTTCCCGCTGGTCTCCACCCAGGCCGAAAGGGTGAAACTCTCCCTCGGGTCCAGGATCGCCGCGGCGACGCCGGCGTAGTCGGCCGCCGCGCCGGGCAGGTGCAGGGAACCGGGCACGGCGCTGTTGCTCATGGGGGTCTTGGGCACGAAGCGGGCCGCGCCGTACAGGCGGACGGGGGTTCTGATCGCCTCGCCGCTGTCGTCGGGAGCGCGGTTGAGGTGCCACTTGTGCGCCACCGTCAGCATCTCCCTCGACAGCGCCGCCGCCTCCTCGACGGTGACGATCCGGTCGTAGACGCGTACGTCGTCGATCTTCCCGGGGAAGAAGTCGAGCGGTGTGGCGGCCCACTGGACCCGGCCGATCGTGAGCGGGCCGCCGGCCCGCCAGGCGCTGGTGTAGTCCATCTCGCTGCCGGGCTCGCCGTTGACGTAGACGCGCACCTTCTTGGCGACGGCGTCGTACACGCCCATCAGGTGGGTCCACTCGCCGGGCCTGGCGGGCTTGGCCGACCAGGCGCTGGAGGACGGAACCGACGTCGAGTCGGAGTTCATCCGCCAGAACACCCATTTCTTGGCGTTCGGGTCGTAGCGCAGGCAGAAGCCCGACACGTTGACGCCGTCCTGGGCCGCCACGGTCGCGTACCCCGTGGGCAGGGTGTCGGGCAGCTTGGCCCACGCGGTCACCGTGAAGCTCTGCGTGGTGTCCAGCACGGCGCCGTCGGTACGGGCGAACGCCGTCGTGCCGTCGCCGGCCATGGCGGTGCCGCGCGAACCGGCCACGCCCAGGTGCGGCGTGCCGGACACCCGGGCGGGGAAGCGGCCCTGCGTGTCGGCCAGGATGACCGATCCCGCGGGGTCGTTGAGCTTCCAGTGCGCCTTCGGCGCGCGGCCGGGGGCGACCCGGAACCGGTAGACGGCCGAGCCCTTGGAGTAGTTGCCCGCCTGGTCCCTGACGCGTACGTAGAGGCTGTTGCTGCCGATGACCTTGGGGAGCAGGTGCAGCGTCTCGGTGGCGCTGCCCGCGGTCCGGCGGCGGAACTGGGCGGGTTCCTCGTTCACCGCGTACGCCCACTCGGTCACCGACGGGTCGAAGGTGACGACGAACCTGCCGTAGCGGCCCATGCCGTCCTGTGGCACCTGCGCCGGATCCAGGGGGTTCTCCGCGACGTACCCCTCGGGCCCCGGCGAGGTGATCGCCGGCAGCGGCGGCGCCTTGGTGTCGAAGACGAAGTAGCAGGCGGTCGCCGCGCCGTTCGAGCTCCACGGCCCCTTGCCCTTGCGGCTGTCCCAGGCCCTGACCTGCCAGTCGATGACCGTGTTCTCCGGCAGCAGCCCGCGCGGGACGTGCGCCATGAAGCTGTTGGCCACCTTGCCCGACCTGGCGCTCTTCGGGTCGGTGAAGTGCCGCCACGTCCGGGGCTGCCCGGCGGCGTTCTTCCAGGACACCAGGAACTCCGCCCGGACCTTGTCGGCGGTGCGGTTGTAGGTGTCGGGGTCGCGCAGGTTCTTGGCGATCAGCTTCGGCGTCGACCAGTTGAACACCGACGGGTTACCCGGCCCCTTGCACGGGCCGCCCGGCTCCATCTCCAGCTGGCTCATCCTCGGCTGCAGCGGCGGCCGGTTGTAGTGCACGCGCAGGAAGGCGCGCGACTCGAACCGCTTCCAGGCCAGCTGATCGCCCTCGTCGGCGGCGCGCAGCCCGAACGTGGTGTCGCGCCAGCCCTTCTGCGCCGCTTCCCTGACCCCCGAGGTGACGTTGAACAACACGTCACCCGCGGGGCAGGTACTGCCGGCGCACCCCGACCAGCCCTTGGCCACGTTGCGGCTGTCCAGCTTGCGCAGCCAGTTGTCGGAGGTCGAGTTCCAGGTGGAGTTCTTGCCGAACGCCTTGGCCAGGTGGATGTTCACCGGCCGCTTGCTGCCCGAGGCCGCCCACACCTCCCGCACGTGGAACTCGGCCGACAGGATCTGCTTGCCCGCCAGCCACCCGGTCGGGACGCGGTAGAACAGCCGCTTCTTATGCGGGGAGCCGCAGCTGCGGCCGCTGGAGGGCAGGCCGATCGGGCACCGGCCCATCCCCTGGTCCTTGGTGAAGTTGTAGATCTCGAACCCGCTGCTGGCCACCATGAGGTTGGCCGAGCTCATCGGCGTGCGGTACATCGGGTCGATGTACACCGGGAACGTGGTGTCGGCCGCGTTCAGCATGGCCGCGTCCGGGACCAGCGTGAGCCGGCCGCCGGACAGCTCAGTACCGATCGTGGCGATCTTCGACGCGTCGCCCGGCGCCGCGTCCGTCGCGTGGGTGGCCGGCGGATCCACCGGGCCGTCCTCACCCGTCGTCAGCGCGGCCGCGCCGCCTCCGGGAGCCGGCGCCGAGTCCCACATGATGGGCTTGGGCGCCTCGAAGATCACCGCGTCGTTGGCCGGATCGACCGCCTCCTGCGTGCCCTCCGCGTTCGTGCTCACCGTCAGCGTCGGCGCCGCCAGCGTCAGGGTCAGACTGGCCAGCCGGGGATCCTGCGCCGCGGCCGGGGTCTTGACCACCAGCGTGTGCGCGAAGCCGTCCGGAGTCGCCTTCACCCGCAGGTCCACGTCCGGGCCCATCACCCCGGTGTACACGGCGGTGTCGTGGTCCAGGGTCGGCGCGGGCAGCGCGCCGGGCCAGGTCAGCGACATCGTGTGGCCGGAACGGGTGAGCGTCGCCATCGGTCCCGTCCCGCCGGCCGACAGCCGCAGATCCACCAGCGAGGTGTACGGCCGGACCGCCCCGTCCTTGAACCGCAGGCCGTTGTACAAGGGAACCCACGTGTCACCCTGCTTCACGCGGATCGGGGTGAGCCGGTCCTGGACGTACATCGTGCCCTCGGGGGTGGCGTACACCTCCCGCGCCTCACCCCGCTCGGCGAGCACCTCCACCAGCTGGCCGGAGTTCTCCGCGGCGGCCAGCGCCTCGGCCTCGGTCGGCCGGGGGTCGGTGGAGACGGTCCACTTCCGTTCCGTCAGCGACACGTTGTCCAGGAAGGCCGTCAGCTCGCCCTTGCCGCCGAGCTGGAACGTGAGCGCGCCCTGGGAGGTGTCGGCCGTGGAGTCGAAGGTGTAGGCGAAACGCTGCGGCTGATCGGTCAGCTCCACGTCGGCGGCGAAGATCTCCGGGCAGGTCTCGGTCTCCTCGCAGACCACGGCCCTGATCGCCGCCTCGGCCGTGGCGTGGGCGTCGAAGGACAGCGTGTAGGTCCGCTTGGCCTGCAACGTCCGGCCGCTCTGGCGTACGTGCGCCTGCGCGGGTTCGGTGGTGCCGCCCGCCACGGTGATCTTCGCGGCGCCGTTCTCGGCCGCCAGCGTGGCCGGGCCGGCCGCCTGCCAGGACGCGGTGTCGGTGGTGAACTCCCCGTTGACCAGCACCTTCTTCGTGAACGAGCCCCGTCCGTAGAAGGCGACCTTCTGGTAGGTCCAGCCTTCGGCCAGCGCGCGGGCCTTCTCCGTCTCGCCCACGACGTACCGGTGGGAGGGGCCCTTGATCAGCTGGTGGACGGGGAGCAGTCCCTCCCCGTCCGCCGCCTGCGCGTGGAACCGGACGCCCTCGTCCACGTACCCCTGCGCCACGGCCTGATCGCGCTCGGCCGGGTCGAGGGTGAAGATCCGGTCGCCGCCGGACTTCCGCATGCCGGTCACCGGCGACAGGCCCGTCACGGCCTCACGCGCGACGTGCAGAACCTGGCCCTCGGGGGTGTAGCCCCATCTGGCCACCGCGCTGTCGTACTCCGTCTCCCAGGTGGTGAACAGCGTGTTGTCGTTCGTGGTGGTGCCCCGTAAGCGGTACAGCGGTTTGACCATCCACGCCGTCGCGATGTCCACCGCCTCGGCGTCCGCCCTGGGCGGCGTCCAAGCCGTGACGAGCAGGCCCGCCATGACCAGCGCCGCCGCGGTCAGGACGGCCGTCCACCTTCGTAGCCCCATGCGTGCTCCCCTGGTACACGATTCCCCGTGGCATGTGATTCGCCTCAGCATCGATCGGGGCTCGCCCGGTGGGTAGAGCGGCGCCGCCGGTTGGGAAAACGTGGGAAACCGGGGCGCCGATCCCTGGGGATCTCTAGGTGAACAGTGAGCCGAAGCGGCCGGTCACCGTGTTGGAGTTACGGCTCCCGCTGCTCCCGCCCGGTATCTGGTACGACACCTTGGCGTAGACCTCGTCGCGGGCTCCGATGTCCTCGTTGAGAAAGTCGCCTCCGATGACTTTCGACGAGCCGAGGATCCGGACCAGCCGGTCATCGGGGTTGGGCCACGGGTCCGAGCCCATGAGCGTGAAGTTGAGCACCTGGGCGTCGGTACAGGAGACGTCCACCTGGTACAGGTCGGGCCCGGGGACCCGCTGAATGGTCAGCCTGCACGTGCCCGCTGTGGCCTGGCCGGCGGCCGAGGCGGGTGTGACGACCCCGGTGAGCGCGAGTGCCGCGATCAGCAGCACTCCGCCCACCCGGATGATCCCTTTGCCGGTTGCCTGCATCTCTCATGTCCTTCCGTTTCGCGGGAGTCTGTCCTCACCCGGGAGGGCGTGACACCCGGTTCCACGGCGTTCCACGGCGAGATGCGGCGCTCTGGTTCACGACTCGCCGGACAGCCTCGCCGATCCCAGCGACGCGTTGGCGATGATCCTCGCCGCGGTCTGCGTGGACGAACCGGAGGTCAGTTCGGACAAGGTCGCCCTGTTGAGCGCGTGGACCACGAACTCGTAGGTGTTCACCGTGCGCGGCGAGCAGGGGCCCTGGTATCCGAAGAGGCTCGCGCTGCCGCGGTAGTAGACCTGCCTGGATCCCGAGGGGATCGAGGGCCTGTAGGCGTGGTCGACATTCTGCGGGAGCGAGGTCACGCTCACCGGAATGTCATAGATCACCCAGTGAATGAGATTGTTGTTGTCGAGGTCGCGCATCACGATCGCGTGGCTCCTGGCGGCGGCCGGGGCGCCGGCCCAGGACAGGGGCGGGGACTCGTTCCGCTGGCGCGGGTCGCTGCCGCCGCTGGTGCATTCGTGAACCTTCGGGATCACGCCACCGGGCGAGAAGGCGCTGCTGGTCAAGGTGAACGCCTGGGACGAGGCCGCGGCCGGCGGGGTGGTGACGCACAGGACGAGGAGGGCGTACAGCATGACGCGGACGACGGTCATGGAGGGCTCCTAAGGATGGTTCCGATCCCATCCACACATATACGGAGATCGTCGTCACAGTTTATGAATGACCCTTTTATCCCACCACCATTCGCTTATGCATAACATCGCCTTTTGTGTGATTTCGTCGTCAATATCGGAGGAAATTGATTGTGGCAGCCGGAGCCGCGCGGGCGCGGCTCCGGCCGCTGATCACAGATCTTCCAACGGGACGTACGGGTCGGGCAGGCCGAAGCCCGCGGGGCCGAAGCAGGCCAGGGCTTCGGGGGTGCGCATGATCGGCGGGGTGGAGATGCCGTAGACGGTCAGGCGCTGGCCGTAGGCGAGGGATTCGGTGGGGATGGGCGCGCCGGACTCGGTGTTGAGGGTGCAGATGAGGTCGGGGACGATGGCGACCATCGTGCCGTTGCGGCGGGCGACGAGGTGTTCGTTCTGGAAGGTGATCTCCAGGACGTCGCCGGGGTCGCCGGTCGCCTCCAGCCTGGCCCTGCCGCGGGCGAAGCCGTCCACGGTGCGGCGTTCGACGTCGACGACCTTGCCGTGGAACAGGACCGTGCCAAGGCTGTAGATCGTGCCGGCGAGCATCTTGGTGAGGGCGTCGAAGGGGTCGGCGTGGGTGGCGCGAGCCTCGCGCAACGTCTCGCCGATGCGGCGGCAGAGCGTCAGCGTGCCGTGCACGGAGGTACGGCGGACCTCTGCCGTGTCCATCGGGTAGTCGCTGATGGAGGAGGCGCCGCCCATCTGGATGGTCAGCGCGCGGGCGAGCTGTTCCATGCGCTTGTTGTCGCCGGCGGTGATGATGGCGGTGTCGCCGTGGTCGGAGGCGATGGCCATGGGCGACCCGGACACGCCCAGCACCCCGAAGGTCTGCATCTGGAGCTCGGGGAAGGCCCGTCCCATGCCGTCGGCGTCGACGACCGGCAGGCCGAGCTGGGCGGCGAGCATGAGCGGGATCATGCTGTTCAGGCCGCCGCACTCGGTCGGCATGACGGCGTAAGCCGTACGCCCGAGATGCCTTTCCAGGGCGCGGAACGCGGCCGCGTTGCCGTCGCCGGACGGGAGCTTTTCCACGAACACCGTCGGCGCGCCCATCATCGACGACGGCAGGACGAGCGCGCCGTCGGGCAGCTCGTCGGCGCCGATGATGTGCACGGTACGGCCCGCCGCCATCTCCTTCTCCACCAGCAGGCGCCCGATGTAGGGGTCTCCCCCGCCGCCGGTGCCCAGGACGGCGGCGCCTTCCGCCAGGTCGTGCAGGCCCTGCGGGGTCAGGTCGTAGCCCACTGGGACGCCTCCTTCGGGGTGCGGCCGAGGTCGAGGTCGCCGACGGCGCGGACGATGACGCGTACGGCGTTGCCGGGCAGGTAGTTGACGTGGATCTCGTCCACGTGCACGACCTGGACGCCGGCCGGTTCGGCTCCGGCCGAGACGGCCAGGTCGATCGCCTCGGCGCGGGCCTGGTCGAGGACGTCCTCCCGGGTGAGCTGAGGGCCGGTGACGAACAGGCGGTCGACCTCGCCGCCGATCTGGCCGATGGCGGCGCCGATGGCGTTGGCGACGCCGTAGTGCTCGGGGACGCGCACCTCGGGTACGCCGGGCAGTTCGGGCGGCATGAGGATGCTGCCGCCGCCGACGATGACGACGGGCAGCGGCTCGGCGCTCAGGCGCATCCGGTCGACGAGCCCCGCCACCCGATCGGCCATCCACGCCACTCCGCGCCGCACCAGATCGCGGTCCAGATGGCGGACGAGCGCCGGGTCTCCGAGCTCGGCCATGCCCGCGGCGACGACCAGGTCGGTGGCGGTGAGGGTGTCGCCGCCGAAGACCAGGGCCTGCTCGGTGAGCCGGTAGCCGACCGAGTCGGGGCCGATCCGCAGGCCGGGGTCGAGGGTGACGCGGCTGCCGCCGCCCAGGCCGACGGAGACGACGTCGGGCATGCGGAAGTTGGTGCGCACGCCCGCGATGTCCACGTCGGTGCTGGCCTGGCGCGGGTAGCCGCCGGTCAGCACGCCGACGTCGGCGGTGGTGCCGCCGATGTCGACCACGGCGGCGTCGGTGACGTCGGCCAGGAAGGCGGCGCCGCGCATGCTGTTGGTGGGGCCGCTGGCGAAGGTCCTGACGGGGTATCTGCGCGTGTACTCGGCGTCCATGAGGGTGCCGTCGTTCTGCGACAGGAACAGCGGGGCGCGCACCCCGACGGCGGTGAGCGCGCCGGTGAAGGCGTCGACGATCTCGTCGGCCAGGTCGAGCAGGCAGGCGTTGACGATCGTGGCCGACTCCCGTTCCAGCAACCGGATGCGGCCGATCTGGTGGGACAGGCTCACCCGGAGGTGCGGCAGCTCGGCGCGCAGGATGTCGGCGGCGGTCAGCTCCGCCTCGGCGGTGACGGGGGAGAAGACCGAGCTGATCGCCACCGTGGTGATGTCGTGGGCGGCCAGGTCGGCGGCGGCCCGCTTGAGCTCGTCGGGCTCCAGCGGCGAGATGGGACGGCCGTCGACCTCGTGCCCGCCGTGACACAGGTGCACGCTCGGGCGGATGGCCGCGATCAGCTCGGCCGGCCAGTCGGAGGTGGGCGGCAGCGCGGCGGTCGCGGGCAGCGCGAGCCGTACGACGCCGGTGCGGGCCAGGCGGCGGCGGGTGACGAGCGCGTTGGTGAAGTGGGTGGTGCCGATCATGACTGCGGTGACCTCGCCGCGGTCGAGATTGTGGCTGTCCAGCAGGTCGGTCAGCGCCGTGACGACGCCGCGGGTCACGTCCGCGGTCGTCGCCGTCTTGATCGTGGCCACGACGTTCATGGCCGGGTCGAGGAGGACGGCGTCGGTGTGGGTGCCGCCCACGTCGATGCCTATGCGCACGGTGCGGTGCTCCTGTCTGTGGGAAGGCCGGGATACGGCGCCGCGCTCATGCGGCGGATGCCCGGTTGGAACCGGTGAGCCCAGCCTTGCCGGCCAGGGCGTACAGGACGAAGGCGGCCAGCAGCGCGTTGAGCGCCGGGATGCCCCAGGTGACGTAGTGGCCGATGAGCGCGGCGGCCACCCAGACGGCCAGCGCCGCGGGCACCCAGCCGGGCGAGCGCGCGGGCAGGGCGCCCTGCTCGCGGGAGGTGTCCAGGACGGCCCGCCACGTGCGGACGACGTAGTACTCGGCCACCATGATCCCGGCGATCGGCGGGATCGCCACGCCGAGCAGGATGAGGAAGCCGACCAGGTGGTCGGCCATGCCGAGGGCGGCCAGCGCGGTGCCGACCACGCCCAGCCCGACGGTGACCGCGGCCCGCCCGGCCTTCAGACCGAACGCGGTGTAGAGGGTGTTGGTGACGCCCAGGCTGGCGGCGTACAGGTTCCAGTCGTTGACCTTCGCCGTCGCGGTGATCAGCACGAGGACGCCGACCGTGCCGGAGGTGGTGGTGACGATGGTGACGACGTCGCCGGTACGCAGCGCGTGGGCCAGCAGGACACCGACGAGCGCGAGCACGTACTCGCCCAGGGAGATGCCGAGCACGGTCTGCTTGACGACGTCGGCGGCGTTGCGATTGAAGCGGCACATGTCCGGCGAGATGACCGCGCCGACGATGAACCCGCCCGCGACCAGGGTCGCTCCCTGGGCCAGGCTCATCGCCGGGCCCGCCGGGCTGGAGGCGATGAGCTCGCCGAGCGGGCGCTGGGCCAGTTCGACCGCGATCGCCCAGCCGGCCAGCGCCAGGAACGCCGGGACGGTGATCCAGGCGGTCCAGGCCATGCCGGCGAAGCCGTGCACCACGATCGCGGTGATGACCAGTCCGCCGGCGATCGCCCAGATCCACGCCGGTGAGCCGCCGAGCAGGCCCGAGACGCCCCGGGCCAGCACGGCGGTCTGCACGCCGAACCAGCCGAGCAGCGCGGTGGCGATGACCAGGCCGACCAGGCCGGAGCCGTACCGGCCGAAACCGGCCCAGCGCGCCAGCAGGCTGGTCGACAGGCCCTCGCGCATCCCGGCGATGCCGAGCGCGATCGCGACCAGTTCCAGAATGGCGGCGCCCAGGGTGACGGCCAGCACGGCCTGCCAGAACGTCATGCCGAGACCGAGGGTGGCGCCCAGGAGGAACTGCGACAGCGCGCTGAGCAGGCCGAAGCGCTGCACGGCGATGGTCATCCAGCCGTAGCGGGCCGACGCGGGGACGCGCTCAAGCGCGTAGTCCTCGCGGGCCAGGCCGGTGTCGGGGGGTAAGGCCGCCTCGGCGGTCGGGGGGTGCGACATCGGTGATCCCTTCCGGGTGATGTGCCAGCGGATATGCCGACGCTAGAGAAGAGATCGCGATATCAAAAGAGGCACGTCGCCCGGGAGCGTTCCGGGATGGCGGCGATCTTCGGATGGGGCGGGTCCGGGCACGTCCCGAGGCGGTAGGCCCGGCTATCGGCCGGCCAGTTCGCAGGCCTCGTCGAGGTGGTCCTCGGTGAAGGGGATCGTGGCGCGGATGCCGCTCCTTCGCGGATCAGGGCCCTCGACGTTGAGGGCCCTCCACCGCACAGCCTCCCCCCTGTGGAGAGCTTAGTAACAGTAATCACTGGAACGACTACATAATGTAGCCACTTGGATGGGCCTACTTGACGAGCCAGAGCTTCTTGCCGCAGTTGTCGGCCTTGCCGGCCCAGCAGGTGTAGGTGAACAGCTTCTTGATGCCGCGCAGCTCGAACTGGCGGATGCCGGTGACGCCGTCCCAGGCGGTGACGCGGCTCTTCCACTGGCCGTTCTTCTGGTAGCGGAACCAGGCGTAGCCCTTCTTGCCGCCGGCCTTGTCGAAGCCCTTCCAGCTGATCCGCCACACACCGGGGCCGGTCTTCTGCACGACGCCGCGGGTGTAGGCCTTGCCGTCGCTGGAGAACAGCTTCTTCCAGGCCACGATGCCCGACTGGCTCTGTGCGGCGGTGGTGGCGCTCTGCGCGTTGGCGGCGGGCGCGATGGCCAGACCGGCGGCGATCGAACCGGCGATGGCCGTGGCGGCGAGAAGCTTACGCATGATTCCTGACTCCCATCAGTGGTGGTGCCGGTGGTGTCCGGCAACGCAGAACCTAGGAAGGATCCGGAGCGACATCCGCGTCCAAATCCACACAGAGCGAAAGAACTTCGCGCCTGGTCTACGGCGTGGCGACCACCCTCACACGGCCGCTGTGGGGAGGCTCGGGACGGCGGATCCGGGGTCGGTACCGGCGAAGGCCAGCCCGATGACGAAGCCCGCGACCTCCTCAAGCTGGCGCGCCCGATCCAGCGGCCCCAGCACGGCCGGGAGTCCGCCGACATCGCGGACCAGGTCGCCGACGACGCGCAACGCCCGCGGATCGTCACCGCACATCGCCACCGTGACGGGGGGTCCGCCGCCGGCGCGGGTCCACTGGGCGGAGGGGAAGACGTTGAAGGCCTTCACGACGTGCGCGCCGGGAGCCAGCGCGGCGATCCGCTGTGCCATCGCCTCGCCGGGGCCGTTCAGCACCACGCCCACGCCGTGCTCGACGGCGTTCGTCGGATCGATCAACGGGGTTCCCGCCAGCGAGCCGCCCGAGCACGACCCCCTCGTGCTCGCCTGGCTTCGAGCCCGGCCGTCGGGCGACGATCCGCTGCTCGGCTCACTGTTGCCGCGGATCTTCGAGGCCGAGGGCGCCGGCCGCGTCCTGCGTGAGGAGCGTGGGGAACCCGTCCCCACCCGCTGGCCGGCCTTGCTCCGGCGGCTGCCGGCCGAGGGCCGGGTGTCGCGGGCGGAACTGCTCGACGGGTGCCTGCGCCGGTTCCTGCGTGGCGGGGACGAGATCGGGCTGCGCTTCTTCGTGCGGCTGCACCACCTGCTCGACCCGACGCCGCAGGAGGCCGGCGCGCGCGTACGCGACTATCTGCGGTTGCTGCCCGCCGCTCCCGGCGCGGTCGCGGAGCTGGCGCTCGCCCAGATCGGGTACGGCGGCGCCGCCGCGGCAGGCGAGGTCGTCGAGACGATCGGCGCGCTGACGTTCCGGCCTGAGGCCAGGCTCGCCCTGGAGGGCCTGCGCCGGTTGGAACGGGAGCTGCCGCATGCCGCCGAGCCGGCGCCCGCGCTGGCGGCCGCGTTCGGGCACGCCTCCTACGAGGTCCAGGGGCGGGCGGCCAGGATCGCGCTCAGGCACGCCGCCGCCTTCGCCCCGGGCGGTGCGGCCATCGCCGAGGCCGCGCCGCTGCTGCCCGCGGCGCTCGGTGTGAAGGTGACGGCCGTGTACGGCGGGAGCCCCGCCCGTTAGCCGGAGGCCTCGCGGCACTTGCGCACGGCGCCCGGCGATCTAGCGTGGGTCCCGAGACGATTGGAAAGAGGGCATCAGATGCTGCGAACCATCAGGCTCCTTTGCGCGATTGTCACGACCCTCGTCCTGGCCGTCGCCACCGGCGCTCCCGCCGGGGCGGCCGCGGACCGGGAGTTACCCGAGTCGATCCCGTTGCCCGACGGCTTCCGGCCCGAGGGCATCGCCATCGGCTCCGGCCCGCTCGCCTACTTCGGCTCGCTGGCGAACGGCTCCATCTACCGGGCCGACCTGCGGACCGGGCGCGGCGCGATCATCAGCGAGGGTCCCGGCACCCCGTCCGTCGGGATGAAGATCGACGAGCGCGGACGCCTGTTCGTGGCGGGCGGCACGGCCGGGGACGCCCGCGTCGTCGACACCCGCACCGGCCGGGTCCTGGCCTCCTACCGGCTGGCCACCGCCGCCGGATTCGTCAACGACGTCATCCTCACCCGCGACGCCGCGTGGTTCACCGACTCCGCCAACCCGGTGCTCTACAAGCTGCCGCTGCGCGGCGGACGGCTGCCCGCCGACGTGGTGCGGGTCCCGCTCACGGGCGACCTGGTGTACGGCACCGGCATCAACGCCAACGGCATCGCCGCCACCCCCGACGGCCGGGGCCTGATCATCGTGCAGTCGAACACCGGCGGCCTGTTCCGCGTGGACGGCACCGGTACCACCTCCCGGATCGACCTGCACGGCGAGTCGCTGCCGCAGGGCGACGGCCTGCTGCTGCGCGGCCGGACCCTGTACGCGGTGCAGAACCGGATCAACACCGTGGCGGTCCTGCGGCTGAACGCGGCGGGGACCGAGGGCCGCGTGGTCCGGCGGGTGACCAGCGCCCTGTTCGACGTGCCGACGACGGTGGCGGCGTTCGGGTCCCGCCTGTACCTGCCCAATGCCCGCTTCACCACCCCGCCGACCCCCGACACGACGTACGACGCCGTCGCCATCCCCCGCCCCTGACCCGGCACGCGGGCCTCATCGATCGGAGACCAAGGCCCGGCACCCGCACGGCACCACGCCCATGCACGCGGCGCATCCGATCTCCCGGCACACGCGAGATCGGATGCCCGAGCCCCGAGGCGCCCCCGGCCCGAGGCGCGACGCGCGAGATGCCACAGCCCGAACATGCCGCGGTCCGAGGTGCCTCGGCGTGAGATGACGCGACCCCATGCCGGGAACACCTCGCCGCATCACGCCCAGGCCGGGCGAGGCATGGCCGCGTGCGCGACCCGCGCAGGGCATATGCTTCCTCCTGCGGCTGGCCCGGCCCCGTTGAGGGATCGGCGCAAGAGGGAACCCGGTGTGAATCCGGGACTGCCCCGCAGCGGTGAGCGGGAACGACCGCCGTCCACGCAAGCACTGGGCTCCGGCCTGGGAAGCGACGGCCAGTAGGAACGTGTGGGACGCCCGCGAGTCCGAACACCTGCCACCGCCCGCGCGCCGCCCGGTGCGCGGCCCCCAGGGGTTCCGCGAGGGAAAAGGACCCGACGTGAGACAGCGCACCACCGTGCTCGGACGCCCGGCGACCACCACCGGCCTGTGGGAAGGATGGCGGGCGCTCGGCCTGACCGACCTCCCGCTCCACCACCCCACCTTCCGCTCCCCCGCGACCTTCGGCGTCGCGGAGGGGTCGGCGCTCACCCCAGCCACCCGCTTCCGGCTCGACCACGGCGCGCCGCTCGCCGCCTACCTGGCGGTCAGGCGGCTCGGCTTCGAGGTACGCCCGGTGCTACCCGGCCCGCTCGCCTTCCTGCGAAGCACCGGCGGCCGAAGCGCCGGCGGCCCGGGCTTCGATCCACTCAGCCTGCTGGAGGCGTTCCTGGAGCCGTACGCCGAACTGCTGGAGCGGCTGGCCACCGCCGGAGCGCAGGAGGTCCAGCTGGACGAGCCCGCACCGGCCGACCCTGCGGGCCTGCGCCGCCTGGCCCGCGTCTACCGGCGGCTGGGCGAGCTGAGCAACCGTCCCCGGCTGATGGTGTGCCTGTGCTCGGGCGAGGCCGGTCCGGCGCTGGCCGTACTGGGCGGTTCGCGGGTCGAGAGCATCGCCCTGGACTTCGTGACCGCGCCCGGCGCCCTGGACGCCCTCACCCGGATGGGCGGCCTGCCCCGCACGACCGTGGTGGCCGCCGTCGTGGACGGCCGTTCGCCGCACACCGGGCCGGTGGAATCCGCCGCGGCGACGTGCGCCACGATCTCGGGCCTCGCCGACCGGCTCGTGGTGGCCGCCTCCTGCTCACCACGCCAGCCCGCGCCCCTGGAGACCGCCGCCACCGTGGTCCGCGTAGGACTCGGCCATGCCTGAACCCTGCTGACCCCGCCACGATCTTCACGGGCGTCCGTGACGGCCATGTGACCGTCACGTGTGGACCGCTACCTCGCTCGGGGACATGCGTTTGTTCGGTTTCATGTCCGATGCCCCGGAGCTTCCGTCGCTCACCCCGAGGAGGCCGGGGGTCTACGGGCTGCGGGTGCCTGGTGCGGCCGGCCTTCGCGCCTACCGGGAACGGCTGCGCGTCGCGGATGGCGACGGCACGTCTCGAACGTGACGCCCCTCGGCGGTCGCCGGATCGTGATCCTGGGCATCCCCCGCGCTCCGCAGGGCGCCTGCCTGCGGGAGGAAGCGGCCGTCCGGAACTAGCGGTACGACATGCGGCGCACGAGCGCCTCGAACGGGCCCCGGTATCCCTTGCGGTGCATCCAGGCCGCCGCGGGAATCGAGGCCGCCCAGATGACGACGGCGACGGCGAGGCTGGCGGCGAAGCTGAGGTCGTCGCGCAGGCCCAGGGTGAACGGGTAGAAGAGCGCCACCCATACCACCGACTGCGCGAGGTAGAACGTCATCGAGCGCTGCCCGAGGGCGGCCAGGGCGGTGGTGAGGGGGCCGTGGTTGTGGCCGATGCGGACGGCGGCGAGCCCGATGGCCGCGGCCGCGCCGATGCCGCCGATGTAGCCGGTGAAGCTGTGCGCGGCGTACGTCACCCATACGACGGGCGTCGCCACGTCGGGCCAGGTGCCGACGGCCAGGAACGCCGCCGGGAGCCGTCCGACGACCGCGGCGCCGATGCACAGCAAGGCGATCCGCTTCAGGAGAGCCATGTGCTGTCCCGGCTCGTCGAGGATCTTCTTGCGGGCGGCCAGGAGTCCCCACGCCATGCCGGGGATCGCGAAGAGGATGGACACCAGGGTTCTGCCCGGCCACGCGATGGCGTTGGTGAGAAGGTGATCGACGAAGGCCGGCTCCATGTACTTCGCGATGGTGAACGGCGAGCCCTCCGCGGCCGTGGTGTAGACCTGAACGCTCTGCCAGGTGAGGAAGAGTCCCCCCGGGATCAGGGTCAGCAGGCCCAGCCGCCACAGGACGGCGTCGCGGGCGCGTACGAGGAAGGCGAGGAAGAGCATCGTCACGCCGTAGACCGCGATGACGTCGAACGGCACCAGGACCACCGCGTGTGCCAGCCCGATGACGATCAGCCACAGGCTGCGCCGGCGTAGCAGCGCGCGCACGGACGGCCATTCGCTGCCGCGCGCGTACTGACGCTGGGCCAGTTGCCCGAGCCCGTAGCCGAACAGGAAGACGAACATCCCGCGGGCCTGGTTGTCGGTGACGAGGGTGGTGAAGAAGTGGGCGATCGTGTTGAGGGCCGAGGACCCGCGTGTCCAGTCGAGCAGGAATTGCGGGGCGTGGGCCAGGGCTATGCCCAGCAGCATGATGCCGCGTGCCAGATCCGGCGCCAGGGATCGGGCGGTCGTGCTGAGGGGAGCCGGCAGGGTGGCGGAGGCGGTCACGCCGGCCCCCGCTCCGAGGCGAACTGATGCATGGTGCGTCTCCTTGTTTCTGGGTCGATGGCGCCGTCATCCGGGCGTGGGCAAGGCCGGCCGGCGGTTCTCACTTTCCGGGGTCGCGGTTGTACAGCTTCTTGGCCCACAGGTATCCGAGCAGGGCGATGACGGCGCTCCAGGCGATCGAGCGGGTGAGGCTGTCGCCGACCGGCGCGCCGGTGAGCAGGCCGCGCAGGGTCTCGATGATCGGGGTGAAGGGCTGGTTCTCGGCGAACCACCGCAGGGCGTCCGGCATCGAAGCGGTGGGGACGAAACCGCTGCCGAGGAAGGGCAGGATGATCAACGGCATGGGCAGGTTGCTGGCGGCGGCGATGTCGTCGGTGACCATGCCGAGCGCCGTGGACAGCCAGGTGATCGCGAAGCTGATCATGACCAGGACGCCGGCGACGCCGAGCCAGCCGCCCACGCCCGCGCCGGGCCGGAAGCCCACCAGCAGCGCGACGGCGACCACCGCGACGACGGCGAGCATGGTCTGGATGATGCTGCCGAGTACGTGCCCGGTGAGCACGGAGACGCGGGCGATGGCCATCGTCTTGAAGCGCGCCACGATGCCGCCGGTCATGTCGGTGGCCACCGAGATGGCGGTGCCCTGGGCCGCGCCGACGACGGTCATGAGAATGATGCCCGGCGCGAGGTAGTTGGCGTAGGCGGTGCGCGGGTCGCCGGTGCCGACGTCGATGCCGGCGCCCATGGTGCCGCCGAAGACGTACACGAACAGCACCAGGAAGATGATCGGCATGCCGGCCGCGGTCAGGGTCAGCGCCGGGTAGCGCAGGATGTGCCGGAGCTGGCGGCGCAGCATGGTCGCCGAGTCGGTCAGGGCGCGTGTCATCGTGACTCCGTGAGGGCGAGGAAGACGTCGTCGAGGTCGGGGGTGTGCACCGACAGTTCCTCCACCTTGATGGCGTTGCCGTCGAGCCAGTCGATCAGGCCGCGCAGGGTGGCGGTGCCGCCGTTGTTGGGGACGAGCAGGGTGAGGGCCTCGTCGTTGCGGGAGATCGGGCCGACGCCGCGCAGGGCGAGCTCGTAGCTCGCCGAGTCGGCGAACTTCAGGCTGATGTGCCCGCCGGGTACCAGCCGCTTGAGCTCCTCCGCGCTGCCTTCGGCGACGATGCGGCCGCCGTTGAGCATGGCGATGCGGTCGGCGAGCTGGTCGGCTTCCTCCAGGTACTGGGTGGTGAGGAAGATGGTGACGCCGCCGTCGACGAGTTCGCGCACGATCGCCCACATCGAACGCCGGCTGCGCGGGTCGAGGCCGGTGGTCGGCTCGTCGAGGAAGATGACGCTCGGGTTGCCCACCAGGGTCATGGCCAGGTCGAGGCGGCGCCGCATGCCGCCGGAGTAGGTGGCGGCCCGTTTGCGGGCCGCGCCGGTCAGGTCGAAGCGCTCCAGCAGCTCGCGGGCCGTCTTGCGGCCCTTGGAGCGGCCGAGCAGGTGCAGGTCGGCCATGAGGCGAAGGTTCTCCTCGCCGGTCAGCAACCCGTCGGCGGCGGAGAACTGGCCGGTGACGCCGATGGCGGCGCGTACGGCGTCCGGCTGCTTGGCCAGGTCGTTGCCGGCCACGGTGACCTGCCCGGCGTCGGCCTTGATGAGCGTGGACAGGATCTGCACGGTCGTCGTCTTTCCCGCGCCGTTGGGCCCGAGCAGGGAGAAGATCGATCCTTGTGGGATGGACAGGTCGATGCCGTCGAGTACGCGGTGGGAGCCGTAGGACTTGCGCAGCCCGGAGACGGTGATGGCGGTGCCGGTCATGGTCGGATTCCTTGGCGGGTCAGGCGCGGTGGACATGGATGTCGCCGTAGGTGGTGCGGGCGTAGATGTCCGCCTTGGCGTCGGTGTGCACGGGGGCGCGGCCGGAGTCGAGGGTGTCGCGGACCTCGCCGTGCCGGGAGTTGACGTCCACGTCGGCGGCGGTGGTGCGGGCAACGCCGACGGAGACGGCGCCGTAGCCGGTCTCCAGTACGGCCTTGCCCGAGACCAGCCGTCCGATGCGGATGCCGCCGTGGGCCGAGGTGGCCTTGATGTCGGCGCGCACCCGGTCGATGTCGATGTCGCCGCTGCCCGCCTCGATCGTGAGGGTGGAGCCGGCCTCGCCGACGCGGACGGCCCCGTCGGTGGCGATCTCCACCACGCCGACGGGCCGCGTGATGGTGATGGAGCCGTGCTCGCTGCGGGCGCGCACGCCGGCCGTCTCCTCCAGGGAGATGTCGCCGTGCGAGGTGCGCGCCTCGACGTCGCCGAGGCTTCCGGTGGCGCGGATGGCGCCGTAGAAGGCGT
The DNA here is from genome assembly GCF_044457345.1 of Nonomuraea sp. NPDC050547. Taxonomy (NCBI): domain Bacteria; kingdom Bacillati; phylum Actinomycetota; class Actinomycetes; order Streptosporangiales; family Streptosporangiaceae; genus Nonomuraea; species Nonomuraea sp. NPDC050547. Next base: position 18,122 of record NZ_JBITGW010000036.1, read on the forward strand.
CGGCGTTCAGCTCGGACTCGGCCGGCAGCCGGATGACCACCACCACCGACGGCGGCGTCTTGGCGGACCAGCGGCGCGAGGACTGGCGGGGCGAGCGCACGGCCAGGCGTCCGTCGGCGTAGGTGACCTCGGTCTGCCCGGCCAGATCCACGTCCGCGGAGCGCGCGGGGTCGGCGGGGGTCACCTCGACCGTGGTCTCCTCGTACGGCCCCGCGTCGACGCGGACCTCGCCGGAGCCGAACTCGACGAGGGCGTGGATGGGGCCGGGGGTGTCGAAGGTGTGCATGTCATGTCCTTTCACAGGCTCGGTGGTGCAGGTATTGCTTGAGCTGGGCGCGGCCGCGGTGGATGCGGCTGCGGACGGTTCCGGTCTTGATCCCGAGCACTTCGGCGACCTGCTCGTACGGCAGGCCCTCCACGTCGCTCAGCACGACCGCGGCCCGGTTCACCGGGGTGAGGGCGAGCAGGGCGGCCTCGATGTCGGGCTCGAACCGCCGCTCGTCGAGAAGCTGCTCGGGAGTGGAGTCGCGGGCGGGCAGCCGGTCCGCCGAATCCTCGCTGAGCGGGTGCACGGGGGCGCGGGCGCGCCGCCGTACCCCGTCGAGGAAGAGGTTGGTGGTGATGCGGTGCAGCCAGCCCTCGAAGGTGCCCGGCCGGTAGGTGTGCAGGGAACGGAAGACCTTGCAGAAGACGTCCTGGGTGAGGTCTTCGGCGTCGTGCGGGTCGCCCGTCAGCCGGTAGGCCAGCCGGTGCACGAGCGCGGAGTGCGCGGTGACGATGTTCTCCCAGCTGAGGGCGGGTTCGGCCACGGTCATGGTCAGGGACTTTCGGCGGGTCGCTGGACGCTCACCATGTGACCGGCAGGCGGTGCACGCCGTAGATGTCCAAGCCCTCACGCATCGGCACCTGATCGGCGGGTACGGCCAGCCTCAGCCCGGGGAAGCGGCCGAGGAGCGCGGGGAAGGCGGCGCGCATCTCGACGCGGGCCAGTTGCTGGCCCAGGCACTGATGGATGCCGTGGCCGAAGCTGATGTGGCCGGAGGCGTCGCGGCGCAGGTCGAGGACGTCCGGGTCGGGGAACTTCCCGGGGTCGCGGTTGGCGGCCTGCACCGCCAGCGCGACCGTCTGCCCGGCCTTGATCGTCTGCCCGCCCAGGTCGACGTCCTCCAAGGCCGCGCGCGCTCCGGTGTGGGTGATCGTCAGGAACCGCATCAGCTCCTCCACCGCGTTGCCGGCCAGGTCCGGGTCTTCGCGCAGCAGCGCGAGCTGGTCCGGGTGCCGCAGCAGGGTGTAGGTGCCCAGCGCGATCATGTTGGTGGTGGTGTCGAGCCCGGCGCCGAGCAGGAACGCACCGACGCCGGCCAGCTCCTCGTCCGTCAGGTCGCTCCCGGTCAGGTCGCTGAGCACGTCGTCGGTGGGAGTGGCGCGCTTGGCCTGGACGAGCTTGCCGATGTACTCGCCCATCTGGGCGTAGGCGGCGTACTGCTCTTCCGGGGTGGCGTCCAGCCCGCCGATGGTGGCGGCCATCTGCTGGAACTCCTGCCGGTCGGCGTACGGCACGCCGAGCAGCTCGCAGATCATCACCGCGGGCACCGGCCGGGCGAAGGCCTCGATCAGATCGGCTTGCGAGCCGGACGCCGCCATGGCCTCCAGGTGCTCCTTCGTGACCTCCTCCGCGCGCTCGGCCAGCAGGCGCATGCGGTGCACGGTGAACTTGCCCGCCAGCAGCTTGCGGTAGCGGGTGTGCTGCGGCGCGTCCACCCCGACCAGGTCGCCGGGCGGAGCTGGCGGCATCTGGCCGACGTCGGCCAGCGCGTAGTGGATCAGCTCGTAGCGGGAGCTGAAGCGCGGGTCGGCCACGATGGCGCGGACCTCGTCGTAGCCGAGGGCCAGCCAGCCCTCGTGCCCGTCGGGGAAGATCAGCGGCCGCAGTGGCTGCTCCGCGCGCAGCCGCGCGAGCTCGGCGGGCGGATCGAAGGGGCGGCCGGCGGGCCGTTCCAGGGGCAGGGTGCTCAACGGCTCGGTCATGGTGGATTCCTCTCGCGGGTCAGGAGTGGTGGATGAGGACGTCGCCGTGGGTGGTCGAGGCGCTGACCTCGACGTGGTCCTCGGCGGGTCCGGGTGCTGCGCCGGGCTGGAGCAGGTTGCGGACCCGGCCATAGGTGGAGCCGAGGTTCAGGCGGGCCACGGTGCCCTGGCGGACGCCGACCTCGACCTCGCCCAGGCCCGTGGAGACGGAGATGAGCCCGCGGACCACTTCGCCGATGCGGATGTCGCCGTGCGCGGTCTTGGCCTGGACGCCGGACAGGGCCCGTTCGACGACGATGTCCCCATGCGCGGTGCCGGCGCGCAGGTCGCCGGAGATCTCGCCCAGGTGCACGTTCCCGCTCAGCGTCTTGATCAGGGCCTGGCCGTCGACGGCGGCGACCCGGATCGCCCCGGAGCCGGAACCGGCCTCCAGGCGGCCGGTCCGGTCGAGGTCGATCTCGCCGTGCGAGGCGGTGACACGGGTCTCGCCGAGCCGCCCGGCGCAGCGCACTCCCCCGGCGGCCACGTCGGCCTCCAGGCCGGAGGCCTCCGGCAGTCCGACGGTGACTTCCACCGATCCGGCGCGTCTGGCGGACGCGTCCTGGCGCGGTGTCCTGACCGTGAGCCGGCCGGCGAGGAACTCGACCTCGCACGATCCGGCGGCGCTGACGTCCTCGTCATTGGCCGCGTCGCTCGGCCGTACCTCGACGCTGGTGTCGCCGCGCCCGGTGGCGGTGATCCGGACGTCGCCGGCCGCCAGGGCGATGACGGCGAGGATCGGTTCTGGGGTTTCGAAGACAGGCATGATCAGTCCTTATGCGCACGTCGTACACTCGCTGTAAACACTGTACGCATTCGGATCGGTGTGCGCAACTCGCATACGACGTGCACGGGACGGAGTCTCAGGCGTCCCAGGTGACCGGCAGGCTCTTCACACCGACGACGTCCCCGGTCTCGGGGCGGACGGCGATCTCCTCGGCCGGTACGGCCAGGCGCAGCGACGGGAACCGTTCGAACAGCGCCGGGAAGGCGGTGCGCAGTTCGACGCGGGCGAGTTGCTGGCCGAGGCACTGGTGCACCCCGTGGCCGAAGGCCAGGTGGCCACTGGCCGATCGCCCGGCGTCGAGGGCGCCGGGGTGCTCGAAGCGCCCCGGATCGCGGTTGGCGGTGCTGAGCGACAGGATCACCTGGTCGCCGGCCTTGACGGTGTGGCCGGCCAGCTCGACGTCCTCAAGGGCCACCCGTGGCCGGACGTGCACGACGCTGAGGTAGCGCAGCAGTTCCTCGACGGACCGGTCGGGGTCCTCGCGCAGCACGGCCACCTGACCGGGGTTGCTCAGCAGGGCGAAGGTGCCCAGCGAGAGCATGTTCGAGGTCGTGTCCATGCCCGCGGCCAGCAGCAGTCCCGCTGCGCCGATGAGCTCCGCCTCCGACAGGTCGGTGCCGGTCAGGTCGCTGAGGACGTCGTCGGTCGGGGCCGCGCGCTTGGCGGAGACGAGAGTGGCGATATACCCGTGGACCGCCGTGTGGCTCGCGTAGCGCTCCTCGTCCGGGGCGTCCTCGTCGAACATGGTCGCGACATGCCCCTGGAAGAAGGGCCGGTCGCTGGCGGGAACCCCCAGCAGCTCACAGATCATGATCGCCGGAATCGGCTGGGCGAACGCGCTGACCAGGTCGGCGGGAGGACCGGCGGCGGCCATCGCGTCGAGCCGTTCCGCGGTGACCCGCTCGACGCGTTCGGTGAGCAGCCGCATCCGGCGGACGGTGAACTTGCCCGCCAGCAGCTTGCGGTACCGGCTGTGCCGCGGCGGGTCCATCATGATGAACATGCCGGGCGGCGCCGGGGGAACCGGGCTGTCGCCCAGGTCGGCGATCGGGGAGCGCATGAGTTCCTGGCGGGAGCTGAATCGGGGGTCGCCTAGCACGGTACGGGCGAGTTGGTGACCGGTGACGACCCAGCCCTCGTGCCCGCCGGGAAAGGGCAGGCGGCTGATGGGGCCGTGCTCGCGGGCCCGCGACAGCTCTCGCGGCGGGTCGAAGGGGCAGCCGGAGGTGCGGTTGGCCGGCAGCGCCGGCAGGGTGTACGCGTCGTTGATCATGAGGTGCACCCTGCTCGGGCAACCTGACAAGTTGCTGATACAGGTGGATGGGCCGATGTCAGCGTAAGCGGGCGTCGACGTTCGGCAACGCGGTGTCGAAGACACCCAGCGTCGTCATGACCGCGCCGGAGGAACGCGGGCACGCCGGCGTGCCCGCGCTCCGGAACCGCTAGTACCCGGCGGCGCTGCCCAGCCTGCGGGGGTCGGCGACGCCGTGCAGGGTGCCGTCCTCGCCGAACGCGATGGCCTGGCAGCTGCCCATCTCCAGCTCCCACGGGGAGACGCGGGTGATGCCGACGCCGCGCCGTTCCACCTCCGCGAGGACGACGTCGCCGAAGGAGGACTCCACCATCGGCCGCCTGCTCGGATACACCGACGCGCCGAACAGGGGCTGGTTCACCGATTCGAGCGCCGTCATGCCCCGCTGCAGGACGTTCACGGAGTTCTGGTACACGTTCTGCACCGCCGAGATCGCCGGCGACCCGGCCACGTACGCCGGCTTGCCGTCACGCATGGCCAGCAACGAGGTTCCCCAGCCGACCGGGATCTTCACCCAAGGGTCGGCGAACAACGTGATCGGCCGGGGCATGATCACCCCGTCCGTCATCAGCCCGACGCCGAACGCCGTGGAACTGGAGGAGTGCGTGCCGTGCGCGATCATGCCGCGCTCGTCCACGACCACAATGGCGTTGGTGCCGCCGTTCATCGAGTCGAACGGCCGCGGCTTGCCGTGCACCACCCTGGGCACCAGCCGTTCTGCCGCCTCCGGCGAGATCGCGCGCAGCGTGTCCTCGATCGGGACCGTCGGATCGGTGAAGGGGTCGGGGATCTCGTCCAGGCCGTAGGCCCACACTTCCTCGAAGACGCGCATCCGGGTGTACAGGTCGTCGGTCTCGATCAGCGAAGACAGGCTCAGCAGCAGCGGGTAGAGCGCGCCCACCGTGTGCAGCTCGTAGCCGCCCGCGGTGGGCAGCGGCGGGAGCGGCATCTCGACCGCACCGGCCGCGGCCATGTCGTCGAGCGTGATCCGGCCGCCGTGCAACCGGGCCGTCTCCACGTACCTCTTGGCGAACTCGCCTTCGTGGAAGTACTCCGGTCCCTGTTCGGCGAGCTGCTCGATGGTCCGCGCGAGCGCGGGCTGGCGCAGCACCTCGCCGGCGCGGAACAGGTGACCGCCGGGGAACCAGGTGTCGTACCCCTCCTGATAGCGGCCGGCGGCCATGCGGTAGGCGAACGCCCACCCCCACAACAACGGGTCGGCCACGAAGCCTTCACGCGCCGCCACCACCGCGTCGGCGAACAGCTCCGCCCACGACAGGCGGCCGAACCTGCTCCAGGCGGCGTGCGCGCCGCGTACCCAGCCGGGCGGCACCACCGTACGGCCCGACAGCCGGGCCCCGGCGTCCAGGTCGCCCTTCTCGCCCGCCGGCAGGCCCGCCATGCCCGCGATCACGAGGCTCTGCCGGGTGTCCGGGTCGTAGACCGTGACCGACAGGCCGCCGGCCAGCGTGGTCATGGTCGGCTCGACCACCGTCTGCACCGCCGCGGCGGCCAGGTAGGCGTCAACGGCGCTGCCGCCCCGGCGCAGCACGGCCACGCCCGCCGACGACGCCGCCGGGTGGGAGGTCGAGATCATGCCCTTGCCGCCGGTGGCGGACATGTGCTCCGGGTCGGGGCGCGCCGGACGCGCTGGTACTCCACTCATCAGGTCTCTCCTTCGGCTCGTACGCTCCACGTGCTGTGACGGCACGCCCCGGGCGGTCCCCCGCCGCCCGGGACGGCCGGGTCATCCGACGAACATCTCCGCGATGCGCTCCTCGTCGAGCACCGAGGGAGCCAGCCGGTACGCCGGCGGCTCCACCTCGAGCAGGTGACGGACGAAGTAGTCGAACAGCTTCCTGAACATGTAGTGCTCGTAGCCCAGGTAGAGGTGCTCGGCGCCGGGGATGATCAGCAGGTCGACGTCCTTGTCATGGGCGATGAGCCGGTCCACGAAGCGCAGCGTCTGCTCCGGAAGGACCTTGGTGTCCACGCCGCCCTGGATGAGCAGCAGCTTGCCCTGCAGGCGGGCCGCGGATTCGGCGTTGGACGACAGCGCGTAGTCCACCTCGCCCACCGGGCCGTCGTAGGTCTCCGCCCAGCCCTGCTGGTAGGTCAGGCTGTCGTGATTGCCGGAGCGGGAGACGCCGACCTTGTAGAACGCGGGGTGGTCGAGCATCGCCCGCGCGGTCTGGTAGCCGCCGCCGGAGATGCCGGTGATGCCCACCTTGTCGATGTCCATCCATGGCCGGCTCCGCGCCAGCTCCGTGATCGCGGACACGTGGTCTTCCATGCCGCCGGCGCTCTTGTAGTTCCGGTAGGAGTGGTCGTGGAAGGCCTTGTCGCGGCCCGGAGTGCCGCGGCCCTCCATGGCGACCACCACGAAGCCGAGCGCGGCCAGGGCCTCGGCCTCGTACCCGAACGGGCCCGGGTCGAACGTCGGGAGCACACGCAGGACCTGCGGGCCCGGGTACGCCACGTCGATGACCGGATAGCACTGGTTCGGATCGAAGTCGTGCGGCTTGTAGAGCACGCCGAAGACGTCGGTGACGCCGTCGGCGGCCTTGGCGCGGAAGCGCTCGGGGGCGCTCCAGCCGGTGGCCCGCAACGCGGAGATGTCGGCCCGCTCCAGCTCGACGCGTACGGCCCCGTCCCAGCCGCGTACGGTGATCACCGGCGGCGTGCTCGTCGTGGAGGCGTTGTCGACGAAGTAGCGGCCGTCGGCCGAGACGCTCACCACGTGGTGGAGGGCGTCGTCGGTGATCCGGGTGAACCCGCCGCCGTCCAGCCCGGCCTTGCAGACCGAGCGGCGATAGGGGTCCTCGGAGATCAGCCCGCTGGCGGTGAAGTAGACGGTACGGCTCGCCTCGTCGACGTGCAGGATCTCCTGGACGGCCCAGCCGCCGGAGGTCACCTGGTTGCGGAGTTCGCCGGTCCTGGTGTCGTACAGGTAGAGGTGGCCCCAGCCGTCGCGCTGGGAGTACCACAGCACCTCCGCCCCGCCGTTGATCACCTTGATGATGGGGAAGAAGTTGAGCGCCGTCTGGGTGGGCTCCACGCGGGTGGGGCCGGTCTCGGTGATCAGGGTGGTCACCTCGCCGGTGACCGGGTCCATGCGCTTGAGCTTCAGGGTGCGCACGTCGCGGGACTGGCTGAGGTAGTAGACGGCCGAGCTGTCCTCCGCCCAGAAGGCCCAGCGCACCACCATCGGCGAGATGATCGTCATCAGCACGGGCTCGTCCTGCGCCTTCACGACCCGGCCGCCGATCACGTCGACCACGGTCATCTCGGCGGTCGGGATGTGCGTGTCGCCGGGCAGGGCCAGCCGCTGCGGCTGCAGGCCGGGACGGCCGCCGCCGCGCGGCCGGTTGTCGATCAGGTGCGCCAGGCCGATGCCCGACTGGTCGGTGCGGTGGCTCAGCACCTTGGTGGCATCGGGTGACCAGGCGGCGCAGATCGGGTTCTCCGGCAGCCCGATCGCCGCCATGAGGTTGTCGTACTGGAAGTAGTCGGGGCTCACGCCGTACTCGTGGCCGGCGTCGCCGTCGGTGGTCAGCGGCCGGGTCTGGTCGTCGGCGATCCGGCGCAGCCCGAGGTTGGGCCCGTCGCGGTAGACGGTGTACTGCCCGTCGGGCGAGACGGCCTCGATCGGGTTGACGGCCGGCGGGGCCGGCGTCTCCTGCGCCTCGTAGGTGTCCAGGGACACCTGCCAGGTCTTGTCGAAGGCTGCGAAATAGACGGAGTCGCCGACCGGCGCGATGGCCAGGAAAGGCAGCTTGGCCGCGCTCACCTCGTGGCCGGAGGCCGTCTCCAGGGCCTTGGCCAGCCGCTCGTGGTCGAAGGCGGGGCGCCGGGTGCCCGCCTCCGGGTCCACGACGAGGAACTGCCGCCGGGTGGCGGTGCTCGACCGGTACCAGAAGCGGGCCCCGTCACCGAGCCAGTTCGGCACGACCCTGTCACCGAAGACGATCTTGCTCCGGTTGTGCATCAGGAGCTTTTCGGCGGTCTTGTAAGGGGAGTCGCTCATTCGCATGGAGTCTCCTTTCGACGGCCAGACCGGCCGTGCGATGTGTACGACGTTCACTATAGGCACAACGTACGCAATGCGCACACCGTTCCATTCGCGAATGTCGTACGCACGCGAGATCCATGTGCGCGAGAGCCCGGACGGTCGTGGTCAGCGGCCGGGCGACGGGCAGCCCAGGCGGCGGTACTTGCCGGGGGCCATGCCGTACTGGCGCTTGAAGGCGTTGGAGAACGCGTACTCCGAGCTGTAGCCGACCGCGGTGGCGATCTCGCTCAGCGCGGCGTCCTTGTCGCGCAGCATGCGGGCGGCCGTGCCCAGCCGCCACCAGGTCAGGTAGGTCAGCGGCGGCTGCCCGACGAGCTGGGCGAACCGGCGGGAGAACGCCGCGCGGGACAGGCCCGCGCGGCGGCCGAGCGATTCGACGGTCCACGGGTCCGCGGGGCGGCGGTGGATGCCGTCCAGTGCGGCGCTGATGGCGGGGTCGGCCAGCGCCGCGGCCCAGCCGGTCGCGCAGTGCTCGGTGGAGAAGTCGAACCAGGCTCGCAGGATGTACAGGAGCAGGGTGTCCAGCAGCGCCGACACCACCAGGTCGGCGCCCGGCCGCGGGGCGTCCATCTCCTTGCCGAGCAGTTCGACGGCGGCGCGCAGGTCGGTGTTGTGGCCCAGCCTGGCGGGCAGGTGGATCATCTCGGGCAGATCCCTGAGCAGCGGATGCGCCCGGCCGGGGTCGAGCCGGTAGCCGCCGCAGAGCGTCACCGTGGTGAGCCCGGCGCCTTCCATGGTGGCCGAGGCGAACAGTTCGGCGTCGGCGTAGGGGTCGCAGTCGGGCTCGGCGACGGGCGTGGCGGGCGAGTCGGCCAGCGTGTAGCCGTGGCCGTGGGGAAAGAACAGCACGTCGCCGGTCCCGACCGGGATCGGTTCGCCCTCCGGCGGGATCGCCCAGCATGAGCCCTTCAGGACCACCTGGAAACCCGCCGAGCCGGGCGCCGACGGGAACCGCTGCCCCCAGGGCGCCGGCCAAGCGACCCGCGCCGAGCGCGGCACACCGATGCGCATGGAGGCGATCACGTCGCTCAGGACGTCCATGACATCAGTCTAACTCGGTAGACGATCGCGTATCTCTCGCAGACGGGAGGGCATTGGGTGACTCTCCAGCGCGCCCTAGCGTGGACGGCATGACAAGAATTCTGGTCAGCGGGGCCACCGGCACGATCGGCCGGCCGCTGGTGAGCCTGCTTCAGGACGCGGGCGCCGACGTGCGCACGGTGACGAGGGAACTGACCGACCCGGCCGCGCTGGCGGCGGCGCTCGACGGTGTGGACGCGATGTTCCTGCTGTGGCCGTTCGCGTCGGCCGAGGGTGCTCGTGAGGTGCTGGAACTGGTCGGGGCCCGGCGGGTGGTGTATCTGTCCTCGGCCGCCGCCCGGCCGTACGAGGTGGAGATCGAGCGTCTGGTCGCCGGGACCGCGCGGGAGTGGACGGTCCTGCGTCCGCACGCGTTCGCGGCCAACACCTTGCGGTGGGCCGGGCAGGTTCGTGCGGGCGTCGTGCGGCAGCCGTACGGGAACGCGGGCTTTTCTCCCCTGCACGAGCGGGACGTCGCGGCCGTCGCGGTACGGGCGCTGCTCGGCGGGGGCCACCACGGCGCGGTCTACACGCTGACCGGACCCCGGGCGCTGACCCAGCGCGAACAGGCGACGGCGATCGGCGCCGCGATCGGACGGCCGGTGCGCTGGGAGGAGGAGCCGCCGGAGGAGGCGCGGGAGCGGCTGCTCGGGCTGGGGTGGCCCGCGCCGGCGGTGGACGGGATGCTGCGCGCGCTCGCCGCGCCAGGACCGGCGCCCACCAGGACCGTGGAGGAGGTCACGGGCGTGCCCGCGAGCACGTTCGAGACCTGGGCGAGCGAGCACGCCGCGGACTTTCTCGCCCCCATGCGCGCCGCCCGCGTCCACGAGTACGGCGACGCCTCGGTGATCTCGCTGGACGAGGTGCCGGTGCCGCGGCCGGGTCCCGGTGAGGTGCTCGTCCGGGTGGCCGCGACGTCCTTCAACCCGTCGGAGATCGGGCTGCGGACGGGGCTGCTGAAGGACACGCTCGGCATCACGCTGCCGCACACGCTCGGCTGGGATGTCGCGGGCACCGTCGTCACCGGCGCGGGCGGCCTCTCCCCCGGCGACCGGGTGATCGGGCTGATCGGCGGGGCGGCGGCCGAGTACGCGGTCGCCCGGGCGGACATGCTGGTCAGGGCGCCCGAGCGGATCCCGCTGGCGGACGCGGCGGCCGTTCCGGTGGCCGGGCTCACGGCGTGGCAGGCGGTCTTCGAGCATGCCCGTGTCGGGCCCGGCAGCCGGGTGCTGATCAACGGGGCCGGGGGCGGGGTCGGGCTGTTCGCCGTGCAGCTGGCCAAGCACGCGGGGGCCTACGTGGTGGCCACCGCGAGCCCGCGCAGTGCCGCCGCGGTGCTCGCGCTGGGCGCCGACGAGGTCGTCGACTACACCGCGGCTCCCCTGCCGCCGGGCAACGACGTGCTGATCAATCTGGCCGGCGAGGTGCCCGCCTCGGTGACGCGGCTCGCCGGGGCGTTCGTGTCGATCACCCGGCCGATCGAGCATCCACGCGCGGTTCACTTCGTGGCCCGCAACGATCCGGGTCAGCTGGCCGAGCTGGTGGCGCTGATCGACAAGGGCGTGGTGGACGTCGAGGTGGACGCCCGGCCGCTGGCGGCGCTGGCGGACCTGCACCGTGCGGCCGAGCGCGGGAATATCCGGGGAAAGGTCACGGTGAATATAGGCGGCTCCGAGAGAGCGCGTTCTCATTAAGTGTCAACGTGTCCAGCGTTGATGGGCGCCGCCCGAGCAGTCCCAGATCTGCAGGCGGGTGCCGTTGGCGGAACTCGCTCCGGTCGCGTCGAGACACTTGTTCGCCTGAGGGTTGACGATCTGGCCGGTGCCGGAGTTGAAGGTCCATCGCTGGGCGCCGGTGCCGTTGCAGTCGTAGAGCTGGACCCGCGTGCCGTTGGCGGTGCCGGCGGCGGTGACGTCCATGCACTTGCCGAGCGCCCGCACGGAGCCATCGCCGTTCCACGTCCAGTTCTGCGCGGCGGAGCCGTTGCAGTCCCAGAGCTGCACGGCCGTGCCGTTGGCCGGGTTGGCGCCCGCCACGTCGACGCACTTGCCGCCGACGCCGGTGACCTGGCCGCCGCCGCTCGCGGGCGGGGCGTGGACGCGGACGTAGTCGACGGTCATCGTCTGCGGGAACGTGGTGGTGGCGTCGGGGTAGCCGGGCCAGTGCCCGCCGACGGCCACGTTCATGATCATGAAGAAGGGGTGGTCGAAGACCCATCGGTTGCCGCCGAGATCGGCGGGCGTGCGCCTCTGGTACTCGTTGCCGTCGACGTACCAGATGATGAGGTTGGGCGACCAGTCGACGGCGAAGGTGTGGAAGGCGTCGGCGTACGCGCCGCTGATCGAGTACGCGGCGCCGATCCCCGCGCCGCCGGAGTAGCCGGGGCCGTGGATGGTGCCGTGAACGGTGCTGGGTTCGCGGCCGATGTTCTCCATGATGTCGATCTCGCCGCTGCCGGGCCAGCCGACCGACCCGATGTCGTCGCCGAGCATCCAGAACGCCGGCCAGATGCCCTGGCCGCGGGGCACTTTCAGGCGCGCTTCGAACCGGCCGTAGGCCCGGGTGAAGGTGGCGGCGGTCAGTAATCGGGCCGAGGTGTACTGGCACGTCCCGTAGTGGCACTGATGGTTGGCGGGGTTCTCCCGGCGGGCGGTGATCACGAGGTTGCCGCCGCCGTCCATGGCGGCGTTGCGGGTGCTGTTCGTGTAGTACTGCTGCTCGTTGTTGCCCCAGCCGCTGCCGCCGACGTCGAAGCGCCACTTCGACGGGTCCACGGCGCTGCCGGCGGATCCGTTGAACTCGTCGGACCAGACCAGCGGGCCGGGGGCGGGAGCGGCGGTCACGGTGGCGCCCGCTGCCGTGGGGGCCAGTGCCGCGAGGACGAGGGTGAGGGCGGCGACGAGGGCGAGCGACATTCGCGAACGGGGGGTGTGATCCATTCGGAGTTCCTAACCCGGATTCACAGAAATGGATTTACCCGAGACTGTCCGGCACGACAAGCCCACTGTCAAGAGAGCGCTCTCTTGCGGTGAACTCCGTGGGCCAGGCGAGGTCGTCGACCGCCAGGAACGCCTCACCGGCCACGGTCGCCGGGGTCACCCCGGTGAACCCCATGACCTCCCGATGCAGATGGGACTGGTCGGCGTAACCCATCTCCGCCGCGACCCCGGCCGCGCCTTCACCCGCGACCAGCCGGTGGGCGGCGTGGTCGAAGCGGACCAGTCTGGCGGCGCGCTTGGGCGGCAGCCCGATCTGGTCCCGGAACCGCGACCACAACCGCTTACGGCTCCACCCGACCTCGGCCGCGAGGCCGTCGATCCGCGCCAGGCCCCGCCCGCCGACGATCAGCTCCCAGGCCCGAGCCACCTCCGGATCGACGCGGGCCCCCGCCTCATACCTGCGGGCGAGCAGCATCTCCGTCAGGGCGAAGCGGTCCTCCCAGGAGGAGACGTCGCCCAGTCGCTCAAGCAGCCGCGAGGACTCCCGCCCCCACAGGTCGTCCAGGGCCACGGCGGCGCCGTCCAGCTCAGCCGGGGAGACGCCCAGGACCGCGCGGGCGACCAGCGGAGACAGCCGTACCTGCACACATTCGACGTTCTCGCCCCGCGCCCAGACCGTGCCTCCGGTCCCGAACCCGGGCCCGGCGACGACGCTTCCCCCCTGCCGCCCGGCGGCGTGGTCGAGGACCGGCGAACCGCTCCCGAACTCCAGCAGCAGCGTCACGGCCGGGTGCGGGACCATCCGGAGCGCGTCCAGGTCACCGACCCGGAATCCGGCCATGCTGACACCTGCCACCCGGCCGGGCCGCCGCGGGACCGCGACCTCCCACCGGGCCGCACCGTGTACGAACGTCCGCACGGCCCCATGCTACGAGCCCCGTTGAGGGAACATTCGTCCAAGACACCGCCGCGTACCGGCGTGGACAGTGACCTCATGACGGCATCCGAAACCCTGCACGTCCGCCAGGACGGCCCACGCGACGCCCCCGCGCTTCTGCTCATCCACGGGTCCGCGTCCTCGTCCCGCTCGTGGGACTGGCTGGTTCCTTTGCTGACCGGATCCCACCACGTGATCCGGATCGACCTGCTCGGCCACGGCCGATCGGCCAAACCGGACGACGTCAGCTACGCGACCGCCGACCAGGCTCACCGGGTCGGTGCGGCCCTGGACCGGCTCGGCGTCGGCCACGCCGTCGTGGCCGGTCACTCCAGCGGCGGCGTGGTCGCCACCGCACTGGCCGAAGAGCGTCCCGGCCTGGTGAACGCGCTCGCGCTCATCAACACCGGCCCCAGCCTGGGCGCCTTCATCGCCTCGGAGTCAGCCGCCATCAGCCCGGAGCCGTGGCCGCCGGCCGACGAGCAGATCCGCCGGTTCGCGAGCACCGGCTTCAGCCGCCCGGGTTACGAGGTCCCCCGGGAACTCCTGGACGAGGTACGCGCCATGACGTACCACTCGCTCGTCGCGACGATGCGGGCGACGACCGAGTACCTGCACGAGCGGGCGCTCCCGGAACGGCTGGCGCCCCTCGGCAAGCCGCTCCTGGTGATCTTCGGCGAGGATGACCGCAGGTGGCGGTCGGCGTCCGCGGCCGACTACCGGGTCGTCCCGGGCGCGAAGGTCGAGATGCTGCCCGGCCTCGGGCACTCGCCCCTCCTGGAGGACCCGGAGCGGACCGCCACCGCCCTGCTGGCCTTCACCGCCGGTCAGAGGAAATAGCTGTCGTGGTGGATGAGGAACTCGGCGCGTTCGGCGTCGGTGAGGTCGCCGAGCTGGGTGATCCCTTCGAAGTACTCCTCGCGGGGCGCGCCCGGGGCGAACAGCATCAGCATGGACGCGGGTTCCCCCGACGCGTTGCGGAAGGCGTGTAGCCCGCCGACCGGGACGTAGAGGTAGTCGCCGGAGACGGCGTCGATCCAGCGTTCGCCGTCGAACAGCCGCATGGTGCCCGACAGGATGAAGAACGACTCCGACATCGCCTTGTGGAAGTGGGTGCCGGGCCCGCCGAACTGCGGCCCCATGTCCACCCGGTACAGGCCGTACTCCCCTCCGGTGGAGGCGGTGGTGGACAGGTAGTGGTAGCGGGTCTCGCCGCCGGTGCCCGGCCCCGAGACGAAGTCGGGCGCGGCGCCGGACGGCCGGAACAGGGCGTTGACCTCGCCCTGGTCGCCGAAGTAGCGGGGGTCGGGGTAGGACATGGCTACTTCTCCCCGGTGAGGAAGCCGCCGGTGAGCTCGACCAGTCCGGTGGGGTCGGCGAACCAGTCCATGTGGCCCTGCCCCCGCACCTCGGCCAGACGGCTGCCGGCGATGGCCCGGTGCAGGTGCCGCGAGCCCTCCATCGGGATCATGGCGTCGTCGCCGAACCCGATGACCAGGGTGGGAGCGGTGATGGCGGGCAGCAGGTCCCGGATGTCCACGCGCGCCCCGAGCTCGATCTGGCGGCCCATCCCGGCGGGCGGCCACGCGTCGGCCTGGGAGGCGGCGAGCCCGTCGTGGCCGAAGGTGTCCAGCGCCGCCGCGCTGAACCCGGTCAGGGCGGAGAACCTCTTGAACAGGTCACGGTCGGTCTCCAGCAGCCTGCGCCAGGTTTCGAAGTAGAAGGCGTCCCGGGGTCCGGTCGAATGCGCCCATCCGCCGGCCAGCACCAGACTGCGTACCAGCTCGGGCCTGGTCGCGGCGACGGCCGCGGCGGCGACCGCGCCCAGCGAGAAGCCGAGCAGGTCCACCGGGCCGTCCGCGGCCGCCTCGATGGACGCGGCGACCTGGCCGGCGATCAGTTCGACGGTCAGCTCCGAGCCGTCGTCCTCGGTCTGCCCGCTGCCGCTGAAGTTGGGACGGATCACCGTGTGGGTGTCGGCGAAGTACGGCACGACGTTGCCGAAGACCTTGTCGGCGTCACCGCCGGTGCCGTGCACCAGGGCCAGGCCCGGCCCGGCGCCGTCCACCTCGTAGTGGACCTTGGAACCCCGGAGGGAGGTGAAAGGCATGCGACTCAACCCCTAAGAAAGGCGATAGCTGATAAGATGAGCGCTAAGATAATGAGCGGTTATGTGAGTGTCAAGTAGATGAGCGCTCGCCTATGTGGAGGAGTCGTCATGGCCGACGCGGTGGACGCGGTGCTGGAGCAATGGCGCCGGGAACGTCCCGACATCGACATCTGGCCGGTCGGCATCGTCGGCCGGCTCATGCGGCTGTCGCGCATGTGGGACATGTCGATCAAGGAGGTGCTGGCCAGGCACGGGCTCGAACCCGGCGAGTTCGACGTCCTGTCGACGCTGCGGCGCTCGGGCGAGCCGTACGAGCTGACCGCGGGGACCTTCCTCAAGGTCTCCCTGGTCACTACCGGAGCGATCACCCTGCGCGTGGACAAGATGCAGGACAAGGGCCTGGTCACCCGGGTACGCGACACCGCCGACCGCCGCTCGGTCAAGATCCGCCTCACCCCGCAGGGCCTGGAGGTCATCGACCGGGTACTCCCCGAGCACATCGCCAACCAGGCCCGCCTGCTCCAGTCCCTGGACGAGGAGCACCGCGACCAGTTCGCCGCGATCATGTCCGGTCTGCTGGAGTCCTACGGCGACACCCCGTCCACCGCCACCCCGTAACCGCACGTCTTTATTGTGGACTCCATAGATACTCTTCACCGGGGCTTGCGACAACGCGTCAGATGACGGGATGATCCCGGCATGAGGCGCCGTTTTCGGAGCAATATCCTCTGGAGTCCATCAATAGTGAGCAGCAACCATGGGTGGGCAGCACCGGCGGCCCTTCAGACGTCCCCTCGACATCTCGCCGTGAAGGAATGCCCATGCGCGTCTTAACCCCTCCCCTGGCCGTGGCCGTGGCCCTGGCCGGACTGCTCGCCGCCACCACCCCCGCCACCGCCGACCGGGGATCCAAGCCCAGCTACCGCCTCGACTGCGACGGCCGCACCTGCACCGTGGTCGCCACCGCCAAGTCCCGGCCGCACCGCGTCCAGGAGTTCGTCACCACCGTCAGAAGCGGCGAGCAGGTATGGGCACGAGACACCCTCTACAGCCGTGACGGGCGGGTACGCAGCCGCCCCTTCACCCTGCCCGAGCAGGACGTCACGGTCGACGTCGCCGTCACCTCCCTGCCCGAGAACCACGTGGGCACGCCGCTCCGGCTGATGGCGTGGAACCTCTTCGTCGGCGGGACGTTCGACCGCAAGGAGACCACCGGCGAGAACCTGACCCAAATGATCGACTACATGAACGAGGTCAACCCCGACGTCTTCTTCGTGGTCGAGGGGTACGGGTCCGGCCAGAAGATCCTCGACGGGCTGAACGCCGGGCGGCCGTCGAACGACCGGTACTCCGGCGTGCAGCTCACCCAGCCCCAGGACTACAGCGTCAACGGCGACAACCTGTGGCTCTACACCAAGCTCAAGATCGAGAAGGTCTACCCCCGCTACGCCGACGCCGACATCTCCTCCTTCAACCTCGGCGGCGCCCGCCTCGGCCTGCCCAACGGCAAACACGTCCACGCGTTCAGCCTGTGGACCTGGCACGACGGCTGGGCGTACGGCGACACCCATGACGCGGCCGTGCAGAACACCCACGGCCTGCCCCGCACCAAGACCACCGAGCAGATCCTGGAGGGCGACCACTTCCGCCGGGTCGCGATGGGCAAGGCCATCCTCGAGAAGGCCATCCCGTCCTTCATCGGCGACGACGACGCCCCCGTCCTCATGGGCGGCGACCTCAACGCGCAGTCGCACCTGGACTGGTCCGAGCAGTTCGCCAACGCTCCCGGGCACGGCGGAGTGGTGCTGCCCTGGCCGTACAGCAAGCAGTACAGCGACGCCGGGTTCCTCGACACCTTCCGCTACGCCAACCCCGACGCGGGACGCCACCCCGGCCGCACGTGGAGCCCGTTCCACGGCATGGGCGCCATTCCCGGCCGCATCGACTACGTCTTCGCCCGCGGCAAGGACGTCCGCGTCCTGGGCTCCCGCGCCGACGTCGAGCGCCTGCCCCGCCATCAGCAGTCGCCGCTCAACCGGCCGTACCCGTTCTACTCCGACCACGGCTCCGTCATCACCGACGTCCTGATCCGCGGCAAGGGAAGGGGCCCCGACCGGGCGCCCGTCACCGAACAGCCCGGCAAGGGACGCGACATCTGGCCCGCCGCACCCGCCGGCCGCCGCGTCCCGCCCGCCGAGCTCACCGCCACCGCCAGCACCTTCAAGCCCGGGATCGGCGATCCGGCGAGGGCCGTCGACGGCAACCTGACCACCGACTTCCACTCCGACTACCCCGTGGTGCCGCCGCAGCCGCACACCATCACCGTCGACCTCGGCCGCGTCAGGAACCTGTCCGCCGTACGCTTCCAGCCCAAGCTCCGGGTCAACATGAACGGCACCATCCTTGAGGGCATGGTGCAGGTCAGCGACGACGGCGTCACGTTCAGGGACGTCAAGCGGGTCACGTGGCCCCGCATGACCGCGCCCAACGACGTCATGCTCGACGGCGTCACGGCCCGCTACATCAGGCTGCGCAGCGACTACAGCCTCGGCGGCGCCTCCGCCCTGGCCGAGATCATCCCCTACGAGAACGCCTGACACCCTGAAGCCGGACCCGCCGCCCTGGTCCGGAGCGGCGGCGGGGACCACGTGCCTCCCTTGAGCCCGATGGACTGCCGTCGGCCGGCCCGGCCGTGGCCCGGGAAGGCAGCACGGCCGATTTCGCCCGGAGCGGTGCGCCGGCAGGACACCGCTCCGGGTCGTTCACCGATCGTCTCGCCCGGCAGCGCGACCCTCATCGGTCACTTCTGAACGGGTCGCGGGACTCCGGTGCAGTTCCCGGACCGAGATGACGCCCAGCGTGAGCGGCAGCAGCCACAGCAGCGCCTTCACGGCGATCACCGTGATCTGCTGCGACTCCCACGTCTCGCCCTTGAGCTGCGCCTCGACCTGTCCCCAGAGGCTTGAGGTCATCATGCCCGTGGCGTACGCGCCCGCCGCCAGCATCAGCGGCCAGTTCAGGCGGGCCGAACGGAGGAGGGCCAGCGCGGCGATGATCAGCAGGATGCCGACGACGTAGTCCTCCAGGATCGTGACCGGCGTCGTCCACCATGCCTGGACGCCTCGCCGAGCGGTCTCAAGGCCGATGAACAGGACGCCGAGGACGGCGGCGGAGATGGCGGCGAAACGGCCGATGGATGACATGGTGCCTCCAGGGGGCGGCTCTTCGCGTTCGTCGCATGCCGGGGAAAGTCATGACATCACCGGGGGCGGTCGCGATGGAAGGCTCGGGGGACGCACGGGTTTCGCCGTACCTTAATCCACCATAGCGGGCGGAGAGAATCACGGGCCGGGAATCCGGCGGCGGACGTCCGCGACCAGGTTCAGCATCGCCACGCGGAACACCTCCGCCTGGTGGGCGCCGACGAACGCCGTGTGCCCGAACACCTCCAGCGCGACGAGCCCGTACATGTGCCCCCACGTGCTCAGGAACAGTGCCGCCGCGGGAGCCGGGAGCGAACCGAGGCCGTCGGGCGGCAGCCGTTCCAGATGGGCCTGGAACGACGGGGACAGTTCCGGGCTCTCGCACGCGGCCAGTTGCGCGGGGGTGTAGCCGCCGAGCAGTTCGCGGCGGAAGACGGCGCTCATCCGGCGTACCGACTGGGTGGTGGCGCCTTCCACGGGCGCCTCGTAGTGCCGCAGCGGCGTTCCGTAGATGAGCTGGAAACGCTCGGGATGGGTGATGGCCCAGGTGCGGAAGCCCTCGGCGGCGGCCACCAGGCGTGGGACGGCCGGGTCGTGCGGCGGGGTGTCCGCGGCGGCCTGCACGGCGTCGGCGAGGTCGCCGAACGCCTTGGTGACCAGCGCCGTGATGAGGTCGTCACGCCGGGGGAAGTAGTGGTAGAGCGCCTGCACGGTCATGCCCAGGCTCCGGGCGACCGCGCGCAGCGACAGACCGGCCGGCCCGTGCTCGTCGACGTGCCGCTCGGACGCGGTGAGGATCTCGCCGACGGCCACGCCCCGGCGCCGCTGGCGGAGGGACGGCGCGGCTTCGTCTGATGCCATGCCGTAAATCTAACAGTGTCAAGGAAAACTAACACTGCCAAAACCTCGATCCGCCCCGTTAGCGTGATGCCGGGCGAAGCTCGTCGCCCATCCCCGCGCCGCCTTCTGGAGTCCGCCATGCCCGCCATCAGATTTCCGTCCACCCGCCGCACGTGGTGGGCCGCCTGGACGGTGCTCGCCGTGTCGGCCGCCGGTTTCGCCTTGTACGGAGCTCCCGCCTACCTGACCGGCGACCGGGCGCTGAGCAGGATCCCGCTCAATCCGGAGATCGTCCTTCACTACCTCTACCTCGTCAGCCACGCCCTGCCCGCGAGCCTCATCCTGCTGCTCGGACCGCTGCAGTTCGTGCCGGCGTTGCGCAACAAGTACCCCAGGCTGCACCGGGTGGTCGGCCGCGTGTACATGATCAACGTTCTGATCGCCTCCGTGGCGGCCGTCCTGGCAGCGACGTTCACCGTCAGCGGGTTCCCCGTCCAGGTGGCCTTCTACCTGCTGACGGCCGCCTGGCTGTACTCGCTCGCCCAGGCCTACCTGGCGATCAGGCGCAGGCAGATCCAGGTGCACCGCGTCTGGATGATCCGCAACTACGCGCTGTCCTTCGCGGCCGTGGTGCTGCGGGTCTTTCTGCTGCTCGGGCTGGCGGTCCGCTCCCGCTACGACTGGCTGACCTTCGACGACATCTACACCTCCTCGGTCTGGGCGTCGATCCTCGTCAGCGCCGGTGTGGGCGAGTGGTTCATCGTCCAGCGCGTGCTCAGGCCGCGCGCCCGCAGGAAGCCGGAGCCCGCCGTCGCGGCCGCTTCTCCCTCGTGACACGGCGGGTGCCGGTGGGCAGACTACAGACATGCGGACCCCTGCTCTCGCGGTGTTGTCGGCCCTGACCCTCGCGGCAGCGACGGCGTGCGCGCCCGCCGAGGCGCCGCCGGCGCCCTCCTCGGCGGCACGCCCCGGGATTCTCCGGCAGACGGAGGACGAGATCGCCCGTACGGCGGCGGGCCTGCGCCGGCTGGACGACATGCCGCTGTACGAGATGACCTACCACGGCGGCTACGACGCCGAGGCGCCGCTCACCGAGGCGGAGCTGGCCAGGAACGGGGACCGCTGGGCGTGCTCGCTGTTCCACCGCCCCGGCCGGTTCGGCCGGAACTTCGACTGGGACCCCAATCCGGCCATGGTCGTCCACGCCGACCCGCCGGACGGCTACGCCTCGCTCTCCCTGGTCGACGTCTCCTACCTGTTCCCGCCGGCGGCCCGGCCGGACCTGAAGGCCGCGCAGGACCGGCGGCGGCTGGCGCACGCGGTGCTGATGCCCTTCGACGGCATGAACGAGAAGGGGCTGGCCGTCGGCCTGGCCCAGGCGCCCCACGCGGAACTGCCCGCCCGAACCCCGGGGCGCACCGTCGTGAGCGGCACGCGGATCATCCGGCTCATGCTCGACCGCGCCGCGACCGTGCCCGAGGCGATCGAGCTGATGCGCCGCTACGACCTGGACTTCAGCGGCGGCCCGCAGCTCCACTACCTGATCGCCGACCGGGCGGGCAAGTCCGTGGTCGTGGAGTTCGCCGAGGGGCGCATGAACGTCATCGACGAGCGCTACCTGACCAACATCACGATGACCGGCGCCGACCGGAACACCAAACTGGCCGACCGCCGCTACCGGCTTCTGACCGAAGGCGGCGGCACGGACCCGATGCAGTTGCTCAAGCGGGTCGCCCAGCAGCACACCCGATGGTCGATCGTCTACGACCAGGAGAACCTCACCGCCAAGATCGTCACGGCGCAGCGGTGGGACCGCGTGCGCGACCTGCGCCTTTCCTCGGGCGGTTAAAACCGATTCCGGCTGTGCGGAACAGGGCGCGGGCGTCAATCAGGAGATTGAGGAACCGCCGTTCACGGATATGGCCGTTACGCCTGCGGCGGCACGGGACCCAAGGGTTCGATTGACACATCTGGTAAAGCGCCTTGCCGGTAATCCGGTCAACGATGTCGTGATCGACGATCCACCGGCGAGAGCTGCGCGGAGCGCCCGCGCCACCCAACTTCGCACGTCGAGCCGGAGTTTCGGGGTGACCAGAGCCCGGGTTAGGGTGATTGGACAATCGTCCTGACTGATATGGGGAAGTTTTTCGCGCCTCTTGACACGCCGGGCGACAAACGAGTCCGAACATGAGTCGGCGGCCTGTGGGAGGCCGGCGATCCCGGGGCGGCAGAGGTTCTTCTCACCCGGCCGTACAGAGGTTATTTCGCGTGGCTGCCGGAGGGACGACGGAAGGCGGCACCGCACTTCGGCAGGCCCCGCCCGCCTCTTGCCGAGGCCGCGGCGGACACCCCGGGCGAGCGGAAGATCCCCTGTCACCCTGGGACAGGTTTCGGATGCCCGAATCCTATTTACGGTCACGCATATCATCGCATGACCAGTGATGCAAGGGGCTCTCGTGCTGAATTCGCGCGACCTCCAGCCGGCACCCGCTAATCGGGCCGTTGACTACACCCGGCAAACATCGATATAAGAGTGAATGTCGTGAACGGCGTGACATCACACGCTAAGTCATGGCACTTGTACATCTCTCTATTTCGAGGTTGTTTCGAGGCAATTGTCGAGGAGCGCCGTAACATGGCGGTTGACGACCTCTCTATTCAGCGACGAATCCACCACTCGCCGCGCACGGCGACTCCCGGCAGGGGGGTGCTGGGCGATCAGTGATCAGTTAGCCGCGTCGGCGCAGAATCCCCACCCCATGGATCTCCGCCCCGCCAGCACGATGATCTGCCTCCCGTACGCCGGAGGCGGCGCCAGCGCCTACACCGGACTCGTGCGCGAGCTCGCCGGACTCACCGATCTCACCGTCGTCCCCGTCCAGCTTCCCGGCCGGGAGAACCGCATCGTCGAACCGCCGGCCTTCACGGTCACCGAGATCGCCGACGAGGTGGCGCCCGCCACGGCCGAGCCGTACGCGCTGTACGGCCACAGCATGGGCGCCCGCCTGGCCTTCGAGGTGGTGCGCGAACTGCGCAGGCGCGGTCTGCGCCGGCCGTCGCGGCTCTACGTCGGCGGCGCGCACCCGCCGGATCGCCGGGTACCGCTGGCCGCCGCCGTGGACCTGCCCGACGACGCCTTCATCGACCAGCTCGTCCGCAGGGCCGGCGCGCTCCTCGAGCTCAAGCACCTGCCCGAGCTGCGCGAACTGCTCATGCCGGTGCTGCGCTCCGACTTCACCTGGATCAAGAACTACTCCTACGCGCCCGAGCGGCCGATCGACTCCCCCATCGTGGCCTTCACCGGGCTGGACGACGGCGAGGTCGGGGCGGCGGAGATGCTCGGCTGGTCCCGGCACACCACCGCCGGATTCCGCCTGCGCACGCTGCGCGGCGGCCACCTGTTCGTCCAGGACCGCCCCGCCGAGCTGGCCGCGCTCATCGCCGCCGACCTCGCGGGCGAGCCCGCCCCGCCCGAGCCGGACGAGCTTCAGCTCTGGCTCGGCCGTCCCGCCGACCACGCCACGGTGGTGCGCCGGTACGCCGGCCGCGCCGCGCTCGGCACGAGCCACACCGGCGAGCTGACCCTGGTGGCCGCGGTCGCCGCGCACGAGCCCGGGGTCGGGGTGGCCATCCTGCGTGCGCCGGATCTCGGCGACGGCCTGTCCGAGCTGAGCGGGGACGAGCTTGAGCAGATCGAGGACGCCGCCGAGGAGGACCGGCGCTGGCTGGCGCTGCGCGCCGTCACCGCGAAAAGGGCGCTGATGGCCGCCGACGGGCAGGGAGCCGATCCCGCCGCGGCCGGCTTCCCCGACCTCACCGACCCCGGGCCGTGGCAGGCCCAGTGCGATCCGGGACTGGAACGGCTGGCCCGCTGGCAGGTCCTCCACCTGCCCCTGCGCACCTCACGGGGAGAAGCGCTGGGCGCGGTCGCCGTGCCGCACGACACGGTGCGGCTGAGCTTGGACATTCCCGCCGAAGAGCCAAGGTAACGGGGGACAGAGTGACCGACAGGACGCTTCTTCACGACCTCGTCCTGGCGCAGGCCGGGCGTACTCCCGACGCGACGGCCGTGCGGCAGGGTGATCGCGATCTGACCTACCGCGAGCTGGTCTCCGCGGCGGCGGCGCTGGCCCACCGGCTGCGCGAGCTCGGGGCCGGGCCCGAGGTGCGGATCGGCATCTGCCATCGCCGTACTCCCGACCTGCTGGTCTGCGTGCTCGGCGTCCTCATGTCCGGTGGCGCGTACGTGCCTCTGGATCCTTCGCACCCGCGCCGGCGCCTGTCCGGGATCGTCGAGGACGCCGGGATCACCACGGTCGTCGCGGACGGGACGGGCGCCGAGCTGCTGGCCGGGCTCCCCGTCCGGCTGGAGGCGGTGCCCCGGCCCGGCGGCGGCGAGCCGCCCGCGCGGGTCACGCCGTCGGGCGCGGCGGCCTATGTGCTCTACACCTCGGGCTCCACGGGACGGCCCAAGGGCGTGGTGGTGAGCCATGACTCGGCGGTGTCCTTCGTGCGGATGGCGGGCGAGGTGTTCGGGCTCGACGCCGGGTGCCGGTCGATCGGATTCGCCGCGCTCGGGTTCGACGTGTCGGTGCTCGACGTCTTCGCCCCGCTGGCGCGCGGCGGGTCGGTGATGTTCATCCCCGAGGAGGACCGGGTCGATCCGGTACGGCTCCAGCGCTTCCTCGAACGCCACCAGGTGACCTGGGGCACCATCCCGCCCGCCCTGCTCCCGCTGCTGGAGCCGGACCGGCTGCCCTGGTTACGCGACCTGCTCACCGCGGGCGAACCGGCCGGACCCGAGCAGGTGGCCCGCTGGTCGACGGGCGGGCGGCGCTTCTTCAACTGGTACGGCCCCACCGAGACCACCGTGTGCGTGGTCGGCACCGAACTGGACGGCGTCTGGGACAGGCCCCTGCCGATCGGGTACGCGCTGCCCGGCTGCCGGGCCTACATCCTCGACGACCTGCTCCGGCCCTGCCCGCCCGGCACGCCGGGCGAGCTGTGCATCGGCGGCCCGCAACTGGCCCGCGGCTACCTGGACCGGCCCGGACTGTCGGCCGATCGGTTCGTGCCCGACCCGCAAGGCGAGCCCGGGGCACGCATGTACCGCACCGGCGACCAGGTCGTGCTGGAGGACGACGGCCGCATCGGCTTCATCGGCCGGCTGGACCGGCAGGTCAAGGTCCAGGGCCAGCGCGTCGAGATCGGCGAGATCGAGACGGTGCTGCGCGCCCATCCCGGCGTACGGCAGGCGGTGGCGGACGTGGCGACCGGCCCGGCGGGGCTGAAGGAGCTGACCGCCTACCTGGCGCCCGAGGACGCGCCGGGCATCGAGGACGTGCGGGCCCACTGCCTGGAGAGCATGCCCGCGTACATGGTGCCCACCAGGGTGGTACGGCTGGCCGTACTGCCGCTGACGGTCGCCGGGAAGATCGACATGGCGGCCCTGCGCGCGACGGCCCCGGTGAGCGGCGCGCCGCGCGAGGCCGGACGGGAGCGGCCCGAGGCGAACGTGACCGAGCGGGGTGTCGCCGCGGCCTGGGCCGAGGCGTTCGGGACCGGGGAGCCGGGGCCGGACGACGACTTCATCGCCTCCGGCGGGCACTCCCTGGTGGCGATGCGCCTGACCGCGCTGCTGCGTACCGGGCTCGGCAAGGAGATCGAGGTCAGCGACGTGCTCGCGGGCCGTACCGTGACCGGGATCGCCCGTCTGGTGGAACTCGCGCCACCGGTGCGTGACGAGCCGCTCGCCGCGGCGCCGGCCGCGCTGTCGGCGGTGCAGCGGCGGATGTGGTTCGTGGAACGGCTGGCGCCCGGCACGCCCGCGCACAACATCGCCATGGCGCAGCGCCTGTCCGGACCGCTGGACGCCGACGCCCTGCGCGCCGCCCTGGCGACCGTGGCCGAGCGGCACGAGGTGCTGAGATGGCGCGTGCCGCAGTCGGACGGGGTTCCCGCCGTCGCGGTGTCGCCGCCCGGACCCGTGCCGCTGCCGGTGGAGGACGTCACGGAGGCGCAGGTGACCGAACGGCTTGAGGCCGAAGCCCGGCTCACCTTCGACATGGCGGCGGGACCGCTGTGGCGGGCCCGGCTGCTGCGCCTGTCCGATCGGGAACACGTGCTGGCCGTCACGGCGCACCACCTGGTCTTCGACGGCTGGTCGCAGCGGGTGCTCTACGACGACCTCAGCCGCGCCTACCGCCGTGAGTCACCCGAGCCGCTGCGCACGACGTTCGGCGGGTACGTGGCCTACCTCGGCGGGCGTGACCAGGAGGCGGGCCTGGAGTGGTGGCGGAACCACCTGGAAGGCGCGCCCAGCGTGCTCGACCTGCCCCGCGACCATCCGCGCCCGGCCGTGCAGACGTTCGAGGGCGCGGGGGCCGCCGCCGAGGCCGACGCCGCCGTCAGCGCCGGGGTCCGCACGCTGGCCGCCGGTCTGGGCAGCACGCCGTACGCGGTGATGCTGGCGGCGTTCGCGCAGGTCCTGCGGCGCCTCACCGGCCGGCACGACCTGATCGTCGGCGCGCCCGTCGCCGACCGGCGCGACCCGGCCTTCCACCCGCTGACCGGCTGCTTGGTCCAGGTTCTTCCGGTACGGCTGCGCGTCGATGACGCCGGCTCCTTCGAGACGCACGTGCGGCGCTGCCAGGAGACGCTGTCCGGCGCACTCGCCCATCTCGACGTGCACCTGGAGCGGCTGGTCGACCGGCTCGGGCCCGGCCGCGACCTGTCCAGGAACCCGCTGGTCCAGGTGCTGTTCAACATGTACGACTTCACCGAGCCGCGGCTGGAGCTGCCCGGCGTCACGGCCGTCCCGCTGCCGCCCGGACTGCCGGGCGCGCTGTTCGATTTGACCCTGTACGTCGGAGAACGGGACGGGCGGTACGTGCTGCAGGCCGTGTACAACCCGCGGCTGTTCCGTGCGGAGCGGATCGAGGAACTGCTCGCGGGCTACCTCCGCATCCTCGGCGACCTCGTCACCGCTCCCGGGCAGCCGGTCCGGCAGGCGTCGCTCCGTCCCGCGCACCCGCCCGGCGGCCGCACGAGCCTGCCGGACGGCACCGCCCCGCTCCCCGCCTGGGACGGACCCGGGGTGGTGGAACGCGTCCTCGCGTGGGCCGACGACGATCACGTACGGGACGCTCCCGGACAGGCGGACGACGATCACGCACGGGCGGACGGCGCGCGGGTCGCGGTCGCCGGGGAGGATGGCGAGCTGACCTTTGCCGGCCTGGTCCGCCTCGCGACGTCGACCGGCGGGGCCGTGTCCGCGGCCGTGCGTCCGGGCGACACGGTGGCGATCCTGGCCGCCCGCGCGGTCGAGCTGCCCGCCCTGATGCTCGGCGTCCTGGGCGCCGGAGCCCGCTGGGCCGTGCTCGACTCCGCCCTGCCGCCCGCCCGCCTCGCGGCCCAGGCCCGCTCGGCGGGAGCCCGCGCGCTGATCGCCTGCCCCGGCGTGCCCGTCCCGTCCGACCTGGCCTGGCTTCCCACCCTGACCCGGCTTCCCGGCCCGACCGAGCCCCCCGACCCGACCGAACGTCCCGACCCGACCGAACGTGCCGGACCGGCCGGGGCCATGCCGTCGTTCCCCGTGCCGTTCGAGCAGCGCGGCTACCTGTCGTTCACCTCCGGCACCACCGGCGAGCCCAAGCCGGTGCGGGCCGCCGAACGCCCGCTGGCCCGCTTCCTGTCCTGGTACGCGGCCGAGTTCGAGCTGACCTCCGCCGACCGGTTCGCGTTGCTGGCCGGGCTGGCGCACGACCCGCTGCTCCGGGACGCCTGGACGCCGCTGACCCTGGGGGCGACGCTGCACGTGCCCGCCCAGGACCGGGTGCGCGACCCGGCCCGGCTGGCGGCCTGGCTGCGCGAGCGGGCCGTCACGGTCGCGCACCTGACCCCGCAGCTCGCCACCCTGATCGCCGCGGCCGGGGTGGAGCTGCCCGACCTGCGGCTGGTGCTGTTCGGCGGGGACCGGCTGACCTACGCGGAGGTGGCCAGGTTCGCGGCGGTGGCGCCGAAGGCCCGCCTGGTCAACACCTACGGCACGACCGAGACGCCCCAGGCGCAGGCCGTCCACGAGATCACCGGCCGGCCGGGCGGCACGGGCGACCCGGTGCCGGTCGGCAGCGGCGTGGACGGGGCGGAGCTGCTCGTGCTGGACGCCGGCGGGGCCCCGGCCGCCGTGGGGGAACTGGGCGAGGTGGTGGTCAGGAGCCGCCGGCTGGCGCGGGCGTACCTGGACGAGGAGCTCACCCGGCTGCGCTTCAGCCGCGAGCAGGACGGCGAGACGGCCCGCTACCGGACCGGCGACCTGGGCCGCCATGACCCGGAGGGCCGCGTGGTGCTGGCCGGGCGGGCCGACGGGCAGGTGAAGATCCGCGGGTACCGGGTCGAGCTCGGCGAGATCGAGGCCGTGCTGGCCGCCCATCCCGGGGTCCGGGCGGCCGCCGCGAAGGTGGCCGAGCAGCCCGGCGGGCCGGTGCTGCACGCCTACGCGGTGCCGGCGAGCGCGGCCGTACAGGCCGGTGAGTTGCACCGGCATCTCGCGGCGAGCCTGCCCGACTACGCGCTCCCGGCCGAGCTGGTGCTCCTGCCGGTGCTGCCGCTGACGCCGAACGGCAAGGTGGACAGGGCCGCCCTGCCCGCCCCTCCCCCGCGAGCCGCGGCCGGGCCCGGCCAGGAGCCCGCCTCCGCGACCGAGCGCCTGGTCGCCGGCATCTGGCGGGAGGTCCTCGGCCAGCCGCGGGTCTCCGCCGACGCGAACTTCTTCGAGATCGGCGGGCACTCGCTCGCCACCGCTCAGGTTCAGGCCCGCCTCACCGCCTCACTCGGGCGCGAGGTGCCGATCGTGGACCTGTTCCGCTTCCCGACCGTACGGACGCTCGCGGCACACCTGGACGGCGAGCAACGCACCGCAGGAACGGAGCGCGCCGCCATGCGGGTCGCGGCGCGCCGGGCACGACCCTCAACTCGGCCCCACCGGGCCAGACGGGAGAGTAACGAATGACCGCTGCGCACAACCACGAGGAAGAGGGGCTCGGCGTCGAGCCGATCGCGGTCGTCGGCCTGGCCTGCCGTCTGCCCGGCGCCGAGGACGTGCCCGCCTACTGGCGCAACCTGGTCGGGGGCGTCGAGTCGGTGCGCTTCTACACGCGGGAGGAGCAGGAGGCGCTCGGCGTACCGGACTATCTGCTGGACGATCCGACGTTCGTGGCGGCGTCCTCGATCGCGGACGACTACCGGGCCCTGGACGCCGCCCTCTTCGGCATGTCCCCGCGCGAGGCGGAACTGCGTGACCCGCAGCAGCGCATGTTCCTGGAGCTGGCCAGCAGCGCGCTGGACGACGCCGGCTACGATCCCGCCCGCTATCCCGGCGAGATCGGGGTCTACGGCGCGATCGGCTCGGACGAGTATCAATGGCTGTACATCCGGCCGAACAAGAAGGTGTTCGCCTCGGTCGGCAACCTCGCCGTCTACACCGGCAACCACCCCGACTACCTGGCCACGCTGGTGTCGTACAAGCTCGACCTGCGCGGCCCCAGCCTGACCCTGCACACCGCCTGCTCCTCCTCGCTCGTCGCCCTGCACGTGGCGTGCGAGGCGCTGCGCACCGGCGAGTGCGACATGGCGCTCACCGGCGGCGCCTCCCTGGAGATGCCCGCCGAGTGGGGATATCAGTTCCACCAGGACGGCATCTACGCCCCTGACGGGCACTGCCGCGCCTTCGACGCCTCCGCGGCGGGCACGATCTGGGGCGGTGGCGGCGGCATCGCCGTGCTGAAGCGGCTGTCGGACGCCGTCGCCGACGGCGACCACATCCGCGCCGTGGTGATCGGCAACGCGATCAACAACGACGGCGCCACCAAGATGGGCTTCTCGGCGCCGAGCGCCGAGGGCCAGGCGGCCGCGGTCTCGCAGGCGCTGGGCGTCGCCCAGATCGACCCGCGCACCGTCACCTACGTCGAGGCGCACGGCACCGGCACCTCGCTGGGCGACCCGATCGAGGTGGGCGCCCTGTCCAGCGTGCTCGGCGCCGGCACCGACGAGGCGGGCTGGTGCGGCATCGGCTCGGTCAAGACCAACATCGGCCACCTCGGCCCCGCCGCCGGCATCGCGGGCTTCATCAAGACCGTGCTCGCGCTGGAGCACGGCATGATCCCGCCGAGCCTCAACTACGACAAGCCGAACCCGCGCATCGACTTCGGCA
Organism: Nonomuraea sp. NPDC050547; assembly: GCF_044457345.1. NCBI lineage: Bacteria > Bacillati > Actinomycetota > Actinomycetes > Streptosporangiales > Streptosporangiaceae > Nonomuraea > Nonomuraea sp. NPDC050547. Next base: position 47,679 of record NZ_JBITGW010000036.1, read on the forward strand.
CCAACCCCTTCCACGTCGTCTCGACGCTGACCAAGTGGGAGACGAACGGCTTCCCTCGCCGCGCCGGCGTCAGCTCGTTCGGCATCGGCGGCACCAACGCGCACGTCCTGGTCGAGCAGGCGCCGCCCGCGCCCCTGCCCACCGCCCAGCCGCGACCCGCCCACCTGCTGCTGTTGTCGGCGCGCACCCCGGCCGCGCTGGACGCGGCCGTGACCAGGCTGGCCGGCCACCTCAAGGGCAGCGAGGCCGACCTGGCCGACGTGGCCCACACGCTGCGGACGGGCCGGCGGCGGTACGCGCACCGGGCCGCCGTGGTGGCCGGCGACGCCGCCGACGCGATCACGGCGCTGTCCACCCCGCGCCGCGTGGTCAAGGGCAAGGCGGGCACGCCCAAGGTCGCGTGGCTGTTCTCCGGCCAGGGCGCGCAGTACGCGGGCATGGGCGCCGGGCTCTACAGCACCCAGCCGGTCTTCGCCGCCGCGGTCGACGAGTGCGCCGCGATCCTGCGCGACGAGCTGGGCCTGGACCTGCGTACGCTGCTCTTCCCCGCCGAGGAGGAGAAGGAGGCCGCCGACGAGCGGCTGCGGCAGACGGGGCTCACCCAGCCCGCACTGTTCACGGTGGAGTGGGCGCTGGCCGCCCTGTGGCGCTCGTGGGGCGTGGAGCCCGCCGCGATGATCGGGCACAGCATCGGCGAGTACGTGGCCGCGACCGTCGCGGGCGTCTTCTCCCTGCCCGACGCGCTGCGCCTGGTGGCCACCCGGGGCCGGCTCATGCAGAGCATGCCGCCGGGCGCGATGCTCGCCCTGCGCCGCGACCAGGAAGAGGTACGCGGGGACCTGCCCGACGGCCTGTCGATCGCCACCGTCAACGGCCCGGGAACGTGCGTCGTCGCCGGACCCGGCGAGCTGATCGCCGCCTACGCCGCCCGGCTGGAGGAGAGCGGCGTCCAGCACACCGCGCTGCGCACCTCGCACGCCTTCCACTCGGCGATGATGGACCCGATACTCGGCGACTTCCACGAGGCCGTCGCCGCCGCGGCCCGGCACGCGCCCGGCCTGCCCTTCCTGTCGAACGTCACCGGCACCTGGATCACCGCCGAGCAGGCCACCGACCCCGGCTACTGGACGCGGCACCTGCGCGAGGCGGTCCGGTTCGGCGACTGCGTGGCGACGCTGGTCGCCGAGGGCGAGTGGCGGCTGGTGGAGTGCGGTCCCGGACGCCAGCTCGCCGGCCTGGCCAGGACCCAGCTGCCCAAGTCCGCGCCGCAGCCGCTGGCCAGCCTCCCCGGCCCCGCCGACGCCCGGCCCGACCTGGAGATCGTCTACGCCGCGGCCGGCGCCCTGTGGACGGCGGGTGTCCCGCTGGACACCGACGCCCTGGCCGAGCCCGCGCGCCGCGTCCCGCTTCCCGCCTACCCGTACGAGCGCGCCGAGCACTGGGTGCGCACCGCGTTCGACCCGGAGCTCGTCTTCACCCGGCCGCCGCGGGCGGGAGCGCTCCCGCTGGAAGAGTGGTTCTCGGCGCCGGCCTGGCGTCAGGCGCCCCTGGCCCCCGCCGGGACCGCCGCGCTGACCGGCCTGCGCTGCCTGGTCTTCGCCGGCCCCGCCGCCGAGCCGCTGCTGGACGGGCTGCGCGCGGCCGGCGCCCACGCGGTCCGGGTGGTCCCCGGCAGCGCGTACGGCACCGCCCCCGACGGCACCGTCACCGTCCGCCCCGCCGAACGCGACGACTACGAGGCGCTGCTCACCGAGACCGGCGTACCGGCCCGCGTCATCCACGCCTGGACGCTCGACGGCGAGCCCGCGACCACGGCCGCGCGGGCCACCGCCGCCCAGGACCTCGGCTTCCACAGCCTGCTCGCCCTCGTGCAGGCGCTGGCCGGCGCCGAGCGCGAGGCGGGGGTGCGGCTCGACATCCTGACCGCCGGCACGCAGGGCGTCACCGGCCAGGACGTCCACCGGCCCGAGCACGCCACCGTCGCCGGCATCACCGGCGTCGTCCCGCTGGAGGCCCGCTGGCTGACGGCCCGCCATCTCGACCTGGAGGCCGGGCCGTACGAGGTGGGGCCGTACGAGGTGGGGAAGGTGCTGGCGGAGCTGGCCACCGAGCCCGCGGAGCCGGAGGAGGGCGTGCCGCCGTCCCCCGTCGTGCTGCGTGCCGGCCGCCGCTGGGTGCGCGGTTTCGAGCCGGTGCCGCTGCCCCCGCAGGACGACCCGCTGCGCCGGCACGGCGTGTACGTCATCACCGGCGGGCTCGGCGGCATCGGCCTCACGCTGGCCGAGGACCTGGCCCGGCGCGTCCAGGCCAGGCTGGTGCTGCTCGGACGTTCCGGGCTGCCGCCCCGTGCGGAGTGGGACACGCTCGACGGCGCGCCGGAGCGGGTGCGGCGGGCCGTGGCCGCGGTGCTGCGCATGGAGCGGGCGGGCGCCGAGGTGATCGTGCTGGCCGCCGACGTGACCGACCCCGGGTCGCTGCGCCGGGCCAAGGACGAGGCGCTCGGCAGGTTCGGCCGCGTCGACGGCATCGTGCACGCGGCCGGCGTCCCCGGCGGCGGCATGGCCGAGGTCAAGGAGCGCGAGGCCGCCGACGACGTCATGGCGCCCAAGGTCGCCGGGACGCTGGCGCTGCGCGAGGTGTTCGGCGACCTGCCGCTCGACTTCGTCCTGCTCTGCTCGTCGGTGACCGCCGTCGCGGGCGGGTTCGGCCAGGTCGACTACTGCGCGGCCAACAACTTCATGGACGCCTACGCGCACGTCTGGCCCGGCCGGGTCCTGTCGGTGAACTGGGGGGCCTGGCTGGAGGTCGGCATGGCCGCCGAGGTCGCCGCCCCGGTGGCCTTCCGCGCCCTGCAGCGCGGCGACCGGGTGACCCGGCTGGAGCACCCCGTCCTCAGCCATCGGCACGAGAGCGCCGGCCGCCAGCCCTGGTACGCCGCGACCCTGTCGCCCGAGACGCACTGGCTCCTGGACGAGCACCGGGTGGCCGGGGTGCCGGTCATGCCCGGCACCGGCTACCTGGAGAGTGCCCGCGCCGCGTTCGAGGCGGCCGTGCCGCCCCCGGGTCCGGGGCACGCGATCGAGCTGCGCGACGTCGCCTTCATCGCGCCGCTGCCGGTCGCCGAGGGGTCCAGCGCCGAACTGCGGGTGCTGCTCACCCCCACCGGCGACGGCATGGACTTCGAGGTGGTCAGCATCGCCGGCGGCGAGCCGGCCCAGCACGCCAGAGGCTCGGCGGCCTGGGTGGCGGCCGGGGAGAGCGCCGGTGACCTGGCCGAGGTCCGCTCCCGCTGCGTCCACGGCTCCGACGAGGCCAACCCGTTCGCCTCGGCCTCCGGGCTGGTCACGTTCGGCTCGCGGTGGACCAGCCTGCGCACCGTACGGCTGGGCCAGAACGAGCAGCTCGCCCACCTGGAGGCCGGTCCCGGCGTCGCCGCCGAACTGGCCGCCCTGCCGCTGCACCCGGCGCTGCTGGACGAGGCGACCGCGTTCATCTCCGTCTCCGGCGAGCACAGCTACCTGCCGCTCGGCTACGGCCGCATCACCGTGCACGCCCCGCTGCCCGCCACGCTGTGGAGCCACGCCCGGCTGCGCGACACCGGCGGCGGCGAAGTGCTCGCCGCCGACCTCACCCTGTACGGCGAGGCCGGCGAGCCGGTGGTGAGCATCTCCGACTTCGTGCTCAGGCGCGTCGACCCGGAGGCGGTGTCCCGCTCCGTCGGCGAGGACGCGAAGCAGGCGGCCGAGGATGTGACGGTGAAGGAGGAGTCCGCGACCGCGGGCGTCGCCCTGGACCTCGACGGCGCCAAGCGCGGCATCCCGCCGGCGGACGGCGCCGAGGCGTTCCGCCGCCTGCTCGCCGCTGACCTGGGCGTCCAGGTCGTGGTCAACGCCACGGCGCTGCCCGAGTTCGTGGCCGGGGTACGCGAGCTGACCCAGGACACCGTCGCCGACGAGCTGGCCGCGGCCTCCGCCGCCGGCGAGGCCGGCCTGGACTCCGACGATCACGTCGCCCCGCGCAACGAGCTGGAGAGCGTGCTCGCCGGGCTGTGGGGCGAGGTGCTCGGCGCCCGCCGCGTCAGCGTCGAGCAGGACTTCTTCGAGCTGGGCGGCAACTCGCTGGTGGCGGTCCAGCTCATCGCCCTCATCAGGAAGAAGATCGGCGTCCGGCTGCCCATGCGCAGCCTCTTCCAGGTGCCCACCGTGGCCGGCATGGCCGGGCTCGTGGAGGAACTGCGCGGCCAGGGCGAGGAGAAGAAGCCGGCGACGATCACCCGGCTCCCCCGAGTGGAAAGGCACTGACATGCGCGACGGCCAGTACAAGGTCGTGGTCAACGACGAGGAGCAGTACTCCATCTGGTTCGCCGAGCGGCCCCTGCCGCGCGGCTGGCGGGAGGCCGGCTTCGAAGGGGCGAAGCAGAGCTGCCTCGACCACATCGAGCAGGTCTGGACCGACATGCGCCCGCGCAGCTTGCGCGAGGCCATGGGGCAGTAGAGGAGCGGCCCAGGTGACCGGCACGTACGTTTTCCCCGCCTCGTTCGCCCAGGAACGGTTGTGGTTCCTGGCCCAGCTCGATCCCGGCGCGCCCACGTATCACATCAACGCCATCATGAAGCTGCCCGAGCGGACCGATCCGGACCGTTGCGAGCGGATTCTGGGCGAGCTGGTCCAGCGGCACGAGGCGCTGCGCACCGCCCTGGCGATCGAGGACGGGTGCCTCGTCCAGATCGTCCAGGTCGACATGCCGGTCACGCTGCCCCGTACCGATCTGCGTGGGCTGCCGCCGGAGGAGGCCGAGCGCGAGTTCGGCGCGCTGGCGGTGGCGACGGCGCGGCAGCCGTTCACGCTGGACCGTGCGCCGTTGTGGCGCTCGCACCTGGTGCTCATGCCGGGCGGGGAGCAACGGCTGATCTCCGTGTTCCACCACGCCGTGTTCGACGCCCGCTCGGGAACCATCCTCGGCGAGGAGATCCGGGAGCTGTGCGCGGCCCTCGACGAGGGCCGTCCGGCGCGGCTGCCGGACCTGCCCGTCCAGTACGCCGACTACGCCGCCTGGCAGCGCGAGCACCTCGGACAGGGGGTGCTCGCCGCCCAGCTCGATCACTGGCGGGACCGGCTGGCCGGGCTGCCCGCCGATCTCGGGCTGCCGGCCGACCGGCCCAGGCCGCCGGTGCGCGGGCACGCGGGGGCCGAGCATCATCTGGTGCTGCCCGCCGCCCTGGTGGACGAGCTCGAAGCGCTGGCCAAGCGGCGCGGCGCGACCCTGTTCATGGTGCTGCTGGCCGCGCTGAAGGCCCTGCTCTCCCGGTACGCGGGCCAGGAGGACGTGGCGGTGGGCACGCCGGTGGCCGGGCGCGACCTGCCGGAGTTCGAGCCGGTGCTCGGCGTGTTCATCAACACCCTGGTGCTGCGCGGCGACCTGAGCGGGGACCCGTCGTTCGGCACGCTGCTGGAGCGGGTGCGCGAGACCGTCCTCGACGCTCTGGACCACGCCGAGGTGCCGTTCGACCGGCTGGTCGAGGCGCTCCAGCCGGTCCGTGACACCAGCCGCACACCGCTCTACCAGGTGGGCTTCAACCTGCTGCCGATGAGCGCGCGCGGGCAGTTCCCGAACGGCACCGCCCAGCTGGACCTGAACCTGGACATCGTCAGGACGGCCGACGGCGCCGGCGTCTACTTCGAGTACAGCACCGACCTGTTCGACCCCGGCACGATCGAGCGCCTGGCCGGCTCCTACCGGCTGATCCTGGAGGCGGCCGCCGCCGAGCCCGGCACGCGGCTGTCGCAGCTGCCGCTGATGACGCCCGCTCAGCGGACCGAGCTGCTGACCGGGTGGAACGACACCGCCGCGCCGTACCCGGACAAGGCCCTGCACGAGCTCGTCGGCGAGCAGGCGGCGCGTACGCCCGGCGCGGTGGCGGTGCGCGCGCCGGACGGTGAGGAGCTCACCTACGCCGAGCTCGACGACCGCACGGAAGCGCTGGCCGGGCGGCTGGTGGCGGAAGGCGTTCGGGTCGAGTCGCGGGTGGCGCTGTGCCTGCCGCGTGGCGTGCGCCAGGTCGTCGCGCTGCTCGCGGTGCTGCGGGCGGGCGCGTGTTATGTGCCGCTGGACGCGGCGTACCCGGTGGAACGGCTGGCGTATCTGCTGGCCGACTCCGGCGCCGCCCTGCTGCTCACGGACTCCGCCCACCTCGACCGGCTGCCGGCGCAGCGTCCCCCGGAGCTGCTGCTCGACCAGGTCTCCGGGAGCGCCGGGCCGCTGCCGCCGGTGCGGCCGGACCATCTGGCGTACACGATCTACACCTCCGGCTCCACCGGCCGCCCCAAGGGGGTGCAGGTGCCGCATCGCGGCGTGGTCAACCTGGTCACCGATGTGATCCGGCGGCTGGGCGGCGGCAGCGCGCTGTACATGACCTCGCTCTCGTTCGACATCGCGGCGCTGGAGATCTTCACGCCGCTGCTGTCCGGTGGGACGCTCGTGATCGCTCCCGAGGACGCCGCCCGCACGCCCAAGGAGCTCCGCCGGGCGGCCGAGGACGCGGACCTGGTCCAGCTCACGCCGTCGGTGGCGAGCCTGGCGGTCGAGCAGTTGCCGTCCGGGCTCCCCCGCGTGATCCTCGGCGGCGAGCCGCTGCCCCTCGGCCTGGCCGCGCGCCTGCTCACGGTCACCGACGAGCTGTGGAACTTCTACGGGCCCACGGAGACGACGATCTGGTCGACGGCGTACCGGGTGCCGCACTCCCCCGCCACGATGCTCATCGGCGCGCCGGTCGCCAACACCACGACCTATGTGGTGGACGACGATCTGCGTCCGGTCCCGGTGGGCGTGCCGGGTGAGCTGCTGCTCGGCGGCGCCGGAGTGACCCGCGGCTACCACGGCCGGGCCGCGCTGACCGCCGAGCGCTTCGTGCCCGACCCCTTCGGCCCGCCCGGCGGCCGCCTCTACCGCACCGGCGACCTGGCCCGCCGGCGCCCCGACGGAACCCTCGAATGCCTCGGCCGTCTCGACGACCAGGTGAAGGTGCGCGGCGTGCGCATCGAACTCGACGAGGTCGCCGCCGTCCTCGGCGAACACCCCACCGTACGACGAGCCGTCATAGCCGTACGCGACGACGCCCCCGGCGGACGCGGCCTCGTCGCCTACACCACCGGCACCACCCAGGAAACAGAACTCCGCGCACACCTGCGCGCCCGCCTGCCCGACGCCATGATCCCCACCGCCTTCGTCACCGTCACCGACCTCCCCGTCCTGCCCAGCGGCAAACTCAACCGCGCCGCCCTCCCCCCACCCCAAAACACCACCACCACGTTCACCCCACCGCGCACCCCGATGGAGGAGGGCATCGCCAGGATCTGGGCCGAGCTGCTCGGCCGCGAGCGCGTCGGGATGACCGACGACTTCTTCGCCCTGGGCGGCCACTCACTGCTGGTGGTCCGCCTCATCGGCCGGATCGACGAGGAGTTCGGCGTGGAGCTGCCGCTGCGGCGCTGCTTCGACGCCACGACCGTCGAGGAGCAGGCGCTCGCGGTGCTCGAAGAAGGACTCACGGATGCCGACCTGCTGGATCTCCTGGAGGAGGAGCAGTGAGCGACGGGAACGGGGTACGCGCGCGGCTGGCCGGGCTCAGCCCGGAACGGCGCGCCGCGCTGGAGGCCCGCCTCGCCCGCACCCGGGCGGCGGACAAGGGGGCGTCGTCCATCCCGCCCCGCCCGGCCTCGGACGCCGGGGCCCTGTCGGCCGCCCAGCGCCGCCTGTGGGTGGTCGACCAGCTCGACCCGGGCAACCCCGCCTACACCTTGTCGTGGGCGTACCGGATCGAGGGCGACCTGGACGCCGCCGCGCTGGCCAAGGCGTTCGACGCGCTCGTGGACCGGCATCCGATCCTCGGCCACGTGATCGAGACCCGCGACGGCGAGCCCCGCCAGGCTCCCGGCCATCTCCGCCCCGCGTTGAGCGTCGAGACGATGCCGGCCGGGGAGGCCGACGCCGTCGCCCGCGAGGAGGCCCGCTTCGCCTTCGACCTGAGCGCCGGACCGCTGACCAGGGCCCGCCTGGTGCGCGTGGCGCCTCGGGAACACCGTCTGTTCCTGACCCTGCACCACATCCTGGCCGACCGCTGGTCGGTGGAGATCCTGTTCGGCGACCTCTTCCGGCTCTACTCCGGTGAACCGATGCCCGAGCGGCCGGTGGAGTACGCCGACTACGTGGCCTGGCAGCAGGGCCGGCCGTCCGGGGAAGGCGACCTGGACTACTGGCGCAAGGCCCTCGACGACCTGCCCGACGTGCTCGACCTGCCGGCCGACCGGCCGCGCCCGCCCATGCAGTCGAACCGGGGCCGCCGCCTGGTGTTCGAGCTGGACGACACCTTGGCCACCGGGTTGCGCGAGCTGGCCGCCGGGCAGCGCGCCACCCCGTTCATGGTCCTCCTCGCCGCGCTGCAGGCGCTGCTCGCCCGCTACACCGGCCGGGCCGACATCCCGGTCGGCACGCCGATGTCGGCCCGGCCGCATCCCTCCCTGGACCGGACCGTCGGGCTGTTCCTGAACACGGTGGTGCTGCGCGGCGACCTGTCCGGCGACCCTGACTTCGCCGAGCTGGTACGGCGGACCAAGGAGCGGACGCTGGCCGCGTTCGAGCATGCGGGCCTGCCGTTCGAGACGCTGGTGGAGGAACTTTCCAGCGGGCGGGACCTGTCCCGCAACCCGTTCTTCCAGGTGATGCTCGCCTACCAGAACGTGCCGCAGGCGCCGCCCGGCGGTCCGCGCGGGCTGCGCCTGGAGCGGCTGGGCGTGCGCTCCGGGACCGCCATGTTCGATCTGGACTTCATCGTGGAGGAGCGCGCGGACGGGTCGCTGGTGTGCGTGCTCGACTACGCCACCGATCTGTTCGACGAGGACCGCGCGCGGCGCCTGACCACGCATCTGCGCACCTTGCTGGGGGCGGCGGTCGCCGATCCCGGCCTGCGGCTGTCGGAGCTGCCGCTCATGGACGCGGCCGAGCTCGGGAACACCCTGCGCGCCTGGAACGAGACCGCGCGGCCGTACCCGGAAGGCGGCATCCACCACCTGGTGGCCGAGCAGGCCGCCCGCACCCCCGAGGCCACCGCGGTCGAGGGCCGGGACGGCGTCTCGCTGACCTACGCCGAGCTGGAGTCGCGCGCGGACGACCTGGCCGCGGAACTGCGGGCGCTCGGCGTCGGCCGCGAGGACAGGGTCGCCGTCTGCCTGCCCCGGCACCCGGACGTGGTGGTGGCGTTGCTGGGCGTGCTCAAGTCCGGCGGCAGCTTCGTCCCCATGGATCCCGGCTATCCGCCCGAACGGCAGCGGCAGATCCTCGACGACTCCGGCGCCGCCCTGACGGTCACCGTCACCTCGCTCAGGGACAGTCTGCCGGCGGCCGCGCGCGTGCTCCTGCTCGACGAGGGCATCGGGAGGGCCGCTCCCGTGGCGGAGCCCGCGTTCCATCCGGACCAGTGCGCGTACCTGATCTACACCTCCGGCTCCACCGGCCGGCCCAAAGGCGTGGTGGTGCCGCACAGGGGTCTGGTCAATCTGCTCTGCGACCTGCGCGAAAGCCCCGGCCTGGCGCCCGGCGCGCGCTACCTGTTCCTGACGTCGGTCTCGTTCGACATCTCGATGGCCGAGATCTTCGGACCGCTGGTCAGCGGCGGCACGGTCGTCGTCGGCTCGGTCACCGCCATCGAAGACGTCCACGAACTCCTCCGGAACGGCGACCTGCACACCGTCCAGGCCACTCCCTCCGTGCTGGAGGGGTTGCTGCCCGCGCTGGCCCACCGGGTCCCGCGGGTGGTCAGCTCGGGCGAGGCGCTTCCCGGCCCGCTGGCCGCGCGCCTGCTCACCGTCACCGACGAGCTGTGGGACCTGTACGGCCCGACCGAGACCACCGTGTGGTCCACCAGGCTCCACGTCACCGACGGCAGGGGCGGCTCGATCGGCCGCCCGGTCGCCAACACCACGACCTATGTGGTGGACGACGACCTGCGTCCGGTCCCGGTGGGCGTGCCGGGTGAGCTGCTGCTCGGCGGCGCCGGAGTGACCCGCGGCTACCACGGCCGGGCCGCGCTGACCGCCGAACGCTTCGTGCCCGACCCCTTCGGCCCGCCCGGCGGCCGCCTCTACCGCACCGGCGACCTGGCCCGCCGGCGCCCCGACGGAACCCTCGAATGCCTCGGCCGTCTCGACGACCAGGTGAAGGTGCGCGGCGTGCGCATCGAACTCGACGAGGTCGCCGCCGTCCTCGGCGAACACCCCACCGTACAACGAGCCGTCATAGCCGTACGCGACGACGCCCCCGGCGGACGCGGCCTCGTCGCCTACACCACCGGCACCACCCAAGAAACCGAACTCCGCGCACACCTACGCGCCCGCCTGCCCGACGCCATGATCCCCACCGCCTTCGTCACCGTCACCGACCTCCCCGTCCTGCCCAGCGGCAAACTCAACCGCGCCGCCCTCCCCCCACCCCAAAACACCACCACCACCACGTTCATCCCACCGCGCACCCCCGCGGAACACGTCCTGCACGCCCTCTGGAGCGAACTGCTCGAACGCGGCGACTTCGGCGTCGAGGACGACTTCTTCACCCTGGGCGGCCACTCCCTGCTGGCCATGCGCCTGGTGGTCAGGCTCAGGGAGGCCCACGGCGCGGACGTGACGCTGCGCCGCTGCTTCGCGACCCCGACGATCGCGGGCCTGGCCCCGCTCCTCCCCGCCGGCGGGGCCGTCACCGGAGGCATCCCCCTCGCCGGGCAGGCCGTCGCGCGGCCCTCCCACGCGCAGGCCCGCCTCTGGTTCCTCGACCAGCTGGACCCCGGCAACCCCGCCTACAACGTCGCCTGGGCCGAGCGGCTGACCGGACCGCTGGACGTGGCCGCGCTGAGCGCCGCCTTCGACGACCTGGTGGCCAGGCACGAGGCCCTGCGCCTGGTCATCGTGGCCGACGACGGCGAACCCGCCCTGCGCGAGGGCGCCCGGAGGGCGCGGCTGACCGTGCGAGAAGGTCCTGACGTGGGGCTGGAGGAGGCGCGTCACCGCTTCGACCTGGCCGAAGGTCCGCTGGCGCGGGCCGCCCTGGTACGGCGCGGCCCGGCCGAGCACGAGCTGTACCTCACCCTGCACCACGTCATCACCGACCGGTGGAGCCTGTCGATCCTGCTGCGCGACCTGATGGAGCTCTACCGCGCACGGGTCACCGGCGCCCCGGCCGAGCTGCCCGCGCTCAGGGCCGGCTACCGGGACTTCGCCGCCTGGCATCGGGCGCGGGTCTCCGGGCGGGCGGCCGGCCTGGCGTACTGGAAGGACGCGCTCGCCGGCCTGCCCGCCTCCCTGGACCTGCCGGCCGACCGGCACCGTCACGGGCCGGCGAGCATGGCCGGGCGGCGGCTGACGTTCCCGATCGACGCCGCGACGACGGCGGCGGTGCACGCGCTGGCGCTGGAACGGCAGGCGACGCCGTTCATGGTGCTGCTGGCCGCGCTCCAGGCGGTGCTGGCCCGCTACACCGGACGGGCCGACATCCCGGTCGGCACCCCGGTCTCCGGCCGCGCGCATCCGGACGTGGAGGAGATGGCCGGGCTGTTCCTGAACACGCTCGTGCTGCGCGGCGACCTGTCCGGCGAACCGAGCTTCGCCGAACTGCTCGCGCGCACCCGCGAACGTGTCCTGGACGGGCACGAGCACGCCGAGCTGCCGTTCGAGGTGCTGGTGCAGGAGCTGGCCCAGGACCGTGACCTGGCCCGCAACCCGCTGTTCCAGGTGATGCTGGCCTACCAGAACGTGCCTCCCGCGCCGCCGGACGTGGCGGGGCTGGCCCTGCGCACCCTGAACATCGATCCGGGGGTGACGCAGGCGGACCTGCACCTGGTGATCGAGGAGGGCGGCGACCGGCTCACCGGAGTGCTGCACTACGCGACGGACCTGTTCGAGCACGACCGGATGGAGCGCTTCGCCGACCACTTCCGCGCTTTCCTGACGGCCGCGGTGGCCGAGCCGGAGCGGCCGGTCGCCGACCTGCCCCTGCTCACCCCGGCCGAGCTCGACGCCGTTCACCAGGCCAACGACACCGGCACGCCCGTCGCGGACGGCACGCTGCCGGAGCTGGTGGCCGCGCAGGCGGTCCGTTCGCCGCACGCGCCCGCGCTGGGATACGAGGCTCCGGACGGAACCCGGGCCTGGCTCACCTACTCCGAGTTCACCGGCCGGGTGAACCGCCTGGCCAGGCGGCTGAGCGCGCTCGGGGCCGGGCCGGGCCAGGTCGTCGGGGTGTGCCTGGAGCGAGGGGCGGACCTGGTCGTCGCCGTGCACGCGGTGGTCGCCACCGGGGCGGCGTACCTGCCGCTGGAGCCCGACCACCCGGCCGAGCGCCTGGCGGGCATGATGGCCGACGCGGGCGCCCGGCTGGCCGTCTCCGCCGAACGTTTCGCCGATCTCGTCACCGATCCCGCTACCGGTCTCGGCGGCGTGGCGGCGGTGCTGCTCGATCGCGACGCCGGGGCCGTCGCCGCGGAGGACGGCGGGCCGCTCGGGATCCGGCCGCACCCGGACTCGCTCGCGTACGTGCTCTTCACCTCCGGTTCCACCGGCCGGCCCAAGGGCGTGGGGATCTCGCACCGGGCGATCGTGAACCGGCTGGACTGGATGCAGGACGCCTTCCGGCTGACCGGGGACGACCGGGTGCTGCACAAGACGCCCTTCTCGTTCGACGTGTCGGTGTGGGAACTGTTCTGGCCGCTGCTGACCGGGGCGGGGCTGGTCGTCGCGCGGCCCGGCGGGCAGGCCGACCCCGCCCACCTGGCCGCTCTGATGGCCGGCGAGTCGGTCACGACCGTGCACTTCGTACCGTCGATGCTCGACTTCTTCCTGGCCGAGCCCGAGCTGGAGGCGCGGCTCGGCGCGCTGCGCACCGTGGTGTGCTCGGGGGAGGCGCTCGGCGCCGACCTGGCCGCCCGCTTCGCCGCCGCGCTGCCCGCGGCGGGCCTGCACAACCTGTACGGGCCGACCGAGGCGGCGGTGGACGTGTCGTGGCACGTGTGCCGCGCGGGCGAGGGCACGATCCCGATCGGGCGGCCGGTGGCCAACACCCGGCTGGAGATCCTCGACGCCCGCATGAACCGCGTGCCCGTCGGCATCCCGGGCGCGCTGTGGATCGGCGGCGTGCAACTCGCCCGGGGGTACGCGGCCCGTCCCGCGCTGACCGCCGAACGCTTCGTCCCCGACCCGTACGGTCCCCCGGGCGGCCGCCTGTACGACACCGGCGACCTGGCCCGATGGCGCCCCGACGGCGAGATCGAGTACCTCGGCAGGTCCGACCACCAGGTCAAGATCCGCGGCATGCGGGTCGAACCGGGCGAGATCGAGGCGGCCCTGGCGGCCCTGCCCGGCGTGCGCGCCGCGGCCGTGCGCGCCATCGAGGACGGCGCCGGGCTGCGCCTGGCCGGATACGTGGTCCCGGTCGCGGAGGAGGCGGCGGGCACCTGGGAGCGCCTGCTGCGCGACACCCTGCCCGACCACATGATCCCCCGGACCTGGACCGTCCTCGCCGAACTGCCGCTCAACCGCAGCGGCAAGCTCGACAGGAACGCCCTGCCCGATCCCCGGGCCCCCGAGACCGCCGCGCACGCCGAGCCGGAGGGGCCGGCCGAACGGGCCGTCGCCGCCGCCTGGCAGGGAGTGCTCGGGCTGGAGCGGGTCTCGGCCCACGACAACTTCTTCGCCGTAGGCGGCGACTCCATCCGCAGCCTCAAGGTGGTCTCCCGCCTGCGTGAGGCCGGTTACGCGGTCCGGCTGGAGCAGCTCTTCCTCCACCAGACCGTCAGAGATCTGGCCGGACGGCTCCTGCCCGCACCGGCGGCCGAACCACCCGAGGCGCCCGAGACGCCGTTCGGCCTGCTCAATCCCGAGGACCTGGCACGACTGCTGGAAGGCGAGGCGCGATGACCGTGACGACGGGAGCCGCACGCGGCCTGGAGGACGCCTATCCTCTGGCCGCGCTGCAGGCGGGAATGCTCTACCACAGCGCGTACGAGCCGGATGCGGCCACCTACCACGACCTGACCACGATCACCTTGCGCGGCCGGTTCGACGCCGGGGCGTTCGAGGGGGCGCTGGCCGAGGTGACCGCCCGGCATCCCGTCCTGCGCACCTCGATCGACGTGAGCGGGTTCAGCGAGCCGTTGCAGCTCGTGCACCGTACGGCCACGCTGCCGCTGGAGGTGACGGACCTGTCGGGCGATCCGGCGGCCGCCGGGCGGCTGGCCGCGTGGTCGGAGGCGGAGAAGCGGCGGCCGTTCGACTGGGCCTCGCCGCCGCTGGCCCGCGCGCACGTGCACGTGCTGCCCGGTGAGCTGTTCGCGTTCAGCCTGAGCTTCCACCACGCCATCCTCGACGGGTGGAGCGTGGCGTCCCTGGTCACCGAGCTGCTCCAGCGCTACCACGGGCAACTGAGCGGTGAACGGCTGCCGCTCACCCCGCCCGCCGCGGCCTTCCGCGAACTGGTGGCCGCCGAGCGCGCCGCGGTGGCCGCGCCCGAGACGCGCGGCTTCTGGCACGCCCAGGTGGCCGGCGCCCCCGACACCCGGCTGCCCCGCCTGCCCGGCGAGCACGGCGAGCCGGGGGCGGAGGAACTGCGGCTGCCGCTGGCGGCGGAACTGCTGGAACGGCTCGGCGCGGCGGCCAGAGAGCTGGCGGTGCCGTTGCGCACCCTGCTGCTCGCCGCCCACCTGCGCGTGCTCGCCCTGCTCACCGGCGAGAACGAGGTGATGACCGGCCTGGTCGCCCACAGCCGTCCGGAGAGCGAGGCCGGTGAGGAGGTCCTCGGCCTGTTCCTCAACACCGTGCCGCTGCGCCTGGACGTGAACGCCCCGACCTGGGCGGAGCTGGCGCGCGGGGTGTTCGACGCGGAGGTGGCGCTGCTGCCGCACCGGCGGTATCCGCTGTTCGAGATCCAGCGGGCGGCGGGCCGTTCCCCGCTGCTGGACGTGTTGTTCGACTTCCGCGACTTCCACGTCTACCGCGAGCTGCCCGGGATCGAGATCGTCGGCCAGGAGTTCTTCGAGCAGACCGACGTGCCGTTCGCGGCCGCGTTCAGCCGCTCGCGTGAGCACGGCGGATTCGACCTGACCCTCACCTATGACCGGGCCCAGTTCGGCGCTGAGCAGATCGGGCGGATCGGTGAGTTCTATCTCATCGCGCTGGACCAGGCCGCCGATCCCGCCGCCGATCCGCGACCCGCCGATCCCTACCTCTCCCTCGACGCCGCCGCCATCGACGGGTGGAACGGCACGGCGCGGCCGTACCCGGGCGGGGTGCTCCATGAGCTGATCGGGGAGCAGGCCGCGCGCACGCCCGGCGCGCCCGCCGTCGGCTACGACGGGGCGTGGATCACCTACGGCGAGCTGGCCGGGCGGGCGGATGCCGTCACGGCCCGGCTGCTCGCCGCCGGTACGCGGCCGGGCGACGTCGTGGGCGTCTGCCTCGAACGCGGGCCCGACCTGCTGCCCGCGCTGCTCGGAGTGCTCGGCGCCGGGGCCGCCTACCTGCCGCTGGAGCCCGATCTGCCGCCGGAGCGGCTGGCGTACATGATCGAGGACGCGCGGGCGCGCACGGTGCTGACCGGTCCGGCGGGAACGTCCTCGCTACCGGACGGCGTCGCCCTCCCGCTCGACGGGCCCGTCCCCGCCCTCGCCTCCGCGCCGCCGCGCGTGCATCCCGACGCGCTGGCGTACGTGATCTTCACCTCCGGCTCCACCGGCCGGCCCAAGGGGGTCGGCGTCTCCCACCGGGCGATCGTCAACCGGCTGCGGTGGATGCAGGAGGCGTTCGGGCTGGGCGCGGACGAGAGGGTGCTGCACAAGACGCCGCTGTCGTTCGACGTCTCGGTGTGGGAACTGTTCTGGCCGCTCATGGTCGGCGCCGGGCTGGTGGTCGCCGAGCCTGGCGCCCACCGCGACAGTGCCCGCCTGGCCGCCTTCGACGTCACCACCATGCATTTCGTGCCGTCCATGCTGGAGCTGTTCCTCGACGAGCCCGCCCTGCCGGCGCTGCGCCGCCTCATCTGCTCCGGCGAGGCGCTCGGGGCCGAGCTCGCCGCCCGCTGCCACGAGCGCCTCCCCCAGACCGAGCTGCACAATCTGTACGGCCCCACGGAGGCGGCCGTCGACGTCACCTGGCATCCCTGCGAGCCGGGCGAACGGCTGGTGCCCATCGGCCGGCCCGTCGCCAACACCCGCCTGGAGGTCCTCGGCGCCGACGGCCACCGGGTCCCCGTCGGCACCCCGGGCGAGCTGTGCCTGGGCGGCGTCCAGCTCGCCCGCGGCTACGTCAACCGGCCGGAGCTCACCGCCGAACGGTTCGTCCCCGACCCGTACGGCCCGCCCGGCGAACGCCTGTACCGCACCGGCGACGTGGCCCGCTGGCTGACCACCGGCGAGGTCCAGTACCTCGGCAGGACCGACTTCCAGGTCAAGATCCGCGGCCAGCGGGTGGAGCTCGGCGAGATCGAGGGGCTGCTGGCCGCCGATCCGGCCGTCCGCGCCGCCGTCGTCGTGCTGCGCGGCGAACGGCTGGTCGGCTACGTCGTCCCCGAGGGCGGCGACCTGCCCGATCTCACCCCGGCGCTGCGCGAGAAGCTGCCCGAGCACATGGTCCCGGCCACCTGGGTACGCCTCGACGCGCTGCCGGTCACCGCCAACGGCAAGCTCGACCGTGCCGCCCTGCCGGAGCCCGGTGACGCCGGGCGGGCGCCGTACATGCCGCCGCGCGACCCGTTCGAGGCCAAGCTGGGCACGCTGTGGGAGGAGACGCTCGGCGTCGACGACGTCGGCGTGCACGACGACTTCTTCGCCCTCGGCGGCCACTCGCTGCTGGCCCTGCGCCTGACCATGCGGCTGCGCAAGGAGCTGGGCCGCGACGTGCCGCTGTCGACCGTGCTCACCGCGCCGACCGTCGCCCAGCTCGCCGTCGAGCTGCGCCGTCCCCAGGACAACGACGGCGCCCCCGAACGGATCGTGCCGCTGCGGCCCACCGGCGAGCGCGACCCGATCTTCCTGTTCCACGCACTGGGCGGCCAGGTCTTCCGCTACCTGCCGCTGACCCGCCACCTCGGCTCCGACCAGCCCGTCTACGCCATCCAGGCGGCAGGCCTGTCCCCCGGCGAGGAGCCGCACGCCACGCTGGCGGAGATGGTCGACGACTACACCGCCCACCTGCTCAAGCTCCGGCCGCACGGCCCGTACGTGCTGGGCGGGTACTGCATCGGCGGCAACATCGCCCTGGAGACCGCCCGCCGGTTACGGGAGATGGGCGAGGAGGTGCCGCTCCTCGTCCTGTTCTACTCCGACGCCGACGAGCCGGTGCTGCGCGCCTCGCTCGAGGACGACGCCGTCCTGCTCACCCACGCCCTCGCCGGCGGCAAGGTGCAGGTCGACCTCGACGACCTGCACCGGATGAGCCCGGACGAGCGGCTGCTGGCCGTGATCGACGCCGCCGCCCGCGCCGACACCCTGCAGCCCGACACCGCCGACCTGCGCCAGGCCCGACGCTTCGTCGACGTCTTCCGCGCCAACGCGCACGCCGTCGGCCACTTCCGGCACGCCCCCTACGACGGGGACGTCCTGTTGTTCTCGCCCGCCGCCGAGGGCGTCCCGCCCGACGACATGGGATGGAGCGACGTCGTCACCGGCCGCCTGCGCATCTCGCCCATCCACGGCGAGCGTTTCACCGTCATGTACGAGCCCCGGGTCGCCCTGGCGGCCGCCGAACTGAGGAGCAGCATCGACCATGGCATCACCCCCCACGACTGAGCCGCCCGCGACGCTGTGGAAGAACCGCGACTTCCTCAAGCTGTGGAGCGGCGAGAGCCTGTCACTGGTCGGCTCCCAGGTGACGGTGCTCGCCATGCCGATCGTCGCGTACCTGTGGCTGCACGCCTCCGTCGCCGAGATGGGCGTGCTCGGCGCGCTGTCCAGGCTGCCCATGGTGCTGTTCTTCGTCGTGGGCGTCTGGGTGGACCGGATGCGGCGCCGTCCCGTGCTCATCTGGAGCGACGTCATCCGCGCGCTCATGCTGGCGACCGTGCCGGTGCTGTTCGTCATGGACATGCTGACGCTGTGGTGGCTGTACGTGGTCGTGCTCGTGATGGGCGTGTTCGGGGTGCTCTTCGAGATCGCCTACCGGTCGTACCTGCCGGTGCTGGTGGCCCCCGAGCACCTCGGTGACGGCAACAGCAAGCTGCAGCTCAGCGACTCGGTCTCCAAGGCGGTCGGGCCCAGCCTGGCCGGGTTCCTCATCGCCACCCGCTCGGCGCCGCTGGTCATCCTGGTGGACGCGATCAGTTACGTCCTGTCGGCGCTCTGCCTGATCTCCATCCGCAAGCGCGAGGACCCGCCGCCGCCCGACGAGGGCGGCAGCATGATCGCGGCGATCCGCGCGGGGTTCGGCTGGGTGATGAGCCACCCGGTCGTCCGCCCGCTGGCCATCGCCAGCGCGGTCTACTCCTTCTTCGACATCGGCATCCTGCAGACGCTCTACATCCCGTACGTGATCGACGGGGCCGGGGTGCCCGCCGGTTGGGTCGGGGCCGTGCTGGCCGTCGGCGGGGTCGGGGCGGTGGCCGGAGCGTGGTTGTCGGTGCGGCTCATGAAGGGGGCGGGGCCTGGGCCCACCATGTTCTGGTCCACGGTGATCGGCAACAGCGCGCTGATCCTGGTGCCGCTGGCCGGGGGGCCGGTGTGGCTGGCGATCGCGATGCTGGCGTTCTCGCAGCTGCTGGTCGGGTTGTGCACGCAGGTGTTCGTGGTCAACAACATCACCGTGCTGCAGTCGGCCACGCCCCGGGAGCTCATGGGACGGGTCATCGCGACCATCTGGGCGATGGGGCTGGTGCCCGCGCCGCTGGGCGCGCTGGTGGCCGGGTTCCTCGGCCAGGCCGTGGGGATGCGGCCGGTGGTGCTGGTGGCGGCGGTGATCGGCGCGGTCGTGCCGATGATCGTGCTGGCGATGTCGCCGATCCCCCGGATGCGCGAACTCCCCCAGGCACCGGCCACGGCCTGACCCCGGCCGGGGGGGGGGGGGGGGGGGCGGGCCCCCCCCCCCCCCCCCCCCCGGGGGGGGGCGCGCCCCCCCGCCCGGGGGCGCCGCGCGGGGCCCCCCGGGGGCGGCGGGCGCGCC
>NZ_JBITGW010000037.1:0-56947 GCF_044457345.1 Nonomuraea sp. NPDC050547
CTGCGTGGGTGAAGTCAGCAACTCCACTACGCCGGAGGTCTTCTTCATGATCAATCAATCATGGCCACGTGTCATCAAGATCATGGCCAAGTACATCTAGCGGGCGCGTGAGCGCCACAGGAGCCAGACGAAGTACGGCGTGCCGATCAGCGCCGTCACCAGCCCGGCCGGAACCTGGGCGGGGGCGATGACCGTGCGGCCCAGGGTGTCGGCCAGGCTGACCAGGAGCGCGCCCAGCAGCGCGGCGACCGGGAGCACACGCGCGTGCTTGGCGCCGACCAGGGCCCGCGCGGCGTGCGGGGCGACCAGGCCGACGAATCCGACCACGCCGACGGCCGACACCGCCGTCGCGGTCAGCACGACGGAGGCGGCCAGGGCGGCCAGCCGTACCGGCTCAAGGGGGACGCCGAGCACGCGCGGCGTGTCCTCGTTGAGCGCGAGCAGGTCCAGGTCGCGGCGGAGCCAGGCGATCAGCGGGACGGACACCACCAGCGCCAGCGCGACCGGGATCAGCTGGATCGGCATCCTGCCGTAGGTGGAGCCGGACAGCCAGGTCAGGGCCTTCGCGGTGTTCCAGGGGTCCGACTTGACGATGATCAGGACGGTCATCGCCGTGCAGGCCGCCTGGACGGCGACGCCGATGAGGACGAGCCGGTCGGAGTTCAGGCCGCCGCGCCACGACAGCAGGTAGACCAGGCCGAACGCGACCAGCGCGCCCGCGCCCGCCGCCCCCGTCATCGCCCAGATGCCCGCCATCGGAACCGTCGTCAGCAGGGCGATCGCGCCCACTCCCGCGCCCGTGGTCACGCCGAGCACGCCGGGCTCGGCGAGCGGGTTGCGGCAGACCGCCTGCACGGCGGTGCCGGCCACGGCGAGCGCCGCTCCGGCCAGCAACGCGGCGAGCACGCGCGGGTAGCGCTGGTCGAGCACGTAGGTGAGGGCCCGTCCGGTACGGCCCTGCAGCCAGTTGGCCACGTCCCCGGTGAGCAGCCACGTGTCGCCGCCCAGCATGCCGAGCACCGCGGCCCCGGTCAGGAGCGCGAGGCAGATCGCGACGACGACGAGGAAGGCGACGCGGGAACGGCCGACGACCGTGCGTACGGCGGGCGGCTGCCGGGTGGGACCGGCGTCGCGGTAGCGGCGGGCCAGCCAGATCATGACCACCGCGCCCAGCAGCGTCGTGACCACGCCGGGCGGCACGTCCACCCCGGCCTGCGCGCCGAGCACGGCCCGCAGCAGGATGTCGGAGCCGAGCACGATGAGCGCCCCGGCCAGCGCGGACAGCGGCAGCAACGAGCGGTTGCGGTGCAGGCCGGGGATCGACCTGGGCAGCAGCCGCACGATCACCGGCGCGCAGAGGCCGACGAAGCCGATGGGACCGGCGATCGTCACGGCCGCCGCCGCCAGCACCACGGCCAGCAACGTCAGGACGAGGCGCAGCCTGCGCACGTTGACGCCGAGCACGGAGGCGGTGTCGTCGCCCAGGCCGAGGATGTCCAGCTTGGGACCGGCGGCCATGGCGGCCAGCAGGCAGGCCAGGATTACCGGGCCGAGCTGGGTGACCGCGTCCAGGTCGCTCTGGACCAGCGAGCCGCTGCCCCAGGCGTACAGACCGGTCGTGCCCTCCTGGAAGAGGATCATGACGAGGTTGGTGAGTGAACCGAGCGCCAGCGCGGTGGCGGAACCGGCCAGGATGAGCCGGGTGGTGCCAGTACGCCCGCCCGCCGACAACGCCAGCACCAGCGCGGCGGCGGCCAGCCCGCCGAAGAAGGCGAGGCCGCCGGAGAGCACGACCGGCAGCGAGAGGCCGAACGCGGCCGCCGTGGCGACGGTCAGGTAGGCGCCGTTGCTGACGGCGAGCGTGTCCGGCGAGGCCATCGGGTTGCGGGCGACCGACTGCAGCAGTGAGCCCGCCGCGCCGAGCGCGACGCCGACCGCGACCCCGGCGAGCAGCCGGGGCAGCCGGGAGGCCAGCAGTACCCTGACCGCCTCGTCGCTGCCGCCGAAGACGCCGGACAACACGTCCATGGCGCCGACCGACGAGGTGCCCTGGGTGATGTGCACGGCCGAGACCAGCACGAGCGCCGCCAGCGCGAGGAGGAAGACC
This sequence comes from Nonomuraea sp. NPDC050547, assembly GCF_044457345.1. NCBI lineage: Bacteria > Bacillati > Actinomycetota > Actinomycetes > Streptosporangiales > Streptosporangiaceae > Nonomuraea > Nonomuraea sp. NPDC050547. The sequence goes on from NZ_JBITGW010000037.1 coordinate 2,108, forward strand.
CCCGCGGTCCCGACCCGCCTCAGCGGCGTGATCGGGACCTCGACGGACGTGAGCGTGCTCAAGCGGTGAGGGCCTTGACGAGCGCCTCCGCGTACTGCTTGCACGACGCCGGGCCACCGAAGGTCCAGATGCCGTCGGGCAGCTTGGTGACGCCCTGCTTCTTCACGAACGGCAGCGACTTCCAGATGGCGTTCGAGGCCAGGCCGTCGGCGAAGACGTCGACGCCGTCGGAGGCGCTGTAGAAGAAGCGGGTGTCGGCGTCCTTGAGCGCGGTCAGGCCCTCGACGTCGGTGTTGCCGAGGCCCCAGACCTTGTCGACCTTGCCGGTCCAGGCGTTCTTGAGCCCGAGCCCCTCGGCCACGTCGGAGACCAGCGCGCCCTTGCCGAACAGGCGGACGGAGATCGTGCTGCCTTCCTTCCACCCGTCGGCCATGGCGAACGGCTTGCCCGCGACGCCGGCGGCGGCCAGCTTCTGCTTGCCGTCGGCCAGGGCGGCGTCGAAGTCCGACAGCGCCTTGTCCGCCTCCGCCGTCTTGCCGACCGCGGTGGCGAGCGTCTTGAACTCCTCGCGCATGCGCTGGAAGTTGCCCGTCGCGTCGCTGCCCTTGAAGACCAGCACCGGCGCGATCTTCTCCACCTGGGCCACCAGGCCCTCGTCGTCGGTCTCCATGACGACGAGGTCGGGCTGGAGGGAGGCGATGGAGTCGACGCTCGGCTCGGTACGCAGGCCCACGTCCTTGACCGACGCGTCGAGCGGGGCGGCGGTCACCCAGGTGGCGTAGCCCTTGACGTCGGCGGCGCCGACCGGCATCACGCCGAGGCTGGCCAGCATCTCGGTCTCGCCCCATTCGAGGCTGACGACTCTGCTGGCCGCGCGCTCAAGGGTGATCGGCTTGCCCCGCGCGTCGGTCACGGTGACCGGGGTGGCGGTGGCGGGAGCCGTACCTCCGGAGGTGGAGGACGCGGCGGGGGCGGGGGTCTCGGTGGTGCCGCAGGCGCTGAGAGCGGCGATCGCGGCCAGGGCCGCGAGGGCCGTGCGCAGGGGGAGCATGTCTTTCCTGTCAGGTCGCGACGGGCAGGTGCCGGCCGATCGGCCGGGTGCGCACCGTGCCCGTCTGGGGGTCTTGCGTGACGTCGATGCGGATGCCGTAGGCGTCGGTGAGGAGCTCTTCGGTGAGCACCCCGGCCGGCGGGCCGTCGGCCCGGACCCTGCCGCCGTGCAGCAGCACGATGCGGTCGGCGATCTCGGCCGCCTGGTTGAGGTCGTGGAGCACGAGGCCGATGGCGACGTCGTGCTCGTCGGCCAGGTCGCGGACGAGCTCCAGCAACTCGACCTGGTAGCGCAGGTCGAGGAACGTGGTGGGCTCGTCCAGCAGCAGGACGGCGGTGTCCTGCGCCAGGCAGGTGGCCAGCCACACGCGCTGGAGCTCGCCGCCGGACAGCTCGTCCACCGGGCGTTCGGCCATCGCGGCGACGCCGGTGAGCGTCATCGCGCGGGCGACGGCGGCGGCGCCGTCGGGGTCGCCGGCCTTCCAGCGGCCCCGGTACGGGTGGCGGCCGTAGCCGACCACGTCGCTGACCTGTACCCCGCTCGGGGTGGGGCGGCTCTGCGCGAGCAGCGTGACGCGGCGGGCGAAGTCGCGGGGCGACAGGTCCAGTGCGGACCCGCCGTCGCCGAACGTCACCGTGCCCGCTTCGGGACGGTGCAGCCTGGCCAGCGCGCGCAGAAGCGTGGACTTGCCGCTGCCGTTCGGACCGACCAGAGCGGTCACCTGGCCGGGGCGGAGGTCGATACGGCCCTCTTCGACCACGCACGTACCGTGGTAGCTGAGGCGGAGATCGGCTCCGGCCAGCGAGATCTTCCCTGTCACGGGCATAAGGTTAGGCTACCCTTGCTTAAAGTCAATCCTTTGTGACCAGCTGTCGATTTCCGCTCGCCTCGTTTGTCGGATGGGTAAAGCACCGGACGACGAAGGAGACCGATCATGTCCAGAGCCATGAGGTGCGCTGGCAGGGCGAGCTGGAGGGCTCGCCGGAAGAGGTCCGGGAGGCCATCACCGTCCGCGCGGACGGCCGGCTGTGGAAGATCGACTACGAGCCGCGTGTGGGCGGCAGTGAGACAGGACTCACAGCGGCGGGCGGCACCGTGACGGTCTGGCCGCGGATCCTCATCCTGTACGGCGAGCTGCTGCGGATCTGGGCGTCACCCGTGGTCGCGCTCAACCGGGCGGTGGCCCTGGCCATGGTCGAGGGCCCGGCCGCCGCGCCGGAGCTCAGCGACAACGCCGCCGAGCAGGAGTTCCTGCAGGAGCGAGCCAGAACTGTCGGTGCCATGTGGCACGGTGTGGAACTGTGGCCCAACCCCTGAAAGAGCTCGTCAACGCCGCCTCCGTCGGGGTCCTCGCCGACGGTCTCGCCGCCTCGCTGCCCGGCTTCGCGCGCGAGCGCTTCGTCCACGAGGCCGTCTCCGGCCTCGGCCCGCTGGAGCTCAAGGACCGCGTGCGGCACGTCGCGAGCACGCTCGGCCTGGTCGCCGGCCTGCCGTTCCCCTCCGTGGCCGCCGCCCTGCGGGCCGGCGCGCCCAAGCTCGACATGTGGAGCGGCTGGCCCGCCACCGACTACGTCGCGCTCCACGGGCTCGGCCACCTCGACGTCGCGATGGAGACGCTGGCCGCGATCACGCCGCACGCCACCGCCGAGTTCGCCGTGCGCCCCTTCCTGGAACGTCACGGGCGGGCCGCCCTGGAGATCATGTACGGCTGGGCGGACTCGGCCGACGAGCACCTGCGCCGCCTGGCCTCCGAGGGCACCCGGCCGCGACTGCCCTGGGCCACGCGGGTGAGCTGGCTGATGGAGCCGGGGCCGACGCTGCCGATCCTCAACCGGCTGCGCGACGACCCGAGCGAGTACGTGCGCCGGTCCGTGGCCAACCATGTCAACGACTTCACGAAGGGGCATCCGGAGGCGGCGATCGCGTTGCTGGCCGGGTGGCGGGCTTCGGGCGGGTCGTATGTGGAGAAGGTGGTGCGGCATGCCGTACGGGGGTTGTTGCGTGAAGGGCATCCCGAGGCGCTGGGGCTGGTCGGGGCTCGGGCGGGCGGGGGCGCGGTGGAGTCGCTGACGCTGGCGGCCGGGCAGGTGGCGGTGGGGGAGAAGCTGCCGTTCACCGTGGTGGTCACGGCCTCTGAGCCCGGACCTGTGGTGTTGCGCTACGCGGTGTGCCGTGAGGGGTCGCGGCGGGTGTTCCACCTGGGCGAGCGGGTGGCCGGGGTGGCGGGGGAGGCCTTCTCCTTGACCAGGTCCCACTCGTTCCGGCCGGTGACCACCCGCGTGGAGCCTCCGGGGCCGCGCACGCTGGAGATCATGGTCAACGGCGTGGTCAGAGCCAGCGCCGCCTTCCACCTCACCCCCTGACCCGGCCTGCCCGCGCCGCTGAACCCCCACCCCCGAAATCCCGGCACCACCCGCGGCACGACCTGCTGAACCCCGCTAACCACCGGATCCCCAACACACCCAGCCGGCCCCCGGCACTCCGCCGAATCCCCCGGACGGTTGCCGGGGCCCGACCCGTGATCTGGGACGCCCGCCGGATCCCCGGCTCGACCAGCCGGGCTCCGGATTGCGGTCAGAACTCCGGGACGGTTGTCGGGGCCCGATCCGTGCTCAGGGGCACCCGCCGGATCTCCAGCTCGACCAGCCGGGATCCGGCGTCGCTGCCGGAACGCCGGGATGTCCGCCGGGACCGCAGGGCGGTCGCCCGGCGTTCGGAGGGGACAGGCGCCCGTGGGGTGAGCGGTCGTAACTCAAGGGGACCGGGGCGTGGGTCGGCTGGGGGGTGTGCGGGCCGGGCGGTGGGCTCGGGGGTCTGGGCACGGGGTGTGCGGGCGGGGCTGTGGGCGCGGGGTCAGGGTGGGGTGGGGCGGTCGCGGCGGGACTGGCGGCGGCGGGTCATGCGGTCCGTTGGGTCCGTGGGGGACGGGGTGGGTTCGGGGGTCGGCCGCTGGGTGAGGTGGTGGGCCAGGGTGGCGATGGTGGGGTGGGTGTAGAGGGTGGTCAGGGGGAGGCGGCGGCCCAAAGTGGTTTCGAGGTGGAGCTGGACCTTGGCCATCAGGAGCGAGTGGCCGCCGGTGTCGAAGAAGTTCTGGTCCCTGGGCACCTCGGGGAGGTCCAGGGCGGTGCGCCAGGCGGCGGCGATCACCTCTTCCAGGGCGGTGAGGGTGGACGGCGTGGCGACCGGCCGGGGTGCGGGGAGCGCGGCGGTGTCGACCTTGCCGGTCGGGGTCAAAGGGAAGGCGCTGAGGGCGGTGAACGAGGTGGGCAGCATGTACTCGGGCAGCACCTCGGACAGGGCGTCGCGGAGCCCGGCCGCGGATTCGGCGATGACGTAGGCGTGGAGGTGTTCGTCTCGGGCCACGACGGTCGCCTTCGACACGCGGGGGAGCGCCGACAGGGCAGCCTCCACCTCGCCCGGTTCCACGCGGTGGCCGCGGATCTTCACCTGGCGGTCCAGGCGGCCGAGGTAGGAGATCTGGCCGTCGGGCAGGAGGCGGCCCAGGTCGCCGGTCAGGTAGAAGCGGGTGCCGTCGGCGTCCGTGCCGAACCTGGCGGCGTCCCCGGCCGGCGCGCACCAGTAGCCGGCCAGGTAGGGGCTTCTGATCACGATCTGCCCCTCCGGGCCGGCCGGCTCCAGGGTGACCCGGGTGCCGGGGAGGGGGCGGCCGATGGGGACGACTCCGGCCGGTACGAGGGCGGCGTCGGCCTGGGTGAGGTGGTTCTGGACGGCGAAGGAGATCTCGGTGGCGCCATAGCCGTTGACGAAGACGCAGGAGCCGCCGAAGTGGCGGCGGAAGCGCTCCAGGTCGGCGCCCACCACGGCCTCGCCGCCCAGCACGATGGCGCGCATGCGCGACAGCCGTTCACCGTCCGCGAGCGCATCCACCAGATAACGGAAAACCGTCGGCGTGGAGTGATAAATGGTGATCTCTCGGGCGGCGACGGCCAGCTCCGACAGGCCCGCCGCCCGCACGTCCACCGGCACCACGCACGCCCCGTTCAGCAGGGCGGAGAACGTGTCGGTCACCGCCATGTCGAAGCTGAACGACGACAGCACACTGACCCGGTCGGACGGCCCGATCCGCAGGTTGTTCGTGTGGGCGGCGACCTGGAACAACACCCCCCGATGCGTCTGCACGACCCCCTTGGGCTCCCCGGTCGAGCCGGAGGTGAACAGGATGTACGCCGCCGAGTCCGGATCCACCGGCACCCAGCCGGACGACGACTCCCCGGCCAGGGCGGTCACGTCCACCACGCGGCACCCCTCCAGCAGCTCACCCGCCGAAGCCAGGTGGCCGGGCGAGGTCAGCACCACGTCCGCGCCGGCCAGGGCGGCCATGCGGCGCAGCCGTACCGGCGGATAGCGCGGATCGAGCGGAACGTAGGCCGCGCCCGCGCCCAGCGTGCCGAGGATCGCGGCGATCGTCTGCGCGCCGTGGTCGAGCAGCAGCGCCACCCGCCGCGCCCCGCGCACCGCGGACGCCACCCGCCCGGCGCGGCGGGCGAGTTCGGCGTAGGTGAGGCCGTCGAGCGCGGGCCGGTCGGGGTGGGTACGGGCGGCGGCCAGGAAGCGGGCGGGGATCGACTCCGCCAGCCACTCGGCGCGGAACTCCCGGTGCTCCGGGACGACGAGCGTGCTCACGTCATCGCCACCAGGACCTTGCGCGTGCCGGTGAAGGCGTGCCGGCCGTGCAGGACCAGCATGTTGTCGATCACCAGGACGTCGCCCTCCCGCCACGGCTCGGCCCACTCGCCGGCGCGGGCGACCTCGCGCACGTGGTCGAGATCGGCGGCGGGGATGGGGGCGCCGTCGCCGTAGAGGGCGTGCAGGGGGAGTTCCTCCTCCGACTCGACCAGGCCGAGCAGCGCCTCGGCCTCGTCGGCGGGCAGGGAGGAGACGTGCCACTGCTCGGCCTGGTTGAACCAGACCTCCTCGCCGGTCAGCGGGTGTTTCCTGGTGGCCGGGCGCGTCTGCCGTACGCGGAGATCGCCCTCGTCGCTCCAGGCGAACCGCGCGCCCGCCGCGCGCAGGACCGACTCGACCTCGGCGCGGTCGGCGGTCTCGTAGGTGTCCTGCCAGGACTTGCCCAGGCCGAAACCGCCGTGGAGGTTCTGGAGGTAGGTGACGCCGCGGGTGGTGAAGCGTTCGCGCACCTCGGGGTCGAGCGCGGCCAGCAGGACGCGGCCGTCCGAGATCGGGGTGGCGCCGCCGGTGTCGGCGGCGTCGAGGCAGCAGAAGAACAGGCGCTCGGGCCACAGCGCCGCCTGCGAGAGTTCGTTGTGCAGGGAGATGCGGTATTCGGCCGGGTACTCGGTGGAGGTCCAGACGCCTTCGTGTACGGCTTCGCGCGGCGAGTTGCCGTGCCGGTAAGTGGTGAACGGCTCGCCGAACGCGCGTACCACCGTGTGGAACTCCTCGGCGGATGAGACGCCGAGCCCGCGCAGGAGCACGGCGCCGTGCTCGAGCAGGAGTTCGGCCGTCTTCACCGGGTCGGCGTGGTCGAGCGTGGCGACGGTGGTGGCAGGCATGGTCACTCCTGAGGGGTGGGCATCGCGCGGGTACGGGGCACGGGGGACAGGGCCAGGATGACCACGGGGACGAGCGCCCCGAGCGCGCAGATGATCAGCGTGGGCCGGACGCCGATCCCGGCGGCCAGCAGTCCGGCCAGGGCGGCGCCGACGGGCGCGAAGGCCAGCGCGACGGCGCGCTGCGAGGCCATCACGCGGCCCTGAAGCCGGTCGGGTGTGGCGCCCTGCCTGAGCACGGTGTGGTTGACGCCCGCGATCGGGCCGGTCACGCCGAGCAGGAACTGCGAGATGCCGATCATGGTCAGCGCGAGCCAGAACGGCCCGGTGGCCAGCGCGATGAGGATGAGCGAGCCGTTGCCGACCACGGTCGCCCAGAAGAAGCCGGGCCCCATGCCGATCCGCTTCATCACCGGTACGGCCAGCAGCGACCCGAGAATCGCCCCCGGAGCGCCGACCGCGAACATCACACCCACCCAGTACGGCTCCATGCCCAGGCTCTTGGTGATCCAGAACGGCAGCAGCACCTGGATGCCGGTGAAGAAGAACATGTAGAAGCCGCTGGCGATGACGCCGGGCCGTACCAGAGGCTGCCGCCAGACCCAGACCAGCCCCTCCTTGATCGAGGAGATCACGCCCGGCCTGTCCTCGGAGGGATCCTGCCGCGGCTCCTCCTTCTTGATCAGCGCGCACAGGACCGCGGAGGCGAAGAACGAGACCACGTCGATGACCAGGATCACGGCGGCGCTGACGGTGGTGACCAGCGCGGATCCGAGCGTGTTCCCGGCGATCTTGCCGACCGAGGTGCTGAGCTGCAGCTTGGCGTTGCCGTCGCCGAGCTGCTCGCGCCCCACCAGGAACGGCAGGTGCGACATGTTGGCCACCTCGAAGAACACGTACATGGTGACCAGTACGAACGACACCAAACCCAGCCAGACCAGGTTGAGCGAGCCGGTCAGCCAGAGCACGGGGATGAGCATGAGCGCGAACCCGCGCACCACGTCCGTGACGATCATCGTGGGCCGCTTGCGGAACCGGTCCGCCCAGAACCCGGCGAACAGGAACAGCAGCATCGGCACCCGCCCGATCGCGCCGAGGAAGCCGAGCTGCTCCTCCGAGGCGCTGAGCAGGACGATCGCGACGAGCGGGAAGGCCACCTCGGTGACGGCGTTGCCGAAGGCGGAGGCGGTGAACCCGCTCCACAACTTCAGGAAGTCCCTGTGCTTCCACAGGCTGGGCGTCTCGGGCGGCGCATCACTGGCCGTCGTCTCCTGTGCCATGATCCATCCACCTCCTCCATTCGGTTGCGGTGCGGGCGACGTAGGGCGGGAAGAACGAGCTGAAGCGGGCGCCGGGCAGGTAACCGGCGTCGAGCCGGTCGCAGACCGCGCGCCAGCCGTAGTCCTCGTCGAGGGAGACGCCGTCACCCTCGGGGATGAGCAGGACGGCGCGGCCGTCGTAGGGCTCGTGGGTGTAGTGGCCGACGGCGTGGGCGTTGGCGCGGAAGACGTCCAGGTAGCGCCGGATGTAGGCGAGGTCGTCGGGTCGCTGCCGGAGTGTGCCCTCGCTGGAGGCGGCGTTGATGACCGACAGCAGTTGCTCGGCCGGTTCCAGGTGCCTGAACTCCTGGATGTCCACCGTGGTCAGCCCGCCGGCCAGCGCGTGCCCCATGAGCTCCAGGTCGTCCTCCAACGACCTGCGTACGACCGGTTCGTCGGCCGAGGACCAGGCCAGGAAGACGGCCGGAACCTCCTCGCCGTCCGAGCGCAGCCGCCTGGCCACCTCCAGCGCGATGTTGCCGCCGATGCAGAACCCGCCGAGCACGTACGGGCCGTGCGGCCGCACCGAACGGACATAGGCGGCGTAGGCCTCGGCCATCTCGGCGATCGTCGCGTGCGGCGTCTCGCCTTCGGCCAGGCCGTGCGCGGGGATCGCGTAGACGGGCTGGTCCTCGCCGAGCGCTGTGGCGAGCGGCTGGTAGCGGAAGACCTCGCCGCCGAGCGCGTGGACGAGGAAGACGGGGGTACGGTCCCCGCCTTCGCGCAGCGGGACGATCCACCCCTTGCCGACCGGCGTGTCCGCGTCGTGCCGCAGCGCGGAGGCGAGCTGGGCGACCGTGGGCGCGGGCAGGATCGTGGCGACGGGCACCTCCCGGCCGAGGTCCTGGCGCAGCCGCATGGCCAGGCGCAGCGCGAGCAGGGAGTGGCCGCCAAGGGCGAAGAAGTCGTCGCGGATCCCGACCTCTTCCACGCCGAGCACGTCGGCGAACAACGTGGCGAGGTGCTCCTCCAGCTCGTCCCGCGGCGCCTCGTACGGCGGGCGCGGCGCCGGAGCCGGATCGGGCAGCGCTTTGCGGTCGAGCTTGCCGTTGGCCGTGGTCGGCAGCCGCTCCAGCGACAGGAACGCGCCCGGCACCATGTGCTCGGGCAGCCGCGCCCGCAGGAACGCGGTGACGTCGGACAGTTCGGCCACGGTGCCGGGTTCGAGCACGACGTAGCAGGCCAGCCCGCCCTTGTACGGCACCACGACGGCGCTCCTGATGTGCGGATGCAGGCTGATCGCGGCCTCGACCTCGCCCGGTTCGACCCGCATGCCGCGGATCTTGACCTGGTGGTCGATGCGGCCCAGGTACTCGATCTCGCCGTCGGGCAGCCAGCGGGCCAGGTCGCCGGTCCGGTACATGCGCCCGCCGTCCGGGTGCGGGGTGAACTGGGCGGCGGTCAGCCCCGGCCGCCCCCGGTACCCGTCGGCCAGCCCGGCTCCGGCGATGCACAGCTCGCCCGGGGTGCCGATCGGGATCCGCTCGTTGTTCCGGTCGAGGATCTCGACGCGGACGCCGGTGATGGGTCTTCCGATGGGGGTACGGCTCTCGCCCGGTTCGCAGGCGTGCCAGGTGACGTCGACGGCCGCTTCGGTCGGGCCGTACAGGTTGTGGAGTTCGACGCCGGGGAAGGCGGTGTGGAAGCGTTCGGCCAGTGAGGTGGGCAGGGCTTCGCCCGAGCAGATCACCCGCCGGAGCGACGGCAGGACCGGGGTCTCCTCGACCAGGGCCTCCAGCATCGACGGGACGAAGTGCAGGGTGGTCACGGCGTGTTCGCGGATGAGGCGGGTCAGGGCCGCCGTGTCGCGGTGGTCGTCGGGGCCCGCCACGATCGTTCCCGCGCCGGTGATGAGCGGCCAGAACAGTTCCCAGACCGAGACGTCGAAGGTGAACGGCGTCTTGTGCAGGATGCGGTCGCCGGGGGTGAGGGGGAAGGCGTCCGACATCCAGAGGAGGCGGTTGGAGATGGCCGCGTGGGAGACGACCACGCCCTTGGGGTTGCCGGTGGAGCCCGAGGTGTAGATCACATAGGCCGGAGCATGTGGCGAGATTTCCGGCATCGGGCCGCCCTCCTGCGCGGCCACGGGGGAGAGGGTCGTGCGGCCGGGGAAGCGGCCCGCCTCCTCCGTGATGATCACTTGGACGTCGGCGTCGCCGGTCAGGAAGGCGAGCCGTTCATCGGGATAGGCAGGCTCCAGCGGTAGATAGGCGGCTCCGGCGGTCACCACCGCGTGTACCGCCACCAGCAGGTCCACGCTCCGTGGCAGGCACACCCCCACCACCGACCCGGCCCCGGCCCCGGTCGCTCGAAGCGCACCGGCCAACTCCCGGACCCGTCCCGAAAAATCGGCGTAAGTCAGGGTGTCGCCGGAGGGCCCCACCACGGCCACGGCCTCAGGCGTCCGTTCCGCCTGCGCCGCCAGCAGCGCGGGCAGGGTGCCGGGGACGCCCGGCCCGGTGGCGTTCCACCCGGCGATCATCGCCGCGTCCGCCGCCACGTACCCGCCGCTCTCCCGCGGATCGATGGCCAGGTCGGCGGCGACGTCGGCGAAGGCCCGCCGGTAGTACGCGGCAGCCCGCTCGATCTGGCCGGCGGCGAACTGCGTGCGGTCGTACTTCAGCGTCAGCCCGAGCCGCCGCGTCCGCGGCGACCAGGTGAAGTTGGCGGCGTAGGCGAGGTTCGTCTGCTCGAAGAACTCGGTCTCCGACACGGCCAGGCCATCCCCGCCCAGCTCGCGGTAGGCCTTGAAGTCCCGGTAGTCGAAGAGCGCGTCGAAGGCCGGGGCCCGCCCGGTGAGCCGCTGGATCTCGAAGAGCGGGTAGTGGCGGTGGGGATGGAGCGCGACCTCGGTCTCGAAGACGCCCCTGATCAGTGCCTCCCAGGTGGGCACGTCGGTGCGTACCCGCAACGGAACGGTGTTGAGGAACAGCCCGAGCACCTCGCCCGCCGCCTCGTGCTCGGGCCGCCCGTGTGTGACCACGCCGGTTACGGCCTCGCCCTCGCCGGTGAGCAGGGCGAGGACCCGCAGGTGGCAGGCGAGCAGCACCGTGCGCAGCGGCACCCGCAACCGCGTGGCCGCCTCCGCCAGGCCCGCGACGACGGGCTCGTCCATGGCGACCGGGCGGGACACGGCCTGCTCGGTGTCACCGGCCCGGTAGCCGGGCAGCCGGGGAAGGACGCCGTCGGGGGCCTCGTCGAGCAGGTCCCGCCAGAACCCGGCGGTCTTCTCGTCGGCGATCGCCGCCTTCTCCGTGGCCACGAAGTCGCGGAAGCTCGGCTCCAGCGGCTCCACCGGCAGCGGGGTCCCCGCCAGGTGCGCGGAGTAGCGGCGCAGCAGGTCGCCGGTGAGCGTGGAGACGCTCCAGCCGTCCAGGATCGCGTGGTGGAAGCTGAGCCCGAGCCCGAACTCCTTCGCTCCCCTGACCTCCACCGCCACCCGGAACAGCGGCGCGTCCCCGTAGTCGAACGCCCGGCCACGCTCCGCCTCGCCCCAGGCCCCGATCGGCTCGGCGACCTCGGTCAGCGGCGGCTCGACCTCGTCCCACACGAGCTGGAGCGGTTCCTCGAAGCCGGTGAGGTCGAACGACGTGCGCAGCACCGGGTGCCGCGCCATGACCTCCCGCAGCGCCGCACGCAGCGCCGCGGCGTCGTAGCGTCCGTGCAGCACGAGCGTGAACACGTCGTGGTACGTCGGCGACCCCTCCTGGTAGGAGCTGTGGAACAACATGCCCGCCTGCAGCGCGGTGAGCGGGTAGGCGTCCTGCAGCGCCGTCATGGTCGCCCTCCTTGGAAGCGTCGCTTGATGCGGTCCAGGTCACCGGCCCCGAGCAGGCCGAACGCGGCGCGGGTAGCGCTCTCGGCGGCGGGGCCGTGCTCCAGCGTGGTGGCCAGTTCGCGCACGGTCTGGTGTGTGAACAGCCGCTCCAGGGCCAGCAGGTAGCCGCGGCCCCGCAGCCTGGCCACGACCTTGAGCGACTGGATGGAGTCGCCGCCCAGGGCGAAGAAGTTGTCGTGCGCGCCGACGTCCCCGACGCCGAGCACCTGTGCCCACACCTGTGCGACCGCCTCCTCCTCCGGCCCGGCGGGCGGCTCGTGGACGGGCGCGGCGGCCGGACGGGGTTCGGGCAGCGCGCTGCGGTCGAGCTTGCCGTTCGGGGTGAGCGGCAGCTCCTCCAGCACCGCGTACTGGGCCGGGACCAGATGCTCGGGCAGCCGGGCGCGCAGGTGGGCGGTGAGCGCGGGCAGGTCGATCTCCGGCTCGGCGACCAGGTAGCCGACCAGCGAGCCGCGCCGGGCGAGGACCACCGCGGACCTGACCGAGGGGTGCGCGGTGAGCGCCGCCTCGGTCTCCCCTGGTTCGACCCGGATGCCGCGGATCTTGACCTGGTGGTCGATGCGGCCCAGGTACTCGATCTCGCCGTCGGGCAGCCAGCGGGCCAGGTCGCCGGTGCGGTAGAGGCGGCCGTGCGGCGACGGCGTGAACTGCCGCGCCGTCAGCCCCGGCCGCCCCAGATACCCGTGGGCCAGGCCGACGCCGCCGATGCACAGCTCGCCGGGCGCGCCGATCGGGACCCGCTCGTTGTTCCGGTCGAGGATCTCGACGCGGACGCCGGTGATGGGTCTTCCGATGGGGGTACGGCTCTCGCCCGGTTCGCAGGCGTGCCAGGTGACGTCGACGGCCGCTTCGGTCGGGCCGTAGAGATTGTGCAGCTCGACGTCCGGCAGGGCGGCGTGGAAGCGCCCGGCCAGTGAGGTGGGCAGGGCCTCGCCCGAGCAGATCACCCGCCGGAGCGAGGGCAGCGCGGGCCGTTCCTCCAGCAGGGCGTCCAGCAGCGAGGGCACGAAGTGGACCGTGGTCACCCGGTGCTCGCCGATCAGCCGGACCAGCTCGGCGGTGTCCCGGTGCGCCCCGGGTCCGGCCACGACCATGCCCGCGCCGGCGATGAGCGGCCAGAACAGTTCCCAGACCGAGACGTCGAAGGTGAACGGCGTCTTGTGCAGGATCCGGTCGCCGGGGGTGAGGGGGAAGGCCTCGGACATCCATCGCAGCCGGTTGGAGATGGCCGCATGCGAGATCACGACCCCCTTGGGCGTGCCCGTGGAACCCGAGGTGTAGATCACATAGGCCGGAGCATGTGGCGAAATTTCCGGCAGACCACCCCCCGCGTCCCCGCCCGCCGCGCTCGGCAACAGAGATGCGGTGGGCAACAGAGATGCGGTGGGTGACTGGCGGGCGGTGGCGGGGAGAGAGGCGGTGGGGGGCACGGTCGTGTGGCCGGGGAAGCGGTCGGCCGCGTCGGTGATGATCACGTGGGCGCCCGCGTCGCCGGTCAGGAAGGTCAGCCGTTCGTCGGGATGGGAGGGCTCCAGCGGCAGGTACGCGCCCCCGGCGGTCACCACCGCGTGCACCGCCACCACCAGATCCACGCTCCGCGGCAGGCACACCCCCACCACGGACCCGGCCCCGACCCCGGCCGCTCGAAGCGCACCGGCCAACCCCCGGACCCGTCCCGAAAAATCGGCGTATGTCAGGGCGTCACCGGAAGGCCCCACCACCGCCACCGCCTCCGGCGTCGCCGCCACCTGCCGGGCCAGCAGCTCGGGCAACGACGGCGACGACGCGAACGAGCCGGTGTCGTTCCACTCCTCGATCAGCGCGTTCTCGGCAGGGGTGAGCAGCGGCAGCGAGGAGACCGGCCGGTCCGGATCGGCCACCGCGGCGGTCAGCAGCGCGAGGAAGCGGGCGGCCAGCCGTTCGACCGTGCCCGCGTCGAACAGGTCGGTGCGGTACTCCAGGATGCCGTGCAGCCCGTCCGACTCCCGCCGCAGATAGAGCGTGAGGTCGAACTTGGCGTGCGCGGTCCCCGACGGCAGCCACTCGAACCGCAGCCCGCCCGCCGACACCGGCGGCCGCTCGGCGTCCTCCAGGCTGAGCATCACCTGCACCAGCGGTGTGCCGCCCAGGTCACGGCGCGGCTGCAGGTCCTCGATGAGCACCTCGAACGGCACCTCGTCGTTGGCGAAGGCCTCCAGCGACGTCGTCCTGACCTGCTTGAGCAGCTCGCGGAAGGTCGGGTCCGCCGACAGGTCCGCCCGGACGGCCAGCGTGTTCAGGAAGAAGCCGAGCAGCGGCTCCACCTCGGGCCTGGGCCGGTTCGCCGCGGGCGTGCCGACCAGGATGTCGTCCTGGCCGGAGTGCCGGGCCAGCAGGACCGAGAAGGCCGCGAGCAGTGTCATGAACAGCGAGGCGTTCTCCTCGGCGCCCAGCCCGCGCAGCCGCTCGGCCAGCGGCGCCGGAACGCTGATCGGCACGTTCGCCCCCGCGTAGCTCCGCCGGGCCGGTCGGGGCCGGTCGGCGGGCAGTTCCAGTCGCTCGGGCCGCCCGGCCAGCCGTTCACGCCAGTACGCCAGCTGCGTCTCCCGCAACGGCCCTTCGACCCGGGCCCGCTGCCAGGCGGCGTAGTCGGCGTACTGCACCGGGAGCTCCGTCAGGCCGGGCCGCCGGTCCTCGCCCAGGGCCGCGTAGATCTCGGCCAGCTCGCGCTGGAACAGCACCGCCGACCAGGCGTCGTTGACCACGTGGTGCAGCGTGACGAGCAGGACGTGGTCGTCGGCCGCCATACGGACCAGGTGGGCGCGCAGCGGCGGCTCGGTGGTCAGGTCGAAGCGCCGCGAACCCTCCTCCTCCAGCAGCCGCAGGGCCCGTGCCGGTCCGCCGCCGGGCAGCTCGGTGACGGCGAAGGGCACCTCGGGCTCGTCCTCGACCCGCACGATCAGGTCGTCGTCGCGTTCTTCCAGCCGTGTTCGCAGCACCTCGTGGCGGTCGGCGACGCCGAGCAGGGCGCGCGCCAGCCGTACCGGATCGAGGTCGCCGCGCACGCGCAGGCAGACGTGCGTGTTGTAGACGGCGGCGGCCTGTTCGAGCTGGTCGAGGAACCACAGGCGGCGCTGGCCGTAGGAGGCGGGCAGGCCGGTGCCGCGCGGGACCGGCACGACCGGCGGCAGCCGCTCGCCCCGCCTGCTCAGGGCCGCGTCGATCTTCGCGGCGAGCCCGGCGACGGTCGGGTTCTCGAACAGGGCGCGCAGTGGCGGCGCGGCCCCGAAGGCGGTTCTGACCCGGCTCATCAGCTTGATCGCGAGCAGGGAGTGGCCGCCGAGCTCCAGGAAGCTGTCGTCCCTGCCGACCGGGCCGCAGTCGAGCAACTGCCGGAACAACGCGGCGACCAGTTCCTCGCTCGCGCCGGACGGCGGCGCGCCCGCGCTCGCGGCGGCGGCGGCCGGCGCGGGCAGTCGGGAGCGGTCGAGCTTGCCGTGCGCGGCCAGCGGCAGCCCGTCCATGGAGACGACGTGCGCGGGCACCATGTAGTCGGGCAGCCGCTCGGCCAGGTGCGCCCGCAGCGCGGCGGCCTCGACCGCGCCGACCACGTACGCGGTCAGCTCGCCGTCGCGGGCCACGACGGCACACTCGCGCACGGCCGGGTACGCGGCGACCGCCGCCTGCACCTCACCGGGCTCCACGCGGAACCCGCGGATCTTGACCTGGTCGTCGGCCCGGCCCAGGAACTCCACGGAGCCGTCGGGCAGCCGCCTGGCCCGGTCGCCGGTCCGGTAGAGCCGGGCGCCCGGCACGCCGGAGAACGGATCGGGCACGAAGACCGCCGCGGTCGCGGCCGGGCGGCCGAGGTAGCCGCGGCTCACGCTCACGCCGCCCACGCACAGCTCGCCGGGCACCCCGTCGGGCACCGGCCGCAGGCCGACGTCCAGGACGTAGGCCGTGGCGTGGGGCAGCGCGTGGCCGACCGGGGTGATGGTTCCGGCGCCGTGCGGCGTCTGGTCACCGGCCAGGGCGAGCACGCCGACGGTCGTCTCGGTGGGGCCGTAGTGGTTGACGACCGACCGTTCGGGACCGGCCGCGGCGCGCAGCTCGCGTACCCACTCCCAGCGTGAGGCCTCGCCGCCGAGCACGAGCGTGCGGCGGGGCAGGAGCGCGGCCGGGTCGGGCAGCCCGCTCTGCAGCGCGGCCAGGTGCGACGGCGTGACCTTGTAGATGTCGACGGCCTCGCGGCGCAGGTGCTCGGCGACCCAGTAGGCGTCGGTGGCCAGCTCGCGCGGCACCAGGTGGAGCGTGCCGCCGGTCAGCAGCGCGCCGAAGAAGACGGTGATCGCGAAGTCGTAGGTGAGCGGCTGCAGCATCGACAGGCGGCGGCCGGGCGCGAGGCCGAGCAGGCCGGTGACGCCGGAGACGTAGGCGGTCAGCTCGCCGTCGGCGACGCCCACGCCCTTCGGCCGCCCGGTCGAGCCGGAGGTGTAGATCACGTACGCGAGCTGGCCGGGATGCCGCGCCACCGCGGGCGCCGCCTCGCCGGGCGCGTCGGCCGGGTCGAGGATCGGCAGCCCCGTCTCGGGCAGCCTGGTCGCCCGGCCGGTGACGATCGCGGTCGCCCCGGAGTCGGCCAGCTGGTAGCGCACCCGCTCCACCGGATGCCGCGCGTCCAGCGGCAGGAACGCCGCGCCCGCCTTCAGCACGGCCAGCACCGCGACGGCCAGCTCCACCTCGTTGCCGAGCAGGACCGCGATCGGCGTGTCCGGCCGCGCGTGCGGGGCCAGGAGCGCGGCCAGCCGCCCCGAGCGCCGGTCCAGCTCGCCGTAGGTCAGCGCGCCGCCGTCCGCGTCGGCGACCGCCACCGCGCCGGGCCGCTCGCGCACGAGCGCGGCGAACACCTCCGTGACGCTCCTGCGCTCCGGCATCTCCCCGGTACGGCCCCGCGGCTCCTCCCCGGGCAGCAGGATCGGCAGCCGCCCCACCGGAGTGGCCGGATCGGCGAGCACGCCGCCGAGCATCAGCCGGTACCGGGCGGCGAAGTTCTCGGCCCACTCCAAGTCGAACAGGGCCTTGGCGTACTCCATCCGCCCGCTGATCCGGTCGCCCTCCTCGACGAGGTCGATCAGCAGGTCGACCTTGGCGGTGCCGTTGCGCAGCTGGATGTTCTCGGCCAGCGGCAGCAGGTTGAAGACGATCTGGTGCAGCGGCTCGCCGTCGGCGCCCTCGGTGCGTACCTCCTCGACCAGGCGCTCGTAGGGCACCTCCTGGTTGTCCAGCGCGTCGAGCAGGTTCGCCCGCACCTGGGCGAGCAGTTCGGTGAACGGCACCTCGCGGCGGCAGTCACCGCGCACCACCACGGTGTTGACCATGATGCCGATCAGCCCGGCGGTCTCGGGCCGGTCCCGTCCGGAGACGGGCGTGCCCACGAGCACGTCCTCACGGCCGGTCAGCCGCCCGACCAGCGCCTGCAGGGCGGCCAGCAGCACGGCGAACGGCGTCGCGCCGCGGGCGGCCGCCAGCTCGCGCACCCGCCGCGTGAGCTCGGGCGGCAGGTCGAAGCCGACGTCGCCGCCCGCGTGCCGGGAGATCTCCGGGTCGGGGGCGCGCGGGGAGAGCTCCAGCGGGGGCGGCGGCTCGGCCAGCTGCTTCTTCCAGTACGCGAGCTGGTCGGCCAGTTCGCCGTTGTCCCACCGGCCGCGCTGCCAGGCGGCGAAGTCGCCGTACTGGATGGGCGGTTCCGGCAGGGTCTTGCCGTCGTAGAGGGCGGCCAGGTCGGTGATGAAGATCTCCACCGAGGTGCCGTCGAAGATGATGTGGTGGAAGAGGAAGAACCCCTGCCACTCGTCCTCGCTCAGCCGGAAGAGCTTGGTCTGCCACAGCGGCGCCCGGTCCAGCGGGATGGGGCGGGCGGCGTCGGCGGCGTGGATCTCCGCCAGCCGCGCCGCCTGCTCGCTCCCGTCCAGCCCGCGCAGGTCGGTCCGCTCGACGTCCACGTGGAGCTCGGGCAGCACGATCTGCGCCAGCTCGCCGTCGCGCAGCTCCAGCCCGGTGCGCAGCGTCTCGTGCCGCTTCACCAGCTCCCGCAGCGCCGCCTCGAACCGGTCCGGGTCCAGGCCGCGCCGCAGCAGCTTGACGAACGCGATGTTGTACGCCGTCAGACCGGGCTCCATCTGGTCCACGAACCAGAGGCGCTCCTGCCCGAACGAGGCGGGGAGCACGTAGCCTTCCATGCTCATCCGCCCATGGCCGTACGCAGGCTGAGCGGCCGCATGTCCGTCCAGACCTGGTCGATGTGGTCGAGGCACTCCTGCCGCGAGCCGGCGAAGCCGGACTCCCGCCAGCCTGCGGGCGCCGGGCGGTCGGCGGCCCAGACGGAGTACTGCTCCTCGTCGTTGATCACTACCTTGAAGTCCGGCATCGCGAGCTCCTTTCCGGGTGGGTGGGTTCTAGGACATGCGCCGGGCGACGCGGGGGATCGGCGCCGACGCGGACGGGGCGGCGGCGGGGGCCGCGCCGTCCTGGGCGGCCCTGAGCGATTCGATCTTGGCCGCCATCTGCGCGATGGTCGGCGCCTCGAACAGCGCCCGCATCGGCAGCCGCACCCCGACCGTGGTTCTGACCTGCGCGATGAGCTGGACCGCGACGAGCGAGTTGCCGCCCAGGTCGATGAAGTCGTCGTCGGCGGCGATGTCCTTCACCCCGAGCACCCCGCTCCAGATCCCGGCCAGCGTCGTCTGCAGCTCGCCCTCCGGCGCCAGGAAGTCGCCGTCGCGGACCACCCGCACCGCCTCGGCCGCCTGCTCCGGCGCGGGCTCGTCGGCGGAGAAACGCCGCTCGCCCTCGATGATCTCGGCGATCGCCATCGAGCTGATCACGATCTGCGCGCCCGCGTCGGCGGCCAGCGCGCGGCGGAACGCCTCGACGCCGTCCACCGGCCGGATGCCGTCGCTCGGCTCCCCGCTCGCCCCGGCATAGCTCCAGCCGGTCGGCGCGGACTCGGGCACGTCGCCCAGCGCGCTCACCGTGCCCGGCTCCACCTGGCGCACCTCGAAGTCCTCGATCTCCACCAGGACCTTGCCCGACTCGTCGATGAGCGTGAAGTTCAGCGCCACCATCCGGCTGTCCCTGCGGAAGTCGCCCATGCGCAGGTGGCTGTAGAAGCGGTCGGGCAGCCGGTCGTGGACACGCACGGTCCCGTACGCCAGCGGCATGTAGGAAAGCCCCGTCTGGCGGCCGTCGCCGGTGCCGAAGGAGGTGGCGATGTCGAGCAGCACCGGGTGCAGCCCCCACCGGTCCAGGTCGGCGGCCACCGCGTCGATCGCCTCGACCAGGCCGATCTGCTCGCGCTCGCCGAACCAGACGTGCTCGGGGTGGTGCCAGCTCGGCCCGAAGTTGAGCACGCTGTCGTGGACGCCGACGATCTCCTCGGCGGTGGCCTTGCGCAACCCGCCCAGCAGCGCGTCCAGGTCCACCCGCGCGGGCGGCCGCGCCTCGGCCCAGACGGCGCTGCCCCGGGCGTGCATGCCCTCGTGGGTACGCAGCTCCAGCTCGCCGCCGTCCGCTGTCGTGACCACCTCCACGACCACCTCGCCGGTGGTGCCGGGCCGTACGGCCAGCGGCTTGACGAAGGCCAGGTCGCGCAGTTCGATGACGTGGCCGGGACCCGGGCTGGGCACGACCGCCTCGAACGCCGCCCGCACGCACTCCAGCTGCCCCGTCCCCGGCATGATCGGGACCTCGCCCATCCGGTGCTCGTCCAGCATCGCGTGGGTCTCCGCCGAGATCGGGCCGCGTACCTCGTGGCCGATCCGGCTGCGCAGGATGCCGTGCTCGACGGGCACCGCGGCGGTGACGCCGGCGTTCCTGCCGACGGCGGCCGGGGCGTCGGTGTCGGCGGCCATGCCCACCTCCAGCCAGACGCCCCAGTTGAGCGAGAGGACGCGCGGGCCGCCCTGGCGGGAGCGAGCGAAGGCGTCCTCGAAGGCGTTGCCCGCCGTGTAGTCCACCTGGCCGAAGCCGCCGGCGATGCCGGTCACCGAGGAGCACAGGGCGACGAAGTCCAGGTCGAGGTCGCCGAAGGCGTTCCAGAGGGCGAGCGTGCCGTAGATCTTGGGGGCGAGGACGGCCTGCGCCTCCTCGCGCTCCTTCAGCTCGACCATGCCGCCGCCGGGCAGGCCGGCCGCGTGCACGATGCCGTCGAGTCCGCCGAGCTCGGCCACCGCCTCCTCGCGGATCCGGCGCAGCCGTACGGGGTCGGTGACGTCGGCGGCGACGACCTTCACCGAGCCGCCCGCGGCCTCGACCCGCCGGATCGCGGCCGAGGCCCGCGCGGTGCGGGGGTCGCCCTCGGGCAGTCCCGAACGGCTCAGCAGCACGATCCGCGCGCGCAGCCGGGTGCCGAGCTCCTCGGCCATGGTGATGCCGATGCCGCCGGTGCCGCCGGTGATCAGGTAGCGTCCGCCGGGCTTGAGCACGTCGCCCGGCACGTCGGCGGGCAGCGGCGCCGGGCGGAAGCCGCGCTGCCAGCGCCGCCCGTTGCGCAGGGCCAGCGTGCCCTGCTCGGCGGGCCGGCGCAGCTCGGCCAGCAGCGCCTTCACCGGTGTGCCCGCCGGGTCGAGGTCGAGGTGGCCGACGGTCAGGCCGTCGATCTCCACCGGGGCGACCTGGGCGATCCCGGCCACGGTGGCGTGCTCGGGACGGGTCAGGTCGTGGCCCAGCACGTCCTGGGTGCCGTCGGTGACCACGTCGATCCGCACGCCCGCGGCCACCTGCGCGGCGGCCAGCGCCTGCGTCAGCCAGAGCAGGCTGTAGAGACCGTTCTCCTGGGCGGCGGCGGTGGCCTCCGGGTCGGTCCCGGCCGGGTGACCGGTCAGCGGCCAGGCGTGCACGATCCTCGCCGGTACGCCGCCGTCGTTCACCAGCGCCTCGACCAGCGCGTCATAGCCCGCCCGATCGCCGGGCACGAGCGTGTACCCGTCCGCGAGCCGGGCGAAGCCGGAACCGGGACGCACGGTGACGACCTCCGTGCCCCCCGCCCGCAACGCCGCGACCAGTTCCTCGCCCCGGGCGTCGCCGGCGAAGGCCAGGCACCGGGCGAACGGCTCACCGGCCGCGACCGTCGGCACCTCGTTCCAGGCGGGCACCTCGAACCAGTCGTCGAGACCCCGCGGCCCCGACGGCAGCACCGGGGCGGCGACCGCCTCCGGCGCCGACGGGCTGAGGAAGTGGTACTCACGCTCGTACGGATAGCCGGGCAGCGGCGCCCGCCGCCCCGGCACCGGGATGTCCACCGCGACCCCGGCGGTCCACAGCCGCCCGGCCGAGGTCAGCAGCGTCTCGGCCGCGCCCGCCCGCTCGGTCGCCGCGGGCAGGCTGGCCAGCGGCGCCAGGCCGTCCTTCGGCGTCTGCATCCTGGCCAGACCGGCCAGTTGCTTGCCCGGCCCGCACTCCAGCAGCACCCACCGGCCCTCGGCCAGCAGCGTCGCCACGCAGTCGGCGAAACGCACCGGCCGCCGCAGATGCCGGGCCCAGTACGCCGGGTCCACGGCCTCCTCCGGAGTGATCCAGTCGCCGGTCACGTTCGACAGGAACGGCAGCAGCGGCGCCTGCCTCGGCACCGCGGCGACCACCTCGGTGAACTCGGCCAGGATCGGGTCCATCATCGGCGAGTGGAAGGCGTGCGAGGTGCGCAGCGCGGTGGTCTTGACGTCCTCCTCGTCCTTCAGCCGCGCCGCGAACGCGTCCACCGCCGCCGCGGGCCCCGCCACCACGCAGACGCCTGGGCCGTTCACGGTGGCGATGCCCACGCCCTCGGGCAGCCGCGCCGCCACCCACTCCTCGTCCCGCTGTACGGCCAGCATCGACCCGGCCGGCATCGACTGCATCAGCCGGCCACGGGCGCACACCAGGCGCACCGCGTCGGGCAGGGTGAAGACACCGGCGAGCGTGGCCGCCACGTACTCGCCGATCGAGTGGCCGATCATGGCCGCCGGCTCGACACCCCAGTGCCGCCAAAGCTTGGCCAGGCCGTACTCGATCATGAAGAGGGCGGGCTGGGTGCGGCGGGTCTCGCGCAGCAGCGCGTCGGACTCCGGGCCGCGGCCGAACATCGCCGCCCGCAGGTCCTCGCCCAGCTCGGCCGCGGCGAGCTCGGCGCACTCGTCGATCGCCGCGGCGAAGACCGGCTCCGTCTCGTACAGGTCCGCGCCCATGCCCGCGTACTGGGCGCCCTGGCCGGAGAACAGCAGCGCGACGCCCGGCGCCGGGTCGCCTGCGGTGCCGGTGAGGAAGCGGCGGCGCTCGCGCAGCGCGCTCACCGCGTCGGTCAGGTCGGCGGCGACCACGCCCGCGCGGTGTTTGTAGACCGAGCGGCCCACGTCGAGCGTGTGGGCGACGTCGTCCAGGACCAGGTCCGCGGTCTTCTCCAGGTGGGCGGCGAGCTGGTCGCGGGCGGTGCTCAGGGCGCCGGCCGTACGGGCGGACAGGCGCAGCAGGCGGGGACGGCCGGCGGGGGCGGGACGCGGCTCGGGCGCGGGCGCCTCCTGGAGCACCACGTGCGCGTTCGTGCCGCCGATGCCGAACGAGCTGACCGCCGCCCGCCTCGGCTCGCCTCCCGCCAGCCACTTGGTGGGCGCGGTGACCACGTAGAACGGGCCGGCGTCGAAGTCGATGGCCGGGTTCGGCTCGTCGAAGTTGATGCTCGGCGGGATCATCCCGTGCTCCAGCGTGAGCACCGCCTTGATCAGGCCGATCACGCCGGAGGCCTGGCTGAGGTGGCCGATGTTGGACTTCACCGAGCCGATGCCGCACCAGCCGGTGTCCTGGGCGTCGCGGCCGTAGACGCTGGTCAGCGCGGCCACCTCGATCGGGTCGCCGAGCGCGGTGCCGGTGCCGTGGGCCTCGACGTAGCCGACGGTGCGCGGGTCCACGTTCGCGACGCCGAGCGCCTCCTGGATGACCGCGGCCTGGCCCTCGACGCTCGGCGCGGAGAAGCCCGCCTTGCCGGCGCCGTCGTTGTTGATCGCGTTGCCCAGGATCAGGCCCCTGACGTGGTCGCCGTCGGCCTGCGCGTCGCTGAGCCGCTTGAGCATGATCACGCCGGTGCCGCTGCCCCAGATGGTGCCGTCGGCCTTGGCGTCGAACGGGCGTACGTGGCCGTCGGAGGAGGTGAACCCGTCCATGGACGGGTAGCCGAGCCCCCACGGGAACTCCAGGCACACGCCGCCGGCCAGCGCCATGTCGCACTCGGCGCTGCGCAGCGCCTCGCAGGCCAGGTGGACGGCCACCAGCGAGGACGAGCAGGCCGTCGAGACCGTCATGCTCGGGCCGCGCAGGTCCAGGCGGTAGGAGACGGTGGTGGCGATGTAGTCGATGTTGTTGCTGACCGCCACGCCGACGCCGATGGCGCCGAGCGACTGGGCGGCGTGGGTGCGGATGTTCAGCCACTGGTAGACGCTCGGGCCGGTGCCGGTGTAGACGCCGATGTCGCCGTCGAAGCGGGTGGCGTCGTAACCGGCGTTGAGCAGCGTCGCGTGCGCCTGCTCCAGGAAGACGCGCAGCTGCGGGTCGGCGATCTCGGCCTCGCGCGGGTTCATGCCGAACAGGCCCGCGTCGAAGTACTCCATGTCGCTGATGATCTGGGCGGCGGGCACGAAGGCCGGGTGCTCGACCATCTCGCGGTTGGCGCCCAGCGCGAGCTGCTCCTCCAGCGTGGTCACGGTCAGCGAGTCGTGGCCGGCGACGAGGTTGCGCCAGAACTCCTCGATGCTGGCCGCGCCCGGCACCCGGGCGCTCATGCCGATGATGGCGATGGGCTCGGCGGCGAACTCCGTCACTAGATCCTCCTGCGCTTTTCCTGCCGGCTCCGGCGGGCCTGGGCGCGCCGGTCGGCTCTGTTCAGTTCTGGCGTGCCGGACTCCCCGTCGAGGAAGGCCGCGAGTCCACGGACTGTCGTGTGCTTGAAGAGGTCGACGATGGTCAGCTCCCGGCCGAGCAGCGCCGCGAGGCGGGCCCTGACCCTGACCATGGCCAGCGAGTTGCCGCCGGCGTCGAAGAAGTTCGCGGTGGCGCCGACCTCGTCCTCGCGGTCGAGCACCTCCCGCCAGACCCGGGCGACCAGCCGCTCGGTCACCGTGACCGGCCGCGCCGAGCCGGCCATCGGCGCCGCCCGCGCCGGGCCCTCGCCCGGCACCTTGCCGGGCAGCTCGCGGACGCCTTCAGCCGGTGCGCCGGCGCCGGGCAGCTCGCGGACGCCCTCGGCCAGTGCGGCGGCGCCGGGCAGCTCGTGGGCTCCGATCGGGGCGTGCGGGTCGGCCGCCGCCGCCGCGAGCAGCGCGCCGTAGGCCGACAGCAGCCGCTCCACGCGCGCGTCCGTGTACAGGTCGGCGTTGTAGACGCAGTCGATCGCGTACGCGCCGTCGCGCTCGACCGCGTAGATCGTCAGGTCGAACGGCGAGCCGGCCACCCCGGGCACCGCCCGCTCCGAACGCACCCCGGGCAGCGGCAGCCTGGGCTCGGGGAAGTTGTAGACGTTGAACAGCACCTGCACCAGCGGGGCACGGCCCGGGTCGCGGGGCACGGCGACGGCGTCCACGATCCGGTCCAGCGCCACCGCGTGGTGACCGAGGGCGGACAGGAACTCGCCGGCGGCGGCGCGTACCCGGTCGGCGAAGCTGTCGCCCGCGTCCGCGCGCAGCCGGAGCGGCACCACCTCCAGGAAGAAGCCGACCAGGTCGTGGAAGGCCTCGTGCCTGCGGTCGGCCGACGGCGTGCCGACCAGGATGTCGTCGCGGCCGGTGACCCGGCGCACCACCTCGGCGAACGCGGCCAGCATGGCGGTGGGCGGGGTCGTGCCGAGTTCGACGGCCAGCGTCCTGAGCGCGCCCGAGGTGTGCGCGCCCAGCGTGAGGCTCGCCCGGCCGCCCGCGTAGGTCTGCACCGGCGGCCGGGGGCGGTCGCGGGGCAGGTCCAGCACGACGGGGGCGCCGTCGAGGTGCGCCTTCCACCAGTTCAGATGGTCCTGGCCGTGTTCGCGCTCCTGGCGGTCGCGCCAGGCCACGTAGTCGGCGAACCGCGCGGGCGGGGCGGGCAGGTCCTCGCCCGCGTAGGCCCGGCCGAGGTCCTCCAGGAACGGGCGCTGCGACCAGCCGTCGAAGACCGCGTGGTGGAAGGTGAGCGCCAGCACGTGCTCCCGCTCCCCGAGCCGCAACAGCCTGGCCCGCCACAACGGCCCAGCCGCCAGCTCGAAGCGGTGCCCGGACTCCTGCGCCAGCACCGCCTCCAGCCGCTCCTCGGAAACGTCCTCCACCGCCAGCCGCACCGCCGTCGGCGGGTCCACCTCCACGTACGGCACGCCCGCCGCGTCCGGCACCCGCCAGCGCAGGACCTCGTGCCGGGCGATCACCGTGGCCAGCGCGCCGCCCAGCGCGGCCACGTTCAGCGGCCCGTGCAGGCGTTCGGCCAGGGCGAGGTTGTAGGCGGTGGCGCCGGGGGCGAGCTTGTCCACGAACCACAGGCGGCGCTGCGCCGGTGACAGCGCGGGCGGGTTGCCGGTGGGGAGCCGCTCCGCCCGTGGACCGGCGGCGGCGGCGCGGGCCGCGAAGCCGCCCAGGGTGCGCCCGGCGAACACGTCCTCCACCGCGACGGCCAGCTCCAGCGTGCCGCCCACGGCCGCGACCAGGCGCATCGCGGCCACCGAGTCCCCGCCCATGGCGAAGAAGTCGTCCTCCATCGCGGCGTCCCGGTAACCCAGCACCTGGGTCCACAGGTCGGCCAGCGCGCGTTCCAGCGGGGTGGCGGGCACGACCGCGGCGACCGCGCCGCCGGGTGTCCGGCCGTCCACCAAGCTCCCGTCCGGCGTCCGGCCGTTCTCGGTCAGGGCGCGCAGGGCCAGGCCGTCCACCTTGCCCGAGGGGGTCAGAGGGAGGGCGGCGAGCCGTACGAGCTGGGCGGGGACCATCGCGGCGGGCAGGCGCTCGGCGCAGTGGGAGAGGAGGTCGGACGCGTCCGCGTCCGGGCTGCAGAAGGCGACCAGCCGCGGACCCGAGGGTCCGTCCACGGCCTCGACCACCGCGTGCTCGACCGACGGATGGGCCCGCAGGACGGTCTCGACCTCGCCGATCTCCACTCGCTGCCCGCGGATCTTGACTTGGCGGTCACTCCTCCCCAGGAAGTGCAGGCCCTCCTCGTCGCGCCTGGCCAGGTCGCCGGTGCGGTAGAGGCGGGCGCCGTGCCCGGAGGGGTCGGGCACGAAGCGGTCGGCGGTCAGCGCGGGCCGCCCCAGGTAGCCCCTGGCCACGCCGGTGCCGCCGAGCAGCAGTTCCCCGGTGCCGCCGTCGGGCACCGCGCCGACGGTCTCGTCGAAGACCGCCGCCGTGTAGCCGGGCAGCGGGGCGCCGATCGGGAGGGAGCGCTCCCAGCGGCCGCGCGCCTCGAAGGAGGTGGCCCAGACGGTCGCCTCGGTGGGGCCGTAGCAGTTGAGGAAGCGCTTGCCGGTCGAGGTCCAGCGCTCGACCTGCTCGGGCCCGGGGGCCTCGCCGCCGGTGATGACGGTACGCCACTCCGGCAGCCCGGCCGGTTCCAGAAGGGTCAGCAGCACCACCGGGATCCAGCCCCAGTCCACCCGGTGCCCCGCCACGAACCGCTGCAGCCGGCCGGGGTCGGCCCGGTCGGCGTCCCCGGCCAGCTGCAGCGCGCCGCCGGTGGCCAGCGTGACGAAGATGTCGAGCACGGACAGGTCGAACGTGAGCGCGGCGAACCCCAGCGCCCTGGTGTCCTGCCCCGCCCCGGTGTGCCGGGCGAAGCCGTCGGCGAAGGCCGCCACGCTGTGCTGCTCGACCACGACGCCCTTGGGCCGCCCGGTCGAGCCCGAGGTGTACAGGACGTAGGCGGCGTTGCCCGGCCCGGCGCCCGACGGCGGGCACGGGCCGTCGTCGCCGTCGTCGGCGCGCACCCGCCGCACACCGGTGAACCCGGCCGCGGTGTCGTCGTCGACGATCACGGTGGTGATGCCCGCGTCGGCGAGGATCTCCTCGCGCCGGACGGGCGGGCCGTCCGGGTCGAGCGGCACGTACGCGCCACCGGCACGCAGCACGCCCAGAATCGCGACGATCATCGACGGCCTGCGCCGCAGGCACACGCCCACCAGCGTCTCGGGGCCGACGCCGAGGGCGCGCAGCCGTATCGCCAGCCGCTCGGCACGGGCGGCGAGCTCGCCATAGGTGAGCACGTCCGCCCACTGCCGGACGGCCACCGCGCCGGGCCGCCGCGCGGCCCGGGAGAGGATGAGTTCAGCCAGGCTCACGCGAGACCTCCGGGAGTCGCGGGATCGACCAGGTGCAGGCGCAGTTCGTTGAAGTAGCCGCGGCCCCGCGCGTCGGGCAGCCACGCCTGCCCGGGGCCGGGCAGCAGCTCGGTGATCGTGACCTTCACGCCGCCGCCCGCGCGCGCCTGGGCCGAGCGCAGCATCATGCAGAGCATCGAGGCGTAGAACGGGCTGGTCAGATCGACGTAGGTGGGTTTGATCTCGCTGCTCAGCTTGACGAAGACGTGCTCCGGCAGGCCGAGTGCCAGGCGCCAGCGGCGTACGGCGAGGTAGCGTTCGCGCTCGCCGGTCACCTCGGTCAGGCCGCTCTCCCCGGCCGTGGTCCGCCAGGTCTCCCGGGCGACGACGAGGCGGCCGATGGAGATCCGCGGCGTGTGCCCACCGGCGGCGGCCAGCTTGAAGCCGTCGACCGCGTGGATCGCCAGCAGCTCGGAGAACACCTCGACCAGCGGCCAGCGCTGCCCGTCCGGCGCGACGGCGACCAGGTCGCCGCCGACCTCGCGGACCTGGATCGAGGTCGCGGGCAGGATCGTGGCCGGGTCCGCGCCGGGCGCGGCGGTCCAGCCGAGCCGCCGCAGGCCGGGACCCGCCAGCGCGCGCGAGACCCTGCCGGTGTGCAGCGGCCAGGTGTCGGGGTAGAGCGGCGCGAGGCGGTTCGGCCCGATGTCGGCGTCGAGGGCGTCGGCGAGCGCGCCGGGGTCCGGGTGCGCGCCGGTGAACACCCAGGTGTCGAACGTCGGCCAGGCCGCGTGCATCTCGCCGAGCACGACCGTGTAGTCGCCCCGGTTGACCGCGTCCGCGTCGGGCGCGCAGAGCTGCAGGTCGGGGGCGTGCAACCGGCCCGCCCACCAGCCGGGGCGGGCCGCCGGGAAGGTACGCGCCACCACCCCGGCCAGCTCGGCGGCGGTCAGCCGTACCTCGGAGGCGTCCTCGGGCAGGTCGTCCAGGCCGAACACCGCGCGCCAGCGGGCGGCGAAGCCGGCCGCCACCTCGTCCACCGGCCGCCGCGCCGAGCCGAACAGGGCGCCCTGGGCCAGGTACCACACGTCGGCCAGCAGGACCTCGCCCTCGGTGTCGGCCCGCAGCTCGTCGAAGAGCTCGCGCAGCGCGTCGCCGTAGACCCTGACCAGTTCGACGGTCAGCCAGCGGGCGGCCTGGAGCATCAGCGCCATCGGCTCGGCGAGGTCGTCGAGGAGCTGACCGCCGAAGACCACGCGCAGGTCGCGGGTGGTGTCCTCGTAGAGCAGGCCACGACCGGCGTAGGTCTGCCCGGGGCGGCGCACGGTCTCGCCGACGACCGAGGTGAACCGGTCGTTCAGCGCCAGCAATGCGGCCAGAAGCTCGTCGGGATCGCCCGCCGCGTCGGCCACCCGGTCCCTGGCGGCGCGCAGGTCCTTGAACACGGCCAGCGCGCCGGCGTGGCCCGCGCGGGTCAGCAGCTTGTGCACGTGCCGCTCGGCCTCCTCGGTGACCGGCACGTTGCCCGTCCAGTCGATCAGCTCGCGCTCGGCCAGCATGTCGAGGGTCAGGTAGACATCGTCGGGCGACCTGAAGCCGGCGGCGCCGATCAGCTCGCCGGCGATCTCCACGGCGGGCCGCCCGTCGCAGCGGCTCAGCACGGCCTCCTCGGCCGCCGAGATCGGCACCGGCGGGAAGGCGGGGCGCAGAAGCTTGCGTCCGGCCAGGGTCAGGTGGGGCTGCAGGACCGGCGGGTAGCCGCGGCGTACGGCGGGGTCCTCGGCGAGCTTGGCGGCCAATGCCCTGAGCGCCCAGTCCTCGAAGCGGACGCGGCGGCTCGCCAACAGGCCGGGGCCGGGTTCGGCGGTGACCGCGGGGCCGTCCGCGCGGATTCCGGCCCAGGTGACCGGGCCGAAGAAGCCGACGCTGTCGTTCTTGGCGGTGTAGCGCTGCCAGTACTTGAGGATGATCTGTTCGCGTTCGCGGCGCTTGTTGTTGCGCTTCTGGCCGGGACCGCCCTTGACCAGGCCGTCGAGCGCGGCGAGGGCGGTGCGGTTCTGCCAGGTGACGGCCTCGCGGAACAACGGGTCGGCGGCCAGCTCGCAGGCGTCCTCGCTGCCCGCGGCGAGCGCGGCGGCCAGCGTCTTGGCGAAGGTCTCCTCGTCGAGTTCCCCGGCGAGGAAGGCGTCGGCGGCTCGCGCGCACTCGGGGGCGGAGAAGCGCGCCAGACCGTCGGCGGGGAAGCCGGTGCTGCGCAGCACCGCGTCCTTCCACACCGACCAGCCGGTCCCGCCCAGCGGCAGCAGATGGCGCGGCTGCCTGCCGAGGTCGTGGCAGATCGCGTCCAGGATCTGCGGGGCGCGTTCGTGCACGAAGAAGTGGCCGCCGGGCTCGGTCCGCAGCTCGAAGCCGGCGGTGCTCTCGCGGCGCCAGCCGTCCACGAGCCCGGGGTCGATGGAGGGGTCGTCCCGGCCGGCGAAGGCCGTGATCGGCACCTCCAGCGGGGCCTCGCGCTCGTAGACGTAGGTGTCCAGCCAGGCGAAGTCGGCGCGGAAGACCGGCAGCAGCAGCTCGCGCATCTCGGGGTCGTCGAGGATCTCCCGCGGCATCCCGCCGAGCTCCGTCAGCCGCGCGAACAGCGCCTCGTCGTCCGCCCTTGCCAGCTCCGACAGCGGTTCGACCGTGTCGGGCGCGCGGCACGCGCTCACGTACAGCGCCAGCGGCAGGCCTTCGCCGCGCCTGCGCAGCTCCCGCACCACCTCGAAGCCCAGCCGCCCGCCCATGGAATGCCCGAAGATCGCGTACGGCCGGCCGCCCGCCTGCCCGGCGATGTCGTCGGCGAGCTGGGCAACGTTCACGTCCGGCGGCTCCAGGAACCGCGCCTCCCGTCCGGGCAGCGCCACGGCGCGCACGTCCAGCCGGTGCCCGGCGATCGCCTGCCAGGCGCGGAAGGCGCTCGGCGCGCCGCCGGCGTAGGGGATGCAGAAGAGGATGGGGGTGGTCATCGCGGGATCTCCGACCAGTACGTGCGTCGCTCGAACGGGTAGCCGGGCAGCGGGACCCGGCGGGCGCCGGGATGCTCGGGCGGAGTGACGGGCTCGCCTCGCAGCCACCGCTCGGCCGGCTCGTGCGGGGCGTCGCCCGTCCGGGGAGCCGGGGCCACGGTGCCCGGCGTGGCGGTGGCCAGGGCGGCGACGGCGCCGGGGAGATCTTCGGCCAGGACGGCCGTGCGGTGGGTGAAGAAGCGGCGTCCGTTCCACAGGGTGTGGGCGACGTCGTCGAGGCGGAGGCCGGGATGGGCGGCGAGGTGGGCTGCGAGGGCGGCCGCGAGCCGGGAGAGCGCCTCGGGGGTGCGGGCCGAGAGGGGGAGCGCGTACCGGCCGGTGAGCGGGGGGCGCTCGGGTGGTTCCGGGGGCTGTTCGACGATCACGTGGGCGTTGGTGCCGCCGAGCCCGAACGAGCTGACTCCGGCTCGCCGTATGGGATCCTCCCAGGTCACGGTCTGCTGGGGGATCACGAACGGCACGTCCCCCAGATCCGGATTTTTCGTCTTGAAGTGGAGATTGGCCGGAATCAGCCCGGTCTGTACGGCCAGCACCGCCTTGATCAGCCCCACGGCCCCGGCGGCGGCGTCAAGGTTGCCCAGGTTGGTCTTGACCGACCCCAGTACCAGCGGCCCCCTGAACACCCGCGCCAGCGCCGCCACCTCGATCGCGTCACCGACCGGCGTACCGCTGCCGTGAGCCTCCACGAACCCGATGTCGCCCGGGTTCAGCTCCGCCCCCGCCAGCGCCTCGGCCACCACGGCCGCCTGGCCCTCCAGCCCGGGAGCGGCGAACCCGGCGCGGGCCGCGCCGTCGTTGGCGACCGCCCAGCCGCGCAGCACGCCGTACACGTGGTTGCGGTCGGTGAGCGCGTCCTCCATGCGCTTGAGCGCGAGCACCGCGACCCCGCTGCCGTAGGCGGCGCCCTGGGCGGCGGCGTCGAACGCGCGGCAGCGGCCGTCCGGGGCGACCATCCCGCCCTCGACGTGCTTGAAGCGCGGCTCGATGACGCTCACCCCGCCCGCCAGCGCCAGGTCGCAGCGGTAGTCGAGCAGGCTTTGCGCCGCCTGGCAGACCGCGACGAGCGAGCTGGAACAGGCGGTCTGCACGGCCACCGCCGGGCCGGTGAGACCCAGCCGGTAGGCGGCCTGCGCGGGCAGGTAGTCGGCCGTCCAGCCGGGGGCCAGCCGTTCCTCCCAGTCGTCGGGCTGGCCTTCGGCCAGCAGCCGGTACAGGAAGTACCGGTTGACCGAGGAGCCGGCGAAGACGCCGACGACGCCGTCGTAGGAGCCGGGGGCGTGGCCGGCGTCCTCCATGCACGCCCACGCCTGCTCGACGAAGAGCCGCTGCTGCGGGTCCATGCGCACGGCCTCGTCCGCCGGCACGCCGAAGAAGCCGGCGTCGAAGCCGTCCACGCCGTCCACCCGGCCGCCGGACGGCACGTGCGCGGGGTCGGCGATCAGCTGTTCGGGCAGGCCGAGCGCGCGCAGCTCGGCCTCGGTGTAGTCGTGCACGCAGTCCACGCCGTCGAGGAGGTTGCGCCAGAGCTCCGGCACCCCGGCCGCGCCGGGGAAGCGGCCGGCCACGCCGACGATGGCGATCTCGTCGCCGGTGTACGAGCCGTCCATCAGCCGAGGACCGCCCGCGCCACGTCCTCGGCGCCGTCCACCATGATCTGGGCGGAGCGCGGCAGCACCTCGTAGTCGGCGGTGGAGTAGCTGCCCGAGCCGTGCACCACCACGTCGCGCGGCGCCTCGACCAGGCCGCGGTCGATCGCGTTCAGCACCCCGGTCAGCGCCATGACCAGCGACCATTCGCGTAGCGTCCGGAAGTCGGCGGGCAGCTCGCGACCGGTGCCCGCGAGCATCTCGCGCAGCCGCGGATAACGCTCGACGCACTCGGCCAGCGAGACCACGATGCCGTCGCCGCCGTGCCTGGCGATCAGCTCGTTCATGGCCGGGGAGGTGGCCGGGCGGTGGGTGTAGAAGGTCGGGTCGAGCACCTCCGCCGGGTCGTAGGTGACCTGCGGGAAGCGGGGGTCGGCGCTCTGCACGTAGCGACCGTCCACGGCCTCGTAGACGGGCGCGTTGTCCCGCTCGAAGCCGCCGTGGCGCAGGTTGAGCACCATGTCCGGGGTGCCGAGGTGCTGCACCAGCAGGCTCGCCGGGCGGGCCGCCGGGTCGGCCAGGCCGGCGAGCTCCAGGACCTCGCGGCCGCGGTGGTAGCCGAGCAGGCCGAAGGCGCTGGAGACCGCGTGCGCGTGCAGGCGCGGCCCAGCGTCGGGGGCGGCGCGCTGCTCGAAGAACGCGCGGGCGGTGTCGGCCACCAGGTAGTTGCCCAGCTCCAGCGAGAACCACAGGTTGCCGCCGGCGGCGCGGAACTCGCCGGCGTACTTGTCGGCGAAGCGGCGGCCGATGGCCTTGACGTCCTCCGGGTGCTCGCCGCCGTAGACCAGCATCGGGTTGAGCGCGGCCAGGGCCGGATCGGACGACAGGCGCGAGGCGCGCAGCTTGGCCTGGCACGACTCCGGCGCCAGGATGACCACGCGCAGCTGGGCGGGGTCGGCCAGGCCGTGGTCGATCGCGCGCAGCACCGCGTCGCGCAGGGCGGTGCCCTTGTTCGCCGAAGTGGGGGAGAAGATCGTGATCGGCTCGCCGTGGCGGCGGATGTACTCCACCGCGCGCGCCACGATGAGCAGCGAGGCGAACGTCTTCGTGGTGCCGGTGCCCGGGTTTCCGGTCAGGTCGAGGAGGCTGAGGTCGTGCCCGCCGTAGTCGCCGAGCGGCCGCCACGCCGCCGTCGCCACGTCGAGGAAGCCGCGTACGTCGTCGTCGAGCTCCGGTAGCAGGAAGCCGGGGGAGAAGCCGGCCGGCTCCCTGACCGGCTCCGGGTCGGCGACGCAGGCCGCGATCGAGCGGGGCAACTGGTCGTAGAAGTCGGTCAGCAGGTTGGCGGTCGTCTCGACGGTGCGTAAGGAGTTCGGCATGGCGTCAACGCCCCTCTTCCTGGCGATGGTCCTGGTGGGACCGTGGTGGTGCGGCGGTTCCGGGTTCGGGACCGCTGAAGTGGTTCAGGCCGGTTCGCGGCCGGTGTCCTGCCGGCCGGCCGCCGCGCGGCGGAGCCGGGTTCTGAGCTGCTCAAGGGCGGCGGTGGCCGGCTCCAGGTCGGTGACGGGGAAGCCGTCCGCGAGGTCGGGTGCGACGGCGGCCAGCTGTTCTCGTGCGGCGGGCGCGAAGGTGACGCGGCCGTCTT
Source organism: Nonomuraea sp. NPDC050547 (assembly GCF_044457345.1). Lineage (NCBI taxonomy): Bacteria > Bacillati > Actinomycetota > Actinomycetes > Streptosporangiales > Streptosporangiaceae > Nonomuraea > Nonomuraea sp. NPDC050547. The sequence continues at coordinate 35,408 of NZ_JBITGW010000037.1, forward strand.
CGACGACCACCCCGTCGCGCAGGGCCGCCCGCTGGTTGAAGTCGACCGCCTCCTTCTCCTCCACGCCGTACGGCAGACGCAGCCGTATCCCCGAGGCGAGCGAGGCGTGGACCGGATACCCGCCGGGCAGCCCCAGCGGTCCTGGCAGGTGGGTGGGCACGTCGTGGCCCGCGATCAGGGCGGCGACCAGCCGGGCGGAGGCCAGGCCGGTGACGTGGTTGAGCTCGGCGCGCCCGGCGGCGCGCTGCGCGGCCAGCAGGCCGCCCACGTCCGCCAGCTCCCGATCCTCTTCCCGACCCGCTCCCCGATCTCCGCCCCGATCTTCGTGCCGGTCTCCGCCCCGATCTTCGTCCCCGAGCCAGGCGCGCGCCTCCGGGTGGCCGTCCCGCGGTGGATAGAGGTGGCTGTGGTGGGCGAGCATCCGCAGGTCACGCTGGTCGGACAGGCCCAGCGCGGCCTGTGCGCTCGCGGCGAGCAGCGCCGCGTTGCCGATGCCACACCACAGGGGCAGGCCCAGCGCCGCGGCGAGGGGGTTCACCGCGTCGGGGAAGCAGGCGTTGATCACCCAGGTCCCCGCCGGGGCCGCGCGGGCGACCCGGAGCGCGGCCTCCGCCTGGAAGGGCAGAGTGACCCCGAATCCCGCCTTTTCCAGGAATTCCGTCCATTTGGAGGGGGAATTCTGGCGTTCCCAGGGTGACTGGGTGGAGGCGGCGACGAGCACGCCATTGGGAACGATCTGACCGAGTGTCTCCGCGAGTGCTTCATTGCTGGTCAAGCTGCTTTTTCGGGCCTCGAAGACGACCGGGGCGCCGGAAAGTGCGGCGCGAGTTGACGACACATAGGCGGCTTCGTGTGTTTTGTCGATGTTACGGCCGAGTATCACAACACGGATCGGACTGGTCGCGACCACGGCGAGCGAGTAACAGAATGCGCGAGCCAGGCTCCCCGTCCCGACCAGGGCCAATACGGTGGCATCGCTCATGCTGAGCAGGCCTGTTTGAAAATTGAACGACAAAGAAGGCGGTGCACGTTCAGACCCCCAACGGACCGACTGGCAATGCAGTCGCTAAGGGTGTTTCCCCGTCGGCCACCACCCGCAGTCGGGTGACCGGGGACCCATACTGGTTGTGGGTCATCTGACATGTCAATACCGGGATATGTCGCGATATAAAGTCGGCATCATGGATATTTCGTGGAATGAAGTAGGGGCGTGAGCTGGCATTTCCTTTGGTAAACAAACTTTTCTTCCAGGGGTAATGCCAGGTCAAGGGTGATCATCCTGAGTCGCGGCTCGAACGCCGGCCCCATGGGATACTTCCGGCCATGTTCACCCGAGGCGAGACCGCGCTGACGGTCACCGTGCCCGCCGCCGAGCAGGTCGTGGGCCCGTGGCGGCAGCGCTACGACCCGTCGACCGCCTACGGCGTGCCCGCCCACGTGACCGTGCTCTACCCGTTCCTCGACGCCGCCCGGGTGGACGAGGACGCGCTGCGCGAACTGTTCGCCTCCTGTGAACGCTTCGATCTGGTCTTCGAGCGGTTCGCGCGGTTTCCCGGCGTGGTCTACCTGGCTCCCGAGCCGGCGGAGCCGGTCAGGAAGCTGACCGAGGCCGTGGTGGCGCGGTGGCCGCAGGCGCAGCCGTACCAGGGGAAATATGGGGAGATCACGCCGCACCTCACGGTCGGGCAGGGGATGGACGACGAGAGCGCGGACGCGATCGAGCGCGGCCTGAGCGGGCTGCCGGTGCGGATGCGGGCCAGCGGCGTGACGCTGGAGGTCTTCGACGGCGAGACGTGGCGGCGGCGGGCGTGCTTCCCGTTCGGGGAGGTCGGGGAGGCGGAGTTCGCCTACCCGGGCCCGCTGCGGGACGAACTGGTCGCGGCGATCCTGGCCGGGCGCAAGACCGCGACGAGTTCGCTGCTGGCCGACTACGAGCACGAGGACGAGCCGCTGCCGGTGGCGGGCTCCTGGGACGCGCTGATCGACTCGGCCGGGCGGCGCGTGGCGCTGCTGGAGACCACCGAGGTGAAGGTGGCGCCGATCCGGGAGATCGACGAGCGCTTCGCCCACGACGAGGGGGAGGGCTACGCCGGCGTCGCCGAGTGGCGGGCCGGTCACGAGCGCTTCTGGCTCAGCCCCGAGCACGTGGCCCACCTGGGCCGCGCGCCCGTGATCGACGACGACACCCTTGTGGTGACCGAACGCTTCCGTGTCCTGGAGACCCTGTGAACGACGGAGACTACGGCCTGCCCGGCTCGCTGGCGCGCGTCCTGGACGAGATCGCCGGGGAACGACGGGCCCAGGACGCGCGCTGGGGCATCCAGGACATGCCCGACGGAACCTCCCCATCCCGTACGCCCGCCGCCGACGAGGCCAAGCGCGAGACCTCGGCCGCGGCCGACGACGGCACGCTGACCTGGCGGCACATCCTGGCCGAAGAGGTGCTGGAGGCGTTCGCGGAGTCCGGCTCCGAGGCGCTGCGCACCGAACTGATCCAGGTCGCGGCCGTCGCGGTCAAATGGGCGCAGGCGCTCGACCGCCGCGCGGTCACGGCGGGAACGTCCCCAGCCCCTCGTGCGACACCCGCCACCCCTCGGGAAACCGGCCGGCCATGAGCGCCACGGCCGCGAGCAGCCCGCCGTTGGCCGGCAGGTAGACCGACAGCCCGCCGGGAAACTGCGGCACGTGCCCGGTGGGCAGGTAGTGGTTCTTGTACGTCTCCATGAGCAGCGCGTCGACCGCGTCGCCCGGACGGCCGAGCCGGGTGGCGCACATGGCCAGCACCGGGTAGTCCCACCCCCACGTGCTCCCCAGATCCCAGGTACGCAGCACGTGGTCGAACGTGGCCGACATGATCCCGGGATCGATCAGCGGGGTGGCGGGCAGGAAGCCGAGTGCCATGAGCATCGACGGGTGGTCATCGGGCAGCGTGTACGGCTCGGTGGCGACCGCCGCGTACACGCCGTCGCGCACCAGGGGCCTGGCCAGCCCATGCAGCACCGCGTCCCACCCGGGCTCCCGCTCCAGGCCGAGCCGCTCGCGCCATTCCTGCGCGACCCGCAGGCCCCAGTGCCAGTAGGCCAGCTCGAAGGTGGGGTCGGCGGTGCCGGCCCGGCCGGGGAAGTACGTCTCCTGCGCCGGGACCAGCGGCGGACCGAGGTGGTGGACGCCGTCCTCGTCCGGTTCGGCGTAGGAGGCCATGAAGTCCGCCGTGGCGAAGACCAGGTCGGCGTAGCGCTCCAGCGCCCCGGGCACGCCGTTGTGCCGGAGCAGTTCGGCGTAGTGGATCGGGTGCGGCTGCTGCCAGATGAGGAAGGCGCCGATCGGGCTGGGCGCCTCGCGGCCGTCCGGGCCGACCTGCTTGGGCCAGCGGGCGCCGGAGTAGCCCTGCTCCGCGGCGGTCCGCCGGGCCTGGCCCAGGATCTCGCGGTACCAGCCGAGACCGCGTTCGAGCAGTTCGGGCCGTCCCCACAGGACGAAGTGGGCGGCGTGCCACCAGTGCATCTCCAGATGGAACTTGCCGCCCCAGGAGTTGTGCACGAGCCCCGACTCCTGCGGCGGCGCCGACCCCGAGCAGTGCACGGCGGTCAGGTACTGCGAGAGCACCACCCGCCGCTCCAGCTCGCCCGCCCGCGGATCGGCGCTGCCCTCGAAGCTGACCGCCGCGCCGGACGTCCAGTACGCCCGCCAGTACCCGGCCGCCGCCTCCTCCACCGCGTCGAAGGCGGGCGGCTCGTCCGGCGGCTCGGCGGAGAAGGCGGCGCTCAGCCTCAGCTCCGCCGCTCCGGTGCCCACCACCGGGCCCGGCCCCCAGCGCCCGTCGGTCCGCACGCGCACGTGGTAGCGCGCGTCGCCGACCTCGCGCGAGATCCCCTCCGGCCCGTAACAGGTGGTCTGCGCCAGCCGCTCGCCCGGCGAGAGCGGATCGCGCTGTCCGGGAAAGGTGATCGCGACGCCCAGCGCACCGGCCGCGAGCAACGGCGAGCGCACCCGCGTGGCGACCACGTCCAGCTCGGGATGGACCACGGTCCGCACCTCGACCGGCTGCCCGCCGAGCAGGAAAGCCGAGCGCACGCTGCCCGTCCACAGGTCGAGCTCCACGCGCGTCTCCGTCAGCTCCAGCGCCGGGTCGAACCGCAGCCCGATCCGCCCGAGATCGAGCCGCCGCGGATTGGCGTAGAGCCAGCCGCCCGCGTCGGCGGAGGCCACGCCGTCCGCCCCGATCCGCATCCGGTCGGGGTAGCGCACCATGCGGGTGCGGGTGGAATAGCCCGTCCCCGCCTCCTCCAGCCGGTACGGCACGCCGGGGTCGGTGGAGTACCAGCCCCAGCTCGACTGGATCCGCAACGGCACCGGGAAGTCGTCAGGATCGAAGACCCCGGGCTCGCGCCGGGGCGGCAGCTCGTGCGCCTCCGGGAACGTCTGCAGCCCGGTCACGTCCACGTTGACCGCGAAGTCGCCGTTGCCCAGGCTGAGCGTGCACGAGGGATGCCAGGACGTGAGCACCACCGCGTGCCGTCGCACCAGCCGCTCCCTGTCGATCACGTCCGCTCCTTCACGCCTGCTCCTTCACGCCTGCTCCTTCGCGGCCAGGCCGAGCCGGGCCGCGCGCCGGGCCGCCTGCCGGTCCGGGTCGGGCACCAGCGCCGACAGCAGCAGCCGCCGCGTGTACGGATCACGCGGCTCGGTGGTCACCTGCTCGGCGTCACCGGTCTCGACCAGCACGCCCTGCGACATGACCGCGACCCGGTCGCTGACGTTGCGCACCACCGCCAGATCGTGCGAGATGAACAGATAGCTCACCCCGGTGTCGCGCTGGATCTCGGTGAGCAGGCCGAGCACCTGCGCCTGCGTCGAGACGTCGAGCGCGGAGACGGGCTCGTCGCAGATGATCAGGCGCGGGCCGAGGGCGAGCGCGCGGGCGATGGCCACCCGCTGGCGCTGCCCGCCCGACAGCTCGCGGGCGCGCCGCGCGCCGGTGCCGGTCGGCAGCTCGACCCGGTCAAGCAGCAGGGCGATGCGCCGGTCGGCCTCCGCCCGGTCGGCCACGCCGTGCGCGAGCAGCGGCTCGACCAGGATGTCGTGGATGCTCATGGCCGGGTTGAGCGAGCTGAACGGGTCCTGGAAGACCGCCTGGATCTGGCGGGCGCGCGCACGGCGACCGGGTAGGGGCTGCCCGCCGTACCGGATGGAGCCGCCGACGACCGGCGCGAGGCCCAGCACCGCGCGGCCGAGCGTCGTCTTGCCCGAGCCGGACTCGCCGACCAGCCCGAGCGTCTCGCCCTCGCCGACGGTCAGGCTGACCTCCTTGAGCACCCGCACCGGCGGGCGCCCCAGGCCGCGCTGCGGGTAGTCCACCCGCAGCCGGTCGATCTCCAGCAGCGGCGCCCCGACCGCCGCACTCCGTTCGCGTGGCGCGGCGTTGTGCGGGTTGGCCGCCAGCAGATCCTTCGTGTACGGCTGCGCCGGCTGGGCGAACAACGTCCGCGTGGGCGCGCTCTCCACGAGGCGCCCGTCGCGCATCACCGTGACCCGGTCGCACATGTCCGCCACCACGCCCAGGTCGTGGGTCACCAGCAGCACCGCCATGTCGCGTTCACCGCGCAGGGAACGCAGCAGGTCGAGCACCTCGGCCTGCACGGTGACGTCCAGCGCCGTGGTGGGCTCGTCGGCCACCAGCAGCTCGGGGTCGCAGGAGATGGCTCCCGCGATCAGCACGCGCTGGGCGGTGCCGCCCGAGATCTCGTGCGGGTAGGCGCGGTAGATGCGCTCGGGCTCGGCGATCCCCACCCTGGCCAGCAGTTCGAGCGCCCGGCGCCGGGCGGCCCGCCCGGACAGGCCGAGGTGCGCGCGCAGCGGTTCGACGAGCTGGCTGCCTACGCGGAAGCTCGGGTCGAGGTTGGACATCGGCTCCTGGGAGACGTAGCCGATGCGGGGGCCGCGCACGCGGTTCAGCTCGCGTTCGGTCAGCTCGGTCAGTTCGGCCCCGGCGAAGCGGACCGATCCGGCGGCGACCCGGCCGCTCGGCGGCAGCAGGCCGAGGGCGGCCAGGACGGTCTGGGTCTTGCCCGAGCCTGACTCGCCGACGAGGCCGACGACCTCGCCCGGCCGTACCTGGAGGTCGACGCCGTCGACGACGGTGACCTCGCCGCCGGCCGTACGGTGCGTGACCGTGAGGCCGGAGACGGTGAGCAGGGCGCCGTCGGCGGGTATCGGGGCGGGGGAGGAGGCGGCGGGCCGGCGGGTAGAGGGGGCGCGGCCCGCCGCCTGGATCGGGGTGTCCTCGAGCGCGTCGCGTACGGCGTTGCCGAGGACCGTCACCGCGAGCACGGTCGCGGCGATGGCGAGGCCGGGCCAGATCGACAGCCACGGGGCGCGGAAGACGTTGGCGGCGGCGTCGTTGAGCATCGCGCCCCAGCTGGCGGCGCCGGGCTCGCCGAGGCCGAGGAAGTCGATGCCGGCCTGGAGCAGCAGGGCCGCGCCGAACAGCAGCGGCGCCTGCACGATGATCGCCGAGCGGACCACCGGCAGCACGTGCCTGCGCACGACGTGCAGGTCGGACAGCCCGGACACGCGGGCGGCGTCGATGTAGAACTCGCCGCGCACCCGCATGGTCGCGGCGCGGACGAGCCGGTAGATGGACGGCGAGGCCAGGAAGCCGACGAACGCCATGGTGCCGACGAGGTCCGGGCCCATCACCGCGACGAAGGCCAGCACGACGATGAACGCCGGCAGCGCCATGAGCAGGTTGAACAACCAGCTCGCCACCGCGTCCGCCCATCGAGCGAAGTATCCGGCCAGCGTCCCGGCCACGACGCCCATCACCAGTGCCACCCCGGCCGCCAGCAGCGCGCCCGACACGGTGGCCCGGGTGCCGTGCAGCAGCCGGCTGAGCACGTCGCGGCCGGAGCCGTCGCCGCCGAGCGGATGCCCGGGGCCGGGACCGGCCAGGGCGGCCCGCAGGTCGACCTGGTCCGGCCCGTACGGCGCCAGCCACGCCCCGGCCACCGCCGCGACGACGACCAGCAGCAGCACGACGGCGGCCACGAGCGCGGCGGGCCTTTTGAGAAGAGTTCTGCTCATGAGGGGCGCAGCCTTCGGGCCCGGGAGAGTTCCGCTCATGGGGTGCGCACCTTCGGGTCGAGCCAGCTCACCAGCAGGTCGACGACCAGGTTGACGGTGAGCACGATGAGCACGCCGACCACCACCACGCCCAGCACCACCGGGATGTCGGAGCGGCTGGATGCGGCGGCGGCCAGGCTGCCGAGCCCGTTGATCGCGAAGATCTGCTCGACGATGATGGCCCCGCCGAGCAGACCGATGAACTGCAGGCTGACCACGGTCAGCGCGGTGGGCGCGGCGTTGCGCAGCACATGGCGCAGCAGCAGCCGGCGCCGAGGCAGGCCCCGGCCGCGCAGCGTGCGCACGTAGTCCTGGTTCAGCACGGCGGCCACCGCGTTGCGGGTCTGCGCCGCCACGGCCGCCACCGACCCTGCGGCGATCGCCACGACCGGCAGCAGCAGCGAACGCGCCCAGTCGGCCGGGCTCTCCGCGAACGCCACGTACCCGGTCGCCGGCAGCCACCTCAACTGCACCGCGAAGACGATGACCAGCAGCAACGCCACCCACATCCCCGGTACGGCGAAGCCGAGCGCCGCCGCGACCTGCAGCGCCCGGTCCAGCCAGCCGCGCCGCAGCGCCGCCGCCATGCCGAAGGCGATGCCGGTCACCGCCGAGACCAGCGTCGCGATGACCGCCAGCGAGACCGTGATGGGCAGCCGGGCGGTGATCGTCTCGACCACCGGCAGCCCGGTGAACCACGACACCCCCAGATCCCCCCGTACGGCCCCGCCCAGCCAGTCCAGGTAGCGCACGCTGACCGGCCGGTCCAGCCCGAGCTCCACCCGCTTGGCGGCGATCTGCTCGGCCGTGGCCGTCATGCCGAGCAGGTTGTGCGTGGGGTCGGGCACCAGCGTGGTGAGCAGCGAGGTGAGCGCGGTGATCACGACGAGCAGGACGCCCGCCGCGATCAGCCGCCGCGACAGCAGCCTGAGCACCTCAGCCCACCGGGTGGTAGTCGCGCAGGAAGACGAAGATCTGGTCGGCGGCGGCGTCGATCCTGACCTTGTCCTTCTTCCACACCATGAGGTTGGTGGCGGCGTACAGCGGGGCGAACCACGCCTGCTCCACCACATAGGTGTTGAGCTCCTGGAACAGCTTGCCGCGCTCGGCCTCCTCCGCGACGGCGATCCGGTCCATGAGCTTGGCGACCACCGGGTCCTCCACGTGGAACGGGTTGAACACCCCGCCCTTGGCCAGGAACAGCGAGGCGTCCAGCCAGTTCTCGGTGGCGGTGTAGGTGTACATGAAGGCCGGGTAGGTGCCGGCCAGATACTGCTGGGTGATCAGGTTGCTGGAGACCGGCTTGTACTTCACCTTGATGCCGATCTGGCCCAGTTGCTGGGCGACGATCGGGTACAGCGCGGGCACGTAGGTGTTCTCGCTGGGCAGGGTGAGCTCGAAGCCGTCCGGATAGCCCGCCTCGGCCAGCAGCCGCTTCGCCTTGGCCGGGTCGTAGGGGTAGCGGGAGTTGAGCGCGGCCACGTAGGCGGGGGTGCCGGCGGCGAACATCTGGGTGCGCCGGTCGCCGTTGCCCTTGTCGACCGCCTTGAGTATCCCCTCGGCGTCGAGACCGTGGTTGACGGCCTGCCGTACCTTGAGCTTGGCCAGCGGGGGAGCCAGCATGCCCGCGCGGTCGACGATCCACATGCCCATGATCAGGCCGGGCATCTTCCTGTGCTCCAGGCCCGCGCCCTGAACCTGCGGCAGGCTCGCCATGGGCACGCCGCCGGCGTCGACCTGGCCGCTGAGCGCGGCGTTGGCCATCGCGTTGGTGTCGGGCAGCGCCTTCATCACCAGCTTGTCGAAGCCGAACGTGGCCGGCAGGGAGTACTTGGGGTTGCGGGTGAAGGTGTAGGACGTGCCGCGGGTGCTGGCGTTCAGGTCCAGCACGTACGGCCCGCTGCCCACCGGGTTGGTCTTGAGCGTGGCGAAGGCCTTGGGGCTGGCGATCATGCCGGGGACCATGGAGAGCTGGTAGAGCAGGCCGGGATCGGGCTTCTTGAGCTTGACCATCAGCTCGGCCGGGCCGGTGGCCTCGACGCTCGCGATGCCGGCCAGCGCCGACTGGGTGGCGCCCGGTGTGCTCAGCCCGCGGTCCAGGTTCGCCTTGACCGCGGCGGCGTCGAGCGGGGTGCCGTCGGAGAAGGTCAGGCCGTCGCGGATGGTCATGGTCAGCGTGGTCTTGGGCTGGTCGTAGGCCCAGGTGGTGGCCACGCCGGGCGAGACGGAGAAGTCGGCGTTGAGCGTGGTCAGGGACGAGTAGACGGCCTGCAGGTAGCCCAGGGAGTTGCCCCCGGCGCCGACGGCTGGGTCCCAGGACGAGACGTCGGCCGCTACGGCCAGGGTGAGCATGCGCTCCGCCGTGGCGGCGCGTTCGGCAGCGCCGCCTGAACATGCGGTGCCCGCGACTGCGAGGGCGACGGCGGCGGCCGCCAAGGCCGTCCCGCGAGATCTCGGCATCGGAACCTCCTCGGATGGGGGTGTGGCGAGGCTAACAAAAACTACCTATCAATTGGTAGGCTTTTGGTAACGATGCCGATCCGAGGAGTTCACATGCCCGTCGACCCGCAGATCGCCCCCCTGATCGCCATGATCCACTCCCAGCCTCCGGCGCCCCACGACCCCGTCGCCCGGCGCCGCATGAACGCCGAGCGCAAGGCGGAGGGGGCCGACCCCTACGGCGACTACGTGCAGGTGGAGCCCGAGATCGCGACGGTCTTCGAGGAGAAGGTCAAGGTCGCCGACCCGGACGGCGAGATCACCGTCCGCGTCTACCGGCCCGCGGAGGAGAACGCCGGGGCGATGGTGCTCTTCCACGGCGGCGGCTGGCTGATGGGCACGATCGACGACAGCGACCGCCGCTCACGCGCCATCGCCGCGGGCGCCGGCGTCGTGGTGGTCAACGTGGACTACCGGCTGGCGCCCGAGTTCCCCTTCCCCGTTCCCGCCGAGGACTGCTACCGCGCCTTCGAGTGGACCGTCGAGCAGGCCGGGCGGTTCGGGTTCGACCCCACGCGGGTGGGCGTGGGCGGCGAGAGCGCCGGCGGCAACCTGAGCGCGGCCGTGTCGCTCCTGGCCAAGGAGCGGGGCGGGCCGATGCCGGTGATCCAGGTGATGGAGATCCCCGCCTTCGACCTGACGATGTCCTCGCCCACCGTGGAGACCTACGCCGAGGGGCACGTGCTGACGAAGCCGGAGCTGGAGTGGTGCGTGGGCACCTACCTGTCCGGGCACGACGCCACCGACCCCATCGCCTCGCCGCTGCACGCCGCCGACCTGGCCGGGCTGCCGCCCGCGGTGATCCTCTCGGCCGAGTGCGACCCGCTGGCCGGCGACGCCCGCCGCTACGCCGCGCGGCTGGCCGAGGCGGGCGTGCCGGTGACCTTCCGCGAGTTCCCCGGGCACGTCCACGGCTCGCACACCCTGACCGGGATGCTGGCCTCCTCGCGCGAGTGGCGCGCGACCGTCGTGAACTCGATCGCCACCGTCATGACCCGCTGACCCGCAGCGCTGACCTTTGGTCCTGACCTGCGGTGGGCAGCGCATCGCGCTGTTGACGTGCGGTGCGGCATGCCGCTGACCTGCTCTCATGTGCGGGGGCACAAGGGGTGGCCGTTATGCTGCCGCGCATGGGTGACCCACGGATCGCGCGCCTGGCCGCCGAGCTGCTGGAGGACGTGCAGGGGCTCGCCGACCGCATGTTCGCCGCCATCGTGGCCGAGGACGAGACCTACGCCGCCATGCCGGAGGAACGGCTGGCCGAGGTGCGCGAGTACAACCGGCGCAACCTCGACGAGCACCTGCTCGACCTGGCGGAACAGCGCCCGGTCAAAGCCGTGGTGTCCAGGGAGACCGCGCGCCGCCGGGCCGGGCAGGGGGTGCCGCTCGGCACGGTGCTGCACGCCTACCGCATCGGGTTCCGGGTGGTCTGGGAGAGCCTGGTCGCGCGGGCCATGGCCGACCCCGGCTACCCCGTCGAGACGCTCGCCACCTCGATGACCGAGGTCTGGTCGCTCATCGACGGCTACTCCGTGGCGGTCACCGACAGCTACCACGAGGCCATGCTGGAGCTGGCCAGGCAGGACGAGCGCGAGCGCCAGGTGCTGCTCGACGCCCTGATCGAGGGGCGGGTCACCGACTGGAGCGTGCTGGGCGGCAGCGCGCACGCGCTCGGGCTGCCGGCGCGCGGGCCGTACGTGTGCGTGGTGGCCGACCCGGCGGTGCCGTTGTCCACGATCGGGCTGCGCGGCGCGTGGCGGCTGCGCGCCGACGACCAGGTGGGCATCGTGGCCGACTCGGGCGCGGTGCGGGCGGCGCTGGCCGGGCGCGGCAGGATCGGGATCAGCGCCCCCTACGAACGGCTGCCGCAGACCGCCGCCGCCTTCCGCCTGGCCAGGCTCGTGTGGGCGGGCCTGCCGCCGGGCAGCAGGGAGGCGGCCACCGTGGACAGCCGCCCGATCGGCGCGCTCGTCGCGGCAGCCCCCGACCTGGCGGAACGGGTCACCGCCGCGGTGCTCGGCCCGGTACTCGACCGCCCCGACGCCGGGGCCCTGCTGGAGGTGCTGTCGGCGTGGATGGAGAGCGGCGAGTCCACGTCAGAGCTGGCCCGCAGGCTCTACTGCCACCGCAACACCGTCCGCAACCGGCTGAGCAGGATCGAACGCCTCACCGGCCGGTCGCTGGAGCGCCCCGGGGACGTGGCCGCCCTGTACGCCGCCCTGATCGGCCACCGACTTGTGCCAGCGCCCAAACCCTGACCGGAAAGCCGTGTCTATGGCCCAGTGCCGGTAGAACGAGGTTCCAGGAAAATGGAGCCACCGCCCTTATCGCTGAAGGCAGGCGCCATGGAGATCATCGTCGAGACCCGGCCGGGCAAGCTGCGCGGCCTGCTGGAGGATGGCGTCGCCGTCTTCCGCGGCGTGCCGTACGCCGCACCGCCCTTCGGCGAGCTGCGCTTTTGCGCGCCCGAGCCGCCCCCACCGTGGGAGGGCGTGCGCGACGCGCTCGCCAACGGCCCCACGGCGGCCAAGCGCGGCTACCGCCCGCCGCTGGACGAGATCCTCGCCGAGGTGGCCATCCCGGGCGAGGACTGCCTCAACCTCAACCTCTGGACGCCCGGCCTCGACGGGCGGCGCCCGGTCATGGTGTGGATCCACGGCGGCTCCAACCGCAACGGCTCCAACGCCGTCCCCCTGTATGACGGCAGCACGTTCGCCCGCGACGGCGTGGTGATGGTGGCGATCAACTACCGCCTGGGCGTCGAGGGCTGGGCCAGTTTCCCCGACGCGCCGGACAACCGCGGGCTGCTCGACCAGATCGCCGCGCTGACCTGGGTGCGGGAGAACATCGAGGCGTTCGGCGGCGATCCGGACAACGTCACCGTCTTCGGCGAGTCGGCCGGCGCGATCGACCTCGGGGTACTGCTCGGCATCCCGGCGGCCCGGCGGCTGCTGAACCGGGCGATCATCCAGAGCGGCGGGCCGGCCGCCGGCCATCGCGCGGCCGTCAGAAAGGCGACCGGTCAGATCGCGCGCCGCCTCGGCGTGCCCGCCACCGCCGCCGCCTTCGCCGACGTGGACCAGGAACGGCTGCTCGACGCGCAGGCCGCGGTCATGAGCAGGAGCGGCCTGGCCGGCGGGCCCGAGCTGGGGCCCGTGATCGACGGCGAGCTGGTCGCCGGGCCGCCGGAGGAGAACGTCGACCCCGAGGTGGAGGTGCTGATCGGGCACACCACGGAGGAGTACCGGCTGTGGTTCGTGCCGACCGGCGGCGTCGACCGTATGGGGCCGCTGATGGCCCGCCTGGCGATGCTCAAGATGGGGGTGAAAGGGCGGATCTGGCGCGGCTACAAGGCGTTGTATCAGGGAGCCAAGCCGGGCGAGGTGTTCGGGCTCGTGCTCACCGACCGCCTGGTACGGCTGGCCAACCGCCGCCTGGCCGAGGGGCGGCCGATCGGGCGCACGTGGCTGTACGAGTTCGCCTGGCGCTCGCCCGAGCGTGACCTGGGCGCGGCCCACGCCATGGAGATCCCGTTCGTCTTCGACGCGCTGGCCATGCCCGAGTCGCGCTGGATGGTGGGGGAGAACCCGCCGCAGGGCCTGGCCGACGAGATGCACGCGGCGTGGGTGCGCTTCGCCATCACCGGGGAGCCGGGCTGGCCCGCGTGGAACCCCTCGACCCGGCCGACGATGGTCTTCGACGCCGAATCGGCGGTCGTGGAGGACCACCGTGCGGAGGTGCACGCCCTCTGGGTTTAGGGCAGATCGCGCTGGAGCGACAGCGCGTACGCCTCGATGCGCTCGACCAGATCCACCTGCTCGGGATCCAGCAGCCATTGGGTCGCCAGGCCGTCGAGCGTGGCGATGATCTCGGCCGCCTTGCCCTCCGGGTCGAGGTCCGCCCGGATCTCGCCGCGTTCCTGGCCCGCGCGCAGCGCTGCGGCCACCAGGGCGCGCATCGCCCGGTAGCGCTCGCGGAAGTACTCGTGCGCGGGCGCGCCGGGCTCCAGATTCTCCGCCACCAGGACCGCGAACAGTTTGGTCAGCCCGCGTTCCTCCCGGTTGCGCCGGGCGAAGGCGGGCATCTCGCGGATCGTGTCCAGCCCGCCGAGCGCCGCCGCCTCGCGGGCGAAGTCGAGGCTCCTGCCGTCGCGCCACTCGATGACCGCGCGCAGCAGGCCCTCCTTGTTGCGGAAGTGGTAGAGCAGCCCCGGCTCGGTGATGCCCACACGCTGGGCGATCTCGGTCATTCCGGTGCCGCGGAAGCCGGTGCGGGCGAAGAGTTCGGCGGCCACGGCCGCGATCTCCTCCTTGCGGTTCTTCATATGGACAACTTACTTAGTTGTAAGTAAGCATGCCTCATGGACATCGCAGCTCCCCGCTTCGAACACCTCGACGAGGCTCTTGGCCTGGGCGAAAGCCGTCCGAGACTCTCCTGGACCGTTGACAGCGAAAGCCCAGGATGGCGCCAGAGCGCCTACGAGATATCGGCCCGGGGCGAGCGTGTCCTGGTCGAGTCGGCGGAGTCGGTGTTGGTCCCGTGGCCGTTCGCGCCGCTGGCCGCCCGCGAGCGCGTGGAGGTCGGCGTCCGCGTGCGCGACGCGGAGGGCGCGTGGACGGACTGGAGCCCGCCCGCCGTCGCCGAGGCCGGCCTGCTCGGCCCGGCCGACTGGACCGCGCGCTTCGTCGCGCCGCCGGGCGAGGAGCAACTCCTGCGCGGCGTGTTCACGGTACGGCCCGCCGTAGCGTCGGCCAGGCTCTACGCCACCGCCCTGGGCGTCTACGAGATCGAGCTCAACGGCGTCACGGTCGGCGACCACGTCATGGCGCCCGGCTGGACCAGCTACACCCACCGCCTGCGCTACCAGACTCACGACGTCACCACGCTCCTGCGCCCCGGCCCCAACACGCTCGGCGCGATCCTGGCAGAGGGCTGGTACCGGGGCCGCCTGGGTTTCCAGGGCGGTACCGTCGCCGTCTACGGCGAGCGCCTCGCGCTTCTGGCCCAGCTGGAGATCACCTACACCGACGGCACCGTCCAGCGGTACGGCACCGGCCCCGACTGGCAGTGCGCCCCCGGCCCCATCCTGGCCAGCGGCATCTACGACGGCGAGACCCACGACGCCCGCCTGCGAACCCCCACCGGATGGCGCCCCGTGGACACGCTGGAGCACGACCTGTCCACGCTGGTGGCTCCCAGCGGCCCGCCGGTGCGCCGTACCCAGGAACTCGCCCCGAAAGAGATCCTGACCTCGCCGTCGGGACAGACCATCCTCGACTTCGGCCAGAACCTCGTCGGCCGCCTGCGCATCACCGCACGCGGGCAGGCGGGCGAGCGCGTCGTCCTGCGCCACGCGGAGGTGCTGGAGGGCGGTGAACTGTCCATCCGCCCCCTGCGCACCGCCGCCGCGACCGACGTCTACATCCTGCGCGGCGACGCGGAAGAGGTCTGGGAACCGCGCTTCACCTTCCACGGCTTCCGCTACGCCTCCGTCGAAGGACCCGTGGACCCGGCGCTGGTCCGCGCCGTCGTCTGCCACACCGACATGGAGCGCACCGGCCACTTCGAGTGCTCGGACCCGCTGGTCAACCGCCTGCACGAGAACGTGGTGTGGAGCATGCGCGGCAACTTCCTCGACCTGCCCACCGACTGCCCCCAGCGCGACGAACGCCTCGGCTGGACCGGCGACCTCCAGGTCTTCACCCCCGCCGCCGCCTTCCTGCACGACTGCGCCGGGATGCTCACCTCCTGGCTGGGCGACCTCGCCGCCGAACAGGCGCCGAACGGTGCCGTTCCCGTCGTGGTCCCCAACGTGCTGGGGGAGCGCGCCGTGATCGCCGCCGCCGGGTGGGGCGACGCCGCCGTCCTCGTCCCCTGGACCCTCTTTCAGCGGTACGGCGACGCCGGGCTCCTGGAGCGGCAGTTCCCCAGCATGCGGCGCTATGTCGACCATGTTGCGGAGCTGGCGGGTGATGGGCGGCTTTGGGATAGCGGCTACCAGTTCGGCGACTGGCTGGACCCTGCCGCGCCGCCGGACAAGCCGGGCGACGGGCGTACACCCAAGGAGGTTGTCGCCACCGCCTACCTCGCGCACTCCGCCAGGGTCGTCGCGGAGGCGGCGGCGGTGCTGGGACAGGACGCCGGGCCCTACACCGCTTTGTCCGCCCAAGTCCGGCAGGCCTTCGCGGACGCCTATGTCTCGCCGGAGGGAATGGTGCTGGGGGATTCGGCCACCGGCTACGCGCTCGCCCTGCGCTTCGACCTGCTTCCCACGCGGGAGCAGCGGACGTTCGCCGGTGAACGGCTGGCCCGAGTACTCGCCGACGGCGGCCACCACATCGCCACGGGCTTCCTCGGAACCCCGGAGGTGTGCGACGCCCTGACCGAGGCCGGGCAGGTGGAGGCCGCGTACCGGCTGCTGCTCCAGCGAGAATGCCCGTCCTGGCTGTACGCCGTGACCATGGGCGCCACGACGATCTGGGAGAGATGGGACAGCATGCTGCCCGACGGCACCGTGAACCCGGGCGAGATGACGTCGTTCAACCACTACGCGTTCGGCGCGGTGGCCGACTGGCTGCACCGCGTGGTGGCCGGAATAGCCCCGGCGGCGCCGGGCTACCGCCGCATCCTGCTGGCCCCCCGTCCGGGCGCGAATCTGACACACGCGAAAGCGACCCTCCGCACCCCGTACGGAAGGGTGGAACTCTCCTGGACCCTGACCAGGAACACCATGACCACCAACGCCACCATCCCCCCGAACACCACAGCCCAGGTCACCCTCCCCCACACGCCCCCCTTCGACATCCCATCCGGCACCTACCACTGGACCACCCCTTGGCCGGGGGCGGACGGCACGGCCAAGGGCTTGGCATAGGGCACTTCGCGCTTGGGCTCAAGGGCTCCGCATGGGGCGCTTCGCGCTTGGACCCAAGGGCTTCGCATGGGGCGCTTCGCGCCTGGGGCTCAGGCTGTGTTGAGTGGGAGCGCGGCCCCCACGCCCCGGCTCAAAGGGCGAGGGCTTCGCATGGGGCGCTTCGCGCCTGGGGCTCAGGCTGTGTTGAGTGGGGGCGCGGCCCCCACGCCCCGGTGGGGGCCTGCCGCCCGGGTGCAGCCCTAGAAGGCTCGCAACACGCTCCAGGGTGACATACACAAGCATTGAGCCCCGGGATCCTCTGTGCTTGCAGGTCACACCTGTAGCGCAAAGACCTTCGCTGCGAAGGGCCGCGAAGGGCCGCGAAGGGCCGCGAAGGGCTCTGCGCGACCTGCCGTGGGCCGACGCGATCCGCCCCCGCAGGCGGCAGCCGTACCCTCTCGAAGGTCTTGAGAAAGCGTGGTTTTGGGGCGTTGACCGGAATGACATAGCTCACCTAGCCTGTCTGCTACCAATCAGTTGGTAGGTTTTTGGAGGGCGCATGGAAGACCGGCCCGGTCTGGTGGAAAAGCTCGCCTTCTTCGGCGGCGTCGCGGGTGGGGCGCTGATGGGCGCGGCCTCCGGTTTCCTCCTGCTGTACCTCACCGACGTGGTCGGCATCGGCGCCGCAGCCGTCGGCACCCTGATGCTGGTGGCCCGGATCGTCGACGGCGCGAGCGATCCGATCATGGGCTACCTCGTCGACCACCTACCAGTCACTCGGTGGGGCCGGTTCCGCCTGTACGTGCTCATCGGCGGCATCCTCTGCGCCGTCTGCCTGGTGGCGCTCTTCGCCGCCCCCGCCTGGTTCCCGAACGCCCTGCTCGCCGCCTGGATCACGTACCTGCTGTGGGGCCTCCTGCTCGACCTGTTCCAGATCCCGTTGACGTCGTTGCTGCCCGTGGTGGCCGGCGACGCGCGTACCAGAAGTCAGCTCGCGAGCATCGTCGGCCTCACCGGCCTGCTGGCGGCGGCGCTGAGCACCGGCGCTACGCTGCCGATCGTCAAGGCGCTCGGGGGCGGCACGGGCGGCTGGCTCACGTACGTCAGCATGATCGCCCTGGTGGGCTGCGTCCTGGTGACCGTCATGGCGGTGCGCGTGCGCGAGCGCGTCAAGCCGTTGTCGCCGGAGCGCTACCGGCTGTCCGATGTACGCCGCGTCTTCTTCGCCCACCGAGCCGTCCCGATCCTGCTCACCTCAAAAGTGGCGGTACAGGCGGCCAGCGGCTCCCTCACCGCCGCCATGCCGTTCTTCTTCCTCTACTACATCGGCGACCAGGCCTACCTCTCCGCCGCAGCCCTGGTCATGGCCGTGCCCATGGTCATCGGCGCGATCGTGGTCCCCGTCATGGCCAGGCGGCACGGCGCCAAACCCTGGTACCTCCTCAGCCTCGCCGTCTCCATCGCCGGCCTCGCCCTGCTGATGGCCGTCCCGCCGACGCCCCTGCCCGTGATCGCCTGCTTCGCGCTGACGGGCTTCGGCTTCGGCGGCGCCGTGGCGCTCGGTCTGGTCCTGCTCGCCGAACTCGCCGACTACACCGAGTGGCGGTACGGCTTCCGCACCGAAGCCTCCCTCGCCGCCATGACCTCGTTCGCCACCAAGGCGGGCAGCGGTGTGGGCGGCGGCCTGCTCGCGTACACGCTGGCCGCCACCGGCTACCGCAGCGGCGGCGTCGCCCAGGGCTCAGAAGCGATCCAGGGCATCCTGTACGCCCAAAGCCTGATCCCGGCCGCCATCGGCATCGTCGGCGCCCTGGCCTTCGCCGCGTACCCGATCACCCGCGAAGTAGCCGCCCGCGCCGCCGCCGACCTGGCCGCCCGCAAAGTCCCCCTCCCCCAGCCCTGACCCCGTCCGACCCAGGGGCCGCATGCGGTGCGCCGGGTGAGTGCACGCGGTACCCGCTGGGGTGGGTGGACGCGGTACGCGCTTGGTTGGGTGCACGCGGACCCTGCCCGGCGGCGGGGAGAAAGCTACCGAGTGCTTGGTAGCTGGGAAAACCTACCTACTGATAGGTAATTTTTGGTAAGGTTTGTTGCATGGTAGCCAAGAGGCGCTATGCCGTCGGGGTGGCTCGCAGGGAGCAGATTCTCGAGGCCGCTCGTGAGGTGTTCAGCGTCAGGGGCTATCGCGGTGGGTCCATGCGGGACGTGGCCGCGCGCGTGGGGCTCAGCCTGGCGGGGGTGTTGCATTACTTCCCGTCCAAAGAGGATCTGCTGGCTGAGGTGCTTCAGCAGCGTGATGACATCGATATTCCGTGGTTCGAGGAGAAGTGGGCTGAACTGGGGAGCTTCCGGCTGGCGGTGCGGGAGCTTCAGGTACGGAACATGGGGCGGGCCGGGGTCATGCGGTTGTTCGTCACGTTGTCGGCCGAGGCCGCTGATGCCCAGCATCCGGCGCACGACTTCTTCGCGAAGCGGTACCGGACGAGTCGGGAGCTGTTCTCGGCCACGCTGGCCAAGGCTCAGGAGCGGGGCGAGGTGGTGGAGGGCGCGAGCGGGCCGTTGCTGATCGCCGTGCTGGACGGGCTGCAGGTGCAGTGGCTGCTGGAGCCGGACTTCGACCTTCTGACCGCCTTGGACGCCTACCTCGACAGCATCACGCGATAGGCCTCGCCAGGAGCGAGGTGGTTCCGCGTCCCATGGGCGCCGGCGTGTGATTCTGGTGGGTTCGCGGGTGCTTCGCAGGCTTGCGGGCTCACGGCTCGGTGGCGGTGGTTGGGCGTCATGTCGGAACGGGGTTGTTGGGGTTCTGGTGTCTGGGCGGGCGGGGAGGTTGGCCGCGCGGGGAGGGCGAGCGGTTGGGGAGGGCGGCTGTTCGGATGTGCTCACCGAGATGCGCGTGCTGGCCGAGCGGCAACCGTGGAGGCGCGGTGTCGACCGAGCGGAACACCGGCGGGCGGTGTCGGCCGGGGCGGGGCGGTGTCGGCCGGGAGTTGTGGCGGGGCGGGGCGGTGTCGGCCGGGAGTTGCGCCGGGGCGGTGCTGGCCAGGAGTTGTGCTGGAGCGGAAAAACGACCTATCGGTTGGTTGATTTGTTAGGGTGGCGGGTATGCCGTCGAAACGACCGTACGCCGTGGGGATCGCCCGGAGGATGCAGATCCTTCAGGCGGCCCGAGAGCTCTTCAGCGTCCGTGGTTACCGGGGCGCGTCGATGCGAGACGTGGCGGCGGAGGTTGGGCTGACGCTGGCTGGAGTGTTGCACTACTTTCCGTCCAAGGAAGAGCTGCTGGCCGAGGTGCTTCAGCAGCGGACCGACATGGACGTCCCCTGGTTCGAGCAGACGTGGGCCGAGCTGGGGAGCTTTCGGCTGGCCGTTCGCGAGCTGATGGTGCGGAACATGGCCGATCCCGGGGTCATGCGGCTGTTCGTGACGCTTTCGGCTGAGGCCACCGATCCCGGGCATCCCGCGCATGACTTCTTCGTCAAGCGGTACCGGACGAGTCGGGAGCTGTTCTCGGCCACGCTGGCCAAGGCCCGTGCCAATGGGGAGATCACCCGGCCGGTGAACGGGCCGTTGCTGATCGCTGTGCTCGATGGTCTGCAGATCCAGTGGCTCATTGAGTCGGACTTCGACCTGCTTGGGGCGCTCGACGCCTACCTGGACTCCATCACCGGGTGATTCCCGACGCGTACGTGCCCGACCGGCTCCCTCACCGCCCGGCCCCGGTCACCCGGTTCCGGACGTGCCGGTCGGGCCCCACCTACAGCACCGGCCGGCTCGCGTCGGCCGGACCCAAGCCGCTACTTCGCCTCACGCGGAGAGCGCCGTGTGGAGAGCGCCGCCGGGTGGGAGCGCGGCTCGCGGTCGACCTCAGCAGGGGAACGGTTTCACCAGCCCGCCCGTTCATTCACCTCGTCAGCCAGTTTGTCCAACCGCTCCGGATCCAAATAGGCCCCGGGGAACCGGGCGAGCCGCCGCACCGGCACCGACCCGGCCATCCGCAGAGCCGGCTCAGTGAGAAAGCGCGAATGGGACTGCCCGGTCTCGGCAGGCGGTCGCATCTCCCGTCGCAGCACGTCCAGCCCACCCGGTGCCGCAAGCCAATCAGCCAAGGGCGAATCAGGGGTGATGGCCGCCGGTAGCGGCTGCTTGGTGCCCTCCATCTCCACCGTGGCCGCGACCCGCAGGTCCCGGGAGGAAGCGCCGACGTGGATGGTGGCGGTGCCCGGGTCGATGGTCCAGCGCCGCCGTACCGGATGGAAGTAGGCGAAGTCGCGGAAGGAGAGGTAGAAGCGCACGGTCGTGGAGGCACCCGGCTCTAGAGGGACTTTTCGGAAGGCGCGCAGTTCGCGGGCGGGGCGGCGGACGTCGTGGCTGGGGGCGGCGACGTAGACCTGCGCCACCTCCTGGCCGGCCCGGTCGCCGAGGTTGGTGATGCGGACGCTGACGCGGACGACGAGCTCCTCGCCGGAGCCGCGGGTGTGGACATCGAGGTCGGAGTAGCCGAACTCGGTATAAGACAGGCCGTGCCCGAACGGGTAGCTGACCGGCGCGTCGAGCGCGTCGTGGTAGCGGTAGCCGACGAAGACGCCCTCGGTGTAGCGGACGGTGCCGAGTTCGCCGGGAAAGTCGAGGTAGGAGGCGGTGTCCTCCAGGCGCAGCGGGATGGTCTCGGCCAGGCGCCCGGACGGGTTGACCGCGCCGTAGAGGACGTCGGCGATCGCGCCGCCGCCGGCCTGTCCGAGCAACCATCCTTCCAGTACGGCCGAGGCCGCCCCATCCCAGTCCGCCACCCTGACCACACCGCCGTTGGACAGCACGACGACCACCCGCGTCCCGGTGGCGGCCACGACGTCGAGCAGCGCCCGCTGATTGTCCGGAAGCTCCAGATGCGTACGGTCGTATCCCTCACCCTCGTCCTCCGGCGGCAACCCGAGGCAGACGACCGTGGTCGCGGGGCGCGCCCCCCCCGCCCCCCCCCCCCCCACCCCCGGGGGGGGGGGGGCGGCCGGGCGCAACCCGGCAGCCGGCCGCGTCAACACCAACCCCCCCCCCCCCGCCCCCCACAA
>NZ_JBITGW010000038.1:0-54261 GCF_044457345.1 Nonomuraea sp. NPDC050547
CCGGCGCTGTTGGTGGGTGAGGCGTATTCGTAGGACACCTTGGGTTTGGAGATGTTGACGGTTTCGGTGTGCCAGGCGGTCCAGGCGCCGTTGACGCCGCCGGCGGTGGCGCGGGCTCGCCAGCGGATCTTCGATCCGTCGGTGAGTTTGGCTGGGGCGATGGTGAGGCTGGCGGTGCCGCCGCTGGCGACGGCCGATGGGGTGGTGCCGGTCCAGATGAGCCCGGTGCCCTGGGCCGGGTCGTGCTCCACCTCGATCGTCATCGTCGAGGAGCGGCCGTCGGGGTCGCTGACGTCGCCGTAGAACGTGGGTGTCAGCTTCGTCAGTGCTCCGGCGCTGTCCTTGGGCGAGACGTACTCATACGACACCTTGGGTTTGGAGACGTTGACGGTTTCGGTGTGCCAGGCGGTCCACGCGCCGTTCACACCACCGGCGGTGGCGCGGGCTCGCCAGCGGATCTTCCATCCGTCCGACAGCTTGCCCGAGGCGATCGCCAGACTCGCGGTGCTCCCGTTACTCACGCTCGGGGAGGCGCCAGACCAGATCAGCCCACTGCCCTGTCCCGTCGCCGCCGGATCGTGCTCCACCACGACCGTCATCGTCGACGACCGGCCCGAAGGGTCGCTGACGTCGCCGTAGAACGTGGGTGTCAGCTTCGAAAGAGCTCCGGCGCCGTCCTTCGGCGACACGTACTCGTACAACACCTTCGGCGAGTTCGGCGCAGGCGGGAGCTCGAGCGTCGTGAACGACCAGGTGTGCGTGGCCAGGACGTTGTCGGCCTCGTCCTTGGCTCCGCTCACCTCCACGGTGTACTTGACGAGTTCGGCCAGCGCCTGCGCGGGGGCGAAGGACAGCACCGTGGTGGACTCGGCCGTCGTGGTTCCGGCTACGGCGTTGCCCGCAGGATCCTTGACCACGATCTGCCCGCCGGACACGGGCTCGCTGAAGGTGGCCCTTATCGGGGCGTTCAGCGGGACGTCGACCGCGTTGGCGGCCGGGGCCGACCCGGTGACGGTCGGCGGCGTGACGTCCGGTTCGGCGGTCGTGAACGCCCAGGAGTGCGGCTCCATGACGTTCCCGGCCGGGTCCCTGCCACCGGTGACGGCGACGGTGTAGACGGTCTCGGCGGCCAGCGGACCGGCGAACGTCAGCGTCCACACCTTGCCCGCGGGATCGGCGGCGACGTCGCCCACGACCTGCTGTCCGCCCGGGTCCGTGACCGTGATCTGAACGTCGGCGGCCGCTTCGGAGAGGGTCGCCTTGACCTTGGACCGCACGGGGACACCGGTCGCGTCCTTGGCGGGGCTGTTCTCGGCCACCGTCGGCGCCGTGCGGTCGACGACCGTGGCGAACGACCACACGTGCTGTGTCAGCTTGTTCCCGGACAGGTCCACGGCCTCGCTCACCGTGGCGGTGTAGGAGGCGTTCCACGCCAGCGGAGCGGCCGGGGTGAAGGTCCACACCTTGCCGTCGTCACCGCTCGTGACGCTTCCCGCTACGGCCACGCCCGCGCCGTCCTTGACGCCGATCCGCGCGTCGGCCAGGGACTCGCCGAACGTGACCCGCACCGCCGAGTCGAGCGCGACATCGGTGGCGTCGGCGGCGGGGCTGGTCTGAGTCACCTCGGGGGCGGTGCCGTCGGTCCGGAAGGACCAGGGATGGGTCGCCATCTCGTTGCCGGCCGCGTCCCGGGCGGCGCTCAGTTCCACGTCGTACTTCACCCCTGCCGCGAGCGGCGACGCCGGGGTGAACGTCCAGATCCTGGAGGCCGCGTCGGCGGCGAGGGTGCCCGGTACGGCGGCGCCGTTCTGATCCTTGACCAGGACCTGCGCGTCGTAGGCGGCCTCGTCGAAGGTGGCCGAGATCGTCGTGGAGACGGCCACGTCGGCCGCGTCCTTGCCGGGCGTGGTCGCGGTCACCTTGGGCGCGGTCTCGTCGGTGGAGAAGCCGAACGAATGGGGCTGCATGACGTTGCCCGCGGCATCCTTCGCGCCGCTCACCACGGCGGTGAATCGCGCCATGGGCCACCCCTGGGCGGGCCGGAAGACGAGGACGGTGCCCGCGACCTCCATGGACGCACTGCCCTCGATCGTCCGCCCGCGTGAATCCTTGACCTCGACCTGCGCGCTGGACACCGGCTCACTGAACGACACCCTCAGCTCGGTGCCGGTGTCGACGCCGCTCGCGTTGGCGGCCGGGAGCGTGCCGATGACGGTGGGCGGCGTGGTGTCGGGATCTGTGGGCGGAGGCGGGTCCACCGGCGCGGGGGTGGCCTCGATCGACTCCATCCACTCTTCTGTGGTCATGTCGTCCGGGATCTGGAGGGCCACCTTGGAGTCCTCCATGAAGAAGTCTCCGGCGGTCTCCCTGGCCTTGACCACGTCGTTCAGGGAGAGGAGCGGTGCCTGCTGCTGCTGGGAACTCCTGAAGTCATGCTGGGCGATGTCCCTGAGCACGGGATTGTCCGTGTAGGGGATCATGAATCCCCGATAGCTCTTCGGCTTGGGGATGTACTCGACCATGAGCGCCGGCGGGTGCCGGTAGCCCGGGTAGGGGTCGCCGCTGTACTCGCTGGCGTAGTACTGGCGCCAGTTGATGGCCGCGGTCTCGCTGACGGCCCGGAGCACGAGGCCGTGGTTGGGGACCTTCTGTTCGATCCAGGCGCGGGCCATGGTGGTGACGCGGTGCCAGAGCTGGTCGTCCTTGGCACACCAGGTGCCGCTGGCGTCGTAGTTGTAGCCTGCGCGGTTCGCCCCTTCCGTGCTTGTGGCCGAGGGCTGGTTGCCCCAGCTCAGGTTGTCCGGCCCGCCGTCCAGAGACCAAGGGGAGGTGACGCGGGCGGCCAGAATGCCGGATCCGAGGGGGTCGCCGCACAGCTGGCCGTTGGGGCCGCCGGACTTGTAGTTCCACACGATCAGGTCGGCCTGGACGACGGTGGCGCCCTTCAGCTCCTCGGCCTCCGTGTTGAACTTCAGGTACACGCGGGCGATGTCCTGGCTCGTGGAGGTGGTGCCCGCGCGCAGCCACCCGGCGGCCGAGTTGTTGGTGTACGGGTCGTTCCTGCTGACCCAGGCGTCGTCGGGCTCTCCGCCGCCGAACCATTCCGAGGCGGCGGCGATCGTCACCGGGTAGGTCACCGCGGGGTCGGCCAGGAACTTCTCGTCCGGCGTGAACACCAGTTCCGAGGACTCCACGCGGGCGGCGACCGGGGACCTTTTGCCCTCTTCGGGAGAGGCTTCGACCTTGGCGTCCATCGCGGTCAGCACGATCGGCGCGGCCTGGGGGCTGCCCTTGGCGTCCTTCAGCTGGGCCAGTCCTTCGGCCGTCGTGCCGAACTTCGTGCCCTTGGGCAGCGTGAGCGGCAGCCGTACCGTGACCGGGGCGGTCGGCCTGTGGCGGAAGACCACCTGGGAGACGAAGCCGTTGGCCTGGGCCACCACCACCAGGTCCGCCCCCGGCGCGACGGCGTCGGGGTAGGTGATCGTGTCGCGGGAGATCTTCGGCTCGGGCAGTGCCCGGGTCACGCGCAGGCCGCTCTCGCCGCCCTTTCCCGTCGCGGACACCAGTTGCCTGGTCCCGCGCGCGCCGAAGGTCAGCGGGGTCTTGACCCGCGCGGCCTGCAGCTTGCCGTCGCGGGTCACGATGCTCGTGTCGATCGGCTCCCACGCCTGGGTGGCGGCGTTTCTCAGCTGGACCGGCTGAGTGAACAGCTCGGCCTGCAGTCGCCGGCCGTCAGTGGTCGCCCATACCTTCATCGTCTCGGTGGACCGGGAGGGGATTTCGACTCGTTGCCCCGTCTTTTTGGCCTTCTCGAAAGCCGAGGCCAGTGCCGGGTCGGCCGGCGATTTCGCCGCGGCGGGGGCGGGAGTGGGAGGCTGCGCGACAGCGGGTGCGCTTAAAAGCGACAAAGACAGCGTTGAAGCTGCGATCAGAGCAGCGCTACGGCGCGTCCGGGCGGATAAACCAGACGCCTTAGGTGACGTATTCACTTCATCCCTTCAAAGGCCGAGATGGCAAACAGGGAGATCGTCACATAATGCCGCGCCAGTAGTAAAGAAGCTTTTTGATAACGGAATTCGCCGGTTATTCGCCCGCGCAGATAAATGCCTTACTCAAGTTTAGGTAAGCCGCCTATATTTCTGCTACATGGACCAGCGCCGGGACAGCAGATCCGCCGCCGGAGGTGGTCCGGCGAGTGACGGGTGGCCGGGACGGAGTCCGTCGAGGGCGATCATGATCATGCGGTGGCGGGCGGCGCGGGCCTCGCCGAGTTCTTCTGTACGGCCCCGCCGGACCAGATGTTCGACGAGCGAGGCCTGCCCGAGCTGCTCGATCAGGAGGTCGACGTCGACGCTCGTCACGTCCGCCCGCAGAACCCCCGCCTCGTGCGCCCGCGCGACCAGCGCGTGCCACAGGCGTTCCGAACGCGTGAACGCCTCGGCCATCTCCTCGGACACGGGAACGGTGCCGGCCAGTGAGCCGAGCGAGCCCCCGCCGAACTCCAGCGCCGCGGACACGTAGTGCACGAGCCCGTCCCACGGATCGTCCATCCGCAGCCCCTCCTCCGCGGCCTCGATCCACTGCTCCAGAGCGAGGACGCACAGGCGCTGGAAGAACTCCTCCTTGGTGCGGTAGCGGCGGTAGACCGTGGCCATCCCGACCCCCGCCCGCGCGGCGATGGCCGCGACCGAGGCGCGTGAGCCCTCGGCTTT
This sequence comes from Nonomuraea sp. NPDC050547, assembly GCF_044457345.1. Lineage (NCBI taxonomy): Bacteria > Bacillati > Actinomycetota > Actinomycetes > Streptosporangiales > Streptosporangiaceae > Nonomuraea > Nonomuraea sp. NPDC050547. The sequence goes on from NZ_JBITGW010000038.1 coordinate 4,713, forward strand.
GAGCACCTGCTTGGCGGCGACGAGGAGCGCCTGGTCGTTGCGTTCGGCCTCCGCGTGCCGAGGTGCCTTGCGAGCCATGCTCACACCCTACCGTTTGCGGATAGCACCTCTCCGTTATAGCTTAACGGACAGGTGCTATCCGTTTTGAGGGAGTCTTCATGCTGACGATCATCATGCGCGAGTTCGGCGGCCCGGACGTGCTACGGGTGGAGGAGAAGGACGACCCGGTGCCCGGCCCCGGCGAGGTCGTGGTGGGGGTCTCGTTCGCGAGCGTGACCTTCGTCGAGACGCAGGTCCGCTCCGGATCGGGCCCGTTCGGCAGGCCGCCGCTGCCCCGCACACCGGGCAACGGCGTCGGCGGGCGTGTCACCGCGATCGGCGACGGCGTCGACCCCGCGCTGCTCGGCGCCGTCGTGGTCACCACCACCGGCGGCACGGGCGGCTACGCCGAGTCGGCACTCGCCCGCGCCGCGGACGTCGTTGCGGTACCTGCCGGGGTCGACCTGCGCGACGCGGTGGCGCTGCTTGCCGACGGCCGTACCGCGCTGCTGCTGACCCGGGACGTGCCGCCGCGGGCGGGCGAGACCGTGCTGGTGGAGGCCGCCGCGGGCGGTGTGGGCAGCCTGCTCGTGCAGCTGGCCGTCGCCGCCGGGGCCCGCGTGATCGGCGCCGCGGGCGGCGCGCGCAAGGGCGAGCTCGTCGCCGAGCTCGGTGCGGAGTTCGTGGACTACACCCGCCCCGGCTGGGCCGGCGAACTGGGCCAGGTCGACACCGTCTTCGACGGCGTCGGCGGGGCGATCGGGGCGGCGGCCGCGGGCCTCCTGCGCACCGGAGGACGAATCAGCGTGTACGGCATGGCCGCCGGCACCCCCACCGACCTGCCCGACGACGTGGTCGAGGCCCGCGCCATCCACGTCCACGGCCTGACCGGCGCGCCGAGCCCCGCCGAGAACCGGGCCCTCATCCGCCGCGCGCTCGACCTGGCCGCCGATGGGCGATGGCGGCCCGTGGTCGGGCAGGCGTACCCGCTCACCGAGGCCGCGGCCGCGCACGCCGCGATCGAGTCGCGAGCCACCCTCGGCAAGACGCTCCTGAAGGTCGGCGCGTGACAGTCCGCACTACCCCGGCGCGGGCCGGGACGCGCGAGTGGATCGCGCTGGCCGTGCTCGGCGTCCCCGCGGTCCTGGTCATGATGAACATGTCCGTGCTCTACCTGGCGCTGCCGACGCTCGCGGCCGATCTGGCTCCCGACGCGGCCGCGCAGCTGTGGATCATGGACATCTACGGATTCATGGTCGCGGGCTTCCTCATCGCCATGGGCACCCTCGGCGACCGGTACGGCCACCGCCGCCTCCTGCTCGCCGGCGCCGCCGTGTTCACCGCCGGTTCGATCATGGCGGCGTGGGCCGGTGACACCGGCGTGCTGATCGCCGCTCGCGCGATCCAGGGTGTGGGGGCCGCCGCGCTCGCGCCGAGTTCGCTGGCGGTGATACGCCGGTTGTTCGCCGACCCCGGGCAGCGGCGGTTCGCCATCACCGTGTGGATGCTCGCCTTCATGGCCGGCGGCGCCCTCGGTCCGCTGGTCGGCGGGACGCTCCTGCACTTCTTCTCCTGGGGATCGGTCTTCCTGGTCGCGGTTCCCGCCATGGTGGTGCTGGTCGCGGCGGCGCCGTACCTGCTGCCCGAGCATCGCGCGCCGGACGCCCGGCGGATCGACGCGGCCGGCGTGGTGCTGTCGTTCCTCATCCCGCTGTCCGTCGTGTACGGCGTCAAGCGGTTCGCGGCCGACGGCCTCACCGCCGCCGCGGCGGGAAGCCTCGCGGCCGGGGTGGTGCTGGGCGTCGTGTTCGTCCGCAGGCAGCGTCGGACGGCCACGCCGCTGTTCGATCTCTCGCTGTTTCGGGCGCCGGCGTTCGCCGTGTCCGTCGGGGGCATGGTTCTGGTCGGGATCGTGCTGTTCGGGACCAGCCTTCAGACCTCGCAGTACCTCCAGATGGTGCTGGGCTACTCGCCGTTGACGGCGGGCCTGTGGCAGCTCCCGACCGCCGTGTCGGGCACGGTCGTGGCGCTGTGGGTGTCCGGTCTCGCCGCCCGCGTGCGTCCCGCCCTGCTGATGAGCGCGGGCGCGGTCCTCGCCCTGGCGGGTCCGGTACTGCTCACGCAGGTGGACCGGGAGCCGTGGTTCCTCGTCGGCGGATCCGTGCTGCTGTTCGCCGGCCTCACGCCGTTCATGGCCTTGGGCACCGGCCTGATGCTCGGCGCGGCGCCGCCCGAACGCGCCGGGGCCGCCTCGGCGATCTCCGAGACCGGTGCGGAACTGGGCGGGGCGCTCGGCATCGCCCTGCTCGGCAGCCTCGCCGCGGCCGTCTACGGCCGGCGGCTCGGCGACACCCTGCCTCCCGGGCTGCCACCCGGCGTGCCGGCCCGCGGCGACACCCTGGCCGAGACCCTGCACCACGCGGCCACACTCCCCCAGCCGCTCGCGGGCGCACTCGCGGAGAGCGCCAGGGACGCCTTCACCCACGGCATCCACGTGCACGCGCTCGCCCTCGCCCCGCTGCTCGTCCTCCTGGCGGCCGTGACACCGCTGGCCGGCCGCGCCTCGGCGGGGGTCAGGACAGTGCGGCGGTGACCCGCTGACGGAGTGCGGTCTCCTCGTCCCGGTCGGTACGCAGCGTCACGGTCAGGCCGGACCCGGCGGCGTCGGAGAAGACGGCCAGCAGGGTCGCGAACTGCCCGGGAGCCTCGGCGCCGAGCAGGTCCTCGGCGTGCTCCACGACCAGGCCGACCGCCCCCGCGTCACGCAGGCAGTCGGACAGCGCGTCCCAGTTGTTGCCGAAGTAGCCGGGAAGGCGCAGCACCCGCGCCACCTCCTCGAAGAAGGCGGCGCGGGTACGGCAGAGCCGCCCATCCAGCACGGCCGGCGCCGGATCGGCGCACACGGTCAGCCAGCGCGGCAGCGGAGGTGCGGTCATGGAAGTCCCTAGAGCCGGTAGAAGTCGGTGTAGTGGTTCGGCGAGAACCACGTCACGCCGGTGCCGCGGTTGACGACGATCCGGTACGCGTCACGCGCCACGCCCCGCGTCCGGGAGTACACGTCGTACTCATGGTAGGTGGCGCCGCCGGGGAGCTGGCCTTCGCGGTTGTAGAAGCGTCCGCCGGCGAAGTTGTACCGGCCGTCCGGCCAGGAGTACCAGGTCCTGGTGGTGGGGTAGCCCTTGGACGCCCAGATCGACTTCGCCGCGCGCGCGTCGGCGCACCGCGACATGGTGCAGGAGTTGTAGACCGTGGCGTGGGCGGGCGCGATGCCGGCCACGCCGATGAGGAAGGCGAGGGTGGCGAGGATGACGGTGAGCCTCACCGGCCAGAAGGGTCCGGGGCGGGGCTGAGTGGGCACGAAGCCTCCTTGCGGGGGATGCGACGGACACTCCCATCGTCACCACTCGAATGAGTCCATAAGGGCTAAAGACCATCAACGGTTGGTGAACATTCGCGCCGCCGGTCAGCGGCGGCCGGCGTACAGGCTGGTGAGGGTCACGGCGGCGAGCACGGCGACGATGACCCCGAGCGAGACGAGCGTGGGGATCTCCGGCACCCCCGGCCAGATGCCGTGGGCCCAGTGCAGGATGAGTTTGATCCCGATGAAGGCCAGGATGAGGCTGAGCCCGTGGTTGAGGTGGCACAGCTTCGTGAGGGCGCCCCGCAGCACGAAGTAGAGGGCGCGCAGGCCCAGCAGGGCGAAGGCGTTGGTGGCGAAGACGAGGAACGGGTCCTCGGTCACGCCGTACACCGCCGGGACCGAGTCGACGGCGAAGACGATGTCGACCGCGAAGATCGCGACGACGGCCAGCGCCAGCGGGGTGAGGGCCCGCGTGCCGTCCTCGCGGACGATCAGCTTCGAGCCCCGGTAGTCGCGCGCGACCGGTACGAAGCGGCGCACCAGCCGGACGGCGGGCAGGGAGCAGACGTCGATCTCCCGCTCGCGTCCGGTCAGCGCGTCCTTCATGACCTTCGCGGCGGTGACCAGGAGGATCGCGCCGAACAGCAGGAACGCCCAGGTGCCGCTGCGCAGGGCCGCGGCCCCGAGCATGATGAACACCACACGCAGCAGCAGCGCGCCGATGATGCCGTAGAGCAGGACCCGCCTGGCCAGCTCCGCCGGGACCGCGAACGCCGTCAGCACCAGCATGAACACGAACAGGTTGTCGACCGACAGCGACTTCTCCACGACGTAACCGGTGAGGAACTCCACCGCCACGGTGGTGCCGAACGCGGACCACAGACCGGCGCAGAAGGCCAGGGGCAGCGCCAGGTAGAAGGCCGACCAGGCGAGCGCCTCGCGCATGCGCACCTCGTGCGGCCGCCTGGTCAGGACGAGGTCGATCGACAGCAGGAGCGCCAGGGCGGCGACGGTGGCCGACCACAGAGGCAGCGAGGCGATCGATGCGGACACGCGGCCTCCTCGAACGTGCTCGGCGTTCGAGGTCTCCTTCACCCGGCGGTGCGGGCGGCCGCCCGGGGACGATGCCAAGGTCCGTCTTGACCGGGTCGGCGCTTGAGAAGTACTCCCCTCGGGACTGCCAGGCTATCAAGCCGTTGACCTGGCGATACTCCCAGGCTGATAGTGGAAGGTGCACGGAGGGGGTGATCCGTATGTCGATCACCACGCTGCTGGAGGTTCTGTTCGGCATCCTGCTGGTGTTGTCGACGATCATCACCATCGGCGTGCTCTGGACACCGCCGCCACGCAAGCACAAACACCGCTGACTTATCGGGGTCGACCTCACATTTGATCGCGCTGTCCTGTCGGACAAGGAAGGACGCGATCAAAGGAGCCGACGACACGATGACCCCCGAGCCCGAGCCGATCATGGCCGAGCGGCGCCAGCTGATCAATCTCGCCTACCGGCTCCTCGGTTCCCTGGCCGACGCCGAGGACGTCGTCCAGGAGGCCTACGCCCGCTGGTACGCCATGTCCGGCCAGGAGCAGGACGCCATCACCGTCCCCGGCGCGTGGCTCACCAAGGTCGTCAGCCGCCTGTGCCTCAACGTGCTCTCCTCGGCGCGGGCCCGGCGCGAGACCTACGTGGGCGAATGGATCCCGGAGCCGCTGCCCGAGGCTTCGGAGCAGGTCAGCGGCATCGCCGCCGACCCGGCCGACCGCGTCACCCTCGACGAGTCGGTCAACATGGCCTTCTTGGTCGTGCTCGACGCGATGACCCCGGCCGAGCGGGTCGCGTTCATCCTGCACGACGTCTTCCGCTACCCCTTCGCCGAGGTGGCCGAGATCGTCGGCCGTACCCCGGCGGCCTGCCGTCAGCTGGCCTCCTCGGCCCGCCGCCGCATCCGCGCCGCGCGGGCTCCCACGGCCCCGGCGACTCCGGCAACCCACCAGGCCCGCATCGTCAGGGACTTCAAGCGGGCTTGGGAGGACAAGAACATCGACGCCCTGGTCGGCCTTCTCGATCCCGGCGCCACGGCGACCGGCGACGGCGGCGGCGTGGTCTCGACCGTGCGGCGCCCGCTCGAGGGCGCCGAGCAGATCGTGGGCTGGCTGGTCCAGCTCGAAAGCAGGTCCCGCGACCTGACGATCGTGGAGCGCACGGTCAACGGCCGGCCCGGCCTGATCGCCCAGCGGAACGGGGTCACCGTGTCGGTGGTCGCGTTCGAGGTGGCCGACGACCGGATCACCCACATCTGGGCGGTACGTAACCCCGACAAACTCCGCCCCTGGCTTGAGGAAGGTCTCACCGAGATGACCCATGCGACGCAGTTGCCCCCGCACATGCGGCGGAACGGATTCGACCCGGTCAAGGAACTGTCCCAGGCGCGTGACGAGCAGGGGGTGATCCGGGTCGACATGCCGTTCGGCGGGCCCGCCGCCTATCTGGTGTGCCGTCACGAGGACGTCCGGCAGGTGCTGTCGGATCCGGCCCGGTTCAGCAGCGCGCTGACGCCGTTTCCGGGTGCGGATCAGGTGGCCGCCGAGGAACGCGTCAAAATGCGGGCCGGGCAGCTGATCGGGTTCGACCCGCCGGAGCACACGCGGTTGCGCCGGATGCTCACCCCGGAGTTCACGGTACGGCGGATGCGCAGGCTGGAGCCGCGGATCACCGAGATCGTCCAGACCGCGCTGGACGACGTGGAGCGGGCCGGCAAACCCGCCGATCTGGTGGCGCACTTCGCGTTGCCGGTGCCGTCGCTGGTGATCTGCGAGCTGCTGGGCGTGCCGTACGCCGACCGGGACTCCTTCCAGGAGCGTTCCGCACGCCTGCTGGATCTGTCGCTGCCGATGGATCAGCGTGTCGCCGCGCAGCGGGAGGACCGCGCCTACATGGGCGAGCTGGTGAAGCGCGCCCAGGCCGAACCGGGCGAGGACATGCTCGGCATGCTGGTACGCGAGCACGGCGACGAGCTCAGCACCGACGAGCTGGTCGGCATCGCGGGACTGCTGCTGCTGGCCGGGCACGAGACGACCGCGAACATGCTCGGCCTGGGCACCCTGGCCCTGCTGCGCGACCCTGACCAGCTCGCGCTGCTGCGCGAGGACCCGGCACGGGCCGAACCCGCCGTCGAGGAACTGCTGCGCTGGCTGTCCATCCTGCAGGCACTGCCCCCGCGCACCACCACGACGGACGTGGAGGTCGCCGGCCAGACCATCCCGGCGGGCTCGCTCGTGATCTGCTCGCTTCCCGCCGCCAACCGCGACCCGGCCTTCATCGACGATCCCGACACCCTCGACCTCACCCGGGGTGCCGCCGGCCACGTCGCCTTCGGTCACGGCGTGCACCACTGCCTCGGAGCACCGCTGGCGCGGATGGAGATGCGCATCGCCTTCCCGGCCCTGCTGCGGCGCTTTCCCGGCCTGGCGCTGGCGGAGCCGTACGAGGAAGGGGATTTCCGTGCCTTCAGCATCGTCTACGGCCTGAACTCGCTCCGCGTGACCTGGTGAGCCGGTCAGCCCGGACGCAGGGAGTAGGCGGTCACCGCCTCGGGCAGTTCGGCGACGCGTGACAGCGCGCCCGTGCTGATGTTCCAGCCCAGCAGCCGGTCACCGCTCTCGACGATCACGGTTTCGTGGCCGATCCAGCCGCGCACGGGACAGCCGTCCTTCCCGCAGGAGGGAAGCAGCAGTGTCCTGACCACCCGTCCGGACGCGATGTCGGCGACCACGACCACGTCGGCTCCCTGCGCCAGGCCGGGCCGCGCGGGCGCGGACCTGGCGACGAGGTCGTCACGCTGCCAGCCGTGACTGCCCAGAACGCCCACCGGCATGCTGCCCTCGTTGGTGAGGCTCCGGACGTCCAGCCGCATCTCCCCGGATCCGCGCTCCTGAAGGACGGTCCAGCCGCCCTCCTCGGGCGAGACGATCCTGAGGTCGCGGTAGCCCGCCACACCCGTGAATCCCTTGTACGGCTGCCGCCGGACCTCCCCGGTGGTCGGGTCGAGCAGGTAGTTGGCCTTTTCCTGCTCGACGAGGAGCTGCTCGCCGCGCCAGAGCACGACCTCGTTGAACCCCGGCACCGGGTAGCGGTGGGCCCGGCCGATCACGAGGTCGACGACCACCACCGCGTCCTTCAGCGGGAAGGCCGCCCGCGTGCCCTCGGGGGCGAGCGCGTTGGGGTTCAGCCGCGTCGCGCCGCTGCCGGAAAGCGCGATCCGGCCACCGGCCTTCATCAGGTAGATACGCCCGTCGCCGAACTCGGCCAGCGCCAGGACGGGCCCGGGAGCCGCGTCCACGACGGGAATGCCGGCCCACCTCTCCGGCAGCCCGGCCGCCGCCGCGGGCAGCCCCGCCTGCTCGCGGACCGCAGGCGCCCGGTCCATCGGGACCGACGACGAGGCCGAGGGCGTGGCGGTCACGGCGGGGGTCTCCGTGGTGCCGCGCTCGACCCGCTGCGGAAACGCGGTGACCCCCACCGCGACGAGCGCGGCCACCGCGAGCACGGCGATCACCGTCCACCGCCGGCGGCCGCGGCCGTCGGTGCGCCGCCGCCAGAGTTCGCCCGCGTGCGACGACCCCTCCGGCAGGGTCTCGGCGAGGTCCTGGAAGAGCTCCCGCAGTCTCTGGTCCGTCATATCAGCACCTCTTCCAGCTCGGGAGCGACCTCGCGCAGCCGTTTCAGGGCCGCGTGCGTCTGGCTCTTCACCGTTCCGGACGAGACTCCGAGGACCGCGGCGACCTCCCCGACGGGCAGGTCCTCGTAGAAGCGCAGCACCAGCACCGCCCGCTGCTTCACCGGCAGCCTGGCCAGCGCGCGGGCGAACACCACCTTCAGATCCGACGCTCCCGAGGGATCGGGGTCGGCGTGGTCGGGCGGGTCCCCGTAGGCGAACTCCCGCCGCCTGCGCCACCTGGAGGCCACATCCCTGTACAAGGTGGTACGCACATAGCTGACCGGGTCGGTGTGCACCTTCGGCCAGCGGCGCGCCAGCTTGATCAGTGCATCCTGGAGCACGTCCTCGGCCAGATGCCGGTCACCGCTGATGAGGATGGCTGCACGCAGCAGCCGCGGGTACCAGGCGGCGACGAAGGCCTCGAACGCCTCGGAATCCGTCATATAGAAAAGACGGCTGAGAGGGGGTGAACGGTTGGGTCTTCCATGAAATCCGCTGTTTTCCAGGAGTTTGACAGCGGTGCAGGTCAGCCGTTGAGCGCGCTGGAGAGGGTCACCACCGCGCTGACGATGAGAGCCAGCAGCACCACCTTGCGGAAGCGATCCGGGTCAATACGACTAAAGATCGCATTTCCGATGAAATACCCCAACTGCACAACCGGCAGACCCACCAGGCCGATCCAGATCGACTGCTGGTTCACCTGCCCGGCCACGGCGAATCCGACCAGGCTGAGCACGCTGGTTCCCGCGAACACCACCGCGAGGGTGGCGCGGAACTTGGCGGGGTCGTAGCCCATGCCCTGGAAGGCGGCGACCATCGGCGGGCCGTTGGTGCCGGTCGAGGTGGACAGGGCGCCGGAGATCAGGCCGACTCCCACCAGGACGGGGATGTTCCCCTTCACCTTCACCCGCCGCCACACCATCAGGGTGCAGCCCAGCACGCCGATCCCGATCAGCACGGTGAGCACCTGCTCAGAGGTGATTCCGTACACCCAGAGGCCCAGCGGCATGCCGAGCACGATCCCGGCCATGGCGATCATGGCCACCCGCCACTCGGCGTGCTCACGCTGGCGCACGGCGACCGTGACGGTCATGGCCAAGGCGGAGGCCGTCGTGGCGACCACGGCGGTATGGGGGTCGACCGTGAGGGCCAGCAACGGGGTGGCGACGAGCGCGTAACCGAAACCGGTCACCGCGTGCACCGTAGAAGCGATAAGGATGATCACGGCGGCGGCAATCAGCGTCGACACCTGTCACACTTTGCCACAGATCTACGTTAATGAACCAGTGGTGGAGGAAAACTGACCGCTGTTGCGATAAATGGAGACCGCCCGGGATCGGCGCTAAGCTTTGGCAAATAGCTGGTAAGGCGTGTCCTCACACTTCGTCAATTGGTGGCAATAGGAGCGAATGACGTGGGCGGTCAGGAGTCTGCGAACTACATCGTCAGCCCGGCACTCGACGGCGGCCCGGCCGTCATCTTCGTCCCCGGCCTGGGTGGCCGGACGAAGTTCGTGGACCAGTGGAACGGACCGGGGCGGTCACCCGTCATCCGCCGGGCCAACTGGAGCGAGCCGATGAGCGTGCCCTCCGTCGACGAGCGGGGCGCGGCACTCGCCTCCCTCATCACGGCGTCCGGCGCCACGGACGTGGTGCTGGTGGGCCACAGCATGGGCGGGCTGGTCTGCCTGGAGGCGGCCAAGCACCTGGAACGGCAGCTTCGCGGCACCGTCATCATGTGCCAGTACCCGCCGCACCGCACGCCCCTCTCGCCGCTGGCCGAACTGCCCGACCGGGCGCTGGCCGAGGAGATCGAGGCGCCGCGGCACATCATGGACACGGCGGCGCTGCCGGAGTACGCCCGCCTGTGGCGATCCGAGTACCACCTGCTCAACCGCTATCTGGAGGCGGATCCGCGCCCGATGCTCCACACGCCGATCATCGCGGTCGGCGCCACCGGCGACGCGAGCTCCTGGGACACCGGGTGTCTCAGCGACTGGAACCAGTACACGACCGACGAGGTGTCGGTCCAGATGGTCGAGGGCGGCCACCAGATGGTCGAGCGGCTGGATCCCGAGACGATTCGCGCCTGGGTCGGAAAGGTTCGCTGACCTCACTCGGTCAGCCGCCGCAGCTCGGCGACCAGTTCCGCCACCGTCGGGTGGTCGAAGATCGCCGCGATGCCGACGTCCACGCTGAACGCCCGGCGGATCTCCTCCACCAGCTCCACCGCGGTGAAGGAGTCGCCGCCCAGCTCGAAGAAGTCGTCGTCGGGGCCGACCGAGTCCACGCCGAACGCGGCGCACCACATCTCCGTCAGCCGGACCTCCAGCGGCTCCTCCTCCGACGGCGCCCGGCCCTGGTCACGCCCGGGTGAGCTCCGCCGCTCGACGTCCCGGTCCCGCGGCCCGGCCACGGCGTTCCGCAGGACCGCGTCCTGTCCCGACATGGTGATCGCCACCTGCCGGTGGCCGGGTCCGCGCAGGATGCGCAGCAGCATGCCGACCCCGGTCGCGGGCGTGATCCCGTCGTCGGCGCCGCGCTGCTCACGCGAGGCCACCATGGACTCGTCGACGCGGCGCATGGTGAAACCCCTGACCTCGACCGCGACCTCACCGGCCGCCGTCAGCACGTCGATGTCGGCCACGATCGTGTCGGAACCGCTCGGGCGGCGGCGGATGTGGCTGTACGCACGGGCCGGGATCGGCCGGTGCACCACGATCGACTGGTAGGCGAACGGCGCGTGCGGCGGCTCATGGTCGGGATCGCGGGCCAGCGACACGGCCGCGTCCAGGAGGGTGGGGTGCAGCGCGTGCTCGTCGAGCTCATGGCCGAACGCCTCGGGGAAGGTGAGAACGGCCAGCTTCGTGCCGACGTCCGCCCCGGAGGTCCAGATCTCCTCCCCCGGCCAGTGCGGGCCGATGGTGAACAGCCGGTTCTCGGCGTCGTTGACGGGGACCCGCCGATCGGGCAGCGCCGCGCGCAGGCCGTCCAGGTCCACCTCACCGGCGCCGGCGTCCACCAGCCCGATCTCCCCCGTCGTGTGGACGCGGTAGTCGTCGGAGGACAGCGGCGCGGTCCGGACGGTGAACCGCCAGGAGTCCTCGTGCGCCTCGAACCCGACCTCCAGCGAGACGGGCTCCGGGGTGGTGATCGGCTGCCGGAAGACCATGTGGCGCAGCTGCGCGGCCCGCCCGGCCGGCTGGCCGATCGCCTCGCGGAAGGCGCGCAGCACGAAGTCCACCTGGGCGGTGCCGGGCAGCACCGGGACGCCGTCCATGCGGTGTTCGTCCAGGATCGGATAGTCCTCGGCCGACAGCGGGGCCGACCACCGCACCTCCGCCGCCGGCGCCGCACGCGCGATCTGGCGCGCGGCCATGCCGACGTCGGACCACGACGGCCAGTTGATGGTCGTCGAGACGACCCCGGCCAAGGGCTGGCGGCGTACCGCCGCGTCGAGGAAGGCGTTCGCCGCGGCGTAGTCGGCGCTGCCCACCAGACCCCGGAGCGCCGCGCGGCTGGAGAAGGCCACGAAGAAGTCCAGGCCGGCCCGGCCCCGCAGCACCTCGACCAGAGCGAGCGTTCCGTGGACCTTGGGCGCGAGTGTCGCCGCCATCTGCGCCCGCGTCCGGAACTGGATCATGCCGTCCCCCGCCACGCCCGCGAGGTGGAACACCCCGTTGACGGTCCCGAAGGAGTCGAGCACGCGCCGCAGCGCGGCCGCGTCGCTCACGTCGCAGGCCTCGACGCGGCACTCGGCGCCCAGTGCCCGGATCCCGGCGAGCGCGGCCTCGTGCCCGCCCGTCGCCGTGCGGCCGAGCAGCAGCAACCGCGGCCGGCCACCGGTCTCGGCCAGGCCGCGCGCCACGGCCAGGCCGAGGCCGCCGAGCCCGCCGGTGATGACGTAGGCGCCCCCGGGCCGCAGGTCGACCGGGCCCGGGCCGTCGGGGACGAGGTCGCGCTCGCCGGGGATCCAGCGCCGGTCCCCGCGCAGGGCGACGATCTCCGATCGCCGCGGGCCGCGCAGCTCCGCCAGCAGCCGAGTGACGCTCACGCCGTCCTGGACGTCGACGAGCTTGCAGGTGGCGCGCGGGTTCTCGAGCATGTAGCTCCGCAGGAGCCCGAGCAGCATGGCCCGTACCGGATGCACGTTCTCGCCGCCCGTCACGTCGGCGGAGTGCCCGGCGAGGACCACGACGTCGCGGGCGCGCTTGTCGGGGGCCCGCCGCGCCGCCTCCTGCAGAAGCTCGACGAGGCGGTGGAATCCGATGTCGAGCTGGGCGTCGATACCGCTCAGATCGGGTTCGGCCAGGGGGCCGAGGTGTGTCGCGTCGATGATGATCTCCGGATACCGATGCTCATCCCGCAGCTCGTCCAGCAGCCGGGCCACGTCTTCTGGCGCGGTGCCGTACGGCACCCGCGGCACGTCGCCGAGCAGGGCGAGCAGGTCGCCGGCTCGTCGCGCGTCGGCGGGCAGGAACACCAGCGAGGGACCGGGCAGATCAGCGTCGGCAGGCCCGGCCGGTGCGGCCTCCACCCACGTGGGCAGCCGGAACACGGCCTGCCGTTCCGTCTCCTCGACGACGGGGACGTCGTTCGCGGACGCCCGCCGCTCGATCCAGAACCGCTCACGCTGGTACGGATAACCCGGCAGCGGCACGCGCGCACGCGGCCCCGTCGACCAGTTCACCTGCGCGCCCAGGGTCCACATCCGGGCCAGGGCGTGCAGGAACGAGCCGCGTTCCGTGGCGCCCTTCGACGGCCCGCTCGGGAGCGTCGGGATCGCCAGGTGCCGCTTGGCGCGTACCTGGGGATGCGCTCGGGCCAGGGTGGTGAGCGTCCGACCCGGGCCCACCTCCACCAGCACCCGGTCACCGTCCGCCAGCACGGCCTCCAGCGCCTGCCCGAACAGGGCGGGCCCGGTGGGCTGCCGGATCCAGAAGTCCACGTTCCGCGCCTCGGCCGGGCCGCCGGTGGAGGCGGAGTAGATCTTCCAGCGGGGTCTGCGCGGCGCGATGCCGTCGAAGGCCAGGCGCAAACGTTCGGCGGAGCCGCTCGCACGGGCGCTGACCAGCCGCACCGCTTCCGCGAGTGTGAACACCTCGGCCAGCGCGGCGGCCGCGAACTCCCCGACGCCCTGGCCGAGCAGCGCGTCGGGCTCGACGCCCAGCGCCAGCCACAGCCGCCCCAGCGCGTACTCGACGCTGAACGGCGACGCGTCCCGCTGCCCCTGGGCCGCGAAAAGGGCGGAGCACTCGTCGAACGCCGCGCGGAACACCGGCTCGGTGCGATGGAGCTCGGCCGCCATGCGTTCGTGCCGCGCCTCTTCTCCCGGGAACAGGAACACGGTGCCGCGCTCCGCCCGCTCCTCCGGCGTCACGATCCGCCGCGCGGGGTCGAGGACGGCGGCGGCCGCGTCGGACACGCTCTCCACCACCACGGCTCCCCGGACCGGGTACGGCGTGCGCCCCTTCTGCAGGGTGAACGCGACCTCGGAGAGCGGGTCCGCGCAGTCCTTGAAGAACCGGGCGAGCTGCTGCGGATACGCCTCGGCCGCGGCCGGGGTCCGTCCCGACCAGACGATCAGCTGCACCGGCTCCGGAGCCGGTTCGGTCGCGCGGGCCGGCGCCTCTTCGAGGATCGCGTGCGCGTTCGTGCCGCCGATGCCGAAGGAGCTGACCCCGGCCAGGCGCCGTTGGCCGTCCGATCGCGGCCACGGCCGCAGCTTGTCGTTGACGACGAACGGCGAGTTCTCGAGGCCGAGCAGCGGGTTCACGTTCTCGACGTTGATGCTCGCCGGGATCTGCTCGTGGCTCAGCGACAGCGCCGTCTTGATCAGCGAGGCGATGCCCGACGCGTGACCCAGGTGGCCCACGTTGCCCTTGATCGATCCGATCGGGCACGCGGGTCCCGACGGGGACCGGCCGCGGAACGCCGTCTTCAGCGCCGAGATCTCGATGGCGTCGCCCAGGCGGGTCGCGGTGGCGTGCGCCTCCAGGTAACCGATGTCCTCGGGGCCCACGTCGGCGGCCTCCATGGCCGTGAGTACGACCTCCGCCTGCCGTTCTGCGCTGGGCGCGGTGAAGCCGACCTTGTTCGCGCCGTCGTTGTTGACCGCCACGGCGCGGATCACCGCGGAGATCCGGTCCCCGTCGGCCAGGGCGTCGGCGAGCCGCTTGAGCACCACGACGCCGACGCCGCTGGCGAAGATCGTGCCGGTGGCCGCCGCGTCGAAGGGGCGGCAGTGGCCGTCGCGGCTCAGCGGGCCGTCCTGGGCCCACCAGTACCCGTGACCGACCGGGAACTCGACGTCCGCGCCACCGGCCAGCGCGACGTCGCACTCCTGGAGGCGCAGCGCGTTCACGGCCAGATGCACGGCCACGAGCGAGCTCGAACACGCGGTCTGCACGGTCATGCTCGGCCCGTGCAGGTTCAGCTTGTACGAGACCAGCGTCGAGGCGCTGTCGGGGTTGTTCCACATGCCGGCCGCCATGCCGGTGGCGCTCCGCAGAACTTCCAGGCTCCCGAGCACCCGGCCGATGGCATAGCGGTTCGCGGCGACCGAGGAGAACACGCCCGTTCTGCCCAGCTTCGCGGGGTCGTAGCCCGCGTTCTCGACGGCGGTGTGCGCCGTCTCCAGATACAGCCGTAGCTGAGGGTCGCAGGTCTCGGCCTCCCGCCGGGTCAGGCCGAAGAACCCGGCGTCGAACAGGTCGACGCCCGCCGGTTCCGCCACCGCCCTGACGTAGGCCGCGTCCTCCAGCGCCTCGCTCGGCACGCCGTTCGAGCGGAGCTCGGCTTCGGCGGGGAAGCGCACGGCCTCCTCGCCGGCGACGAGGTTCTCCCAGAGCTGCCGGGTGTCGAGCGCCGCCGGGAACCGGCCGGCCATTCCGATGATCGCGATCGGCTCAACGAGATTGCCCATGACCATCCGCCCTCCGAAGATAGCCGGCGAAGCTGTTCAGGCTCGGATACTGGAAGACCAGCAGGGGAGAGATCTCCGTCCCGAGCCGGACCGAGACCTCCGACACGAAACGCATGAGCGACATCGACGTGAACCCGGCCTCGAAGAAGCCGCCGTCAGGGTCGATCTCGCCACCGTCGAGAGCCGACCGCGCGCTCTCGCGCAGAACCTCCATCAGCGTCGCCGCCGGGCCGTCGTCGCCTTGGTCGTCGTCCGGCCACGCGTCCCGCACCTCGATGCTGGACGGCATGACCGCGGGGTCCAGGTGGTCGCGCAGCACCGCGCGAACCTCGTCCTCCGTCGTGGCGCCGCCCACGACGGTCAGGCGCACGGACCCGACTCCCCCGCTGTCCTCGACGAACGTCGCCACCGACTCGACGACGCCGGCGACCTTGGCGGCCGCGCCCTCGATCTCGTCCAGCTCCACCCGGGCGCCGTTGACCTGGACCTGCCGGTCCGCCCGCCGGACGAAGCACATCGAGCCGTCCGGCAGCAGCCTGACGATGTCACCGGTGTCGTACCAGCCTCGCCCGTCCTGGCCGGGAGACAGCAACGGCGTTCCGTCGGTGTAGCCGAGCGCGCAGGCGGCGGCTTCCACGTGCAGCCGCCCTTCGCCGCCGGCCGCGTCGGCGGGGACGATCCTGGTGACGGCATGGCCGAGGGGGCGTCCGATGGGAACCGGGTCCTCGCTCACGGCCCCCTCGCCGGGCGGCACCTGGTGCATGCACAGCACCTGCGGGGTCTCCGACGCGCCGTAGCAGTTGGCGATGGTGGCGTAAGGGGCGAACCTGGCCGTCGCCCGCAGCGTCGCGGCCGTGAGCCGTGCCCCCGCCGAGCAGACCAGCCGCAGGCTGTCGACGGGCGGCGACGAGCCCGCCATGAGCCGCAGGAGCACCGGTGACCCTTGGAGCACGGTGATGGCGTGCTCCGCCAGCCAGGCCGCCATCAGCCGGGGGTCGGCGGCCGTGCGAGGGCCGGGAATGAACAGCGTCGCTCCGGTGGCCCAGGGCGCGACCAGCTCCCGCAGGCTCGGGTCGTGGCCCGGCCTGCTGAGGAAGGCGACCCGATCGGATCCGTCCATGGGCAGTTCCTTGAAGAACGCCGTACTGGCCGCCTCGAAGGCGGTTCGCCCGACGAGGATCCCTTTGGGGCCGCCCGTCGTGCCGGAGGTGAAGAGGATGTGACTGGTCTCCTCCGGCTCCTCGTCCGCGGTGGTGTCCAGAAGGTCCAGGGCGCCCGACGGTGCGAAGGCCGCCGCGGCGCGGGTGGCCGTCAGCGCGCCGCGTACCCGCTCGGGACCCCAGTCCCCCAGGATCGCCGGTACGGCTCCCGCGCCCCAGACCCCCGCGAGCCGCGCGACGAACTCCGGGCTCCGCTCCGCCAGCACGCCCACCACGCGGCGCTTCAGAGGATGACTCCCGACCTGGTTGCCGACGTCCGCGCCGAGTGCGGCGACGTCGCCGAAGGTGAAGGCACGGCCCTCGTGGACCAGGGCGACGGCGCCCGGGTCGCGAGGCCGTCCGAGAAGCCCCCGTTCGTGGCCTCGGCTCACGCTGATCTCCCTCGTTGTCACGTCACAACAGCTCGTCCCACACCGCGGGAAAGTACGTGGGGTGAGCGCTGCGTAACTTGCGCCAGTGCGTCGTGCGTTCCTCCGCCTGCGCGGCGCCGATCCGCCGGTCCCGGCCGTCGGCCGCCGCCCACGCCAGGTGCACCAGCGGGAGCACGGCCGAACCGCGCCTGGCCTTGCCCAGCTCAGCTCCCGCGCCGGTGACGACCCTCGACAGCCCGGCCGCGTAGGCGTGCTTGATGGGTTCGTAGATCGCCGCGTTGAAGTACACGAACGGGTCGGGCGCCCCGTCGTCGAGGCGCCCGAAGTCGGTCACGTACAGCCGGTCATGCCAGCGGCACATGACCCCGGCGCCGACGACCCGGCCTCCCACCCGGCACAGCAGTGCCGTCGCCGCGGCGTCGCCCAGCGCGGAGGCGTAGGCCGACAGGCGCCGCGTGACCACGTCCACGCTGTACGCGATCCCGTGCTTGGCCCGCACGTTCACGATCATCGGCGCCACGGCCGCGATGGCCTCCCGAAGGGGCACGGTCTCGGTCGAACACTCCTTGGCGAAGACCCCCGCCTCCCTGCGCGCGCTGGTGCGGGTGTTGCGCGGCAGCGTCGCCAGGTAGTCGTCGAAGCTCGCTCCGGGCAGCTCCAGCTCGGTCTGCGCGACGCTCGCCAATCGGTGGTGATCTCCGTCGCCGATCACCGGGGCGAGGTCTCTCCACGCGGCGGCGTCGAGAAACAGGAAGAACGTGTACGGGAGCCCCCGCTCTACCGCGACGGCGCGGGCTGCGTCCCGGAGCGCGCGCAGGACGGCGGTCCTGGTCGAGCGCGGCAGGGCGCGGTCCACGATGAGCCGCGTGCTGAACCCCGCGCAGGAGCCGGCCAGCAGTCCCAGCCGGCCGCCGCGCGAGCCCGCGGCGAGGAGGTCGCGGAAGTGGAGTTCGGGCCAGCTCAGGTAGTCGCCGCGGCTGGGGAGCGAGTCGTAGAGGGGCAGGGCGCCGAGGATGCGAGGGTCCCCGGGCCGCCGGGCGATCAGGTAGGTGACGGGTGCGTCACCGGACTGCTCCAGGGCCCGCAGCCAGGCGTGGCTCTGGAACATGTCCCGCGGGTCGGCGACGTCACTCCACACGCGATCGGAAAGGTCGCCTAACGAGGCGACGCGCTGGACCGTCACATTATCAAGCGCGTCGGGTGGTTTATCCGGAATTTCCTGATTTATCATCGGTTATCTGGTCTGTGATGGAGCCATTCCAGCAAGCCGGGCTCCGCGAGTTCGGCCATCCGGCGGTCGTAGTGCGCCCGGTCCCCGGCGGTGAGGAACTGCTCCCATTCACCCGACTTACCGCTGCGGAAAAAGCGTTCGCGATCACGGATGTAGCCCAGTTGCTCGTCGGGCGCGAGTTCGGTCGCGCGATCGCGCATCTGCCGGAACGTGGCCGCCTCGACCAGTTCGGGCCACCTGCTCTCGGGGACGTCGATGCCGAGCCGTTCCGCGAGCCGCCGCATCTGCCCGGCGAGGTCGGCGGACAGGTCGGCGTAGTGCAGCAGGATGACGTTCGCTTCCTCGCGGCGAACCCAGGCGCGGCTCTGCGTCCAGATCAGCGCACGCAGCGAGTCGAGGTTGGCGAACGGCGAGTCGTCGTTGTCCACCCAGCGTAAGGTGTACGACCGCTCGTCCAGCAGGTCGCGCTCGTCATAGGCGTCCACCGGGGCCTCCGACCCGCCGGGACCGGGGTGGGTGGCCTGGTTGATCAGGCGGCGGATCACGTCGCGCTTGAGGTTCTTGCCGTGGCTGCGCAGGGATATGGCGACATCGCGGGGGTCGCGTCCCACGGTGATGTAGGTGACCTGCGGATCGGTCGGGATTCCGTCGAGCGGGATGTGGGTCTTGATGAAACGGCGGTGCCGCTGCGCGGCCAGGCGATCCCAGACGTCCTGCTTCGGACGCACGAGCATGTCGATCCACGGGGAGAGGCTGGACAGGGGCGCGGGCAGCCGGGGCGTCTGGAAGATCAGGAGTGCGCAGATCATCTGCGTCCAGGTGGTGCCGCACTTCGCCGGCGAATTGATGACAATGTCGCCGGGCCGGAATTCGAACCCCTCCCACCGGGAGCTGTCCTCCATCGGCGTGAGGTAACGAGCCAGATGCGTCGTCATCGACGTGATTTTAATCATCGATTGGCAATTAAGGAAGGGATGAAATTGCCCGAACTCTTTCCGTATAGGAAAAGCGTTTGACCTTATTTCTGATCTGATGGGAAGGGAATTAGTAAACGCTGGTATAACTCCATCTGGAAATACCAGGTCAGAGGCCGGGTCATGCGGGTTGGTGAGGGTGCGCGCGTACGTGCGCGCGCTCGCCCTGCAGGCCGAACAGGATGAGCAGCTCGACCGCTCCCCCGTCGGCGCTGCCCAGCCAGTGCGGCAGGGACGTGTCGAACTCGGCCGCCTCACCGGCCGGCAGCGTCAGGTCGCGCTCCCCGAGCACCAGCCGCAACCGGCCGCTGAGCACGTACAGCCATTCGAAGCCGTCGTGGGTCTGCGGGGTCGGTGC
The DNA here is from genome assembly GCF_044457345.1 of Nonomuraea sp. NPDC050547. Classification (NCBI taxonomy): domain Bacteria; kingdom Bacillati; phylum Actinomycetota; class Actinomycetes; order Streptosporangiales; family Streptosporangiaceae; genus Nonomuraea; species Nonomuraea sp. NPDC050547. The sequence goes on from NZ_JBITGW010000038.1 coordinate 23,909, forward strand.
GAACGGCTCCGGCACCGCCGGGATGATCATCTTGAACGCGTGCACCCCTCCCGGCCGCCTGGACAACGGGATGAAGATCATCCCGAAGCGTTTCACCGGCTTCAGGTGGATGCGGGGGTCGCCCGTGCGCGGGGCGCCGACCAGGTCGTCCAGCGGCACGTCGTAGGTACGCGCCAGCGGCAGCAACAACTCCAGCGTCGCCCGGCGCTGCCCGCTTTCCAGCCGGGACAGGGTGCTCTCCGACACCCCGGTCGTCGCCGCGAGGTCGGCGAGGGTGAGGCCGCGTTCCCGCCGCAGCGTACGCAACCGGGACCCCACACCGTCGAGCACGTCATCCGTTTCTCGGTCCACGGGGGCCATCTTGCCAGAACCGCAAGTTTCCTTGCCGAGTCATGGCAAGCCCGGTGACCCTGGGCGCGTCACGACGGAAGGAACCTCGATGAGCACCACCGATGCGGCCACGTTCTGGGACGGCGTCTACACCGCCCGCCCGGCCGCCACCGACCCCCGGCCGAACCACCGTCTCGCCGAGACGGTCGCGGACCTGCCGCCCGGCGCCGCGCTGGACCTCGGCTGCGGCGCCGGCGGCGACGCGCTGTGGCTGGCCCGCCGCGGCTGGCACGTCACCGCCGCCGACATCTCGGCCGTGGCGGTCGAACGGCTCGCCCGCCTGGCCCGTTCACGCGGCCTGGGCGACCGGATCGCCGCCGAGCGGCATGACCTGCGTGAATCCTTCCCGCGGGGCGGGTACGACCTGATCTGCGCCCACTACCTGCACACCCCGTTCGACCTGGACAGGGCGCACGTGCTGCGGGAGGCCGCGCACGCGCTGCGCGTGGACGGGCGTCTGCTGGTCGTCGACCACGGCTCAAGCGCGCCGTGGTCCTGGAACCAGGATCCCGGCGCCCGGTTTCCCGCCCCGCTGGAGGTCGCCGCGGGGATCGATCTGGACCCGGCGACGTGGACGGTCGAACGGGCCGACGCGCCCCGCCGGGTCGCGACCGGTCCCGGCGGGCGTAGCGCCGAGGTGACCGACCACGTCCTGCTCATCCGCCGCACGGCACCGTAAGGAGATCACGATGACCCGTAGAGACACGCCGCCGCCCCGCACCGGGGGCGGCGAGACCGAGGTTCTGCGCGGCTTCCTCGACTACCTCAGGACCTCGATCGCCGCGAAGGTCGACGGCGCCCCGGAACCCCAGGTCAGAACGGCGGGAGTGCCGTCGGGCACCAACCTGCTCGGCCTGCTCAACCACCTCACCTTCGTCGAACGCGCGACGTTCCTGGGAGACAAGGTCACCAACTGGCCGTCGACCTTCCGGGCCGCGCCGGCCGACAGCGTCGCCGACGTCGTCACCCGCTACCGGGAGACGGTCGAGCGCGCGAACGAGGTTCTCGACCGGAACAGCGACCCGGGCAGCGTCCGCTGGGCGCTCGTCCACATGATCGAGGAGACCGGCCGCCACGCCGGCCACGCGGACATCCTCCGCGAACTGATCGACGGCGCGACCGGCCGCTGACCCCACCCCTTCATCCAGGACAGGAACACATGATCTCCGCACCACGGCCACGCCGTCTTCTGCGCACGGCGGCCTCCGTCACGCTCGCCGTACTGCTCACCTTCGGAGCGGGCGCCTGCGCCACCCCGGCGGCGGGACCCGCTCCCGCTCCCACGTCGGTTCCCGCCCACACCGTCGCCACGCGGAACGACCCCCGGTTCACGAGCACCTTCCGGCACCAGTTCGCCGACGTGGACGGCGTCCGGATGCACTACGTGGCCGGCGGCAGCGGCCCGCCGGTCGTCCTGCTGCACGGCTGGCCGCAGACCTGGTACGGCTGGTGGCCGATCATGCCCGAGCTCGCCAAGCGCCACACCGTCTACGCCGTGGACTTGCCCGGGCTGGGTGACAGCACCGGTTCCCCGACCGGCTACGACAAGGCCACCCTCGCGCGCTACGTCCACACTCTGATGGCCGAGCGCCTGGGTGTGCGGGACGCCCGTGTGATCGGGCACGACCTCGGGGCCGCCGTGGCGTTCCAGTACGCCGCGCAGTTCCCGTCCGACACCGCCCGCCTCGGCTACCTCGACCTGCCGCTGCCCGGCCCCGGCGTCGACGCGCGCACCTACCGCTCGCTGAGCTGGCACATCGCCTTCCACTCCCAGCCGAAGGTCCCCGAGACGGTGGTGGGCGACGACGTCCGCGACTACCTGGCCCTGTTCTACCCCCAGGTCTCCTTCGGCGGAACCGCGTTCGGCGGCACCTCGACGCGATCCCCGTTCACCGACGCCGAGATCGACGAGTACGCCAGGACCTACAGCCGCCCCGCGGCCCTGTCCGGCGGCTTCGACCTCTACCGCAGCCTCGACAAGGACGTCAGCGACGCCAAGGCGGCGAAGCCGGTCCGCGTCCCGGCCCTGGTCATGAGCGCCCAGGGCCAGATCAAGGCGATCAGGGCCACGGTGGCCCCGCGCATGACCAACATCGTGCGGGCGGTGGACGTGCCGAAGGCCGGGCACTGGCTCGTCGAGGAGAACCCTCGGTTCGTCACCGAGGAACTGCTGCGCTTCCTCGCCTGACCACCGGTTACCGCCAGCCTTCCCGCCCGCGCTCCAGCCCGTCGAGGATCAGGCCGAGGCCGACGTCGAACTCCTCCTGGTAGGCGTAGCCGCCCTTGAGGCCGCGCTCGGCGAGCATCTCGGCGAGGTGCGGGAACTCCTCGTGCGGCAACTGCTCCATGATCGAACCCGCCACGTCCTCAAGCCCCTCCGGCGAGGTGAACGGCAGGCTGAGCTCCTGGAGGGTGAATCCGTAGATGTAGCTGTCCAGCACCGAGATCGCGTGCGAGGAGCCGGCGATCGAGAAGCCGCCCGAGCGCAGGCAGCCGATGACCGCGTCGTGGTGGCGCAGAGTGGCGTCGCCGGGGTTGGTGCGGGAGTCCATCAGGCGGATCGCCCACGGGTGGCGGGTGAGGGCCTCCCGCATCGAGGCCGACCTGCGGCGCATCGCCGCCTGCCAGCCGATGCCCGCGGGCGGCAGTTCGATCTCGCCGAAGACCAGGTCGATCATGCCGTCGAGGATCAGGTCCTTGTTGCGGAAGTGGTGGTAGAGCGACATGGCCTCGATGCCGAGGCGGTCGCCGAGCCTGCGCATGCTCGGCACGCCGGTGCCCGCCTCGTCGGCCAGCGCGACCGCCGTACGGATCACCACTTCTTTGGTGAGCGTGTTGCGCCGGGGCGCAGGCGTGCCGGCTGTCTCGGTGTCCACGACGTTCTCCTGCCTGTTCTGCTGGGACGGCTTGACAACCTTACACTGCAAGGTTCTACCCTTACACCGTAAGTGCAGGCGTGGTGGAGCAGAGGAGCGGGCCGTGGAACCGATCGGTTCGGGCAAGAAGGTGTGCGTCGTCGGCGCGTCGGGCAAGCTGGGGCGCTACATGGTGCGGCACGCGCTGGACCGGGGCTACGAGGTCGTGGGCGTCTGCCGGGAGCGGAGCGTGACCAAGCTCGCCGACTTCGAGGGACGCATCACCGTGATCCCCGGAGCCACCAACGCCCCCGCGGTCATCGCGCGGGCGGTGCGGGGCTGCGACGCCGTCCTCACGGTGCTGGTGCCCTGGGGCAGAAAACGCTATGCCTCCGGTACGGCCCAGGCCGTACTCGACCACGCGGGCAAGGACGCCCGCCTGGTCTTCTCCTGCGGCTGGCACATCACCCGCGACGGAAAGGACGTCTACCCCCGCGGCTTTAAGCTGTACGCCGCCGTGTTCGGCCGGCTGGCGAAACTCGCCGGGGTGGTCGACGTCGACGACCAGGTGGAGGCGTGCCGGAGGATCTTCGCCAGCGACACCCGCTGGACGGTCGTGCGCGGCAGCGACCTGGAGGAGGGCGACAGCCAGGGCCTGCCGGTGTGGAGCCGGCACGTGGGCGATCCGATCCTCGCGAGCAACCTGACCCGTCGCGTGGACTACGCCCGCTTCATGGTCGAGGCGGTGGAGGACGACGACCTCGTCCACGAGGCCCCGGCCATCGTGGGCCGGCTGACCCCCTCGGCCCTCGCGCACGCCGGCGATCCGGCATGAGCGCCGTCATCCCTTCGGGCGGGCCGCCCAGACGGTGCGTTCGGTGCGGACCGTGAGGTCGTCGCGGCGCAGGATGCTGTGCGGGCCGCCGGAGTCGAGCAACCGGTCGAGCGCGGCGAGATCGTCGGGCGCGAGTACGCCGGCGACGCTTCCACGGAGGCGGCGCAGGCTGCCGAGGGCGTAGCGGCCGACCGCCTCATCGCCGGAGCCGTCGATGTTCACGGTGAGCGTGCGTTCGCCCTCGATGACGAATCCGGCTGCGGTCAGCTTCGGCCCCCAGTCGGCGCCGCGGTGCGGCACGTGCTCGGCGTGGAAGCGGGCGCCGGCCGCGTGGCAGCGTTCTTCCAGGCCGGGGCGGTCCTCCGGGGCGTACTCGGGCAGGAATCGGGGGAAGCCGGCCAGCTCGACGACGGCGAACAGCCCGCCGGGCGCGAGGATGTCACGGACCTCGCGCAGCACGCGGCCGGGGTCGGCCATGTGATGCAGGGAGGCGGAGGCCCACACGAGATCGGGCGTGCCCAGATCCGGCCAGCCGGTGTCGAGGTCGGCCTGGATGGTCGTCACCTCTCGCGTACCCGCCTTCTCGCGCAGGCGGTGCAGGTGTTCGGGCGAGGAGTCGACGGCGAGGACGTGCGCCTCCGGGAAGCGGGTGAGGAGGGCGAAGGTTCCGGCGCCCGTTCCGCTGCCGAGGTCCACGATCCGGCGCGGGGGCGTGTCGATCGGCAGCCATGCGGTGATGGCGGCGAGGTGGTCGGCGAGAACTTCGGCGTCGAGGTCGAGGATCTCCGCCTGGTCGTGGTGAGAGGCGTCATGTGGGTGCATATCCCCACGTTAGAGCGGGCATGCGGATACGGCACGACGTCTTGCCGGATCCGCAAGACGATGGGCGTGCGGCCTGCCGGAGGCGCAAGGCCGCCGGATAAAGCGTTGGCGGCGCCGTCAGCGGGCCGACTAGCGTTGCGTCGTTCACACGCCTGGTGGGCGTGCCGTAAATCACCTGATGGGAGACGCCGGATGACCTCTCAGTTCGCCGCGCTCTGCTTCGACGCGAACGATCCACTCCGTCTCGCCCGCTTCTGGGGCGAGCTCCTGGGCCGGGAGGTGGCCGAGGACCCCCGCGACGGCGTGGTGCTGCTGCCGGGCGCCGGCACCGAGTTCCCCATCCGGTTCCTTCCGAGCCCGGCCGACAAGCTGGGCCCGAACCAGATGCACTTCGACCTGACGAGCGAGTCCCCCGAGGGCCAGGAGCGGACCGTGGCGCGGGCGCTCGAACTGGGCGCCGAGCACATCGACGTCGGGCAGCTGCCGGAAGAGGGGCACGTGGTGCTGGCCGACCCCGAGGGCAACGAGTTCTGCGTCATCGAGGCGGGCAACAAGTTCCTGGCCGACACCGGGTTCATCGGCGCGCTGTCCTCCGACGGCACGCAGGCGGTCGGGTACTTCTGGAGCCAGGCGCTGGCCTGGCCGCTGGTCTGGGACCAGGACGAGGAGACCGCGATCCAGTCGCCGCACGGCGGCTCGAAGATCACGTGGGGCGGACCGCCCGTGGCGCCCAAGCTCGGGAAGAACAGGCTGTACTACGACCTGACCGCCTCCGGCCAGGAGGAGATCGACCGTCTCGTCTCCCTCGGCGCGACCGTGACCGGTCAGGGCGAGGGCGGCCGGGTGGAGATGACCGACCCCGACGGCAACGAATTTCTGGTCCTGAACTCCCGATAACGGCCGGCGGGAATCTCTCAGGTCGCTCAACCGTTCGAAGATTGCTGGTGATCCTCGCTTGGCAGGGCCGCCCGCGCACTGATCCAAGCGCACAGAGGAAGACGACATGACCACGACCACCGGCTGGCGGCGCAACGTCGCCCTTTTCCTGACCGGGCAGACGGTTTCGCTGTTCGGCTCGATGATCGTGCAGTACGTGGTCATGTGGTGGGTGACCCTGCAGACCCAGTCCGGGCTGGCGGTCGCCCTCTACGCGGTGGCCGCGTTCCTGCCGCAGGGCGTGGTGTCGATCTTCGGCGGGGTGCTCGCCGACCGGATGAACCGCCGCGTGCTCGTGATGATCGCCGACGGCGGCATCGCCGCGGCGACGCTGGTGCTGGCGATACTCATGGCCAACGGCGTGACCGACCTGTGGATCGTCCTGCTGGCCGTCGCGGTGCGCTCGGTGGGGGCCGGAGTGCAGACCCCCGCGGTGCAGGCGATGATCCCGCAGATCGTGCCCAGTGAGCACCTGATGCGCGTCAACGGGATCTTCCAGACGATCCACTCGGCGATGGCGCTGCTCGCTCCGGCGGCCGCCGGAGCGATCTTCGCCGCGTTCGGCGTCGTCCCGGTCTTCTTCCTGGACGTGGTCACTGCGGTCATCGGCATCGGGCTGCTCGCGCTGGTCGCCGTCCCGACGCTGGAGCGCGTGGCCGAGTCGACCGCCTCCTACCGGCAGGACCTGGTCGAGGGCATGCGCTACATCAAGAGCCAGCCGGTCGTGCGCTGGCTGCTCGTCGTGTACGCAACGATCTTCCTGCTCACGGTGGCGCCCACGTTCATGACGCCGCTGATGGTGGCGCGCACCTTCGGCCGCGACGAGTGGATGCTGGCCGTCCTGGAGGTCGCCTTCAGCGTGGGCATGCTGCTCGGCGGCGTCCTGATCTCCACGGTGCTGGCCAAGCGCAGCCCGGTGGGGCTGATCCTCACGGCCGTCTACGGTTTCGGGCTCGCGACCGTCGCGCTCGGGCTGAGCACCAACCTCTGGGTCTTCTACGGGTTCATGTTCCTGATCGGACTGCTGGTGCCGCCGTTCTCGACCCCGTTCATGACCTTGATCCAGGAGACCGTCGAACCCGGCATGCAGGGGCGCGTGTTCAGCTACGTCACGATCGTGATGGCCCTGGCCACGCCCATCGGCACCGTCGTGTTCGGGCCGCTGGCCGACGTGGTCAGCGTGCAGGTCCTGCTGATCGCCGCGGGCGTGGCGGCCGTCATCGCGATCGCCTTCGCCGCCCGGCTGCCGTCCGGCCGGGCCACCATGGCCGCCGCACGCAAGCTGGCCGAACCGGTCCCGGAGTCCGTAACCTGATCGTTCATGGAGCCCGGACGCCTTCTGGAGCGGTTGATCGCCCTTGACTCCGTCAATCCGGACCTGGTGCCCGGCGGGGCGGGCGAGAGCGCCGTCGCCGGGTTCTGCGGGGAGTGGCTGGCCGCCCGCGGCTTCGAGGTCCACCGGCTGGAAGAGCGTCCGGGCCGCCCCTCGCTGGTCGCCGTCGCCCGGGGCTCCGGCGGCGGCCGCTCGCTCATGCTCAACGGCCACCTCGACACCGTGGGTACGGCCGGCTACGACGGCGACCGCCTCGGCCCGCGTACCCACGACGGCAAGATGTTCGGCCGCGGCGCGTTCGACATGAAGAGCGGCATCGCGGCCATGATGATCGCCGCCACCCGCGCCCGCGACGCCGGGCCGCGTGGCGACGTCATCCTCGCCTGCGTCGCCGACGAGGAGCACGCCAGCTTCGGCACCGAGGAGGTGCTGAGGTCCTTCACCGCCGACGCGGCGATCGTCACCGAGCCGAGCCACCTGGAAGTCACCCTGGCCCACAAGGGCTTCGCCTGGTTCGACGTGGTGATCGAGGGCCGCGCGGCGCACGGCTCCCGGCCCGACCTCGGCATCGACGCCATCGCCAAGGCCGGCCACTTCCTGGTCGCGCTGGAGGACCTGGGAGCGCGGCTCGCGCGGAGCCCGGCCCATCCGCTGCTCGGCGCCGGAACCGTCCACGCCTCCGTCATCCGCGGCGGCCGCGAGCCCTCCACCTACCCGGGCGAATGCCGCGTCACGGTGGAGCGCCGCACCGTCCCCGGCGAGGACCCGCGGGCGGAACTGACCGCCCTGCTGGACGACCTCGCCGCCACCGTCCCCGGCTTCCGCTTCCGCCTGGAGCCCGGCCTGCGCCGCGAGCCGTTCGAGGCGGACCCGGAGGCGGAGGTGGTCCGCGCCGTGACCCGCCACGCGCGGGCCGTCCTGGGCCACCCGCCCACGGTCCGCGCCGAACCCTTCTGGACCGACGCCTCCCTCCTGGACCGCGCCGGCATCCCCTGCCTGCTGTTCGGCGTCGACGGCGGGGGCGCGCACGCGGACGTCGAGTGGGTGGACCTCGCCTCCCTGAACCACCTCACCGACGTCCTCACCCGCGTCATCACCGACTTCTGCGCCTGAGGGCGCCCGCGCGCCGTTCGCCCGGCCTCGCGCGAGTACGGCCATGCAGTCGTTCCTGCCCAGCCACCGGATCGCCGCGGCGGCCAGATGACAGGTCTACGGCGTGATGACCTGCCACCTGGTGAAGTGCTTGCCGCCGGGGTGGTACGCGGTCGACTTGGCGCCGCTGTACACCCAATCACCCAGGACCGTGTTGCAGTTGAATCCGGAGCTGCACCACGTACCCGAGACACGGAACCGGCCGTAGACGCCGACGTCGCAGGCGGCACTGACCATGGTGTTGGTGGTCACGACGTCCTTGCACAGGGATGCGCCGGCGCTGCTGGCGCCGGCGCCGGATCCGAGACCGGCAGTGGTGAGGGCGGTGGCGAGGGCCACGACGGCGACGGCCTTGGGCAGAGTACGGCGGACTTGCATGAGCGTCTCCTTCGACCTGTCAGGACCTGCGACGGGAACCGTTGCGGCCATCCCGTCCATGGCCTGAGGTTGCCGGGCCACGCTCACCGTTGCCTCACCGCGCGCTCACCGGCCACCGGCGCACGCCGCGGTATCGATCCATCCCTCGGCTACTGGCCGGGCATCGGGGCGTCCAGGTAGGTCAGCACGACGTCACGGACCACGTCGGTGTGGCCAAGCCCGTTGAAGTGGGTCGTGCCGGGGAAGACCGCCAGCTGTGAAGCGGGCACACCGGCGAAGTCGCCGTTGACGTCGCCGCCGCGCAGCCGGAGGAACTCCACGGCGTGATCGAGCTTGACCGCGTCGCAGTCGCCCACGGTGATCAGGGTGGGCGCGGCGATGGCGCGGATGTCGTCATCCGGCCAGCCGGCGAAGCCGGGGTCGAAGGAGCCGAGCTTGTCGAGCAGGCTCTGCAGCCGCTCCGGGTGCGGTGACTTGGCGAGGTAGTCCTGCTCCATAGGGGTGCCGGCGATCATGTCGACGGTCATCTCGCCCACGGCGTCGGTGTTCTCCGAACGGTCACCGCGAGGGTGGAAGGACACCGACGAGACGACCGCCTTGCGGACCAGCTCGGGACTGCGGATCGCCAGATGCAGCGCGACGGCGCCGCCGACGCTGAAGCCGAACATGTCCGCCCGCGCCACGTTCAGGTGCTTCAGCAGGCCGGCCACGTCGGAGGCCAGGCCGGCCACGGTCAGCGGCCGGTCGACGTCGTTGGTGCGTCCATGCCCCTGGAAGTCGGCGGCGATGACCTGGCGGGTCGCGGCCAGGCCCGGAATCAGCGCGCCGAACTGCAGGTCGATGTTGAACAGACCGCCGTGCAGCAGGAGCAGCGGCGTCCCGCCGGAGCCGTGGATCTCGTAGTACATCTGCATGCCGTTCACCGGCGCGTACCCGGTCATGATGTCCTCTCTTCGGGGAAAAGTGACTACCCACCGTACGGCAGCACGCGAGAAAACCAGATGACCCGGGCCATGCGCCCCCCTAACCTCCCCGCATGGGACATGATGAACGCGGTGTGACACCTCAGAGCGAGGACTTCTCTGCCTGGTACAACGAACTGGTGGCCAAGGCCCAGCTCGTCGACCGGGGGCCGGCGAAGGGCACCATGGTCATCCGACCGTACGGCTACCGCCTGTGGGAACTCCTCCAAGGAGAGCTGGACCAGCGGATCAAGGACACCGGCCACGAGAACGCGTACTTCCCGCTGCTGATCCCGGAGAGCTATCTGCAGCGCGAGGCGCAGCACGTCGAGGGCTTCGCGCCCGAGCTCGCGGTCGTCACGCACGCGGGCGGCAAGGAGCTGGAAGAGCCGCTGGTCGTCCGGCCCACCTCAGAGACGATCATCGGCGAGATGATGGCCAAGTGGGTCTCCTCCCACCGCGACCTGCCCTTGCTGCTCAACCAGTGGGCGAACGTCGTGCGCTGGGAGCTGCGGCCCCGGATGTTCCTGCGCACGACGGAGTTCCTCTGGCAGGAGGGCCACACCGCGCACGCCGACGAGGCCGGCGCGATGGGCGAGACGATGCTCGCCCTCGGCCTGTACACCGAGGTCTGCCGCGACATCGCGGCGCTGCCCGTGGTGCCCGGTGAGAAGACCGCCGGGGAGCGGTTCGCGGGCGCGGAGCGCACGTTCACCGTCGAGGGCATGATGCGCGACGGCAAGGCGCTTCAGGCCGGCACCTCCCACTACATGGGGACGAACTTCGCCAAGGCCTTCGAGATCCGGTACACCTCACAGGCCGGGCGGCTCGAGTGGTGCCACACCACGTCCTGGGGCATGACCACGCGGATGATCGGCGCCGTCGTCATGACCCACGGCGACGACAAGGGGCTGGTCCTGCCGCCTCGGCTCGCGCCGTACCAGGTCGTGATCGTCCCGATCGGCCGGGGCGAGGAGGCGCCGGCCGCCGCCCGCGATCTCGCGGACCGGCTCAAAGCGGCCGGCGTCCGCGCGCACGTCGACGACCGTGACCATCTCTCACCCGGCTACCGGTTCAACGACTGGGAGCTTCGCGGCGTCCCGGTCCGGCTCGAACTCGGTGCGCGTGAGCTGGAGTCCGGCACCGTGGTCATGGCCATGCGGCTGGGCGAGGAGGGCAAGCGGACGATCCCGCTCGACTCCGTCGCCGCGATCATGCCCGGCGTGCTCGCGGACTTCCAGGCCTTCCTCCTGCGCCGGGCCACCGGCTTCCGCGAGGCCCGCACCCGCGCCGCCGGCACCTGGGAGGCGTTCGCCGACGCCGTCACCACGGGCTGGGCCTCGGCCCTGCACTGCGGCCGCGCCGTCTGCGAGGACGACATCAAGGCCGAGAGCGCCGCCACGCCGCGGTGCGTCCCGCTCGACGCACCGCCCGAGAGCGGCGCCTGCGTCCGCTGCGGACAGCCCGCCGCGTACGGCAAGCGCGTGCTGTTCGGCCGCTCCTACTGACCTCACGCGGATACCGACCCGCACGCGGACCGGTTCCGGCCTTCGGCCTTCGGCCAGAAGATGATCCCGTACGGCGGCCGCCATCACCTCGCACCACCACGGCCGGGGAGCGCCCCGGCCGGTACGACGGGCTGTGCGTCCTCTGACAGACTTCTGGCCATGGCCAAGGGGACCGAGGCGGGCGGCGCCGGGGGGCGGGTGCGGGTCGGCGTGCTCGGCCCGCTGGTGCTGGAGACCGCCTCCGGACCGACGCCGGTCGGGGGCGCCCGGCTGCGGGTGCTGCTGGCCCGGCTGGCGCTGGAGGCCGGGCATGCCGTACGGCCCGCCGCGCTGGTCGAGGAGCTGTGGGACGAGGCGGCGCCGGAGGCTCCCCTGCACGCGCTGCAAACGCTGGTGTCGCGGCTGCGGCGCCTGCTCGGCGACCCGGGGCTGCTGACCTCGGGCCCGGACGGCTACCGGCTGGCCGTCGAACCGGACGCGGTCGACGCGCTCCGGTTCGAACGGCTGGCCCGCGAGGCGCGGCGTTCGCCCGCCGAGGCCGCCGCCGTCTTGCGCGAGGCCCTGGGCTTGTGGCGCGGCCCCGCCCTGGCCGACGTGCGCGCGGCGCCGTTCGCCGCCGCCGAGGCCGAACGGCTGGAGCGCGCCAGGCTGGCCGCCCTGGAGGACCGGATCGAAGCCGACCTGACGCGGGGTGCCGACGCCGACCTGGTCGCCGAGCTCGACGCGCTGAGCGCCGCGCACCCGGTGCGCGAACGCCTGCACGCCCAGCTGATCCGCGCCCTGGCGCTGAGCGGCCGCGGCGGCGAGGCGCTGGCCGCCTACGAGCGCATCCGCGGCCTGCTCGCGCAGAGCTTCGGCAGCGATCCCGGCGCGCACCTGCGCGAGGCCCACCTGGCGGTGTTGCGCGGCGAACGCCGCCGGCCGCCCGGCAACCTGGACCTCCCGCTGACCAGCTTCGTCGGCCGCGACGACGACGTCCGCCGCGTGGCCGCGCTGCTCGACCGGGTCCGGCTGGTCACGCTGACCGGTCCGGGAGGGTCGGGCAAGACACGGCTGGCCACGACCGTCGGCAGGGGGCTCACGCCGGCCGGCGGGGTGTGGTTCGTCCCCCTGGCCCCGATCGGCCCCGACGACGTGCCCCGGGCGGTGCTCGACCGGCTGCGAGCCCGCGAACAGCCCGGCCCGGCGCGGCCCGCCGCCCCGCAGGAGATCATGGACCGCCTGGCCGGCAACCTCGCCGGCGACGACGTGGTGCTGGTCCTGGACAACTGCGAGCACGTGATCGAGGCCGCCGCCGCGCTCGCCGCCACGCTGCTCGGCCGGTGCCCGGGACTGCGGGTGGTGGCCACCAGCCGGGAACCCCTGCGGATCGACGGCGAGAGCCTGCACCCGGTGCTCCCGCTGGAGCTGCCCGAACCGGGCTCGACGGCGGCGCGGGCGCGCTCCTGCGCGGCGGTCCGGCTGTTTCACGACCGGGCCGCCGCGGTACGCCCCGGCTTCGTCCTGGAAGGCGGCGCGCTGACGGCCGCGGTCGAGATCTGCCGCCGCCTGGACGGCCTGCCGCTGGCGATCGAGCTGGCCGCGGCCCGGCTGCGCGCCCTGCCGGTCGAGGCGGTCGCCGCCCGGCTCGACGACCGCTTCCGGCTGCTGAACGGCGGCAGCCGTACGGCGTTGCCGCGCCATCAGACCCTGAGCGCGGCGGTGGCCTGGAGCTGGGACCTGCTGGACGGCGACGAGCGGACCCTGCTGGAACGGCTGGCGGTCGTGCCCGCCACCTTCACCGAGGCCGCGGCCGCGGCGATCGGCGGGATGGACGACGCCGGCGAGCTGCTCACGGCGCTGGTCGACAAGTCGCTGCTGCACCCGGCCGAGTCCGCCGACCCGCTGGAGCCGCGCTACCGCATGCTGGAGACCATCCGGGAGTACGGGCTCCAGCGGCAGGAGCGGGCCGGCGCCGTACGCGAGCGGCACGCCAGGTTCTTCCTCCGGCTGGCCGAGTCCGCCGACCCGCACCTGCGCACCGCCGGCCAGCCGCGCTGGCTGGCCCGCCTGGACGCGGAGCGGGACAACCTGGCGGCCGCGATCCGGTGGGCGGCCGAGTCCGGCGAGGCCGATCTCGCGGTACGGCTCGGCGTCGCGCTGAGCTGGTTCTGGTTCCTGCGCGATCACCCGCCGGAGTCGCTGGACCTGCTCGGCCGGGTGCTCGACGCCCGCGGCGCGAGCGATCCGCGGGCCCGCGCGCTGGTGGTCGCTGCGCACGCTCTCGCCACCACCGAGACCATCAGCGGCCCGGACGAGGGCGAGGCGGCCTTCGCCCGGATCAGGACGGCGCTGGAGCAGGCCGCGCCCGGCGACCACCCCGTTCTGGAGATGGCCGGGCTGGCGCTGGCCATCGGCTCGCGGGCGAGCCTGCCGGGCCCCTCGGGCGAGCGGACGGATCTCTGGAGCCGGTCGCTGACGTTGCTGGTCCGCGGCGTGCTGACCATGAACGGCGGGCACGCCGCCGAGGCGGCACGGCTGCTGTCGGCGGCGCTGGCCGGGTTCGAGGAGGTCGGCGAGCGGTGGGGCCTGGCGACCACGCTGAGCACCCTGAACACGGCGCTGCGCCGCGGCGGCGACCCGGCCGCCGCGCTGGGGATGGCCGAGCGGGCAGGCCGCTACTTCCAGGAACTCGGCATGGCCGAGCACACGATGGAGAGTGAGGTGGCCGCCGCGACGCACCTGGCCGACGCCGGTGACGTGGAGGGCGGGCGGCGGCAGCTCGCGTACCTGCTGGGGAGGGTCGAGCGGACCGGGTCGGCGGAGTCGCGGGCGCAGGTCCGCCTGGGGCTGGCCCGGCTGGAGTGGCGGGCCGGGCGGCTCGACGCGGCTCGTGAGCACGCCGGCGCGGGGCTGGCGCAGGCGGCCCCCGGCCGCTCGACGCCGCACCTGGCCGCGCTGCTGCTGGGCGTGCTCGCGCACGTGGACGTGGCGGAGGGTCACCCCGAGCGGGCGGTACGCCGGCTCGACCACCCGGCGGTGCACGTGACGCTGACGTGGAACACCCCGGTCGCAGCCGCCATCGCGCTCGCCCTGGCGGCGATCGAGGCGTCCCGCCCGCTCGCGGCACAGCTTGATCACCGCCGGCCGGCAGGGCAGCGGTTCACGGCACAGCTTGATCATCGTGAGCGGGCGGGACGGCTGCTCGGAGCGGCCGTCGTGCTGCGCGGCTGGGAGGAGCCCGGCGACGCCGACGTGCGGGCGATCACGGAGCGGGTGACGGAGGCTCTGGGGGCCGCCGGGTTCGCGGCCGCCCACGCAGCGGGTGCGGCGATGTCGCGGGCGGAGGCCGAGGGCCTGGTGTCGGCGATCATCACCGCGCCCGCGCCGGTCACCTAGTCTGCGGCTTGCCGAACATCGTGCAGGTCACGGCACTCTGCAGCGCCTGGGCGGCCTTGGCGATCTTCGGGTCCGACTCGAACTCGGCCCAGTACTCCGTCGCGATGACCACGCTCGCCGTGCGGCCGCCGGTGCGGTCGGTGAGGGTGGTGGTCAGGTAGCCGGGGATGCCGCCGTCGTGACCCCAGAACGTGCCGCACGGGGTGGTGCCCGTCTGGACGCCCAGGCCGTAGCCGGGCCCGTCCGGCCGGGAGGGGTCCACCGGCACCGTGGCCCGCATCTGGGCCAGTTGGGCGGCGGGCAGCAGCTTGCCGGACATCAGCGCGGTGTAGAACCGGGCCCAGTCCTGGCCGGTGGACACCACCGCGCCGGCCGCCGCGCCCCACCCGGGGTTGTGGCCGGAGACGTTCACGTGACCGTTGCGGCGCGGCCCGGCGAGGTTCCTGAACGCGGCCGGGACACTCGGCGGCATGTGGGCGGCGTCGCGCTCGTAGCCGCGGGCGTAGGAGCCGCGCCAGGTGCCGTCGGCCGGGTAGTAGGTGTGCTCGAGTCCGAGCGGGCGGGCGATCCGGTCGCGGACCAGCCCGGCCAGGCTCTTGCCGGTGACGCGTTCCAGGACGGCGCCGACGGCCGCGTACCCGGTGTTGCTGTAGGACCACTTCGTGCCAGGCGCGAACAGCGGCGGGTGCTTCACCCCCACCGCGAGCAGCTTGTCCGAGGTCCATCGCCGCCGGTCCTTGCCGAGCATCGCCGGGCGCAGGGCGGCGTCCTGGGTGTAGTCGAACAGGCCGCTGGTGTGGTTCAGCAGCATGCGCAGCGTGATCGCCTTGCCGTTGGGCACCTGGCCGGGCAGCCACTTGTCCACCGGGTCGGTCAGGGCGAGCTTGCCCTCGGCGACCAGTTGCAGCGCGAGGGTGGCCGTCATGGCCTTGGTGTTGGACCCCATCCGGAACTCGTCGTCCGCCTTGAGCAGGTGATCGCGCCGGGTCCAGGCGGCCTGCTCGGCGATCTCGACGGGCCGGCCGCGGCCGTCGTCGACCCGCACGATCACACCGGGCGCGCCGGCCTCCACCAGTGCGCGCGCCAGCCGCTGCAACTGGGCGCGCTGCGCCTCGTCACTCGTGTACGGCGTGGCCGCGGCGGCGGCCGGGACCACCGCCGCCAGACCCACGACCAGCGCGGACGCCACGACAGAAAGGACACGCTGCGACATTGACCGGTACCTCCGGGTGATAGGTGAAACGAACGACTCCACCCTCCAGCCCCCCACTCACAAACCACACACAGCACGCTTTCAGCCACGAACACGCGCGATAGGCTGACCGCCCCCGAGCGGAGAGGGAGCCGTATGCGGGTGACGGCCGCCATCGTCCTGCTGATCGCCTGCCTGTCGGGCGGCGGGCCGTCCAGGCCGGTGTGGGAGCTGACCCTCACCCAGCGGGCCGCCGTCCAGTCGATGGCGGCGACCGCGTCCGGCCAGGCGTGGCTGATCGGCAAGGACGGCGCGCTCCAGCGCTGGGACGGCCGGGCCTGGGCCCCGGCGGGCACACCACCGCGCTTCTGGAGCGCATACGGCAACCTGGTCACCTCGCCCGCCGGTGACGACCTGTGGCTGTTCGGCGGGGAGCAGCCGCTGCAGTGGCAGGGCCGGTGGGTGAGCAGGCCCTTCCCGCGCGGGGAGTTCGCCGCCGGGCCGCAGGCGGTGGCCGCTCGCGACCGGGTCTGGGTGGGCGAGCAGGGCGGGCCCGAGGACTGCGTCTGCGTCGGCATCCGCTACTGGGACGGCACGCAGTGGCGCGACGTCGCCACCGGCGGCCAGGCCTTCGACACCCAGTTCACCAAGGTGGCGCCGCCCTGGCTGGTCAACCACGAAGGGATGCTGCGGTGGGAGAACGGGCGGCGGCAGCAGGTCGCGCCGCCGGTCGCCTCGTTCGGGTGCCGTTCGTGGGAGGGCTACACGATCGAGCGCCTGACCTCCGGCCCCGGCGGGGCGTGGGCGGTGGCCCAGGTCGCCGAGCCGGTGGCGTCCCGGTGCCTGGGTCACCACGCTGAGCTGCGGGTGCTGCTGCGCTGGGACGGCGCCGCCTGGCGGCGGGTCGAGCTGCCCCTGGACGGGACCGGGGTGGCGGGGCTGGCCGTGGACGCGAGCGGCGGGGTGTGGCTGGCGGCCAATCCGGGCGGCCGGCCGTACGTGCTGCGCTGGGAGAAGGGCCGGTGGCGCAGGACGGTTCTGCCGCGCGGGACCGGCATCGCCCGGATCGCCCCCGAACCCGGCACGGGCCGCCTGTGGGTGCAGGCACAGGACGGCCCGGACACGCTGATCTACCGCCTCAGCTGACCTGCGGGGAAGGAACACGTTCCGAGGCGGAGGGGAAGACCGGTCATGAAGGTCGTGGTCAGGAACGCCACCAGGATCGCCCCGACGATGTACGGCCCGCCCACCACCCTGAGGCTGCCGATGTGGCTGGGGGCGCGGCCCGGCCGGCCACCGGCTCCAGCACACTGGAGTGCATGAACCACACCAAGGTGCTCTTCCCCGGCTCCGGTGGGGAGCCGCTGGCCGGCCGTCTGGAGTTGCCCGCCGGGCCGGTGGTGGCGACGGCGCTGTTCGCCCACTGCTTCACCTGCGGCAAGGACTCGGTCGCCGCCTCACGGATCTCCCGTGGGCTGGCGGCGCGCGGCGTGGCCGTGCTGCGCTTCGACTTCACCGGTCTGGGCCAGTCGGGCGGCGACTTCGCCAACACCACGTTCACCTCCAACGTCGGCGACCTGGTGTGCGCGGCCGGCCATCTGCGCGAGACGATCGGCGCGCCGGGCATCCTCATCGGCCATTCCCTGGGCGGCGCCGCCGTCCTGGCGGCGGCGGAGCTGATCCCCGAGGCCAGGGCGGTCGTCACCATCGGCGCGCCGGCCGGCACCACGCACGTGGAGCATCTGCTCGGCTCCTCGCGGGCCGAGATCGAGGCGAGCGGGGTGGCGGAGGTGGTGCTGGCGGGCCGGCCGTTCCGGATCAGCAAGGAGTTTCTGAGCGACATCAGGCGGCAGGACCAGCACGAGCGCATCGCCGGGCTGCGCCGTGCGCTGCTGGTCATGCACGCGCCGCAGGACGAGCTGGTGGGTGTGGAGAACGCCCGGCTCATCTACGACGCGGCCCGCCACCCCAAGTCGTTCGTCTCCCTGGACGGCGCCGACCACCTGCTCACCGACCGCCGGGACGCCGCCTATGTGGCCGATGTCCTGGCCGCGTGGGCCGGCCGTTACCTCGAGGCCGCGCCGGAGGCGGTGGGCGAGGCGGGGGTGGTCACGGTGGCCGAGACCCGCACGGGCAGGTACCAGCAGTCGGTCACGGCGGGCCGCCACCGGCTGATCGCCGACGAGCCCCGCTCCTTCGGCGGAAACGGCTCCGGTCCGGGACCCTTCGATCTGCTCCTGGCCGCGCTCGGCGCCTGCACGTCGATCACGGTCCGCATGTACGCCGACGCCAAGCGGATCCCGCTCGAACACGTCACGGTGTCGTTGCGCAGGAAGGGCAAGGACACCATCGTCAAGGACCTCGCCCTCACCGGCGGCCTGAGCGCCGCGCAGCGGGACAAGCTGCACGAGATCGCCGACAAGTGCCCGGTGCACCGCGCCCTGACCGGCTCGCTGACCATCGAGCGGGCCACGGACGCGCGATCCTCAGAACCGGCGGGCACGGACGGTGCGATAGATACCGTGTGAGACGGTTCCCCTTCCGGCGGCGCGCGGCGCCCGACGTCAGCGACGTCAGCGGCGACAGCACCGACGCCGAGCTCATCGCCGCCGTCGCCGCGGGCGCCACCGCCGCGCTGCGCCTGTTGCACCAGCGGCACGCTCCGTGGCTGCGCGCCCGGCTGGCGCGCCGCTGCGCCGATCCGGACGCGGTGGACGACGCGCTGCAGGAGACGTTCCTGGGGGTGTGGCGTTCGGCGGGTCGTTTCCGCGGCGAGAACGCGGCCGGATGGTTGTGGACGATCGCGATCCGGCGGCTCATCTCGGCGCTGCGCGGCAGCGGCGGGCGCTGGATCGGCTCGGGCATCGAGCCGGACGACGCCTCGCCGGTCGCCTCGGCCGAGGACATGGTGCTGCTCAACGTGGAGCACGGCGACCTCGGCACCGCCCTGACCAGGCTCTCGCCCGAACTGCGGGCGGTCATCGAGGCCACCGTCCTGGACGGTCTGACCACCAAGGAGGCCGCCGGTCTCCTGGGCATCGCCGAAGGCACGGTCAAGACCCGCGCGATGCGGGCCAGGGCCCGGTTGCGCGAGGAGCTGTCATGAGCTGGCACATCCCCGATGACCTGCGCGAACGCTATCTCGCCGGGGCGCTGGAGCCGGCCCTGGCCATGTCCGTGGACGCGCATCTGGGGCGGTGCGCGCCCTGCCGGGCGGCGGTGCCGTACGAGCAGGACTGGCTTGAGGGGTCCTGGGCGCGGCTGGAGGCCGAGCTGGTCACGGCGCGGCCGCGGCCGGCGGAGCGGGTGCTGCGGCACGGCGGCATGCCCGACCATCTGGCCAGGCTGCTGTCGGCGACGCCGACGATGAGCCGGGCGTGGCTGGTCGCGGTGGTGGCGGTGCTGGGGTTCGCGGTGCTGGCGGCGCGCGAGCAGGCCGAGCTGCTGCCGGTGTTCCTGATCCTCGCGCCGGTGCTGCCGCTGGCGGGCATCGCGCTCGCCTATGGGCCGCGCGTCGATCCGGCCCACGAGCTGGTGGCGGCGACGCCGATGTGGGGGCCAAGGCTGCTGCTGGCGCGGGCCACGGCGGTGCTGGCGGTCTCGGTGGTGCTGGCCGGGCTGGCCTCGCCGCTGCTGCCGGCGCCGCCCGGGTTGAGCGCCGCGTGGCTGCTGCCCGCGCTGGCCGCCGCCGCGGGCTGCCTGGCCCTGTCCAACCGGCTGCCCGTGCCGATCGCCGCCCTCGCCGTCGGCGGGGTGTGGCTGGCCATCGTCGGCGCGGGCGGCCTGCTCGTCGGCTGGATCGCCGTCTTCGGTCCCGCCCCGCAGATCGGGTACGGCGCCGCCGTCCTCCTGCTGACCTACCGCCTCTACCGAGTGAGCACCCGATGATCCGGATCAACGGCCTGACCAAGACCTACGGCGCCCGACGCGCGCTGGACGACCTGCACCTGACGCTCGGCACCGGGGTGACCGGCCTGCTCGGCCCCAACGGCGCCGGCAAGACCACCCTGCTGCGCTGCCTGGCCACCACCCTGGCCCCCGACGCCGGCACGGTCGAGGCCTTCGGCCTGGACCCCGCCGAGCGCGCCCAGCGCACCGCCCTTCGGCGCAGGCTCGGCTACCTGCCGCAAAACCCCGGAGCCTACCCGCACTTCACCGCCTTCGACCTCGTGGACTATGTGGCGATACTCAAGGAGCTGACCGACCGCGCGCACCGCCACGCCGAGGTACGCCGGGTGCTGGCCGAGGTGGACCTCACCGACCAGGCCAGGACGAAGGTCCGCAAGCTGTCGGGCGGCATGCGCCAGCGGCTCGCGCTGGCCCAGGCGCTGCTGGGCGAGCCGGACCTGCTCATCCTGGACGAGCCGACCGTGGGCCTGGACCCGGAGCAGCGGATGACGTTCCGGGCGCTGGTCTCGCGGCTGGGCGAGAGCCGTACCGTGGTGCTGTCCACGCACCAGACCGAGGACGTCGCCGCGTTGTGCGAGCGGGTGGTCGTCATGCGGGAGGGGCGGGCGGTCTTCGACGGCACGCCCGGCCGGCTGGCGGCGGTCGCCGAGGGCCGCGTGTGGCTGTCGCCGTCGCCGCCCGACGGGGCGCGGCTGTTCTGGAAGACGGCCGATGGCCGCTACCGCACGCTCGGCGCGCCCCCGCCGGCCGCGGACGCGGCGCCGCCCGGCGTCGAGGACGGCTACCTCATGCTGCTCGGGGAGGCGGCGTGACGCGCGGGCTGCTGCTGTTGGAGGCGCGCCGGCTGATCAGGCACCCGCTGGTGTGGGGGACGAGCGTGCTGGTGGTGGCGCTGCAGACGTTCCTGAGCCGGGACGGCCAGCCCGACCTCACGATGGATCCGGTCAACGCCACGGGCGTGTTCACCTGTCTGGGCGCGGCGGTGCTGGTCGTGGCGAGCCTGGCCGCCTCGCGCGAGGGCCGGCACGGCATGCCCGAGAGCCTGGCCGGGCTGCCCGGCCGGGCCGAGCACCGCACGCGCGCCCTGCTGCTGGCCGTCCCGCTGGTCGCGGGGTCGGCGGCCGCGCTGGCGATGAGCGGCTACCTGGCGATCCGGCTGCTGAGCGGTCCTGCCGGGGGCCGCCTGGACGTGGCCGAGCCGCTGACGGCGGTGGCCGCCACGGTCCTGGCCGCCACCGTGGGGGTGGCGGTCGGCCGCTGGGCGCGGTGGCTGATCGCCGGGCCGATCGTGGTGGCCGTGCTCGGCTTCCTCATCTTCACCAACCCCTCCAACGGCCCGGCGGGCTGGCTGC
Source organism: Nonomuraea sp. NPDC050547 (assembly GCF_044457345.1). Taxonomy (NCBI): domain Bacteria; kingdom Bacillati; phylum Actinomycetota; class Actinomycetes; order Streptosporangiales; family Streptosporangiaceae; genus Nonomuraea; species Nonomuraea sp. NPDC050547. Next base: position 44,911 of record NZ_JBITGW010000038.1, read on the forward strand.
TGCCGGTGATGCAGGTCCACCGCGCGGACTGGCCCGACCGCCCGTCGTTGCTCCACCTGGTGTACGTGCTCGCCGTCGCGGCCTTGTTCGCCGCGCTCGCGCTGCTCCGGCATCGGGTACGGCCGGCGCCCGCCGCGGCCGCGGTGCTGGCCCTGGCCGTCGCGGTGCCTGCGGGGGCCGCCGCGGCGTCCACCCCGGCACCGGCGCAGTTCCCCACGAACGTGGAACTGACCGTGGGCCACGTCGACTCCCGCGTCCGCGAGCGCTACTTCGGCCCCGACGCCTACCGCTGCACGCCGCGCCGGGGGCTGACCTACTGCGCCTTCCCCGGCTACGCGTCCTGGATTCCGCTGTGGGAGCGGGCGGTCGGCCCGGTGATGGCGGCGCTGCCCGCCGCGCGCCGCGCCCAGGCGCCCGCGGTCCGGCAGGTGAGCCCCACCTGGCACTTCGCCACGCAGCACGCCGCGATCGGGGCGCCGATGAGCTGGGGCCACCCCGACCAGCGCAGGCTGCTGGCCGAGGACGCCGCGTTCTGGGCGACCGGGCTGAACGACGCGGCCGGCCGCAACCACGACCTCGGCCCGAGCAGGCTGTGCGACGTGCGGGGCCAGGCCCGCACGGTGGTGGCGCACTGGCTCATCGGCCAGGTCGCCCCGCCCGAGGCCCGCAGGGAGCTGTACGTCGACCTCAATGTGGGACGGCGGTCCGGCCTGGACTGGGGGCCTGCCGAGACCGGCTACGCCACGCTGCTGCTCGCCGTCCCCGGCGCCCGGGAGAAGGTCGTGGCCCACTGGGACACGCTGATGAAGCCCACCACCACGATCGACCAGGCCCTGCCGCTGCTCGGGCTGGAACGCAGGTTCACCGCGCCGATGGGAGCGACACCGTGCTTGTAACCGCCCACTCCGAGGCCGCCACGTGCACGGCCTCCCCGCCGTCTCGCCTGCGGGTGGCGCTGCTGCTGGTGCGTCCCCTCGCCCGCGCGATCGACTGGGCGCCGCTGGCCGTGGTCGCCGTCCTCACCGCCGCGCTGGTGAGCCTGGTGGGCTTGGGTCAGGTGCTGCCCGGCGGGGACGCGCTCGTGCTCATGCGCGTCTGCGGCACGCTGCTCGGCGCCGCGGCGGCGTTCGGGCTGGTCGACGCCATGTCCGCCGATCTCGGGGCGGCCGCGGTCCCCCGCTGGGTGCCTCAGGCGCTGCGCTGCCTGCTGCCGGGCGGCGTGGCGATCGCGATCTGGCTGGCCGCCTTCGCCTATGTCCTGACCCGCCTGCCGGACGACGCGCTGTTCCCGGTCGGCGACCTGCTCGTCGAGATGGGCGTCTGCCTCGGCATCGCGCTGGCGGCCGCGGCGAGCGCGGTGCGGTTCGCGCCGGGGCGGCAGGCGGCCATGGCGGCGGTCGTGGTGCAGATGGCGCTGGTGCTGGGGACCATCCTGCTGCCCGAGCAGGTCCGGCTCTGGCCGCCGACGTGCGGGTTCGGGTACTGGGACCAGGCGCACCTGTTCTGGCTGGCGATGCTGCCGCTGCCGTACCTGTGGCTGATCTTCGCCGGGCGTGACCTGCGGCGCTGACACGCCGCTTCAGTGCCCTCGCGCGGCCCGTGCCACCTCGATCGGATGGGTGAGCTGCGGGTAGTGACCGGCGCCGGCTATCTCGGTCACCGGATGCCCGGCCGTCACGGTGAGCGGGTCGGCCGAGCCCGTCACGATCCGGACCGGGACGCCCGCCCGTTTCAGCAGGGCCCGGGACTGCTCGCGCTCGGCGACGGCGGTGCGCAGGGCCGCGACCACGCGGCGCGCGACCCCGGGGCGGCGCAGGTCCGCCGTGGCGCTCGCCACCTCCGGCCCCTCGGGAACCCCGAGCATCCCGGCCAGCCGGGCGGCCGGCATACGACGCAGCGTCGCTACGGCCAGGCCAGAACGGGTGATCCGGGCGCCGGGCGCCTGCAGGAAGGCCGGGGCGAGCAGGACGAGAGCGCCGACGCGCTCCGGATGCCCGGCGGCGAAGCGCAGCGCGGGCCCGCAGGCCAGCGAGTGCGCGACCAGCACGGGACGGGTCCCCACCGGGCCCATCAGGTCCTCCATCCAGGCGTCCGTGGACGCCGCGGGCGCCGAGCGGCCCAGGCCGGGCAGGTCCGGCGCCAGGACCGGCCCGTCGAGGTGCGCGAGGAGCGGCGCCCAGAGGTCGGCGTTCATCGGCAACCCGTGCAGCAGGACGTACGCGGGCCGGTGGCGTTCCCCGATGATCCAGGTGCGGCTGCCCGCGACGTCGTGGAACCCGTACGGGCTCAGCGCGGGCGTCGCGGCGCCGAAGCGCGTGCCCACCAGGTCGTCGGCCCACGCGCGCAGCACGTCTTCGACCGGCGGTGTCCGCAGGCCCGCGCGTGCGGCGAACGCCTGGGCCGAGGCGGTCGGATAGCGCTCGGCCGACAGGAACGACAGCGTCTCGGGGTCGGCCCCGGTCAGCGCGCGCGGCAGGCGCCGCAGCAGCCCGGCCGGGATGGACCGGCGGGGCGCCCGCACCCCGAGGTGGGCGGCGATCAGGCCGATCAGCTCGGGCAGGTGCGGGGTGTCGTCGTCGAGCACCCAGTAGTGCTCGCCCGCGGGCCCGGCCGGGACCTCCGCCAGGAACCGCGCGAAGTAGCCGGCCGCCACGACCGGGACGAACGTGGCGGGGCCGCCGGGCAGCGCGGGCAGCCTGCCGTTCCACAGGTCCCGCACGAGGGTGGCCGGGCCGATGTACTGGCCGGGCCCGATCACGGCGCTGGGGTTGGCGATGGTCAGCGGCACCCCGAGCCGCGCGGCCCCGGCCCGCACCGCGAGGTCGCCCTCGATCTTCGAGGCCTCGTACGCGCCGAGCGCCGCGTAGTCCGGCGGCCCGCTCGCCGCGCTCACCCGGTACCCGCTGACGTGCACGAGACGGCGCAGATCCGGCAGCGTGGCGGCCCAGTCGAGCACGTTGAGCGCCCCGGCCACATTGGCCGCCCGAGCCGCCTGCCGGGTGAGGCCGAAGGCGTAGCGCCCGGCGGTGTTGTAGACGTCGCGCGCGCCGGGCAGCCCGGCGAGGGGGCGCGTGATGTCGGCGGTGACGACGCTCAGCCCGCCGGTGACGACGCCCCGGGCCTCCAGCCACGCGGTGAGGGTGTCCTCGCGGACGGCCGCCGCCACCCGCTGCCCCCGTGCCAGCAGTTCGGCGACCAGGTGGCGGCCGATGAAGCCGCTCGCGCCGAAGACGATCGCGTCCACAGAACTCCCTAAATAGATCGATCTACATATTTTTTCGTCAGAAAAGAGCCCGCCGGTCGCACGGCGGGCGAGGTCAGCGCAGCAGCACGGCGATCTGGCGGGAGACGCGGTTCAGCGGCTCCCGGTCGCGATGCGTCCTGGCCAGCAGGAGCGCGCCCTCGACGAGCGCGAGGACGGTGAGCGCGAGGTCGTCGGCGTCCGGACGGCCCTGCAGCCGGGCGCGCAGGGCTGCCTCCCACGAGCGGTAGACCTGCGAGCACACCTGCTGCAGCGGGTCGCTGGTGGCGGCCGTCTCCAGCGCGACGGTGGCCACCGGGCAGCCTTTGCTCCAGCCCGACTCCTCCAGCCGGTCGCCCAGGTGGCGCAGCATGCCCTCGGCGAACTCGGCCACCGTGGCGGAAGTCGCGGCCAGGTGGTCCATGGCCTCGCCGATGTGCCGGCCGGCCCGCCGTACCGACTCGGCGACCAGCTGGTCCTTGCCGCCGGGGAAGTGGAAGTAGAGCGAGCCGCGGGGCGCGCCGCTGAGCGCGATGACCTGGTTGAGCCCGGCGCCGCAGTATCCGGCGGCCTCGACCAGGTCTTGTGTCGCGTCCAGCAGGCGCTCGCGCGTCTCTGCCCCCTTGTGTCCCATATCGCCAAACTAGACCGGTCTACATATTTCGTCAATTCAGCTGGTGAACTCCTTGCCCCAGTCGTAGGTGAGCCAGCGCTCGGGGCGTACCCGGACGGTCTGCATCGAGCGGATGTATCCCTCGGCCGAGGTGAAGAACCGCTCCCCCGCCTCGGGCCCCAGATACCGGATCGACCAGCTGCGGTACTCCTGCAGGTCGACCGGCTCGTAGCCGAGCACCGGCCCCTCGATCGTGACGTACTTGTACGGCATCTCCTCCTGCTGCACCGTGAACGTCACCCGACCGGCGGCCCGGATCTGGGCCATCTTGCGGCTGTCCGGGCTGGTGGCGAAGGTGAGTTCGCCGCCGGGCTCGTAGCCGTACCAGATGGGCACCGCCATCGGGCCGGCGCCATCGGCGTCGGCCACGCTCAGCACCCCGATGTGCGTACCGGCCAGGAAGCTCTCCCGCTCGTCCGTCGTCATGCGCGTCGACATCATCGGCTCCTCATCGTTGGTGGATCGACACCCGTCATCCTTCTGGGCGCCGCGCACGATCGGCTGCGGACTCGCTGGGGGTATGCCGTCGGCGGAACCACCGCCTCAGCCGCGCGGGTGCAAGAGCAGCGCCTCGTCGCCGGGACGGCAGATCAGCTGGAGGCCGACGGGCAGGCCGGCCACCGTACCCGCCGGGAGCGACAGGGCCGGCAGGCCCAGCACGTTCCATGGGCTGGTCAGGGCCAGCAGGGTGGCGCGCACGGCGGCGGGCCTGCCGTCGATCGCGGTTTCGCGCTGCCCGATGAGCGGGGCGGTGATGGGCACGGTCGGCAGGGCCAGCACGTCATGGTGTTCGAACAGCGCCTCGGCGGCGACGGCCAGGCCCGCGCGCGCGTCCATGGCCCGGACGTAGCGCCAGCCGGGCACCTGCCTGGCGGCGTGCAGTCGCTGGAGGGTCTCGGGTTCGTACAGCTCCGGCGCGGCGGCCAGGCGGTCGGCGTGCACGGCGGCCGCCTCGCCGCTGTGCATGGCGGCGTAGGTCTCGCGCAGGGCGTGGGCCAGGCCTTCTGGCCAGCCGATCTCCGGCGGGGAGCCGGCCGCCGCGCGGGCGAGCCGTACCACCTGCGGGTCGAGCGCGGACAGCTCGGCGGGGTCGAGCCAGGCCACGCGCGGGGCCCTGGGCGGGCTGTCATCCGCCCTTCCGGTCTCCTCTGCCTGGGGGCCGTCGCCGCTCAGGCAGCGGTAGGCGAGCAGGCACTCGCGCGCCGAGCCGGCCAGGACGCCGACGTGATCGAAAGAGCGGGCCAGCGGGAAGACGCCGTCGGCGGAGATCGCGCCGTAGGCGGGCTTGAACCCCGCCACCCCGCACAACGCGGCCGGGATGCGGACCGATCCGCCGGTGTCGGTGCCGAGCGCGAGCGGCACCAGGCCCGCCGCCACCGCGGCCGCGCTGCCGGCGCTGGAGCCGCCGGTCATCCGCTCCGGGTCCCGGGGGTTGCGCACCGGGCCGGTGGCCGACAGGTCGCCCGTGGGGCCGTAGGCGAACTCGTGGGTCGTGGTCGTGCCGACGATGACCGCCCCGGCCGCGCGCAGCCGCCGCACGCAGGCGGCGTCGGCGGGCGCGAGGTGGGCGGCGAAGTGCCGCGATCCCATGGTGAGCGGCAGCCCGGCGACGCCGATGAGGTCCTTCACCGCGACGGGCACGCCGTGCAGCGGCCCGCGGCCGGTTCCGGCGGCCCGTTCGTCGTCGGCCCGCCGCGCCGCGGCGCGGGCGCCCGCGGCGTCGACGGCGACGAAGGCGTTGAGCGTGGCGCCGGGCCCGGCGATCGCGTCCAGGGCCAGCTCGGTGAGCTCGGCCGACGTGGTGCGCGCCTGGCGCAGGTCCTGGGCGAGGCCGTCGAGGGTACGGCCGGCGAAGGGGCCGGTCATGGAGACCTTCCGCAGCAGGGGGATCTTCGTGCAGATCCCCCTGAATACCACCCGGCCCGAGGTGGGCGCGAGCCCCCGGCCCGAGGCGGGGTCAGAAGTAGCCGGGCCGGGCGACGCGGCCGCGGAAGGCCCACCACAGGAAGGCCTGGTAGCCGAGGATGACCGGGACGATCACGACGCCGAAGCCGGTCAGGATCCGCAGCGTCGCGCCGTCGGCCGCCGACTCGGCCAGCGTCAGGCCGGCGCCCGGCGTGACGGAGGAGACCAGCAGGTACGGGTAGTTGGCCAGGCCCGTGGCCACGACGGGGAGTGCGGCGGCGGCCGCGGTGGCGGCGAAGGCGAGGCCGGGCCGGGCGGCGGCCAGGGCGGCGCGGGCGCCCGCCAGCAGGGCCGGAAGGGCGAAGGCCGCCGCGATGGCGGGCGCCGCGTTGGCCGGCCGGACGCCGAGCGCGGCCCCGGCCGCGGCCGTCGTCACCGCCGCGATCATCGCCCACGCCGCCGCCCGCCGTGCGAAGGCGGCGCCGCGGGCGGCCACCCTCCCGTCGGCGCGCAGGGCGAGGAAGGCGCCGCCGTGCGCGGCGAAGACCAGGACGGTGCTCAGGCCGCACAGCAGCACGAACGGGTGCAGGACCTCACCGGCCGACAGGGTGAAGCTGTGGCCGCCGTGCAGCGGGACGCCGGTCAGCAGCAGCCCGATCAGCATGCCGAGCGCCATCGCGGGGACGAGCCCGCCGGCGGTGAGCAGGACGTCCCAGACGCGCCTGTCGAAAGCACTGGCGGACCGGCCGCGTAGCTGGAGCGCGCTCTTGCCGGCGGCCAGGCCGAGCAGCAGTGCCACGATCAGCGGGTAGGCGCCCGACAGCAGGGTCCCTTCGAGGATGGGGAAGGCGCCGAACAGCACGCCCGCGGCCCCGATCAGCCAGACCTCGTTGCCGAAGAAGAACGGGCCGAGGGCGGCGAGCGTCTGACGGCGGGCGCTCTCGTCGCGCCCGCCTTCGTCGCGGGCGGTGAAGGGCAGCGCGAGCTGTACGCCGTAGTCGTAACCGCCCAGGACGAAGTATCCGGTGAGCAGGAAGCCCAGGATCGCCAGCCAGAGAATGTCCATGGAGCCGTTCCTCTCAGAAGGTGGGGCGCGCCTGGGCCGGCTGCCCGAGGTGGGCGGCGTCGGGGCCACGGCGGGCGTAGCGGATGATCAGCGTCCAGTCGGCCACGGCGAGCGCGCCCAGCACGAGCGCGAAGCCGAGCAGCGAGGTGAGCATCGCGCCGTGGCCGACGCCCGGCGACAGGGCCTGGGCGGTGGTGAGCTCGCCGTAGACGACCCACGGCTGGCGGCCGGTCTCGCGCAGGACCCAGCCGCCCACCGAGGCCAGGAACGGCAGCGGGATCGCGAGGATCAGCACCCGGTGCAGCGGGCGGGTCAGGCGCCCGCCGTAGCGCAGGGCGGCGCCCATGAGCAGCGCGACGGCGGCGTAGATGGGCAGCCGGTGGGGGCCCGCCTCGCCGAAGGCGAGGCCGCCGGCGAACTCCCCCGCGGGCAGCGCCGCCAGCACAGTGATGACGACGGCGGCGGCCGGGCGCCGGGTCAGGCGCTCCCGGAAGACGATCATGACGGCGAACAGCGCGACCAGGCCCAGGACGTAGCCGAGCCAGAGCATCGCGTACTGCCCCCACACGGCCCAGTGCGGCGGAATGTAGTCGCCGGGGCCGTGGGCGGCCCGCAGGGCGCTCTGCAGGTGCTCCACGCCCGCGCCGCCGGACAGCAGGCCGAGTTTCATCGGCTGCGTCGCGGCCAGCAGGGGGTACTGCAGGGCGCCCACGACGTAGACGGCCAGGCTCGCCACGGCCGCGACCAGGACGCCCGAGCGCAGCGGGCGGCGGAACTCCTCCCGGCCGCGCAGCAGGTGATGGGCGCTGATGCCGGCGACGAAGACGCCGCCGGTCAGCAGCGCCGCCGCCATGACGTGGCCGAGCGCCACCAGGGCGCTGGGGTTGGTCAGCAGGGCGCCGAAGTCGGTGAGGTAGGCCACGCCGTCGCGGATGACGTAACCGGTGGGGGCCTGCATGAAGCCGTTGGCGACCAGCACCCAGTACGCCGAGGCGTAGGCGGTCAGCGTCACCAGCCAGATCAGGCCCGCGTGCGGCCAGGGCCGCAGCCGCCCCCACCCGAAGATCCACATGCCGAGGAAGGTGGACTCGGCGAAGAAGGCGATGAGCGTCTCCAGGGCCAGCGGGGCGCCGAAGACGTTGCCGGCGAACTTGCTCAGCCCGCTCCAGTTCAGGCCGAACTGGAACTCCATCACCAGCCCGGTCGCGATGCCCAGCGCGTAGTTGATCACATACAGCCCGCCCCAGAACCGGGTCATGCGCTCGCGGGCGGCCTTGGTGTCGGGGTCGCGGGCGCGCACCGCCGCGGTGTGCATGACCGCGACCAGCGGGACGAGGCCGAGCGTGAGGATGACGAACAGCCAGTGCACGCCGGTGGTGAGGGCGAACTGGAGACGGGCCAGATCCAAGAGGTCCACGCCGCCGACCGTAGGCAACCTCGACATATGCTGTCCAAGACCGAAATATCCATCAGTTCATAGCTTTAGAGGCATAATGGATTTGCTGCCGCTGCGTTACTTCCAGGCCGTGGCCCGGCACGAGCACATCAGCCGGGCCGCCGAGGAACTGCGGGTGGCCCAGCCGTCGCTCAGCCGGACCATCGCGCGTCTCGAAGCCGACCTCGGGGTGCCGCTGTTCGACCGGCAGGGGCGCCGGGTGCGGCTCAACCGGTTCGGCGCGGCGTTCCTGCGGCGGGTGGATCGGGCGCTGGGCGAGCTGGAGGACGGGCGCCGCGAGCTCGCCGACGCCGCCGGCCTGACCCGGGGCAGCGTGTCGGTGGCCTCCGAGACGCTGATCATGCTCGTCGAGCCGGTCAAGAGCTTCATCGCCGCGCATCCCGGTGTCGGCGTGCGCCTGCTTCAGTCGGGCGCCGACACGATGGCGCTCCGGCTGCGCGAGGGCGAGGTCGACCTCTGCCTGACCTCGCAGCCGCTGGAGGGGGCCGGGTTCGGCGAGCGGGTGTTTCCCGCCGAGGACGTGCTGCTCGCGGTGTCGCCGGCCCACCGGCTGGCCGGGCGTACCCACGCCACGATGGCCGATCTGCGCGGCGAGCGCATCGCGACCACGCCCCCGGGCCACTGGCAGCGCACGATGATCGAGCGGCTGTTCGCGGCGGCGGGCATGGAGCCGGTGTACGCGTGCGAGGCCAACGAGGCCTACGCCGTCGTCGAGTTGGTCAGCGCCGGGCTGGCCATCGGCTTCGTCCCGGCCTGGTCGGCCGCCCACCCGGCGGGCCCGCCGATCGTCCTGCTCCGCCTGGACGCGCCCGGCTGCGAGCGCGTCCAGCGGCTCATCTGGCGGGAGCGGGCCTACCTGTCGGCCGCGGCCCGCCTGTTTCGCGAGCACCTGCTGGCCGCCCTCCTGCCCGAGGGCTAGCTGTACTGACCACAGAGGTTAGGTACGGGGATTGATCGTTTTGGCATGAGGAAGGGCCTCCGGGTTCGGTGTGGATTGCGACATCTGCACC
>NZ_JBITGW010000039.1:0-53666 GCF_044457345.1 Nonomuraea sp. NPDC050547
TTCTCGGTGCAGATGTCGCAATCCACACCGAACCCGGAGGCCCTTCCTCATGCCAAAACGATCAATCCCCGTACCTAACCTCTGTGGTCAGTACATCTAGGTCTGAAACCAGCCCTCCTCATGTGCCAGCAACATGGCCTCGAACCGGGAATCGGCGCCTATCTGTTGGTAAAGCGTCTTGAGTAGCCGGTACATCGCACGCTCGGAGTACCCGGCCTCCGTGGCGAGGCGCGCCACGGTCCAACCATCGGATAGCCGCCGCAACCAGGCAATCTGCTCCTTCGAGAGAACCGAGCGACGGGGTGGCCGTCCACCCCGTCCAGCAACCAGAAGGTCGGCCACGTCGGCCGGCATGACTGCCTCGCCGTCGAGTGTCGCGGCCACCGCCCGTTGCAACGCCGGCACCGTCGCAGTGTGCGCCACCACCGACCGGGCACCCGCTCGCATGGCCCGCACTCCCAGCGAAGGGGCCTCGCCGAAAGGCAGCGCGACGATGAGGGGCCGGGGCCGTACGCGGCATAAGGCGATCACCTGGTCAAGGTCCTCGGCAGAGCGCAAGGTCAGCAGAATCATCGCGCCTGGCCGTTCGTTGAGCCATGTGGCCGCATCGGCGGGCTCCTCGACGAGGTATCCCACGCTTGACAACGCCGCCACGACGCCATGCCGGAACACGGGCACAGGGTCCACGACCGCAACGTGAACGTTCGCCCCGCACCTCCCTGTAGCTGCCGGCTCTCACCTGAAACGGCAGCCGACAGCTTAGGGCTGGCAGGAACGTGTCATTCGACGTCATAGTTGCGCACATTTCGGTCATAGACCTGCATGCCGTGCATTTTTAGCGTCAAGTCATCCGGTGCTTGGAGGTATGCGTGGTCTACTTCGACAAATCGGGTCGGCGGATACATCGGCCCCTCGAACGCCGTATCCCACGAGCAGACTCCAACCTCGACGAGGCTAAGGCCCGATACATCCGCGAAGTCGCCGCCCAACACCCGAAGTTCACGCCTGAAGAGGTATACACCGAGATTCGCTACGGTCGGCGCCGGAACGACATCACCAAGGACCTGGTGCGTCGCGTCCTCGCCCGGCGACGCCGCTCCTTTTCGCTGTGGCCCTTCCGCCGTTGACAACGGGCCCGCAGGGTCGGCCGTACGACGTGCTCAGCAGCGGCGGCGGTGAGGAGAAGCGCGCGCAAGGCAGGTTGGCCAGCTCTCCATGGGATCTGAGCGTTTGGACCTGCGTCTCCGCGCCCACACTTAGAATGGGAGAGGTGGCGTCTCCTATCTGCAACCCAGTAGTTGGCAAGTCGAAATACCTAGCGCCAGCCCTCTTCCTGGGCGCGGCCCCACTTCTCATGGCCAACTGGTTGGCCGTTACTGCGGTCCTGGGGCGCAACTGCGCCGTGTTATACGACGGCGGCAACATTACGGAATGTGGTGGTGGGCTTTCGGAGGAAGCGATGTCCTCCGTGTCGGGACTGATCGCACTGGGGATGCTTGTCATTCAGACAGGGCTGATCGTCCTGGTGAGCCGCCGCGCCCGCTCCGGCCCGCAGTGAGAACGCCCGGTCAACGAACCGCCAGTTTGGGCCCCGGCTCGCCGTGGCCGATCTGACCAGGAGACCGGTCAGGAGCGACCGCGCCACTCTGACCTGGTAAGAACCGTGCAACGCTTCGGACCATGAGCGAGTGCGGCGCACGGCCCTCCCGGGCTATCCGAAGCGCTGGAGGCGCGGCGCAGCCGGCGATGAGGCTCCTATCGGCGGCTTGCCTGATCACCTGGAGTCGCCCCAGCCGGAGGCTCATTCCTTCTTGGGCCCGCTGCCCTGGTGCCAGGGGTGGTCCTTGTACCGGAGGGCGTCCATCAGAGTCCGGCTGTAGCCGCTGGCCTGCGCAACCTCGTCTATCTTCTCGGTGCGCGCATGCGGCGGAAGAAACTGCTGGATGAGTCTGGCAACCTGGGTGCGGGTCTGCTGGAGCTCGACCGTCATTTGACGCTCTTCCTCGCCCAGTCTGCGAAGTTCGGCGTACCGTCCGTCGGACGGTGTGCCCTCGGACATCTCGATACTGTACGGCTTGGCGGCCATGTACTCCCGGCGCACGGTTCCCAGCGTGGGACCGGCCTCAGGACCACGCGCTGCGACCTTTCGCCGCTGTGAGCAGCTCATCGTACGGTCCAAGCTCTTCAAGGAACGTGCGAAGCGGAGCATCTTTGGACAAGAGTGAGATCCAACTTGGCAACGGGTGGCGCCTCAAGAGGGGCGCGCCTGGAGTTGCGCGGCCAGGTAGCCGAAAGTGTCGTGGACGGACTCTATGCTTCCCGCCCATGAGCAGAGACGAATTTTCTGTCGTGTACACGAAGCGAATGGACGTGGAGGTGGAGGACTGTGGTCAGGTCTACCTCATGGATCGTGGGGACTATGAGGCCGCCGGCATACCGGCCGACCCACGGACTCACTCCGTTGGGCTCATCAAATTAGAGGAGAGAGGTCTCGCGAGCCTGAACATCGCCACGCAATGGGGAGAGATTCCCTTTACGGTGACTGCCGCCGACCGGGATCCAGGTGCTGACCTGGACGGCTACGAGGACGTCGTGGAGATCAGTTTTGAGTCCCCGTCCGGCAAGGTCTTCCTGGTGGGGTGGCTTATGGATTGGGACGATGAAAAGGCGCACAACCTTTCCCCGTTGCTTTCTGGTCCCGGCGTGTACCGCTTGCGCTATCACATCCGAGGAGTGGATGAAGAGCGCTGCTCGGTTGATGACCACTACCTTCAGATATGGCCTGCGCCACAATATGACCCGGCCGTGCTGAAAACTACGGAAGCCGTCCAGTACTTCCTGAAGCCCGAAGCCGCTGTCAGCTTGGAAACGACCATGGGCTGGTCAGGGGCGGTGACCAGGTCGTGAAGCCGGACGCTTCCCAAGCTCTCGATAATGTCGGCGACCCGGATACGTCACCGTGGCCGAAGCCTTTCGAGTCGGACCGCGTGAAGTGGCTCATGGCGCACGTACAACCTTCGGGATGTACGAGAATCAGCGATACGGCCCCGCCCCCGCTGACAGGCTGCCAGCGGGAACGGGCGCTCGTCGTCAGCGGCGGTACTCGCGGAAGAACGTGAAGTTGCGATACTCCCGGACCAGCCCGCTGTTGTAGACATAGTCGTAGTTGCCGAAACCGGCGCGTTCGACGACCACGAACCCATCCTCGTCGGGGTGTCGGCCCTGGAAGCAGCAGGCGCTTGCGGGCGTCGCTGTGCTAACGGCACCAGCGACGGTGAGACCGGCGGTCGCGACGGCCAAGGACGCCAGCAGCCGGACCCAGCGGCGGGTAGGGCGGGAGATGTCAGCTTGCATATCTGCTCCTGCATTGGTCGGGACGCCGGAGAACCCCGGCCAGCTCTATTCGGCAACGAGCATCCGCAGGATGTGTCGGTGGCCTTGAATCGTCGATCGCCTTGCTGTAGCGCGGATCGTCTCGTCGCAGACGTTAAGCTCAAGGCGCTCTGGCGTTTCAGGTTGCGCCGGCCGGCAGGCGGGACAGTCCCGTGGTTCACGACAGCGAGGGATTGCCCTGCCGTGCGCGGGCACAGGATCGGTGCGTGCATCGTGATCGTCCTGTCGGAGCGGTTCACCCAGCTCGGTTGGCGCGGGGCGGTCAACAGGGAAGATCGCGTTCGGGTGGTTGCTGGGACCTGCGACTGCCATTCCGAGGTTACCCATTCGCAAGAACGCCGTGCCCAAATCCGTTCAGCCCAGCTCGTGATCGTCCATCCGGGTGGCACTCTTCGTAGAGTTATTCACGCCCTGGCGAGCGGTTGGCGCCCGAGGTGGACGAATCGTTTATCAATCGTCGATCCAGATGTACCACGGGCCGTCGAAATGGCGGTAGTAGCCCGTTGCGTCGATGTCCGGCGCGCCGCTTGAACTCCAGGCGAAGCCATAGCTACCGAAGAAGCCTGTGTCCTCAATCATGAAGCCGAAGGCATCGCGGGACCCTTCAAGGTACTCGACGGGATACAGGCCGATCCAATGCCGCTTTCCCAGCGGTGTCCCCTCTGACACCGTCTTCGCGAGGTGGTCGAGGCCGCTGCGCGACAACTCGAAACGCATCCTGACCGGCGCACCGACGTAGATCAGTGAGCCGACCAACCCTACCACCAGGGGCGGCACAGCCCAGAACGGCCAGTTGCGCCGCAATGTGACTAGCCTCCCCCGCCTGGCGAGGACGACGCCGAGCACGATCAACCAGCCGACGCCGAACGAAAGCCAGCCGATGCTGCCGAGCATGAGCCAGGCGAAATGCCCGCCGGGAACACTCGTCGCATAAATCATCCCAAGCCCCAGCAATACGGCGAACATTCCCCAGGTCCTGCCGCTGATGTTCATGGGAGCGCGCTGGCGAGACGCATCTGGGAGGTCGCTCGTTAGGTCCACCGCGTGATCCTAACTTTCGCCGATGGCGACTTCGCCGAGCCGGTGTGTATGTATTGTGCAGAAACCCACGGTCGATGCCGGGAGCTTCGGTATGCCGGGCCGGGCCAGCGACGGGCCGCGGCGCTCCGCCGCTTGATTCTTATGAGCCGGATGCGGCAAGTTCGCTGAGTGCCCACTCCCATGGGTAGGCATCGATGCGGTTCGCCTGCGGCGCCTGGGGAGTGCGGCTCGAACTAGTCGGGGAGGAGCAGGATGTCGAGGTAGCAGGACGAGTAGAGGGCCGAAGAAGGTCATCACAGCGGCGGATCGTAGGGCGTAGTGATGGGGCGGAATGGCCGTGAGACGGGTGGTGCAGCCCCATCGCGGCCCATGCGCGTCGCGCGCGAGAACGGCCCCGGAACGCACGTGGTCCGCGTGGCGGCGCGCAGCGTCGCCCTTGATACCGCCACGAACAAATTCGGCGGTACAGGCACTATTCCTTGGCCGCCTTCCGCGCTTCGGCGATGAGTTCGACGAGGCCCGCGACGAGCTTCGGGCTGGCGGCGATGGTGGCTCGTGAAGTCATGGTGTGTGGGCTGCCGTCGATGTCGACGACGGCCGCTCCGGCTTCCCTGGCGATGAGGACGCCGGCGGCTGTGTCCCAGGGGTTGTTGCTGAGCATGATGTTGGCGTCGATCTTGCCTTCGGCGACCCAGGCCAGGTCGATGGCGGCCGAGCCGAACATGCGCACTCGTTGGACACGGGCGGCGAGTAGCTGGGTGAGCGCGAGTCGTGGCCGGTTTCGAGCTTCCGCGTCGGTGCCCACGGCGTAGTCGCCGAGAGCCACGAGTGCGGCGTCGAGTTCGCTGGTGTCGCTGGCGCCGATGGGTTCGCCGTTGAGCTTGGCTCCACCTTCGACGACGGCGCTGTAGCGGGCATCGAGAAACGGTAGTTCGATCACGCCGAGTGTGGATGCGTCCTTGTCGACCAGGCCCAGAGAGACCCCGCACAGGGGAAGCCGGTGCAGGAAGTTAGCAGTCCCGTCGACCGGATCGAGTGCCCACATCAGGCCGGTACCCATGTGAGCGCCGCCTTCCTCTTCACCGAGAAACCCGATCTCGGGCGTCTCGGTTGCGAGGAACTCGCGGACGGTCTGTTCGACGGCGTAGTCCACCTCGGTGGCCATGTCACGGTCACCCTTGGCAGTGATGATCCCGGGCGGTTTGGTGCGGATGATTTGGCTGGCGATGGTGACGGCTTGTTCGGCGATCGGGAGAAGCGTTCGGGTGTCTATCGTCATGCGGGTCAGCTCCGCTCCCACATCTCGTTGAACCTGGTCGAAGACGAGGAATAGCCCATCCGCGGCAGTCACAAACGTCGGGATCCGACGCCGCTCGACCGCGGAAAGAAGGGTTGTTGCCCGGTCGATAAGAAGATTGAACCGGCTGCGAGGCTGACAAGCGCTGCTACGCGGGCGAGCCTCGATAGCCGGACGCGGCGGCACCGACACCGGGTCTCCGGTGCCATCGCGTCATTCTGCGCGGGGGTTGCCTTGGGTGATGCTGTGGCGTTTCACCGCTATGAGCGGCTCACGGATGGCGCAAGCTCTTCAAGAAGACGCGCGGAGCGCAGCAGAGTGGGGTGGGATCCAACTGCATAACCACTTGGCTGGGCAACGGGTGGGGCCTCAAAAGGGCGCCTACCGAAGGGAGGACCTTCAGGGGTCGAGCCATTGGCTCGACTGGAAGGACAGCCTGAAGCCTGTTTGCGCGAAGCGCCCCGGAAGCCAGGCATCCGCGGGCCAGGAACCCCGACAGGAGATCTTGGTGATGGGGAGACATCTCAGGCAGGCATGTCGACGGCTAGTCCGGCTGTCTGGGCAGCATCGGCCAGGCGTTTGTCGTATGTGACGAATGAAGTGAGTCGGGATCGGATGCCGAGAGCAGTTGCCAGGTGGATAGCGTCCAGGCTCTGGACGGTCACCGGTCTCACGGTCTGGGCCAGGATACGAATGCCGGCGTCCAGTTCCACAAACTCGATCAGATCGAGGACCAGATGAAGTCGAGAGACGGCTTCTGGGGCGTAGCGCGCCAGGGCCCGTGATGACTCGATCTCTAGCAGAACCGAGCTGGTCCATCCGGTCTCCGCCCGTTCATCGAGCCAGTCGCGCAATGCCTGTGACTCGGCCTCGGCGTGGACGAGTTTCACGACGGCGGCCGAGTCGAGATAGATCATCAGCATTCGTCCTCGCGGTTGCGGGTGATCTCCGCGGCGATGTCGATGCCGTCCGGTTCGCCGAGCGGCATACGTAGGACAGCGCGACGCATGGCGGCAGCGCGCTCCTTACGGAGGGCGGCTTCCAGGACGGCCTGGCGGATAGCCGCCGAGCGTGAGCTGCCGTCACGGGTAAGAACATCCAGTGCGTGCTCGGTCTCCGAGTCGCTGCGGATGGTGATGGTGTCGGCCATACAGCCACAGTAAGACGTTTTATCTTACGCGACAGGTCCTGGTCTGCCTTCCCGTCGCGGCGCACTCCGGCTTGCTCCGCCCGGCTAAGAGGGCCGGAAAGAAGGCCGCTGGGCGGCGTATCGCCACCGTTGCTCAGGCGGCCGCGCTCGCGAATGCGGTGGGGAAGTGGTGGCGGCTCATGGTTTGCTTCGGTCCGCTCCGGCCGAAAAGAGCTGGACGGTTTCCAGCGCCGGACGTCGCCCTCGACAACCTGTGCCTCTGAGTCCGCCTTGTCGAGTGCTTCAGCCCCCATGTCGCTCCCGCACAGGAGCGCTACACCCAGATCAGCTGGCGCGGCGGGTCCAATAGGGAAGATCGCGTTCGGGTGGTCGCTCGGACCTGTGATTGCCGTTCCACGGTGTACGGGCTGTGCCGCGCGGGAGGCCAGGCGCACATTCGCCGAACCAGTCGTAAGAAGGCCAAGCCGGTGATTCACGGGACGTTCCGCTGGACTTTCAATGAGGCCGACAAGCTCTGGGCCGCGCTCCTACGCGGCGAGGCTCATGAGGCCGGACGCGGCGGTACCGACATCGGATGTCCGGTGTCGTCGCGTCTCTCAAACGCGGGGGCTTGCTGTAGCCCAGGCAGCCGACGTCGCCCGTCTCGGCCATGGCGCAAGCTCCTAGAAGGGCGCGCGGAGCGTAGCGGAGCACCTTTGGGTCAGGGCGGGATCCAATTGGCCAACCACTTGACTGGGTAACGGGTGGGCCGAGAGAGGGCGCCCGACCGAAGGGAGGACCTTCAGGGGTCGAGCCCGCGGCTCGACTGGAAGAACAGCCTGAGCCCTATAGGCGCGAAGCGCCCCCAAGAGCGAAGTCCGAGCAGTGGGCGGGGTGTGGGGGCCGCGCCCCCACTGAACACAGCCTGAGCCAATTGGCGCGAAGCGCCCCAGGAGCGAAGACCTCGCTCTCACCAATACACAACTCCCCAGCGACTACGGGAGGATGAGAGGTAGGATAGGGGGCATGAGCGAGCCTACTGGCAAGTATTCGATCACCATGCCGCGTGACATCGCCGAGGCCGCCCGATCTCGCAGTGGCCCTTCCGGCCTGTCCGCCTACGTCGCCGCCGCCGTCGCCCGCCAGATCGAGCGCGACAACCTCAGCGAACTTATCCAGGTCGCCGAGGCCGAGCACGGCCCCATTACCGACGACGAGGTCCAGGCACTGCGTGACCAACTCCACCAGACCCGACGGGGACAGACCGATGGTGGGGCGGTTGCGTGACCCGTTCTCCCGCCGTTCCTGGCGGCACCCTTGTCCTCGACAGCGAGGGACTGGCCAAGGCCGTCCTGCGCGACCGTAGGATCACCGCATGGCTCACTCTCGCCCGTGCTGACGACCTCCGCGTCATCACCTCTGCCGCCGCCCTTGTCGAGGTGGTCCACCCCCGTGTCAATCGGCCAGCCCTGGAATGGACGCTATCCCGCCTCGTCATCGAGCCGGTCACCGAACCCATCGCCCGCCACGCCGCCACACTCTTGTCCAACGCCGGCCTGCACGGGCACAAGTACGCCATCGATGCCATGCTCAGCGCCACCGCCCTCGCGGCCCCAGGCCCCGTCACGGTTCTCACCTCCGACCCCGAGGACCTCACCGCACTGTGCGGTGTACGCGTCACTGTCATCAAGGTGTGAGTTATGCCCCGGGCCCCGCTGGTTCCGGCAGGGTGATCATGGCCCAAATGGCACGCAGAGACCAAGAACATCAGGAAACATCAAAGCCCAGGTACCGAATCCATCGGTCTACCTGGGCTTTCATCGTGAGAGCGGGTGACGGGAATCGAACCCGCGCTGTCAGCTTGGGAACTCTTTCAAGGTCATGGTGTCGGAGCAGGGGAAGCACCACCCTGGGCAGATGCAGCCGAGTGACCGTGAGCCTCCGTGACTCCCTGCGAACCACTCTGTGAACGGGCACGCAACGGGCACGCGGGGGAGGGAGCCTAAGGCCATTCAATCCGGACTAGCTCACGCCATGGCGTTCCATGCGGAGCTGCGTCGTCGGCTATGACTTGCTCCGCCCGGATGTGCATTTGCCGTCGCCCTTCGGGGTCCTTCGCCGAGTCGCAGGCGGAGATCCACCAGCGATGTACGAACGCAGCCAGGGCTTCGAGATCGAGGCTGACTCTGACCTCGTCTAGGACGGCCGTGAGCCCGGCGTCGAACGCTTCGCGATCTTGTGGGACCACAAGCGCAGCGCGAATGGAGCGCAGATTCCTGTCCGGCATGGACGTGTCTGAGGGTGTGAAGTTCTGAGGCTGGGCTGTCATGGCGTGCTCCTCTCCCCGTATAGAGGGTACAGAGGAGGAGCGACATCCTTCATCAAGGTGGAGCGGGTGACGGGAATCGAACCCGCGCTGTCAGCTTGGGAAGCTGATGTTCTGCCATTGAACTACACCCGCGTCGGCCGAACGCCGCGCCCCCACTGTAGCGGAAACCAGGCGTCCCCAAGCAACCCCGCCCCACCCCCGCAACCACGATAGGTTGCTCTACGTGCTGCTTTCAGACCGCGACATCTTCGCCGAGATCGACTCCGGCAGGCTCAGCCTGGAGCCGTTCGATGAGGACATGATCCAGCCGTCCAGCATCGATGTCCGGCTTGATCGATTCTTCCGTGTCTTCGAAAACCATAAATATCCGCACATCGATCCGGCAGTCGAGCAGCCCGACCTCACCCGCCTCGTCGAACCGGACGGCGACGAGCCGTTCATCCTGCACCCGGGCGAGTTCGTCCTGGCCTCGACCTACGAGGTCATCACCCTGCCCGACAACCTGGCCAGCCGCCTGGAAGGCAAGAGCTCGCTCGGTCGGCTCGGGCTTCTCACGCACTCGACGGCCGGCTTCATCGACCCGGGCTTCAGCGGCCACGTCACCCTTGAGCTCTCCAACGTCGCCACGCTCCCCATCAAGCTCTGGCCCGGCATGAAGATCGGCCAGTTGTGCGTGTTCAGGCTGAGCTCGCCGGCCGAGCACCCGTACGGCGCCCAGAAGTACGGCTCCCGCTACCAGGGCCAGCGCGGCCCCACCCCGTCGCGCTCGTTCAAGAGTTTTCACCGGACCAAGATTTAGACCGCAGCTCCACGAGCCCGGGAATCGCCAACGCCACCAGCGGCAGCACCGCGGCGAGCGCACTGACCAGCAAGACCGGCCTGGCCCCGACGGTGTCCACGAGCACACCGGTCGCGACCAGGCCGAACGGCGTCAGCCCGAGCACCGCCACCCATTCCAGCGAGGCCACGCGGGCCTGCCGCCCAGGCGGCACCTCGCGCAGCATGCCGATGACCCATTCGATGGCGGCGACCTCCAGCCCGACCCCGGCCAGCAGGAAACAGGTGAACACCGGCCACGGCGTCGTTGAGGTCAAGAGCGACAAGGGCACCAGCCCGTACGGCAGCAGCCCCACCATGGCCGTGAGCCCCGGCCGGGGCCTGGGCCGGAGGAAGGCGATGAAGGCCCCGATGAGCCCGCCGAGCGAGAGCGCGGCCAGCGACAGCCCGTAGATGGCGTCGGCCTCGTGCAGCGGCAGGAAGTTCCACTGCAGGTTGGACGCGGTGGCCGGCAGCAGGACCTGGGCCGGGGCGACGATGAGCGTCTGGTGGAGGGCGAGCACCGCGATCACTCCGGCCATCCAGGGCCGGGACCAGACTTCGCGCATGCCTTGGCGGATCTCGTCCATGAGGCGGTGGCGCGGCTGGGCGGGCAGCACGGGTTCGCGCATGAGCCAGATGAGCCCGGCGCTGATGCCGAACCCGAGCGCGGCGGCGAAGAAGGCGGCCCACGGGCCCCACGCGACGACGATGGCCGCTCCGGTGAACGCCCCGAGGAGTGATCCGCCGCGCAGGGAGACGCTGGTCATGGCGATTCCGGTACGGCGGTGCCGTTCAGGAAGAACGGTTGACAGGACCCCCTGCAACGCGGGGCGGAAGAACGCCTCGCACAGCCCGCCGAGGAAGACGGCGATCCCCATGAACGGCGCCAGCGGCCAGATCGCGACGACGAGCGCGATGGCCACGAGGCCGAGTTGGGAGCAGGCCATGACGACGCGGCGGGGGAGCCGGTCCGCCCATACGCCGCCGAAGAGGGCGAAGCCCACCAGGGCGATCAGGCGTCCGGCCAGGACGAGGCCGATGGCGGCGGCGCCGTACCCACCCCGGACGAGTGAGATCACCACGGCTATGGGAAAGATGTAGTCAGCCGCCACAGATGCGGTGAGGCTGCACCAAAGCAGACGGAAGGCTCGATCTCCCAACACACCGGCGGCTGGCCGCATATGTCACCAGGATGAGCCATAACTGGCTCAAAAACCAGCAAAGCGGACGTCGGCAAAATGGTGATCAAGCTATCTACAGGGCTGGTATCCGGCAAGGGATGGAGGGTAGCCACACGATGAAGGGGACATGAAGTTCGCATTTTGCCTGGTAACCCGTACTCTCTTCCACGGACCATCCCCGCACATCTGGAGAACGACGTGCGCCTGCGTCTCACGCCTCGTGAGGACAGCTACTACGACCTGTTCGCCGACTCCGCGAACAACCTGGTCACGGCATCCCGGCTGCTGGTGGAGATCATCAGCGACGGCTCGGACAGGGAAGCCCTGGCCGAGAAGATGCGCGCTTGCGAACACGCCGGTGACGAACGCACTCATGCGATCATGAATCGGCTCAATGAGAGCTTCATCACCCCATTCGACCGCGAGGACATCTACCGCCTCGCCTCGAACCTCGACGACGTGATGGACTTCATGGAGGAGGCCTCCGACCTCATCGTCCTCTACCAGATCGACCACCTGCCCAAGGACGTCATCCGGCAGGTCGAGGTCCTGGAACGCGCAGCCGAGCTCACCGCCGAGGCGATGCCGCGGCTGCGCTCGATGAAGAACCTGAACGAGTACTGGATCGAGGTCAACCGCCTGGAGAACCAGGGCGACCAGGTGTACCGGCGCCTTCTGGCCAAGCTCTTCAGCGGTGAGTACGACGCGCTCACGGTCATGAAGATGAAGGAGGTCATCGACCGTCTCGAAGAGGCCGCCGACGCCTTCGAGCACGTGGCCAACACGATCGAGTCGATCGCGGTCAAGGAAAGCTAAGTGGACCTCACGCTCGCCCTCGTCATCGGCGTGGTCGTCGTGGCGTTGATCTTCGACTACACCAACGGCTTCCACGACGCGGCGAACGCCATCGCCACCTCGGTCTCCACCAGGGCCCTCACCCCAAGGGCGGCTCTGTTCATGGCGGCGGCGATGAACTTCATCGGCGCCCACCTGGGGACCCAGGTCGCACAGACCGTCGGAAAAGGCATCATCGATGCCCCACAGGGTTCCCACGGTCTGGTGGTCGTCTGCGCCGGCCTCATCGGCGCGATCACCTGGAACATGGTCACCTGGTACTTCGGACTGCCCTCCTCCTCCAGCCACGCCCTCATCGGCGGCCTGATCGGCGCGGCGCTCGCCTCGGCCAGCATCGTCCATTGGGACGGCGTCGTGGAGAAGGTCGTCATCCCCATGATCCTGTCGCCGCTGGTGGGTTTCTCGCTCGCCGCCGCGATCATGATCGCAATCTATTGGATCTTCCGCAACGCGCAGCCCGGAAAAACGAACCGCGGCTTCCGTTACGCGCAGACTGTGTCCGCCGCCGCCATGGCGCTCGGGCACGGCCTGCAGGACGCGCAGAAGACGATGGGCGTGATCTTCCTCGCGCTCACCGTCGGCGGCTACGCCTCCCCGAAGGACCCGATCCCGCAGTGGGTCATCCTGGCCGCCGCCGGGGCGATCTCACTCGGCACCTATGCGGGCGGCTGGCGCATCATGCGCACGCTGGGCCGGCGCATCATCGCGCTCGACCCACCGCAGGGCTTCGCGGCGGAATCCGCCGCGGCGACCGTGCTGTACGGCGCGGCCATCGGCTTCGGCGCCCCGATCTCCACCACCCACACCATCACCTCGGCCATCATGGGCGTCGGCGCCACCAAGCGCCTGTCGGCCGTGCGCTGGGGGGTGGCCGGAAACATCGTGACGGGCTGGATCCTCACGATCCCGGCCGCGGCTCTTGTCGCGGCTCTGTCGTACTACGCGCTTCACTGGCTCGTGGAGTAGCGGCGTACATCACGTCGATGTCCCATCGGCTGAACCCGAGACCCGAGTAGAGCCTGATCGCGGCCGCGTTGGCCTCGTCCACGTAGAGCATGACCTGGGCGAGGCCGCGCGAGCGCAGATGGCGCAGGCCCGCGACGGTCAGCGACTTGCCCAGGCCGGTGCCCTGCTGGGAGGGGTCGACGCCGACGACGTACACCTCGCCCAGCGGCTCGTGGCCGTGCTCGTCGGAGCCGTGGACCTTGGTCCAGTGGAAGCCGACGAGCCGGTCGCCGCGGAAGGCCAGGAAGAAGCCGGCCGGGTCGAACCACGCCTCCGCCTCGCGGCGCAGCACGTCCTCCAGGGTCCACGCCCCCTGCTCGGGGTGATGGGCGAACGCCGCCGCGTTCACCTTGAGCCAGGCCTCCTCGTCGCGGCCGGGGACGAAGGCGCGCAGCCGTACCCCTGAGGGCATCTCAAAGGACGCCAGGGGCGCGAACAGCGACCGGCGCATCTGCCACAGGGAGCGAACCCTCTCAAACCCCATGGAAGCGGCCAGAGCGCCCGCACCGGGGTGATCTCCGTGCGCCCACAGGCGCAGCCGGCCGTCGGTGATGTTCAGGACCTCGCTGAGCAGACGCGCGCCATGCCCTCTTTGACGGTACGACGGGTGGATCACCAGCTCGCCACTTGGACCCTCGACCTCGTCGGTGGGGTCCACGTGGGCGTAGCCGGCCAGGGTCTGGTCGTCGTAGAGCAGGAGCGAGCGTGCGCGGGCGTCGCCGCCGTAGCGCAGGTGGAGCATCACGTGCTCGTTCAGGGGGCGGACGCCGTCGGCCTCGGTGGCCGCTTCCACGACACTCAGAACGTCGGCGATTTCCTGTTCAGCAAGTCGTTCCGCGACCTTCACATGCACGCTCATGCGTCGAACTCTAGGCGTCCGTATGGCAAACAACGCCAGGGGGCTGGCCGATGAATCGTTACCTTTGCGACATGGGTTGCATGGATTGCGGCCGTAACGTCTTGGTCCATGACGTCTCGATCCCTCCTCCGGCTTGCGCTGGCCGGAGCCGTGGCCGCCGGCGGGTTCGCCTTGGCCATCACCCCCGCGGACGCCGGTAAGACCACCGCCAGAACGGTCCCCGTGCGCCTCCTCGCGCTGAACGACTTCCACGGCCACCTCGAGCCGCCCACGGGCTCCTCCGGCCGCATGGTCGACGAGAACGGTCAGACCGTCGACGCCGGTGGCGCCGCCTTCGTGGCCGCCCACATGAAGCGCCTGGCCGACCGCAACACCATCGGCGTCGCCCAGGGCGACCTCATCGGCGCGACGCCGCTCATCTCGGCCGCCTACCACGACGAGCCCTCCGTCGAGTTCCTCGGGAAGATCGGGGTGAAGGTCTCCGCGGTCGGCAACCACGAGTTCGACGAGGGGTACGCCGAGCTGCGCCGGATCATGAAGGGCGGCTGCCACCCGGTCGACGGCTGCTCGCCCGCCGGCCGGTGGAAGGGCGCCCAGTTCGACTACGTCGGCGCCAACGTGCTGTTCAAGAACCGGAACGAGAGGTCCGACGCGCTGGCCGGGCTGGCCTCCACGCCGCAGGCCAAGCAACTGCTCCAGGACTGGGGCGTCCCCGCGCTGCCGCCGGTCAGCATCAAGTGGAAGAACGGCGTGCCGATCGGCTTCATCGGCCTGGTCACCCAGACCACGCCCGGCATCGTCACCGCGGAAGGCATCAAGGACCTCAAGTTCGTCGACGAGGTCAAGGCCGCCAACGTCGCCTCCAAGCTCCTCAAGCTCATCGGCATCAAGGCCCAGGTCGTGCTGGTGCACGAGGGTGACCAGGTGAACGCCGGCCAGTCGCCCGACGCCTGCAGCGCCATACCTGGAGCGGGCAACCGTATCGCCACGCAGGTGGACGCCGAAGTGGACATGGTGCTGAGCGGGCACTCGCACCAGGCGTACAAGTGCACCGTCAAGGACCCGGCGGGCAACGATCGCCTGTACTCGCAGGGCGGATCGTTCGGGCGCGTGATCACCCAGGTCGACTTCCAGGTGGACACCCGCAGCCGCGACATCGTCCGCAACACCGTCACGGCCGACAACCACGTCGTGACCCGCACCATCGCCGCGGACCCCGAGATCTCCACCTTCGTCCAGACATGGAAGGACAGGGTCGCCCCGGTCGCCAACAAGCCCGTCGGCAAGATCACCGCGGACATCACCAACACCGCCACTCCCACCGGCGAGACCCCGCTCGGCAACCTCATCGCCGACGCCCAGCTCGCCGCCACCAAGACCGGTGGCAACGCGCAGGTGGCGCTGATGAACCCGGGTGGCATCCGGGCTCCGTTCACGTTCGCCGGGTCGCCGGCGGGTGAAGGGGACGGTGTCGTGACATATGGGGAGGCGTTCACCGTTCAGCCGTTCAACAACCTGATGCAGGTCGTGACGCTGACGGGGGCGCAGCTGAAGACGCTGCTGGAGCAGCAGTTCGTCGGTGGTCCCAACGGCCAGCCGTTCCAGAAGATCCTCCAGCCTTCGGCGAACCTGACCTACACGTACAGCAGAGGCGCGGCCTGGGGTTCCAAGGTCAGTGACCTGAAGATCGACGGTGCCGCTGTTACCGACACCCAGCAGGTCAGGGTGGCGGCGAACAACTTCCTCGTGGGTGGTGGCGACGCGTTCGCCGCCTTCAAGGACGGGACGGACGTGTGGAGCGGGCCGCTCGACATCGACGCCCTGGTCACCTACCTCACCGCGAACCAGCCCATCGCCCCGCCGGCGCTGGGCCGTATCACCGCCGTCGACTAGATGTGTGGGGCCGCGTCGCTTTGCAAGCTCGGTCTTCCCTTCTGAGCGCTTCGCGCTTTGGGGTTCAGGCTGTGTCTTGCGGCGGCGCGGCCCAAAGGCTCGGGCTTCGCTGTGGGGCGCTTCGCGCTTGGGGACTCAGGCTGTGCTTTGTGGGGGCACCCCGCCCAAAGCTCGGTCTTCGCCCTTGGGCGCTACGCGCATGAGGGGCTCAGGCTGTTCTGATCTCGATCGAGGGGCTGCCGCCCCACGAGCACCCCGCCCCGTCGACCGCCTAAGGCGTGGGCGAACCAGCTCGCCAAGGTCGGATGATCGCCGTGGGGTGGGATCGGCGCCAGCCACCGGCGGCACGCTGCCCGTGGAGTGTGGTTCGTCGTGGCCGGAGAGCGGGTTGCTATGGTCGCTGGTTGTGGCTGATGATCTGGCGCTGCCCGTTCTCCCGACCTCCGTGCCCCGGCTTACCCTGCGGCCGCTTACGGCCGACGCGATGGAGGCGTACTACGAGCTGATCGTGCGCAATCGCGAGCACCTGACCCGCCACGGCGACTACGAGGAGATGAAGGTCGCGACGCGGGAGGCGGTTGCGCGGGACTTTGCTAGCCCACTCGACCGGAATCTGCGGTTTGGCCTTTGGTTCGAGGATCAGCTTGTTGGCAGAGCGGATCTCAATCCGGTTGATCCGCCCCGGTACTCGATGGGTTACTGGCTTGATGAAGGTGTGACGGGCAGGGGTTACATGACGGCCGCTTGCGGGGCGTTGATCGACTTTGCTCTGGCCGGGTTGGGGGCGACGGATGTGTTCGCCGGGGTGACGCATGGCAATGACCGGAGCGTGGCTGTTCTGGAGCGGCTGGGGTTCGGCGCGGTGGCCGAATTCGAGCACTACACCAGGTTCCACCTCTCGTTGCACACTGAGTAGCTTGATCGAGGAGGGCCCTCGCCGGGAGCGCGAGCGCGTCGAACCCTGGGGTTGTGGTGTCCGTCGAAAAACCCGCACGATGACGGCCCTCGCCAAGATTGAACGAGCAACTTGGCCGGCTTTCAGACTTTCGGGCCCTCTTGCCGGTACCTCTCATGCCGGATGTCCGGCCGTACGGCCCAGTAGACAATGAAGAAAAGCACGATGGCCGGAATGGTCCAGCTCGTGAGTAAGAAGACCTCGCTCATGTGGTTCCCCATTCAGGTGCGTGTTCGTGAGTATGGCTGGGCGACCGGAAACCCGGGTGGTGATCGCGACAGGACCATGCGCGGTCTCGCCTATGGGATCTTGTCACCGACGGCCGAACCGCCCACGACAATCAGGTGATGCGGCTTGGGATGTCCTAGTGGAGGAACACAAGTGACCACAGGTGACACCGGCGGGAGCGGCCGGCGTGTCGCGCTGGTGACCGGTAGTTCGCGCGGGCTGGGGAGGGCCATCGTGCGGCGGCTGGCCGAGGACGGCATGGCCGTCGTCGTCAACGGGCCGCCCGGCGACGCCCAGGCCCGCGAGGTCGCTCGCGCCGTCCGCGACAGCGGCGGCATCGCCGACGCGATTCTCGCCGATGTCACCGACGAGTGGCAGGTCGCCGAACTGGTCGCCGCCGTCACCACCACCCTGGGTCCCATCGAGGTGCTGGTGCTGAACGCCACCGGACCCCAGCCCGAGGCTCCCCTGACCGACGTCACCTGGGCGGATCACCTCGCCCAGCTTGAGTTCTTCGTCAAGAGCCCCGTGCTTCTCGGCCGCCTGGTGATCGAACAGATGCGGAAAGGCGGGTTCGGCCGGATCATCCAGATCGACTCAGAAGTCGCCCACCGGCCACCCCCGGGCCGGTCGGCCTACGCGACCGCCAAGAACGCCCAGATCGGCCTGACCCTCAGCTGGGCCCGCGAACTGGCGCCCGACGGCATCACCGTGAACACCGTCGCCCCGGGCTTCATCCCGGTCGAGCGCCATGCCGGCGTAGCGGCCGAGATCAGGAGCGCCTACCGGGCGTCGGTACCCGCGGGCCGCATGGGCACCGCGGACGACGTCGCCCATGCCGTGAGCTTCCTGGCCTCGGAAGGCGCCGGCTTCATCACCGGCCAGCGCATCGTGGTCGACGGCGGCCGCAACCTCGGAACCTGACCGTCACTGACGAACGGCCAAGACGATCTGGAGGCCTTCGCCGGCGCGGCTACGAGACCAGGGATGAGTCGCCGCGTTCTGGGACGAATCTGTAGCCGACGTTGCGGACCGTGCCGATCAGTGACTCGTATTCGGTTCCGAGCTTCGCCCGCAGCCGCCGCACGTGTACGTCCACCGTCCGGGTGCCGCCGAAGTAGTCGTACCCCCACACCTCCTGCAGCAGTTGCGCCCGGGTGAAGACGCGGCCGGGGTGCTGGGCGAGGTACTTGAGGAGTTCGAACTCCTTGAAGGTCAGGTCGAGGACGCGGCCGCGCAGGCGGGCCGTGTAGGTGGCCTCGTCGATGGACAGTTCGCCGCTGCGGATCTCGTCGGGCGCGTCCTCGGTGGAGGCCAGGGACAGGCGGCCGGTGGCCATGCGCAGGCGGGCCTCGACCTCGGCGGGGCCGGCGCTGTCGAGCAGGACGTCGTCCACGCCCCATTCGGCGGTCATCGCGGCCAGGCCGCCTTCGGTGACGATGACCAGCAGGGGGACGTCGATGCCTGTTGTTCTGATGAGGCGGCACAGGCTCTTCGCGTGGGCGAGCTCTTTGCGGGCGTCGACGATCACCGTGTCGGAGGGCGGGGCGTCGATCAGGGCGGAGGCCTCGGCCGGCGCGACGCGGACAGAGTGGAGCAGCAGGCCGAGAGCGGGCAGCACCTCGGCCGACGGCTCCAGAGCGTTCGTCAGCAGGAGCAGGTTGCTCATCACGGCCTCCCCAAAACGCGCAAGGACCCGGGGGCTACGTCGCCCAGGTCCCATACGTGAGGATAACCCAAGGGAATCTCGCGTTCATTGTGCGTCCACCTGTTGAACAGCGAAACACGCGTGTTAACAGGGGCGCACAATGGACCGACACGATTGTGAGGAGCCTATGGCCACGGGAAAGGTTCGTTATTGGGCGGCGGCGAAGGACGCGGCCGGGGTCGCGGAGGAGCCGTTCGACGCCGTCACTCTTGGCGAACTCATGACGAAAATCACAGCCGGGCGCGACGATCTGGCCAGGGTGATGAGGCGCTCGTCGTTCCTGGTGGACGGTGATCCGGTCGGCCGGCGGG
The DNA here is from genome assembly GCF_044457345.1 of Nonomuraea sp. NPDC050547. Classification (NCBI taxonomy): domain Bacteria; kingdom Bacillati; phylum Actinomycetota; class Actinomycetes; order Streptosporangiales; family Streptosporangiaceae; genus Nonomuraea; species Nonomuraea sp. NPDC050547. Next base: position 19,004 of record NZ_JBITGW010000039.1, read on the forward strand.
CGCATGACGAGGTGGTGCTGGGTGAGGGGGTGACGGTGGAGGTTCTGCCGCCGTTCGCGGGCGGGTGATCTCCGGTTTTTTCAGGGAATTGGTCGGTAAGCTCAATGTCCCCCGTGCCAAAGGAGCCCGATGCGCAAGCTGGTCATTTTCCTGATCGTGCTGATCGTTCTCCTTGTCGCGGTCGACCGGGTCGCGGTGGCCGGCGTCCAGCGTGACCTGGCCAACCGGATCGGGGCCGCCGCCGACCTCAGTGGCACGCCCACGGTGACGATCGAGGGCATCCCGTTCCTGACCCAGGCGCTCGCGGGCCGCTATCCCGAGGTCCGCTTCGACCTCGGGACCCTCACCTACGGGGGCGTGCCCATCCGTAACCTGCGCGGCGTCGCCTACGGGGTCACCGCGCCGCTGTCCGACGTGATCCAGAACACCGCGGACGTCCGCGCCGAACGGCTGACCGTCAGCGGCACCGTGACCAGGGCGACGATCGACAAGTTCGCCCCCGACGGCGTGAAGATCTCGGGCAACGGCCAGCGGCTGGTCGCCTCGGGCGAGGTGCCGTTCGGCGGGCAGAAGGTGAAGTTCAGCGCCGAGCTGAAGGTGGAGCTGACCGACGGCGGCATCAAGCTCGCCGCCACGAAGATCCAGGGAGTGCCGAGCCAGCTGGCGCAGTTCGTCACCTACACGATCCCGTTCAAGGGCAAGCTGCCGTTCGACGTGAAGGTGACGGGTGTGAAGAGCGTGGCCGACGGGCTGGAGCTCTCGGCCGAGGGAAAGAACGTGCCGCTCCGTGGATGAGGACAAAGCCGCGGGTGACCCGCCCCGGGGCGAAGGCGCCGGTGAACCGCCTGGCCGTGCCGTACGTGATGAGGGCGTGAGTCCAGCTGGCACCGCCGACGAGGAGCTTGTACGCACCCTCTTCGACGAGCACGCCGGGCCGCTGTATGGCTACGTGTTGCGACTTACCGGAGATTCCGGCCGGGCGGAGGATGTCGTGCAGGAGACGCTGCTGAGGGCTTGGCGGCATCCCGACGCGCTGTCCGGGCGTCCGATCCGCGCGTGGCTGTTCACGGTGGCCCGCAACCTCGTCGTCGATCAGCACCGGGCGAGGAGGGCCAGGCCGCCGGAGACGGGTGACGACGCGCTGGCCGTGATCCCCGCCGACGACGAGCTGGAGAAGGCCGTCGAGTCGTGGGCCGTGGCCGAGGCCCTGGCGGCGCTGCGGCCCGAGCACCGCGAGGTGCTCATGGAGGTCTACTACCGGGGGAAGTCCGTGAAGGAGGCATCGGCCACGCTCGGCATTCCGCCGGGCACGGTCAAGTCCCGCACCTACTACGCGTTGCGGGCGTTGAAGCTGGCGCTGGAAGAGCGGGGGTTGGCGCCGTGAGGATGACCTGTGAGGAGGTACGGCTGTCGCTGGGCGCCCACGCGCTCGGCGCGCTCGACCCCGAGGAGGCGCTGGAGATCGACACCCACCTCGCCACGTGCGAGGCGTGCGGCGCCGAGCTCATGGAGCTCGAAGGCGTCTCCGCTTTTTTGGGCAAGGTCTCCGAGCGCGACGTGGAACTGGTCGCCAGCCCCCCGCGCCAGGTGCTTGACCGGCTGCTGAACGACCGTGCCAAGCGCAGCAGGCGCGGCCGCCTCCTGCTGGCCGTGGCAGCCTCCGCCGCGGTGATCGCCGTCGGCGGCACGATCTGGACGGCCACGACCGGCGGCGAGAGCACCAGCTCGACGGCCGCGGGAGCGGAGCATGCCGATCAGGGCAAGGCGGCCGCACCGGACAGCGCCACCCAGCCGGAGTACGGCTTCGACACCAGCGCGAGCCCGGAGCCGCGGACCGCGGCGAGCAAGAGCGCGACGGAGTCGCCCTCGACGATGAACGCCCCCGCGGGCAAGGAGTTCAAGGGCGCCAACGGCACCAGGCAGGCCACCGTCATGGCGATGCCCGCGGAGGGCGGCACCGAGCTCAACCTCACCGTCTCCGGCGTGGCGGTCGGCACCCAATGCCGCGTGATCGTGCTCGGCGAGGGCGGCGAGCGCGAGACGCTCGACGGCTGGGAGGTCAGCCGGGAGAACTACGAGAAGCCCCCGGTCTTCCAGCTGACGACGAAGCTGCCGCTGGAGTCGATCCGGTTCATCAGGATCGTCGACCAGGACGGCAAGCTGCTGGTGCACACCAAGACCGTGACGTAGGGAAGAACCCGGGCCCCGCGATGGTTGGCCATGAGCGATGACGGGTTTGTGGGTGGCGCTCGGCACACTGGCGCTGGGCTTGGTGATCGGGGTGGTACGACTGCGCCGCGATGGAAGGATGCGCGAAACGGCCACTGACAGGCCGGCAGACGTGCTGACGGAAGGGCAGATCGGCGCGCCGCTGGGGGAACGGGCGACGCTGGTGCAGTTTTCGACGGCGTTCTGCCAGCCGTGCCGTGCCACGCGCAGGATTCTGACCGAGGTGGCCGATCTCGTGCCGGGCGTGGCGCACGTGGAGATCGACGCGGAGTCCCGGCTGGATCTGGTACGCCAACTGGACATTCTGCGCACCCCTACGGTCCTCGTTCTGGATCGGTCGGGAAAAATCACGAAAACCGCGTCGGGGCAGCCCAGGAAGGCCGACGTGCTCGCGGCTTTGGGCCATGCGGTGTCTCAGGAGCCGGACGAGATGTGACAGATGGCGAGACGTCGATGTAGTCTCATCGACATGAACCCCACGACAGAGCTGCTGACGAAGCGGCGCGCGGTTGATTTCTGCCGCGTGGCCACCGCGCTCTGTCGCGCTGCCTGAGGACGGTCTCGCGGACATTCTGGTCCGCCCCAACCCGACCCCTTCAGGAGCATCCAGCGATGCGTGCCGACCCTAGAGCGCTGCGCTTCGGCGCCGCGATAACGACCTTGGTCCTGATCCTCGTCCTGGTGACCGAGAGCCCCTGGCTCCTGGCCGCCCAGGCGGTGGTTTTCGCACTCGGTACGGCGGGTCGCTCGCCGTACACCATGCTCTTCAAGGCGCTCGTCAAGAGCGCTCCGAAGGAGACGGAAGACGCCCGCCCGCCGCGTTTCGCGCAGGTGGTGGGGTTGGTCTTCGCGGGTGCCGGGCTGATCGGTTTCTTCACCGGGATCACGCCGCTCGCCCTGGGGGCGACGGCAGCGGCCCTCCTCGCCGCCCTCCTCAACGCAGCCTTCGGATTCTGTCTTGGCTGCGAGATGTATCTGCTGATTCGCCGTCTACTGCCCGCCGCCAAAATGGAGGTTCCCCAATGAGCCGCTCCGCCGTCCTGGTGGATGCCGACTGGGTCGAGGCCAACCTCGACACGCCCGGTGTCGTACTCGTCGAGGTCGACGAGGACACCAGCGCCTACGACAAGGGCCACATCCGTGGCGCCGTCAAGATCGACTGGAAGTCCGACCTGCAGGACCCGGTCCGCCGCGACTTCGTGGACAAGGCCGGGTTCGAGGCCCTGCTGTCCGAGCGCGGCATCTCCAACGACGACCAGGTCGTGCTCTACGGCGGCAACAACAACTGGTTCGCCGCCTACGCCTACTGGTACTTCAAGCTCTACGGGCACGAGAACGTCCGGCTGCTCGACGGCGGTCGCAAGAAGTGGGAGCTCGACTCCCGCGAGCTGGTCAAGGACGTGCCGGCCAAGGCCGCCACCACCTACGTGGCCCAGGACCAGAACAGCTCCATCCGCGCCTTCCGCGACGACGTCGTCACCGCGATCGGCAAGCTCAACCTGGTCGACGTGCGCTCGCCCGACGAGTTCACCGGCAAGCTGCTGGCTCCCGCGCACCTCCCGCAGGAGCAGGCCCAGCGCGCCGGCCACGTGCCCACCGCCCGCAACATCCCGTGGTCGAAGTCGGCCAACGACGACGGCACCTTCAAGTCCGACGACGACCTGCGCACCCTCTACGGGGAGGCCGGCGTCGACTTCGGCAAGGACACCATCGCCTACTGCCGCATCGGCGAGCGCTCGGCGCACACGTGGTTCGTGCTGCACGAGATCCTCGACCAGGCCAACGTCAAGAACTACGACGGTTCATGGACCGAGTACGGCTCGCTCGTGGGCGTGCCGATCGAGCTGGGAGAGGCCCGCTGATGTCTGTTGTGTCTCAGGGTTGCGCGGCGCCGGAGCAGACCGCGACGCTGCCCGCCGGGATCGACCTGTCCACCCAGGCCGTCATCCAGGGCGTGGTGACCGGCGCGGGCACCGCCTACGCGCGGCTGCTCGACCACTCGGGCGAGTTCACCGGCGAGGTCGTGGTGTCCGACGAGGGCATCTTCCGCTTCTTCGCCGCTCCCGGCGACTGGACCGTCCGCATCATCGCCGGTGGCGGCGTCACGCGTGACGTCCACGTCTCCGCGCGCCTCGGCGAGGTCTCGCAGCTCGCCGTCGCCGTCTAGGTCCCCCTCGGAAGGACCCGCGCCGTGTTGCGGCGCGGGTCCTTTCCTTTCCGGTACGGCTACCGCCCCGCAACCGTTCGCACCCCGATGGTGTTCTATAGAACGTGATTGACATGGAATGCCTGGATCCGGTGCGCAAAGCGTTGCTCGACGACCTCGACGAGGGGTTCGCCGAGCTCTTCAACGCTTACCGCGGTCTGGTGTTCTCGACCGCGCTCCGCCTGACGGGCAAGTGGGCCGACGCCGAGGACCTGACGGCCGAGGCGTTCCTGCGTGCCTACCGCGCGCTCGCCGACTACGACCACGACCGCATCTCCGCGCTGCAGCCGCGCGCCTGGATCGTCACGATCGTGATGAACGTCTGGCGCAACTGCGCCCGGCACAAGTCCCGCAAGCCACCACCACACCTGCTCGACGAGCCGGTCGAGACGCTGGACCCGGGTGAGGGAGTGGAGGAGGCGGCCCTGCGCCACGAGACCGGCGACGAACTGGCCGACCTGCTCGTCCAGCTCCCGGACGACCAGCGCGCCGCCGTGGTGCTGCGGCACGTCGTCGACCTGCCGGTCAGCGAGATCGCGACGGTCATGCGGATCCCGCAGGGCACCGTCAAATCGCATATCTCACGAGGCCTGAAGCGGCTGCGCACACTGGGAGGTGCCCGATGACCCACGACCCGATCATCACCGGACTCGCGGCACTGGCCGCGGAGCCGCCGCACGACCTCTACGACCGGATCGCCGCCCGCTGGACCCGCGTACCGGGCCCGATCGGCGAGTTGTCGGTGGCCTTCACCGATCGCGGCATCGCGTACGTGCACCACGGCGACGGCTTCGCCGAGACGTTCCGGCGGCGTTTCGGCCGCCCGCTGGTGCGGGCAGATCGCCCGCCGGCGGGACTGGTCCCCGCGCTGCGCACGGGGAAGGCGTCCGGGCTTGAACTGGACCTGCGCGGGATCAGCGACTTCCAGCGCGACGTGCTGCTGGCCGCGCGGACGATCCCGCGCGGCGAGGTACGCCCGTACGCGTGGATCGCCGCCAGGATCGGCCGGCCCAAGGCGGTCAGGGCGGTGGGTACCGCGCTGGGCAACAACCCGGTGCCACTGCTGATCCCCTGCCACCGGGTGACCCGCTCGGACGGCGTCCCGGGTGAGTACGTCTTCGGCGCCGACGCGAAGGAGGAGGTGCTGGCGGGCGAGGGCGTGGACCTGGCGCGGATGCGCGAGCTGACCACCTCCAGCGTCTTCTACCTGGGCAGCGACACCACGGGCGTGGTCTGCTTCCCGACCTGCCACAACGCCCGCCGGATCACCCCGGCGCACCGCGTCGGCTTCCGGACCCTCGACCAGGCCGAGCGGGAGGGCTACCGGCCCTGCAAGGTCTGCCGTCCCGGGTAGCGGATGAGCAGGCTGGCCTGCACGACGTCGGGTCCCTGCGCCCGGTAGAGGTGCGGCCCGTCGGACGTCCAGCTGATGTGGTCGCCGGGGCCCGCCGTCATCGGCGCGGACGCCGGCCCGGCGATCAGGGTGCCGTGGAAGACGGTGAGGTGTTCGGTGACGCCCGCATGGTGGGCGGGCGAGGACTGGGTGGTTCCCGGCGGGACGCGCAGCCGGTAGAGCTCGTAGGTGACCTCCTGGTCCTCGAACACCTCCAGCAGGGTGGCCTCGACGGCGGTGCCGTACATGACCTGGGGTTCCGCGGGGGTGTCGAGGATGGCGCCGATGGGCACGCCGAGCTGCGCGGTGATCGCCCAGAGCGTCTCCAGGGTGGGGTTGCGCTGACCGGTCTCGACGCCGGAGAGTGTGGCCTTGCCGATCCCGGCCCGCCTGGCCAGCTCCGACAGGGAGACTCCGCGTGCCTCCCGTAGCCTGCGTACACGCTGACCCACCTCGCGCGGGTCGCCGTCGAGCGCCGGCCGGGAATCCATGCCGCCCATCTTGCCCTTTCGCCGCCGACTTCACTACTGTTCCATAAATGGAACGAACTACCCTGAGACCGGTCATCGCCGGCATCGTGACCGCGGTGGTCGGCTTCGCGAGTTCGTTCACCATCGTGCTGGCCGGCCTGCGCGCCGTCGGCGCGGACTCCCGCCAGGCCGCCTCCGGCCTGCTCGTCCTCTGCGTGGCCGTGGGCGTCACGACCATCGTCCTTTCCGTACGGCACCGCATGCCCGTCACCGCCGCCTGGTCGACTCCCGGGGCGGCGCTCCTGTTGTCCACCGGCCCCGTCGACGGCGGCTACACCGCGGCGATCGGCGCCTTCCTGGTCTGCGGCCTGGCCATCATGGCCACGGGGCTGTTCCCCGCGCTCGGCCGCCTCATCGCCCGCATCCCGCAGCCGATCGCCGGCGCGATGCTGGCCGGCATCCTGCTCAAGCTGTGCCTGGCGCCGGTGGCCGCGGTCGCGCAGGTGCCGCTCATGGCGATCCCGGTGATCGTGATCTGGGCGCTGCTCTACCGGTTCGCCCGCATGTGGGCGGTGCCGGGCGCGCTGGCCGCCGCCGTCGTGGCGATCGTGGTGACCGCGCCCTCGCTCACGTTCGACGCGGTGCCCGTGGTGGCGCCGGCCGTACCGGCCTTCACCGGCTCCGCCATGGTCGGCATCGCACTGCCCCTCTTCCTGGTGACGATGGCCTCCCAGAACGTGCCGGGCATGGCCGTCCTTTCCGGGTACGGCTTCCGCCCGCCTTTCGGCGAGGTGCTGCTGACCACCGGGGCCGGCACCGCCGCAGGGGCCTTCCTCGGCGGCCACGCCATCAACCTGGCCGCCATCTCCGCGGCGCTCGCCGCCGGGCCCGACGCGCACGAGGACCCCGCGCGCCGCTGGGTCGCCTCCCTGACGTCGGGCATCTGCATGGTCGTCCTGGGCCTGGGATCGGGCCTGGCGGTGGCGCTGGTCCTGCTGGCGCCGCCGGTGCTGATCGAGGCGGTGGCGGGTCTGGCGTTGCTCGGCGCACTGGCCGCCTCGATCGCGTCCGCGTTCAGGGCCGGGGTGGAAAGAGCCGGGGTGGAAAGCGCCGCCGTCACCTTCGTGGTGACCGCCTCTGGAGTCTCCTTCTTCGGCGTCGGCTCGGCCTTCTGGGGCCTGCTGGTGGGCGGCGCGTTCCACCTGTTGACGAACTACAAGGACAGCTTCCGCTCGACTCGCGTCACCGAGTCGGCGTAGTCGGGCTCGGCGGCCATGGCCGCGGCCATCCGCAGGTGCGGCAGCGCCTGCTCCGGCTTGCTCGCCCGCTCCAGCGTCCGGCCCAGCAGGAACCGGGCATAGTGGTCGCTCGGGTCGCGCTCGACCAGCGTGCCCAGGGCCTTCTGGGCACGGCCGAGCTGGGCGGAGTGGAAGTAGGCACGGGCGGCGAGCAGGAGCACGCCGGGATCGTCGCCGTGCTCGTCGAGCAGCGGCTCCAGCATGTACAGGGCTCCGAGCGCATCCCGCTGGCCAAGCAACCGCTCGGCGTAGCGGTAACGCTCGATCTCGTTGAGAAGCGTCATGGACGGTTGAACAATCAACTGATTGGCGGCATTCCGCGATGTGGATGCGCCCATCCTGGACAGACCGCTACGATTCTGCAGATGTCCGGATCGTCTGGTGTGGTGGCACCCCCTCAACCCGGGCCGACACCGGCTCAGCGAGTGCCCTCGCCGTACTCGCTGCCCCTGCACACCCTGCGTCTGGCGGGCAAGTGCGCGCTGCCGCTGGTCCTGTGGTTCTCCGCGGGAGAGGCGGCCCGATGGGCGCTCCTCTACATCGCGACCGAGATCTCCCACGGCGACTTCCGCCAAGCCCGCCTGGTGGTGACCATCACCCTCATGACGGTCATCGTCATGCTGGCGATGACCGTCATCACCGGGATGATGCTCTCCCTGCGCGCCGCCATGTGGGAGAACGCCGCCCGCCGGGCCGACGGGGCCGAGGACGAGTCGTTCTGGTCCTCGCTGAACCGGATCGCCCCCGCGTTCGCGGTGATCTATCTCGCCTGGGAGCTGTACAAGCCCGACGCCAGGGCCTTCGTGGCGATGGACCTGCTGCACAACCTCGACGACAACTTCTACAACGTCATCTTCAACAACATCGCCAACGGCACGAAGGAAGAGACCACGCTCACCACCGGGCTGGTCGGTCTCGACTGGCGCGTGTCGCTGGCCGCCATGGCGGTGGCGCTGGGTCTGCGGATGCTGTTCGAGCGGCAGGTCGAGCGCGGAGCCGGCAAGCTGGCCGGCGTCGCGACCGCCTTCGCCGAGTTCGCGTTCATGTTCTGCGGCCTCAACGCGGTCTTCACCTTCAGCGCGCTGCGCGCCGACTGGGCCGAGCACCGCGTCGTGGTCTCCGAGGCGGGGGACATCGTCACCAAGGCCAAGGAGAGCGTTCCCGGGCTGGAGGCGTTCTGGGGCTGGGTGGGCGAGGCCTGGCCCTTCATCGTGGACGCCCTGGTCATGCCGCTCACCTGGCTGGCCGTCGCCGTTCTGGTGTTCGGCGGCACGGTCGACGACACCCGGCGGGCGCTGCGCGGCACCCGGCTGGCGGGCAGCGTCGACAGGCTGGAGGGCTCGCACGAGGTCACCCAGCGGTCGGTCAACCGCATGGTCGGCGGGTTCCAGGAACGCTGGGTCCCGGTCGTGAACGCCTTCCGCGTCACGGTCAAGGGCGGCGCGACGCTCTTCGGGCTGATGTGCCTGCTGTTCGTGGGAATCCGGGTCGGCGCGGACTATCTGGACAGGGCGGTCAGCACGTTCATCGGGTCGCCCACGCCGTACATGTGGTTGTGGGTCAGCTGGCCCGTCGACTTCGTCAAGAACCTGCTGGTGACCGTGCTCACCTACTGCCTGCTGGCCGCCACCTTCGACATCGCGGCTACCAGGGCCCGCGCCCGCGGCGAGGACATCACCGCCTGAAGACGATCACATCGTTGCGGCGGGACTTCTCCGTGTCCTCTTCGTTCGCCTCGAACAGCTTCTCCGTCGGGGTGTCCATGCGGTAGGTGATGTCCGGCTCCAGGTTCAGCTGGACCTCCTTGCCGACCGCCGCCGGGACGACCGCCATGGCCAGGTAGCTGTACTCCTTGCCTACCTCGTGCTTCTCGGTCGGGGTGTTGTCCTCGTAGATCTCGGCCATCCAGGCACGCCCGGCGGCGTCCTTCAGCGTCAGCTTCGGCTTGGCGGTGAGCACGGCGCCGGTGGCGTCGGTGGCGGAGCGGGTGACGGTGATCTTCAACCACTGCTTGTCGGGCGTGTTGTGCCTGCTGCCCGGGGGCGCCGTGGCCGGTTCGATGGCCGACTTCCAGGACACGTGCTCGTAGGTGAGCGTCTGGCCGGGCCCCGCCAGGTGCACGGTCGGGCTGGGCCGCCCGCTCTTGTAGAACAGGTACCGGTCGGCGGTCGGTACGCCGAGGGCCACCACCAGGGCGACGACCGCCCCGATGCCGAGCAGGAGACGGCGCGGCCTGGGCGGCGGCGTGGCGGCGGGCGGCGTCTCCTCCGGAGGGGTCCACGGCGGCTGGGGCGGCCTCGGGGGCAACGGCCCCGCGCTCGGGATGGCCGGGATGGGCTGCGTCGAGCTACCGGCCGGCTCGGCGGGAGCGGGCGGCCACACCTGCTGGTCGGCGTGGATCGCGGGACGGGGGCGTGGCGGCGTCGGGGCGGCGGCCCGGCGCCCCGGACGCCGAATCGGCGGCGCCGGCGGCTGCGGACGCTGCGGGGGCTGGCCGGCGGGCGGGGCGAACCAGTCGCGCTCTGAATCGTTCGTGCTCATCGTCTACTTCTTCTCGCCCAGCGTGTACACGTCCTGAGGGGCGGCGGCGAGTCGCTTGGCCGCCGTCTCGTCGATGCCCAGGTCGATCTCGGCCGCCGGCGGCATCGGCTCGCCGTAGAAGGCGCTCGTGGGCGCGACGAACGAGGCCTGGGCGCCGGCCAGCACGTCGGCGGGCACGTCGAACACGAACACACCCGAGGCCCACCAGCCCGGCTGGCTCCACACGTTCGCCAGCGTCTTGCTCCTGTCGACTTTGTCGGTGGCGTCGAAGCGCCGGCCGTCCTCGGCGACCAGAACGGGCGGCCGGATCTTCGTGGGCTCCAGCGGTACGGTCGCGGAGGTCTCGACCACCAGGAAGATGTTGCCCGTGACGGCGGTCTTGTCCCCGGCGCGGATGGACTTGGCCGTCTTCACGCCGTCCACGCGGATGGTGAACCGTCCGGTGGCGACCTCCTCGCCCGTGTCTCCCGTGGTCGCGAGCGGCATCGACAGGTCGTCGTCGCTCAGGCCCAGGGTCTGGAGTCCCACGGCGGCCGCGGCCAGCGCGAGGCCCACGACGGCGCCGAGAACCTTGGAACCGCCCCCGCGGGCGGGCGCGCGGCGTCTGCGCGGCGCCGCCGGCCGCTGGTCGGTCGCCGTCACTGCGTCGCCTCCTGCTTCACAGGGGCCTTGATGGTGTAGAGCACTTCCACGGCGCGCTTCCGGGTGAAGGGGTCTTCCTTGTCGACGGGCATCCACACCGTCGTGCCGGAGATGGGGCTCTCGTTCTTCTCCAGCTTGGACAGGCTCAGGGCCACCTCTGGCGGAGCCTGGGCCGCCTTGTCCAGCTCGTAGCGGACGGTCACGTTCGACGGGACCCCGGGATGCAGCTGGGAGCTCTTGCCGTCCTCGCCCGAGGGGATGAAGGCCTGCGCGCCCCACTGCGACTTGATCTCCGGCGTCATCTTGATCAGCGTCCCGGCGAAGCCGCTGCCGGCGCCGGTGGCGCTGGAGCCCGCACCGGTCGTGATCGTCGTGTCGCTCTTGTTCGTGACCTTGAAGAGGATGTCGAGATACCGCCGGTCCTCCGCGAACTCGCCGGGACCTCGCTGGACGGTGATCTTGGCCTCCACGAACTCGGTCTCGTACAGGCCCTGGTCGATCTTCTGGCCGGCGGCCATCTGGGGCGGCGGTTTGTCGGGCGCGGTGTTCAGACCGCCGAGCAGGGCGGTGATGCCGAGGGCGGTGAGGATGACCAAGCCGATCGCGGGCACCACAACCGGGCGTTTGGGGGTGCTTGGTGCGCCGGAGGGTTCCGTCATGGGTATGGATGGTAATAGGTCGCGCTTGTACCATCTGCCGCAATGGTCCCATCCCTGTGATGGATTTGGCGGGAACCCTGCCCGAATAGGGGTTCTAGCTCTTACGCTGTCACGAGCGGCCGACGACGAGGTCGCCGCGGGACAAGGACATATCGCAGCCGGAGGGTCACGTGACGGACGTGCATCCCGAGCATGCGCAGCTCCAGGCCGACCGGATCTACCTGGGCTGGCAGTACGTCCTGCTGCACCCCGACCCCGGCCCGCCGCCGAAGCGGCCCTCGCCCATCGGCGACACCGGCGAGCCCGCCGACGCCGGAGAGCAGGCCCGGGTCGACACCGAGCTGCTGCGGCGCGAGAAGCTCCAGGAGGATCTGCTCAACCGGCCGGTCCGGATCTTCCGGATCTTCATGATCTTTCTCACGTTGCTCATCTTCACCCTCGCCCTGCTCGGCTACCTCGACTGGTCGTTCGCGCTGATCGGGTTCGTGGCCGCGGGCGGCGTCGCGGGAATCTGCAGCTACGCGCTGCTGCAGGGCGACCGGGCGGTGCGCTACCGGGTCCTGGAGCAGCAGGCGCGCGACGACCGGGTGCGTCAGGAACGTGACAAGGAGTTGTTCCGCGCCCAGGAGGAGCACGCCCAGCGCTACCGCGAGTGGCAGGAGGTCAAGGACCGCCACGACCGGCAGGTCAACTGGTACGCGGTAGCCGTACCGGATGAGATCGACCGCATCGACGTGGCCGGCGGGACGCTGCCCGGATGGTCGGCGCTGATCACGCTGATCGGCGCCACCCGGCTCTACAGCGGCGGGCACCTGACCGTGCTCGACCTGTCCGAGGGCGCCATCGCCAAGGACCTCATCGAGCTGGCCAGGCGCGGCGGCGACGACCCGCTCGTCTGGGTGCTGCCCGTCGACCTGCCCCGGCTGGACCTGGGGGCCACGCTCAAGCCGGAAGCGTTCGCCGACGTGCTGGCCCACGTCGTCAGCGTCAGCGAGGAGCACCGCACCACCCGCGACCTCAGCTTCGACAACGCCATCCTGGAGCGCGTGCTGGAGGTCCTGGGCGAGGACGCCACGATCAGACAGGTCACCGCGGCCCTGCGGGCGCTGGCCCAGGTGGGCGACCCGCGCGACGACCTGAGGTTCGGGCTGATCACCGCGACGCAGCTGGAGCGCATCGGGACTTTGTTCGGGCGCGGCGTCAGCGACCGCGTGGTGATCGAGCGGGCGTGGGCGCTGGAGTCGCAGCTGCGCAAACTCGAAACCCTCGGCACCCAGGCCGTCCGGCTCCCGCCCGCGCGCCTGCGCGTGGTGAGCATGGACCGTCAGGCGGGCGTGTTCGGCAACCGGGTCCTCGGAACGTACGTGGCCACGGCGCTGACCCACATCCTGCGCCAGTCGCCCGCCTCCGAGCGGCCCTGGTACCACACGATCATCGTCGCGGGCGCGGACAAGCTCCGCGGCGACGTGCTCGACCGGCTCATGGACGCCTGCGAGACCTCCCGCACCGGCCTCGTGCTGACCTACCGCTCGCTGACCCCCACGGTCAGGGAACGGCTGGGCCGCGGGCACGCGGCGGTGGCGTTCATGCGGCTGGGCAACGCCGAGGACGCGCGGGTGGCCAGCGAGCACGTCGGCACCGAGCACCGGCTGGAGCTGGCCCAGCTCACCGAGACGATCAGCGCCTCGGTGCCGGGGCTCGACGGCGGCTACACCTCGACGATCTCCCAGGTGGAGGAGTCGACGGAGGAGCGCGGTGACAACCGTACCGACCTGGCCGGGGACATCACCGAATCGACCGAGTGGGGCAGGACGGCGACCAAGATCGGCGAGAAGGAGCGGGTGCTGCAGCGCTCGCGGGAGTTCCTGGTCGAGCCGCACCAGTTGCAGCAGCTGCCCACGACGTCCGTGATCGTCACCGACGCCACCGCCGAGGGCCGCCGGGTCCGCCTGGCCGACGCCAATCCCGCGATACTGACCTTCCCCAAAACCACGCTTGGCGAGCTGGAGGACGTCCGCGACGCCGTACTGGCGCAGAACGGCAACGAGAACCCCGGCGAAGAGCCACCCCCGAACCTCGGCCCGCCCCCGCCGCGTCTGGACTGGCGCAAGGAGAGGTAAGGACCTCCCCAATGGCCGGTCCACACGCCGAATGGAGGCGGACTTTACTAAGAACCATCTGTGGGGGGATGAGATGCAGCTAAGCGGACCCTGGTACAGAATCCAGTCGATCGCCGCACCCTCGCGAAGTTCATCGGCGGAGTGGGACTTCGTCTCCATCCTGCCGGCCGTGCTCTCGGCGGCTCAGCGGCAGCGGCCGTTCGTCATCGGCTGGCTCTCGCGCGGCTCCGGCGCGCCGCTGGAGCTGATCACCAACGCCGGGCCGCTGTCGCCGCCCCGGCAGCCGCGCCGCGCGCCGGGGCCAGAGGGCGCGCGCGGGCCTCAGCCGCTGCTGTTCCCCGGCGGGGCCAGGGGCGTGCAGCTGGGTGAGGAGTGCCTGGCCGACCTGTCCGACCTGGTGTGGATGCCCTGCCCGGGACGTCAGGCGCCGCCGCTGAACGCGCGCAGGGAGTACGACCCCGACGAGCTGAAGCGGCCCACGTTGTTCGAGTCGACGCTGGTCACGCTCATGTCGCGGCCGTTCGCCTGGCTGCTGGTGGCCGAGCCGACCGACCTGCTCGACGCGGAGGTCGCCCACCTGCGCACCCAGCTCAACGTCCTCAGGCAGTACGGCGACGCCTCCGAGCGCTCCAGGTTCGACGCCGAGCGCGCCGAGCGCCGCATGCAGGAGCTCGACGCCTTCCGCGAGGCCGGGCTGTGGAACGTCAGGGCGCTGGCCGGCGCCGCCACCGCCGACGAACTGCGCCAGCTCGCGCCCGTCCTGGTCGGCTCGGTCGAGATCGGCCACCACCCCTACCGGCTGCGCAGCGCCGCGGGCGCCGTCTACGCGCTGCCCGAGGCGCTGAGCCTGAACCTCCAGGACCCGGGCGACGGCGCCGCCGCGCCGTTCGCGGCCACCGCGGGCGCGCTGGCCGCCCTCGCCGGGCTGCCCAGGCGCGAGGTGCCCGGCCTGCGCGTGCTGGACGCCGGATTCTTCGACGTCACCTCGGAAGCCTCCGAGGCGGGCGAGCTCGACCTGGGCGAGATCCTCGACGGCCAGGACCGCGGCGTGGGCGCCTTCCGGGTGCCGCTGGCCACGCTCAACCGCCACGCCTTCGTCACCGGCGCGACCGGCTCGGGCAAGTCGCAGACCGTCCGGCACCTGCTCGAACAGCTCAGCGCCGCCAGGATCCCGTGGCTGGCCATCGAGCCGGCCAAGTCGGAGTACCAGGCCATGGCCGGGCGGATCGACGCCCCGGTCACCGTGATCAACCCGTCGGCGCCGGACAGCGTGCCGTTCAGCGTGAACCCGCTGGAGCCCGAGCCCGGTTACCCGGTGCAGGCGCACATCGACATGATCCGGGCGTTGTTCATGGCCGCCTTCGACGCCGAGGAGCCGTTCCCGCAGATCATGTCGCTGGCGTTGCAGCGGGTCTACGAGGCGACCGGCTGGGACGTCGTCACCGGCGGCGCGGTGCCCGGCTCGAAGGTGCCGCCCAGCGTGCCGACCCTGGAGCAGTTGCAGCAGCACGCCATGGACGTGATCCGGGAGATCGGCTACGGCCGCGAGGTCCAGGCCGACGTCGAGGGCTTCATCTCCCTGCGGCTGCGCTCACTGCGCGTCGGCTCGGCCGGGCGCTTCTTCGAGGGCGGCCACCCGGCCGACATCGGCGGGCTCCTCGAACGCAACGTCGTCCTGGCCATCGAGGACGTCGCCAACGACGAGGACAAAGCCTTCCTCATGGGCACGCTGATCATCCGGATCGTGGAGCACCTGCGGATGCGCGCCCGCGGCGAGAAGTCCGGCGGGCTGCGGCACGTGATCGTGATCGAGGAAGCGCACCGGTTGCTGCGCGACCGCGGCGCGGGCCGCGCCTCCACCCACGCCGTCGAACTGCTCGCCGGAATGCTCGCCGAGATCCGCGCGTACGGCGAGGGCATCGTCGTGGCCGAGCAGATCCCGACCAAACTCGTGTCCGACGTCGTCAAGAACACCGCGCTCAAGGTCGTGCACCGGCTGCCCGCCGAGGACGACAGGCAGCTGGTCGGCGCCGCCATGAACCTCAGCGACGAGCAGTCCCGCCAGGTCGTCTCGCTGCAGCCGGGCGCCGCGGCGGTGTTCGCCGACGGCATGGACCGGCCGCTGCGCATCATGGTGCCGCTCGGGGAGTCGCGGGAGAAGGTGCTGCCGGGGCCGCCGCCGCCGATCCGGGGGCGGCGCTCGGCGGCCTGCGGGGCGGCGTGCCGTACCGGACAGGCGTGCACGCTCGTGGAACTGCGCGAGGCGGACGTGCTCGCGGGCGCGCCCGAGTGGGCGTGGCTGCGAATCTGGTGCGACACCGTCGTGCTGGCCTTCGTCGGCAACCGGCCGCTGCCCGGGGTGCCGCGCGCGCTGGCCGGGGTCTGGGCCGAGGTTCCGGCCAGGCGGCGCGAGTGCCTGCTGGCCACGCTGGTCGAGCGGGCCGTCAGCAGGCGGGCGTGGGCGCTGCGGAGCTGGTTCGACCCGGCGCTGCTGGTGGAGAAGGCCGCGGAGACGGCGGCCAAGCTGCTGAACGCGGCCGAGGGCGGCGGCGAGCGGCCCGGTCCTTCGTGGGTGATCCCGCAGGTGCGGTGGCTGCACGAGGTGGACAGGCTCTTCCCGTTCGGGCATCCGGCTCCCGACCTGCGCGCGCCCGCGCCGGCGCTGGAGTACGCGCTGTTCGGCGCCGGCGCCGCCACCGAACTGGTGCGCAGCGAGCTGCTCGGCCACCGGGCCAAGGCGCTGCGCCACCACCCGCTGTCGATGGAGATCGACCACAACCGGGCGCTGGCCTGGCGGGTCATCCTGGGCGACGACGAGAACGAGGCCGTGCAGCGCGACATCATGACCGTCGCGATCGGGATCGAGGCCGCCGCGCGGTTGCGGCACGTCGGGCAGATGATGGGCGCGGGGTGGCTGGAGAGCGTGCTGTCGTGGCCGCGGCGGTTCGTGCTGCCGTTCGAGAACGGCGGCGCCCCCGAGATCACCTTCGCCGAGTCTGGGTAGGTCTGCCCGTGTGCGACTGACCGTGATTGGAATACTGCTGGTTGTAGCCGCCCTGGGCGCGGTGTACGTGCTGGCCGACACCTTCGTCAGGCCGCCCATCACCGGGCTGGCGCCCGCGAGCCCGCCGCCGGTCGAGAGCGCGCGGGTCGTGTGGGTGAACGACGGCGACACCATGGTGGTCGCGCCGGTCGACGGGGAGTACGCGGGGCGTGAGCAGCGCGTCCGGCTGATCGGGATCGACGCGCCCGAGATGCGGCCGTCGCCGCAGTGCTGGGCCAGGCAGTCGGCGGACGCCTTGCTGAAGCTGGCGCCTCGGGGGTCGATCGTCACCATCGCCTTCGACACGCGGAAATTCGATGACTACCGGAGGCAGCTGCGTTACGTGTGGAATGCCCGGGGGGTGCTGGTGAACGAGAGCCAGCTGGCCGAGGGGAACGCCTTCTTTCTTCGCGTGTGGCCGAACGTGGCGTACGAGAAGGAGTTCCGGCAGCGGGCGGAGCAGGCGCGTACCGGAAAGAGGGGCTTGTGGGGCGGTTGCCCCGATCCCCGGCCGCCCGTCCACGGCGGGAATTCGGCGGTAACGCCGAGTACCGGCCAGCCTTGACTAGGATCCATAACCATGACCCAGCTTCCCCTGCGGGCTCAGCTCGCGAGTGCCCTGGGGCGCAGTGCCGCCACCTTGTCCAGAATGACCGGACGTGGCGACGGTTCGGTGATCGGCGGCCGCGTGGGCCTCATGCTGGAGCCCGACCTGCTGCGCCAGCTGGCGCGCGACCGCAGGCTGGCCCTCATCAGCGCCACCAACGGCAAGACCACCACCACCCGGCTGATCACCTCCGCGCTGCTGGAGATGGGCGAGGTGGCCACCAACGCCTACGGCGCCAACATGCCCGCCGGGCACGTCTCCGCGCTGTCGCAGCACAAGGACGCGCCCTACGGTGTGCTGGAGGTCGACGAGAAGTACCTGCCCGAGGTGCTCGACACCACCGGCGCCGGCGTCGTCTGCCTCATGAACCTCAGCCGCGACCAGATGGACCGCGCCGCCGAGATCTGGCTGCTGGCCCAGAAGTGGCGCCGGGCCCTGTCCGGCAAACCCACCCACGTCATCGCCAACTGCGACGACCCCCTCGTCACCTGGGGCGCCTCCACCGCCGCCAAGGTCACCTGGGTCTCCGGCGGCCAGCGCTGGAAGGAGGACAGCTGGTGCTGTCCCGAGTGCGGTGGGCCTCTTGACCGTAAAGACAGGCACTGGGCTTGCCGCGAGTGCACCTTCCACCGGCCCGAGCCGCAGTGGATCCTCGACGACGACGCCGTGATCGACCCGCGCGGCCAGCGCTGGGTGCTCGACATCCAGCTGCCCGGCTCCGCCAACCGCTCCAACGCCGCCATGGCCCTGGCCGTCGCCGAGGCGTTCGGCCTGCCGGTCGAGCGTGCCCTGCCGAGGCTGCGCGAGGTCACCTCCGTGGCCGGCCGCTACACCACCGTCGAGCGCGACGGCCGCCACGCCCGCCTGCTCCTGGCCAAGAACCCGGCCGGCTGGCTGGAGGCCTTCGACGTCGCCGACCCGGCGCTGCCGATCATCCTGTCGGTCAACGCCCAGGGCCCCGACGGCCGCGACACCTCCTGGCTCTGGGACGTCGACTACCGCATCCTGCGCGGGCGGCCCGTGTTCGTCACCGGTGAGCGCCGGCTCGACCTGGCGCTGCGGCTCGACGTCGCCGACGTACCGTTCGCGCTGGCCGACACCTTCGCCGAGGCCCTCGGCGCGCAGCCGCCCGGCCGGGTCGACGTGATCGCCAACTACACCGCCTTCCAGCAGATCCGATCGGAGTTCGGCCGTGCCGTCTGACAGCACCCTGCGCATCGTCTGGATCTACCCCGACCTGCTCAGCACCTACGGCGACCAGGGCAACGCGCTGGTGCTCGAGCAGCGTGCCCGCCGCAGGGGCATCGACGCCGAGGTCGTCCACGTACGCTCGGCCGACCCCGTACCGGAGACCGGCGACATCTACCTCATCGGCGGCGGCGAGGACCGCCCCCAGATCCTCGCCGCGGAACGGCTGCGCCGCGACGGCGGCCTCCACCGCGCCATCGCCCGGGGGGCGGCCATGCTGGCCGTCTGCGCCGGATACCAGATCATGGGATCCACCTTCGGCGGCGAGGAGGGCCAGCCGGTCGACGGCATCGGCCTCCTCGACATCAGCAGCACCCGCGGCCCGGCCCGCGCCGTGGGCGAACTCGTCGCCGAGGTCGACAGCGCGCTCAACCTGCCCACCCTCACCGGCTTCGAGAACCACATGGGCGTCACCCAGCTCGGCCCCGGCGTCAAGCCGCTCTCCCAGGTCGTCACCGGCGTGGGCAACGGCAACGGCTTCGAAGGCTGCTACGCCGGCCACGTCGTCGGCACCTACCTCCACGGCCCCGCCCTCGCCCGCAACCCCGCTCTGGCCGACCTCCTGCTGACCTGGTCGGCCGGCGACCTCCCGCCCCTGGACGACCGCTGGTACGAGGCCCTGCGCACCGAACGCCTCTCCGCGGTCCTGCCCCGTTGACACGTGGGCCTGTGACCGCGCTTCGGGCGATCGCCTTCGGTCCTGCTCGGGTGAGTTCGCGGGACGCGTTTCTGGACGATCGTTACCGGCGTGCGGCGGTTGCGGCGCTGGGTCAGTAGATCAGGGCCTGGGCGCCTTCTGCCACCGCTTCTTCGACGAAGGCCGGGGCGCCGGCGATGCGTACGCCGTCGATGAGGTCGTCGACCGTGATCTCGCGGCGGGCCGCGCACTGGGTGCAGACCGTGACCCGGCCGGCGGCCAGGACCACGTCCAGGAGGTCGGTCAGGGGAGCGGCGTGGGGGAGGCTGAACTCCTTGGCCCTTCCCGGCAACGCGAACCAGGAGGCCTCGCCGGTCAGCCAGAGCGAGACCGGGACACCGCTGGCCAGCGCGGCGGCGGCGACGGTGAAGGCCTGGTTGCACCGCTCGGGGGCGTCGGCCCCAGCGGTCACTTTGATCACCAGTGATCGTGCCATGCAGGCCACCCTACGCCTCCTCCACCGGACCTCAGAACCTCGCCCGGTACCCCGGGAACGGCGGGCGACGGAGAGTAATGTTGGGCGGCATGGAAACCCCTGAGGCGCACCCCGATCTTGAGCACATCTCCTTCCTCCTGGGCAGGTGGGAAGGCGCGGGAGTCGGCGGTTATCCCACGATCGAGAGCTTCAACTTCGGGCAGGAGATCGAGTTCGGGCACAACGGCAAGCCGTTCCTGGAGTACGTGAGCCGGACCTGGCTGCTCGACGGGGAAGGGAACCGGGTGCGGCCCCTGGCCACCGAGTCGGGCTACTGGCGGGCGCGGCCCGAGCGGCAGCTCGAGGTGGTGCTGGCGCATCCCACGGGCATCGTGGAGATCTACCTGGGCGAGGTCGTCTTCCACAAGATCGAGCTGCGCACCGATGTGGTGGCGCGGACGGAGTCGGCCAAGGAGTACACGGCGGGGCAGCGGATCTACGGGCTGGTCAACGGGAACCTCATGTGGGCCTATGACATGGCCGCCGTCGGACACCCGCTGACGTCCCATATGTCGGCGGAGCTGAAGAAGGTAGCTTGAGCGGATATGACTACCCCTTTCACCCCTGATGTCGTCGAGGCGATCAAGCGCCACATGAACGACGACCACACCGACGACGCGCTCATCATCGTGCGCGGGCTGGGCGGGCGGCCCGAGGCCACCGAGGCGGTCACGAGTGACGTGACGGCGCAGGCGATCGAGTTCACGATCGACGGGGGCGAGAAGCTCGACGTGCCGTGGGGGGAGACGCTGACCGAGCGTCCCCAGGTGCGCAAGGCGGTGGTGATGCTCTACCGCGAGTCCTGCGAGAAGCTCGGGATCCCCTGGCGGACCGAACACTAGGCGGAAAAGGCAAAGGGCCCCGGGCAGGTTCCGCCCGCTCGAGCGGGCGGGCTGGATGGGCCATGGGTCGGGATGGACCTCCCGCCCCCCAGCAGCCTCGGGGCCCCGGTGGTTGCCTCGAATTTCGCCGAAACGACGCGAGACAATGGAGTCCGCTTCGTTAGCGGACAACCACCTCGCTAGCCCAACTATGAATCACCATTGTTTGGACCACCTCCTTTCCGCGTGCAGACGACGCTATGCGAGGCTCCCGAACCCGGGCAAGCGATTATTCTCAGGGCATGACGGAGACGCAGTGGCACGAGGAACTCCGCGCCAAGGGCTACCGGGTGACGCCGCAGCGCCAGCTGGTGCTGGAAGCGGTCAAGGACCTGGAGCACGCCACCCCGGAGGAGATCTGCGTCAAGGTTCGTGAGACCGCGCGGGGGGTGAACATCTCCACCGTCTACCGGACCCTGGAGCTGCTCGAAGAGCTGGGCATGGTCACCCACACCCATCTCGGCCACGGCGCGCCCACCTACCACCTGGCGGCCGACGCCGACCACGTGCACCTGGTCTGCCGGGGGTGCGGCGAGGTCGGGGAGGTGGGGCCAGAGATGGCGGAAGGCCTGGTCAAGGGGCTGGACGACCAGCTCGGGTTCGTCGCCGACGTCCATCACCTGACCGTCTTCGGGCTGTGCCGCAACTGCAGATAGCCTGGAGGGCATGCGTAGCCCTCTGCTCGATCTCCCCGGCGCGGTCGCGGCCGATGCCCCCGACGCCGACGTGGCGGCGCACTACGGCGATCTGTTCGCCGAGCAGCGCGCGCTGATCAAGGGAGAGGCGGTCGTCGACCGCAGCAATCGCGAGATCGTCCGCGTCTCCGGGGCAGACCGGCTGAAATGGCTCAACGATCTGACCTCCAACAAGCTCGACACCCTCAAGCCGGGGGAGTGGACCCAGACCCTCATCCTCGACCTGCAGGGCCGCGTCGAGCACCACCTCACGCTGGTCGACGACGGCGAGGCCGTTCTCGCGCACGTGGAGCCCGGCACTTCCGAGGCGCTGATCGACTACCTCGACAAGATGCGCTTCATGCTGCGCGTCGAGGTCTCCAGCGCCGACGACGAGCTGGCCGTGATCTCCACCGCCGACGGCGACCGCTACATCCCGCGGGCCGAGCTCAACGCGGGTCTGGGGCGCATGGCCGGGATCTGGGCGTACGAGGCGCTGCGCATCGAGCGTCACCAGCCGCGCCTCGGGCTCGACACCGACCACAAGACCATTCCCCACGAGGTGGGCTGGATCGGCGAGGCCGTACACCTGACCAAGGGCTGCTACCGCGGGCAGGAGACGGTCGCGCGCGTGCACAACCTCGGCCACCCGCCCCGCCGCCTGGTCTTCCTGCACCTCGACGGCAGCGTCGACACGCTGCCGCCGCACGGCGCGCCGGTCATCTTCGAGAGCCAGGAGGTGGGCGCGGTCGGTTCGTCCGTCCGTCACCACGAGCTCGGGCCGATCGCGCTGGCCGTGGTCAAGCGGTCGGTCCCGGTCGACGCACCGCTGCTGGCGGGCGGCGTCGCCGCCACGCAGGAGATCATCGTCCCGCCGGACGCGGGCCGCAACGTCAGCATCGACCCGGCCATGCGCCGCCGCATCCGCTAGTTCTGCCCGGTACGGCAGGGGCCGGGCTCAGCCTTCAGCGCAGGTCACCTTCGCGGCGCAGCTGAGGCCCCCGGCCGCGCCGGTGACCTTGATCCGGGTCGACTCGGGCACGGTCAGCACGTAGTCGGCCGCGCACCCGTCGTCGCACGAGTAGGCGATGCGCAGCCGCCGGGCGTCCTCCCAGGCTTCCTCGTGGTGGCGCGCGCCGGTCCAGCTGAGTTCCCGTTTGATGGCGACCCGCTGCCGTCCCCCGGCCACGACGGTGAGGCGGATGGGCCCGTCGGCCTCGATGGCCAGATCGGCCCCCGGGAGTTCGTGGTAGCCGAACGTCGTCTCCGTCTGCGGCACGGGCGCCGGGCCTGGCTCACGGTCGAAGGTTTGGACGGCCAGCGCGGCGACGAGGAGCGCGGCCCCGGCCGGCACTGCCCAGAGGATCTTTCGCATACCAGCACGATAGGAAGCGCCGCCCGTCTGGGGACATGGCGGTGGATGGCCGGTTGTGGGTGGGGCCAGCCCCACCCTAGACGTCGATCACCAGCGTGATGGGGCCGTCGTTGATCAGGGAGACCTTCATGTCGGCGCCGAAGCGGCCGGTCTCGACGTGCGCGCCGAGCGCCCGCAGCCCGGACACCACGGCCTCCACGAGCGGCTCTGCCACCGGCCCTGGGGCGGCCGCCTGCCAGGTGGGGCGGCGGCCCTTCCTGGTGTCGGCGTAAAGGGTGAACTGGCTGATGACCAGCAGCGGCGCGCCGACGTCCGAGCAGGACTTCTCGCCGTCGAGGACGCGCAGCCCCCAGAGCTTGGCGGCCAGCTTGCGCGCCTGCTCCGCCGTGTCCGTGTGGGTGACGCCCACGAGCACGAGCAGCCCCGGCTCGTCGATCGCGCCCACCGTCTGACCGTCCACGACCACCGAGGCCGTACTCACTCGCTGCACCACCGCCCGCATGGGAACTCATTCTCGCCGATCCGTAGACTCCTGCTGAAGGGGGGCGGGGAATGTCGCTCGTTGTCGAGGTTGTCCGGTCCGGGTTCGTGGAGTCCACGCATCTGGCGCGGGTGCTCACCGTGGACGCCGACGGGACGCCGGTCGACGCGCACGGCGCGGTCCACGTGCCCGCCTCGCCGCGTTCGTCGATGAAACCGCTCCAGGCGCTGGGCATGCTCCGCAACGGGCTCTCGCTGGAGGGTGAACTGCTCGCGCTGGCCTGCGCCTCGCACGCGGGCGAGCCGTACCATGTGGACGGGGTTCGCAAGATCCTGGCCGGGGCCGGGCTGGAGGAGTCGGCGCTGCTGTGTCCCGAGGACTATCCCGAGGACCGGACGGTCACCGACCGGGGCCGCGTGTACATGAACTGCTCGGGCAAGCACGCCGCCATGCTCGCGACCTGTGTGCTCAACGACTGGCCGCTGGGCTCGTACCTGGAGCCCAGGCATCCGCTGCAGCGGGCGGTCCGGGCGACGGTCGAGGAGCTGACCGGGGAGCGCGTGGCCGCCTCCGGGGTCGACGGGTGCGGGGCCCCGTTGTTCTTCGTGTCCATGCTGGGGGTGACCAGGGCGTTCCGTGCCCTGCCGCTCGGCGGGCCCGGCAGCCACGAGCGGCGGGTCTTCGACGCCATGCGCGCCTACCCGCAGTGGACGTCCGGCACGCACCGGGACGAGGCCAAGCTCATGCGGGCCGTACCGGGACTGATGCTGAAGTCCGGGGCGGAGGCGTTCGACGCGTTCGTCTTCGAGGACGGGCGGGCCGGCACCGTCAAGATCGAGGACGGCTCGTCGCGCGCCCGCACGCCCGTCACGGTCGCCGCCCTGCGCCGCCTCGGCCTGTCCGGCCCCGACCTGGACGTCCTCGCCACGGGTGTCCTGTACGGCGGCGGCCGCCCTGTGGGCGAGGTCCGCGTGCGCCCATAGGGCGGCGCTTCAGCCGCGCAGGATGTCGGCGACCTCCCGCTGGCCCTTCTTGACCGCATGCCGCAAGGAGGTCACCCCGTCCCGGTCGGCCAGTTCGCGATCGGCGCCCGCGGCCAGCAGCAGGCGGACGATCTCCTGGTACCTGGCCGAGCCGTCGCCCAGGATCACCGCCTCCAGCAGGCCGGTCCAGCCGAGGTCGTTGACGTGGTTGACGTCGATGTCCGTCTTCAGCACCTCGCGGACATAGTCCACGTGACCGCGCTCGCACGCCGGGATCAGGGAGACGCCGCCGTAGCGGTTCCTGATCGTCAGGTCCGGGTTGGCGGGCAGCAGGACGCGTAGCATCGCCACACTGCCGGTCACACCGGTCACGAGCCATGGGGTGTCGTGCTGGGCGTCCAGCGCGTTCGGGTCGGCGCCCGCGGCCACCAGGATCTGCGCGACCTCCACGTGATCGGCGGCCGAGGCCAGCAGCAGAGCGGTACGCCGGCGCCCGTCACGGGCCTCGAGATCGGCCCCCTCGGTGACCGCCTCGCGCACGGCGGCGGCCTCACCTGCGGCGGCGGCGGTAAGCAGTTGTTCGTCAAGCACGTCTGATCCTTTCACGGCTGTTGGGGAGGTAACGCCCGGAGCGGTCGATACCGCCCGGCCATCACCTCCACCACAGGCCGCCGCCACGAGCCCTAGACCCGCGAGCAGCAGCCCGCGCCTGCCAACCCCACCCACGCCCCCATCCTCTCTCCCTTTTTCACCTTTTTGGACAGAACGGGATATATCCCGCGAAAGGGGTCGGCGGCATCAGCCCAGTCGGCCCTGGACGGCCTTGAGACCGGCCTGGGCGATGGCCTCGTCGATGTCGCCGCTGGGCGCGCCGCCCACGCCGATCCCGGCGATCGGCGCGCCGCCCGAGGCGACCGGGACGCCGCCGGCCAGCAGCAGAGTGCCGGGAATGGCGGCCAGAGCCTGGTTCTTGGCCAGGGCGCTGGTCGGCTGGCCGAAGGACACCGCGGTGAACGCCTTGCGCTTGGCCGACTCCTCCGTCTGCGGCCCGGCCCCGTCGCCCTTGAGGATGAGGCGGGTGGCGCCCGAGCGGTCCACGATGGCCACGGTCACGCGCTGCTTCTGCTTGGCCGCCTCCTTCTGCACCGCGTCGGCGATCTTGAGGGCGGCGTCGGCCGACAGCACGTTGGTCTGGACGACCGCGGGCGCGTCCGGCGCGGCGGCCTGCGCGGCGGTGCCGGTGACGCCACCGGCGACGGCGAGGGCGGCGAGCGAGGCGGCGGCGAAGCGGGTGCGGAGCTTCATGGTGTTCCTCCAGGTCAGTGGTCAGTTCGACGAGTTCCAGACTGCCGGGACGAACCGGCCACGCCATCGGGAGAGCGGTCGATGCGTGGGAGAGAATCGGTCGAGGGGCGGGTCAACCGATCGGTTGATGCGGGCGCCGGGGGCCCCGCCTACGCTCGCACCACGGCGAGGGGGTGAGATGGAGCGGATCTGGCTCAACCGGGCGATGCACGCCGGCTTCTTCCTGTTGCTGGCCGCCTCCGCCTCCCGCCTGGTGGTACGCCACGCGATGGACCTCACGACCGTCGCGGCCCTGGCCGACGCCGGCCTGCTGGCGCTCGTGTACGCGGGCGGCGTTCTGCTGTGGGAGCGCCTGGGCCGCAGGGGCCGGCTGGTCTGGCTGGCG
Source organism: Nonomuraea sp. NPDC050547 (assembly GCF_044457345.1). Taxonomy (NCBI): domain Bacteria; kingdom Bacillati; phylum Actinomycetota; class Actinomycetes; order Streptosporangiales; family Streptosporangiaceae; genus Nonomuraea; species Nonomuraea sp. NPDC050547. The sequence continues at coordinate 44,716 of NZ_JBITGW010000039.1, forward strand.
GTGGTCCTCGGGTGCTGGCTGGTGCTGGTGGAGCTGGCGCCGTCGTTCGCCTGGTGCGCGATCCCCCTGCTGTATCTGTGCCTGCGGCTGCTGTCGTTGCGGATGACGCTGGTCGCCGCGGCCGTGCTGACCGTCGCGGTGATCGTGGCGCAGATCAGCCTGTCCGACCGGTTCGACCCCAGCCTGGTGCTGGCGCCGATCGCCGTGGCGGCCATGACCATCGTGATCTTCTGGGAGCTGAGGAAGGCGGGAATCATGCAGGAGCGCGAGCGCCTCTCGCGAGAGATCCACGACACCCTCGCCCAGGGCCTGACCAGCCAGCGCATGCTGCTGCAGGCGGCCGAGCGGGTCTGGGAGTCCGACCCCGCGCAGGCCCGTTCCTACGTCAGGACGGCGATCGAGGCGGCGGGGGAGAACCTCGACGAGGCCCGCCGGTTCGTCCGCGACCTCGGGCCCGCGCCGCTGGCCGTGCGGTCGCTGCCCGAGGCGCTGACGGCGCTGGGCGCGGAGTTCCGGCTGGAGGGCACGGAGTTCCCGCTGGCCGACGGGACGCAGGCCGTACTGCTGAGAGTGGCTCAGGGAGCGGTGGCGAACGCGCGCGAGCACGCCCGCGCGAGCCGGGTGATCGTGACGCTCGCCTATCTCGACGACGAGGTGACGCTGGACGTGTACGACGACGGGGTGGGCTTCGACCAGACGATGGCCGTGACCCGCCCGGGGCGCGGGTACGGTCTGCGGGCCATGCGCGACCGGGTCGCGGAGGTGGGCGGCACGCTGACGGTGGAGAGCGCGCCGGGGGAGGGCACGGCGGTGGCTGCGAGGATTCCGGTATGAAGCTGTTCCTGGTCGACGACCATCCGGTGGTCAGGGCGGGCATCGCCGCGCTGGTCGGCGGCGAGGCCGACATGGAGATCGTGGGCGAGGCGGAGAACGCCGACGACGCGCTCCGGCTGATCGCCCTGCGCCGGCCCGACGTGGTGCTCATGGACCTGCAACTCGGCGACGGCCCCGACGGCGTCGCGGCGACCAGGAAGGTGCGCGCGCTCGACGACGCGCCGCAGGTGCTGGTCCTGACGACGTATGAGACCGACGCCGACATCGTGCGCGCCATCGACGCGGGCGCCACCGGCTACGTGCTCAAGGCCTGCCCGCCGGACGAGCTGTTCCAGGCGATCAGGGCCGCCGCCAGGGGCGAGACGGCACTCTCACCCAGGGTGGCGACCCGCATGATGCGCCGCATGCGCGACCCCGGCCCGGCGCTGACCACCCGCGAGATCGAGATCCTGGAACTCCTGGCCCGCGGGGCGGGCAACAAGGAGATCGCCAAGGCCCTGTTCATCACCGAGGCGACGGTCAAGACCCACCTCAATCACGTGTACGGCAAGCTCGGCGTCGACACCAGGACCGCAGCCGTCAGCAAGGCCGTCGAGCTCGGCCACATCCGTCTATAGGATCACCTGCCCGATCCTGTCCACCGTGCCGAACGGGTCACCGGCGCCGATGCGGTTCTTGGTGATCCCGATCGAGAGCCCGGTGGCCTTGTCGGCGAAGGCCGCGGTGCCGCCGCTGCCGCCCATGCCGAAGTAGGTGGGGCGGTCGAGCACCTGGGTCAGCCCGACGGAGTACCCGAGCCCCCAGGTCGCCTGCATGCCGACGACCTCGTCGGTCCCGCTGGCCTGCACCGAGGTGGCCTCGGCCAGCCGCGCGGCCGGGATCAGGCCGTTGAGCAGGGCGTCGTACATGCGGGCCAGGCCCCTGGCGGTGGCCGTGGCGCCGGCGTCGCTGGTCAGGACGTCGGGACGGTTGCTGAAGGCGGCGTCGGGCAGGGCCGCCAACGGCGCGGCGGTGTAGCCGTCCACGACGCGGAAGAACGGGATCTGCGCCGTCAACTCCGGTGTCAGCTCCATCGGCGGGCCCTCGGGGTCCTCGATGACGGCAAGGCGCGGCAGTTCGGCGGGGGGCACGGCCAGGAAGAGCTCGTCCGCGACGCCCAGCGGCAGCGCGACCTGCTCGCGCAGGATCTGGGAGACGGTCTTGCCGGACGTCCGCCGGACGATCTCCCCCATGAGGTACATCCAGGACTGCGGGTGGTAGCCGATCGTGGTGCCCGGCTCCCACCAGGGCTTCTCGTCGGCGACGGCCGCGCACATCTTGTCCCAGTTCGCGATGTCGGCCGGCGTGGTGTCCACGGGCACGCCGGGCACGCCCGCCCGGTAGCTGAGGGCATGCCGTACGGTGGCCCGCTCCTTGCCATGGGCGGCGAACGCGGGCCAGTACTCCGCGATCGGTGTGTCGTAGGCGATCACGCCCTGCTCGGCCAGCAGGTGCACGACCGTGGCGATCATGCCCTTGCCGGTGGAGGTCACGTAGACCGGGGTGTCCGAGGTCATCGGGCGGCCGGTGGCGGGGTCGGCGAGACCCGCGACCGCGTCCACGACGAGCTCGCCCCCTCGGTACACGGCGACCTGGACGCCGCGCTCCACCCCGGTCTCCACGAGCTCGTCGATCGTGGCCTGAACGTTCTTCTGCAGATCAGTCATGCCCATATGACGAGGCATCGCCGGAAAAGGAATCGGGCAGACCCATCTCCGGGAAAAGTTCGTGGTCGAAGGTGGTGATCTCGCTGATCAGCGGCCCTTCCATGCGGAAGACGCCGAGCCAGGACGCCGAGAAGACCTCCTCGCCCGGCCGGCGCAGGTACGCGGCGATCGCGGGCTGGCGGTTGACCCGGGCGGGCAGCACACGCCAGTCGCCCCACGAGGCCTCGCCGGACATCTGCGGGCCCCACGAGGAGACGAACGCCTCGCGGCCGAGGATCCACCCCGGCGTGGGCGGCATGGTCTGCCAGACGTCCGATGCGAGCAGCGCGGGCAGGACCGAGGGGTCGCCCTGTTCGAGCGCGTGAATGTACGTGCGCACCACGGCCAGTTCGTCGGCGCTGCCCGAGCTCATGCGCTGGGCGGGCAGGTGCTCGCGCAGCACCGGCCGGGCACGCTGCAGGGCGCTCTTGACCGCGGTGACGGTCGTGTCGAGCGCCGCGGCGGTCTCCGGCGCCGACCAGCCGAGCACGTCGCGCAGGATGACGACGGCCCGCTGCTTGGCGGGCAGGTGCTGGATCGCCACGAGGAAGGCCAGCTCGATCGTCTCGCGCTCGATGACGGAGTCGAGCAGGTTGTCCGGGTAGGGGCTGATCCAGGGCACGTGGGTGGAGACCGGCCACGGCATCCCCGCGTCGGCCGCCATGGGCGTGTCGAGCGGCTCCGGCCGCCGGGGGTTGGCGCGCAGGAAGTCGAGGCAGGCGTTCGTGGCGATCTTGTACAGCCACGCCTTCAGGTTGTCCGGCGGCTCGTCCCGCTTGCGCCAGGCGCGCAGGAACGTCTCCTGGACCAGGTCCTCGGCCTCGTGGAAGGAGCCGAGCATCCGGTAGCAGTGAACGTGCAGTTCCCTGCGATGGCGCTCCAGCTCCTCGGCGTTCACAACGAGCGCAGCTGCCGGGTGGCGGAGATCGCGCCGGACGTGGTCGTGGTGAAGGTACGCATCGACCCGGCGAACTTGGACAGGTCCCATTCGGCCGGCCCGTGGTACCAGTACAGGTTGTCGGCCTGGTGGCCGTTGCCGGTGACCGAGGCCACCACGCGCGACCAATGCTCCACGCCATCAAAAATCACGGCGTAGGGCAAATATCGCGAAAAAAGCTCGACTCGGTGCTGCTCGGGGACATTTCCCAGCTCGCCGGAGAAGAGGTACTGCCGGAAGCCCAGCGTGTGCGCCAGGGCGGCCGACCCCTTCGCGGTCTTGGCCGGCATGAACTGCCCGCCCACCGCCAGCGCCGCCCCCGCGATGATCAGGGCCAGGCCCAGCAGCCCATAGGTGGTGAACCAGGCCAGCCCCACCGTGGCGAGGATCCCGGCGCCGATGAGGACGAAGCCGGCCGTGGTCCAGCGCGTGCGCTCGGTGTCGGGCCGCCGGGCGAACCACCCCTGCCGCACGACATCCGCGTACAGCTCATCCCGCACTTTCCCGAGATTTTTCGCGAAGGATCCGGACAACTCCGACAACAGGACGGCGTCCCGGCCCTCGAACACCGCGTCGTACAACGCCTTCTCGTACGGCAGCAAGGCCTCGACCGGCGCGCTCGGCAGCCTGACCAGCGTCCAGTCCGGCGCGTCGTAGGCCTGCCTGGACTGCTCGTCGATCCGCAGGTATCCGCGCACCGCCAGGTCCACGATCGTCGCGGTCACGTCGACCACGTCGGCCTGCTCGTCCACGAGCGTGCCGATCTGACCGGGACGCACCCCGTCCGGCGGCGAGAAGTGCCCGTTCTGCACGGGGTCGACGGCGGTCTCCTGGCCGGCGATCCGCGCGTCCCGCCCCCGTGTCCAGTACAGGAGCCCGATCCCGCCCAGCATCAGCACCAGCAGCGCGGCCAGGGCGCCACCGGTGATCCCGTTGAGCGTGAACGCGGCCGCCAGCGAGAAGCGCCGCTCCAGGATGGGGGCGCCGGAGCTGGTGCCCTTGGGGTAGCCGACCACGACGGTGAGGGCCTCGCCGGGCGCGAGGTTCTCCTGCTCGAAGTCGGCCTGGGTGGCCCCGTGGTCCATGGAGGCACTGGTGCAGCCGATGGCCGAGGTCAGCTCGCCGGCGAAGCACGACAGGTTCTGCACCATGCCGGCGCCGGTGACCTTCACCGTGGCCTTGGAGACCGGGACGTTCCAGCCGTTGACCGCGAACCAGCGCAGCTCCTCCACGCCGCCGGACGGCGTGACAGCGCCCTTCACCTCGTAGGTGACGGTCGCGGGGGCCTTGACGGTGAGCACGTCACCGGCGAGCTGGCCGCCCTTGACGTTGGCGATCTGGTAGACGCGGTCGTTGCCGTCGTCGTAGCGGGTCCTGGTGAGGAAGGTCCGCTTGACCTCGCCCGTGCCGCCGATCTTCTCGCTGACCCGGAGCACACCGTCCTTGCGCAGTTCCAGGCTGACCTGGTCGGTGATCGGCGCGGCGGCCGCGCTCGCCCATGCGGGCACCGCGGTCAGTGTCAGGGCGGCGGCGCCCAGCAAGGCCAGCGTCAGCCTGATTCCGGTCATGGCGGCAAATCGTATCGGTTCGCCCTATGTCTGGCAGGGGTATGCCTCTGACCAGGGGGAATGATGCTGATCAGGCCGATGCTGGCGGTCAGCGGGGAGCTGCCCGTCGCCGCGCAGGAAGCGGCCTGGGCCGCCGAGTTCAAGTGGGACGGGGTACGCGCCGTCGCCTACCTGCTCGACGGTGAGGTACGCCTGCTCTCGCGCAACGACCGCGAGGTGACCGGCGCCTATCCGGAGCTCCGCGCGGACCTGGCCGGTGAGCGGAGCATGGTGCTCGACGGCGAGGTCGTCGCGCTCGACTCGTCGGGAGCGCCGGACTTCGGGCGGCTCCAGTCGCGCATGCACGTCCGGTCGCCGAGCCGGTCGCTGCTGGCCACGGTGCCGGTCATGTACCACGCGTTCGACGTGCTGCACCTGGACGGGCGTTCGACGTTGCGGCTGCCGTACGAGCGGCGGCGGGCGCTGCTGGAGGAGCTCGCCCTGGATCGGGGACGGGTGCGGGTGCCGCCGTCGTTTCCCGGCAGCGCCCGCGTGGTCATGGGCGTGGCCCGCGAGCACGGTCTGGAGGGCATCGTGTGCAAGCGGCTCGACTCGCCCTACCTGCCGGGACGGCGCAGCGAGCTGTGGATCAAGGTCAAGAACACGCTGATGCTGGACGTGCTGGTCGGGGGCTGGAAGCCGGGTGAGGGCCGCCGGTCGGGGATGATCGGGTCATTGCTGGTGGGGGTGCCCTCGGCCGGCGGCCTGCGGTACGTGGGTCACGTGGGCACCGGCTTCACCGAGCACATGCTGCGCGACCTCGCGGCCCGCATGGCGCCGCTGGCCCGCCCGGCCTCGCCGTTCGCGGGGGTGGCCCCCGAGCCGGCCCACTGGGTGGAGCCCCAGCTGGCCGGCGAGGTGGAGTACGCCGGCTGGACCAGGGACGGCGTCCTGCGCCACCCCACGTGGCGCGGTCTCACAGAGTGATCGCGTCGGCCGCGCGCCGCACGCTCTCGTCGGGGGCGGGCCCGGCCGGGTTCTCCTTGGCCAGCGCCTGGTTGAGCGCGACGAACTCGCGCATCCGCTCCTGGTAGCGCCCGAACCCGCCGCCCGCCGCCATCTCCTCGGCCAGCACGTACGCGCCGACCATGGCCAGGCTCGTCCCCTGCCCCGACTTCACCGAGGCGCAGTAGGCGGCGTCCCCCACGAGCGCGACCCTGCCCTTGTGCCATGCGGGCAGGTGGACCTGCGCCATCGCGTCGAAGTAGAAGTCGCCGGCCGCCCACATCGCCTCCAGCAGCTTGGGCGCGACCCAGCGCAGGTCCGCGCAGGCCGCCGCGACCAGCCGCTTCTGCCGCTCGGTGTCGCGGTGGTCGTAGGCGATCGGCCCCGACTCGAAGCCCATGTTCACCACCAGCTCGCCGTTGCCCCTGGCCGGGTACAGGCCGAACCCGGCCGCCCCCTCGCGGTGCCACACCTGCCAGCGGTCGAGGTCGAGGAAGTTCTCGGCGCGGAACAGGCCGAGGTACATGCCGAGATGCTCCACGAACTGCTCCTCCTCGCCGAACAGGAGCCCGCGGGTGTTGGAGTGCAGGCCGTCCGCGCCGACCACCCAGTCGAAGGTGCGCGGCGCGTTCTTCTCGAATCTCACGTGTACGGCGGAGCCGTCGTCGCCGAGCGAGGCGATCGAGTCGCCCCACAGGATCTCCACGCCCTCGACGGCGCCCAGGAGCAGCCCCATCAGGTCCTCTCGCATGATCTCGACGTCCGGGCTGTCCAGGCGGCCGCCGCTGAAGGTCGACTCCTCCGAGCGCATGACCTCGTCGCCGTTCCCGTCCACGACGGACATGCCGAGCATCTCGGTCTTGAGCGCCTTGGCCGCCTCCAGGACGCCCATGCGTTCGGCGACGGTCAGCGCCGCGCCGCGGATGTCGATGGCCTGCCCGCCGCCGCGCGGCGCCGGGGCCCGCTCGACGAGGGTGACCCGGGCCCCGCGCTCGCGCAGCCAGTAGGCCAGGACCGTGCCGCCGATGCTCGCGCCGGAGACGAGGACGTTCACGATGGTGCTCCCATTCAGTCGTTGACGCTGTACGCAAGCTGAATGTACACAGTACGCACAGCTCATGCAACAGGCATTTCTGCTAGCTTCTGTACTAGAACAGGAGGCCCCATGACCCCGCCCTACATCCGGATCGTGGCCGACATCAAGCGGCGCGTCGCAGAAGGCGAGCTGAAGCCGGGTGACAAGGTCCCGTCCACTCGCGGCCTGGCCCGTGACTGGAACGTCGCGCTGGCCACGGCGGCCAAGGCGCTGACCCTTCTGGCCCAGGAGGGCGTGATCACGTCCGAGCCCCGCGTCGGCAGCACCGTCGCCGGCGCCGGCCCCGCCCGGGACCGCCCGCCCACCCCCTCCGACCTCACCCGCGAGCGGATCGTGAGGATCGCCATCGAGATCGCCGACGCCGAGGGCCTGGCCGCCCTGTCCATGCGCGGCATCGCCGCCAAGACCGGCGCCGCCACCATGTCCCTCTACCGCCACGTGGGCGGCAAGGAGGACCTGGTGCGGCTGATGGCCGACGCCGCCTATGGCGAGTTCGACTACCCTGAGCCGCTGCCCGAGGGCTGGCGGGCCCGCTTCGAGCTGTCGGCGCGCGGCCTGTGGTCCCTGTACCGCCGCCATCCCTGGCTGCCGCACGTCACCGCGCTGACCCGGCCGCTGATCCTGCCCCACCTGATGCGGCACGCCGAATACGCCCTGGCCTCCCTGGACGGCTACGGGCTCGACGCCCTGACCAGGCAGAACATCCATGTGCTCATCTACAACTACGTGCAGGGCGTGGCCGTACACCTGGAGCGGGAAGCCCAGCAGGACGCGGCGACCGGCATGGGCGACGACGAGTGGATGGACGCGCAGGGGCCCGGCCTGGAGGAGTTGCGGGCCTCCGGCGCCTACCCGCACTTCGCCGCCGTCGTCGCCGGGCTGGGCGACGACTACGACCTCGACCTGGACGCCTTCTTCGAGTTCGGCCTGACCCCGCTCCTGAACGGCCTGGCGACCCTCATCGAACCCTCGACATAACGACTTTCGTTATTTACGATAATCGTTATGCGATGGATCGCCAGACTCGAGATCACGTTCAGCTTCGGCTTCGTCCTGGGCTGCCTGGGCGCCTTGGCGGTGCTGGTCCAGGCGGCCGTCATGGCGTTCGGCGGCACGGCCGGCGGCATCGGGGTCAACCTCAACGTCCCCGGCACCCTGCCCGCCGGCATGCTGGCCGAGGGGGCGGCCTACGTGGGCTCCGGCGCCGAGGTCACGGTGCGGCACGTGGGCCCCTCGCCCGCGGTCGCCGGCCACCTGCGCACGCTCGGCTGGGTCCTCATCGCCGGATCGATCGCCACCGCGTTCCTCGGCTGGCTGGCCAAGACGCTACTGTCGTCCACGTTGCTCGCCGAGAGCTTCATGTTCCAGCCGCTTCCCGGCGGCGGCCTGATCGGTGTCGTGGCCGGTGCGGCGGCCCTGGGCATCGCGGAGATCGTCCGCCGGGGCCTGGCCCTGCTCCAAGAGGTCGAGGCCACCATCTGACATGCCGATCCGCATCCGACTCGACGAGGTGCTCAAAGAGCGCGAGATGACGCTCACCGAGCTGTCGCACCGCGTGGAGATCACCGTCGTCAACCTGTCGATACTCAAGAACGGCCACGCCAAGGCCATCAGGTTCTCCACGCTGGTCCGCCTGTGCGCGGCGCTGGAGTGCCAGCCGGGCGACCTGCTGTCCTACGTCCCGGAGGCGTGAGGATGCTCCTATAGATGTCAAGCGGCGGATTCTTGATCGTTTTTGGTGATGATCTGGTAGAGCTCGCGGGCGATGTAGCGCTTGAGGCAGCGGA
>NZ_JBITGW010000040.1:0-44840 GCF_044457345.1 Nonomuraea sp. NPDC050547
GGCCGTCTAGTTCGGGCCCCGCGCAACCCGCGCCCCCGCCCGGCACCACCCCCCGGGGGCTTTGGGGGGGGGGGGGGGTGGGGGCGCGGGCCCCCCCCCCCCCCCCCACTTCCCGGTCACGAGCAGAGCGACTGCGTCATCCTCATGGAGCCCGGACGACCGACGTGGACCTTCCCGTTCGAGGACGGACCCCCGATCGTGTCGCTGAGGTCCCCGATCGAGGCTGTCCCCCCGGCGGCCGCCCGTTCGTCGCCCGGACGACGGAATCCCCGAACGACAACAGGTGAGACACCTCCATGAACGTGTTCTTGTGGATCGTGCAGGCGGTCCTCGCCGCCATGTTCGCCATGTCCGGCCTGGAGAAACTCCTCCGGCTCAAGGACGAGCTGGCCGGCAGGTATCCGTGGACGGCCATGTTCTCCCAGACGGCCGTGCGGGCCATCGGCGTGACGGAGCTGCTGGGCACGATCGGGCTGATCGTGCCGGCCGCCGCCGGGATCGCACCCGTCCTGACGCCGATCGCCGCGACCGGGCTGGCGATCATGATGGCGCTGGCCGGCGCCATGCACATCCGCAGGAAAGAGCCGGCCGGGCTGAAGGTCACCGCCGTCCTGCTCATGCTCTGCGTGCTCGTCGCCTGGGGGCGGTTCGGCCCCTACGGCTGGCCCTCGTGAAGGTGTCAGCCGGCTGACGCGCCGGACCCGCAGGCAGGCCCCAGTAGCCGTGTGGATACGAACTGGACAAGCCGGATCATTAGCGGCACTATTTGTTTACGGACCCGTCTCGTAAATATATTGGAGGTTCGATGGACACGGACGTCCTGGTGGTCGGAGCCGGACCGGTGGGGCTCGCGCTGGCGTGCGGGCTGCTCCAGCACGGCGTCTCGGTCCGTGTCATCGATCGGGCCCCGCTCCCGGCCACCACCTCCCGGGCGAACTTCGTCCACGCGAGGGGCTCGGAGGTGCTGGACCGGCTGGGTGCCCTCGACGGCCTGCCGCAGGAGTCGGTACGGGCGATGACGATCACCACCTACGCCGGTGACCGGCCGATGATGCGCATCCGGTTCGGCGACCCCGGGCTGGGCACCGCCGCTCCGCCCATGGTGATCTCCCAGGCGCGGGTCGAGGCGCGGCTGCGCGAACGGCTGGCCGTGCTCGGCGTCCGGCCGGAATGGGGCGACGGCCTGGTCGAGGCCCGCCAGGACGGCACCGGCGTCACCGCGGTGCTGGCCGGCGGCACCACCGTCCGGGCCGGCTGGATGGTGGGCTGCGACGGCACCGGCAGCACGGTGCGCAAGCTGGCCGGCATCGGCTTTCCGGGGGTGAAGGTCAGCGAACGGTTCCTGCTCGTCGACGGCCACCTTGACGGCGAACCGGCGCTGGACCGGTCGGGCACCAGCGGCTGGGTACACGCCGATGGCATGCTGGGCGCCATGCCGATGCCGGGCGGACTGTGGCGGCTGATCGCCTACGACGCCGCCTTCCACGAGGACAAGCCCGCCGAGGAGCAGATCGCCGAGCGCATGCGGCGTATCCTCCCCGCGCGGACCGGGCTGTCCGGCCTGCGCCTGGGGGAGGTCACCTGGGCGTCGCTGTTCAGCGTGCACCGGCGTCTGGCCGATGCCTACCGCGCCGGACGCATCCTGCTGGCCGGGGACGCCGCGCACGTGCACGCCCCGTTCGGCGGCCAGGGCATGCTCACCGGGCTCGGTGACGCCGAGAACCTCGCGTGGAAGCTCGCCCTCGTCGTTCAGGGCCGGGCCGGGGACGCTCTTCTGTACACCTACCAGGCCGAACGCCGTCCGCTGGCCACCGCGGTGTTGCGCGGCAGCACCGCCGCCACCAAGGTCAACATCGCGGGCGGCCCGCTCGGCCGGCTGCTGCGCGACCAGGTACTGCTGCGCGTCTTCAACCAGGCGTGGATCCAGCGGTGGACCACCTACAGCACCTCCCAGCTGTGGGTGAGCTACCGGCGCGGCCCGCTCGGCGGCGGGCGCGGCGCCAAGCCCCGTCCCGGCGACCGCGTCGGCGATCTGGCGTGCGAGCGTCCCGACGGCAGCCGTACCCGGCTGAATGCCGAGTTGCGCGGCACCTGGGCGGTGCTCGGCGCCGAGGTCGCCTTCGACGCGGCCCGGCGGCGGCTCGGCGACCGCGTGGTCCGGCTCCGCCCCACCACCTCCGCCGGCGGGCTCGCCCTGCTCATCCGCCCGGACGGCCACCTGGCCTGCAAGGGCGGCTCCACCGAGGTCACCCGCTGGCTGGACGGAGCCCTGGGATGACCGCCACCCGGGGCCGGGGACGTCCGCGCGATCCCGGGACCGACACCGCGATCCTGGCCGCCGCGCTGGAACTGTTCGTCGAGCGGGGGGTCGAGGGCACCAGCATGGAGCAGGTCGCCAAGCGTGCCGGCGTGGGCAAGCTGACCCTCTACCGCCGCTGGAGCAGCAAAGAGGATCTCCTCGCCCAGGCCATCGAGCGGTGGGTCCGCGCCGAGGTGATCCCCTCAGCGGCCGACGTCCACGCCCTGCGGCCGCGTGACATCGTCGAGCGCGTCCTGCCCGCGGCTGCCGAGATGGCCGCAGGCGCGGACTTCCGGGCGCTGGTCGCCCGCATCATGGGCTCGGCGGTGAGCCATCCGCAGCTGATGGCCGTCTACTGGGAGCACTACATCCTGCCCCGCCGCGAACTGGCCGCCGCGATGCTGCGCCGCGCCCAGCGGGACGGCACCGTGGCCGCCGACGCCGACCTGGACGTGCTGATCGACATGATGGCCGGCGCGGTCACCTACCGTGTCCTGCAGCCCGACCCGCCGGACGCCGCCGAGATGCTGCGCTACCTCACCGCGGTCTACCGCCAGGCCGGACTCTACCCATCGGCGCGGGACGGCTGATCACTCGGCCGGCGCGGTCAGTCCTCGACGACCTCCAGGTGCAGCTCGCGGAGGTGATCGGGGTCCGCTATCAGGTTGATCTCGGTGATCCGCCTCCCGGTGATCGTAAAATCGAACGCCACGCGCGGCTGCCCGCCCGCTGACCAGACGGCTCCGGCGGCGCCGTCGATCAGGGCCAGCCGCGCGCCCTGGGCACGGCCGCGGAAGGTCCCGGCCACCGCCGAGGCGCCGCGGAGCCGTCCGGACGCGCCCGTCAGCACGGCCGCACGATCGGCGTGCAGCACCACGTCCGGGTCGAGCAACGCGAGCAGGGCGCCGAAGTCGCCGCCCCGTGAGGCCGCGAGGAAGGCGGCGACGATCTCCCTCTGCCGCAGCAGGTCGGCGCCGGACGGCGGGTCCGCCCCCTGGACCCGCCGCCGGGCCCTGCTGGCGAGCTTCCTGGCCGCGGCCGGGGAGCGGTCCACGATCGGTGCGATCTCCTCGTACGGCACGGCGAAGACGTCATGCAGGACGAAGGCCAGCCGCTCGGCCGGGGTGAGCGTGTCGAGCACCACCCGCATCGCCAGGCCGACCGAGTCGGACACCAGCGCGGCCTGCTCCGGATCGTTCCCGCCGTCGCCGGCCGGGTCCGGGGCCACCGCCTCCAACGGGTCCTCGCGAAGGGTGGCGCGCGAGCGCAGCATGTTCAGCGAGACGCGGGCGACGACCGTGGTCAGCCACCCCCGCAGGTTCTCCACCTCGCCGGTGTCGGAACGGCTGAGCCGCAGCCACGCCTCCTGGACGGCGTCGTCGGCCTCGCTCGGCGAACCGAGCAGTTGGTAGGCCACCGCCCGCAGGTGACGGCGATGCTCCTCGAATCGGCCGGCCAGAAACTCGTGGTCACCCATCGGTCACATTCCTTCGTCGGGTCGTGTCATGTCTATGACCCGCCGGCCGTCGCCGATGTGACCGGCGCACACGAGGAGTACGGAGGAAACCACCATGTCCACCCGCGTGTGGCCGCGACGGCTGCTCACGGCCTTCTACTGGTTCGTGGCGTTCACCTTCTTCATGGGCTTCGTCACGAAGTACTGGCCCGGACCCACGTTCTTCGGGCCGGCGTACTCGGTGAAGTTCGCCGATTGGGGTTACCCGTCCTGGTTCAGGTTCGTGGTCGGCACCATCGAGGGGGTCTGCGCCGTCCTGCTGGTCATCCCCCGCCGGCGATTCAGGTTCATCGGCGCGACGGCCCTGATCCTGGTCCTCACCGCCGCGACCACGACGCACATCGTGGCCGGCAGCGAACTCTACGAACGCGTCGCCGCCCCCGCCAACCTGATGATCATGTTCGTCTTCGCCCTGCTCAACTGGCCGGCCGACTGGCGGGACCTGCTGCGCGGGGAACCACCGCGCGGCGTGCCCCGGCGTGCGTGACCTGAGGATCAGGGCCGGAGGCCGTGGAAGAGCTCCAGCCGGGTGTGGTGGTAGTCGAGGTCCTCCTGGTCGTGCCTGACACCGCGGGCGACGGACACCTCGAAGTAGGCGGCCTCCCTGCGCAGCTTGTGCCTGATCAGCTGGGCCAGCGCCTCGTCGCCGAGGTCTGCGGCCGTTCCGCCCTCATCCAGGTACGCGTCGACGAACCGGCGTACCAGATGAGGCTCGTCCTCTCCCCATTCGGTCGCGGCGGCGGCCAGTTCGTACTCGGGAGCGCCCACGAAGGACTCGTCCCAGTCCAGGACGGCGGCGAGCACGTCGCCACGAACCAGCGTGTTGCCCGCGTAGTAGTCGCCGTGCAAGGGATGACGGCTCGCGTGCGTACGGTGGAACTCGGTGAGCCAGAGATCCAGATCGGGGTCGTCGAGGCCGCCGTGCCCTCCCGGGCCGTCCTCGGCTCCGAGAAGCCCGTACTCCGCGAAGGACCGGACGGGGCGAGGTCCCGGGCGGGCCGTGGACAGGGCGTTGTGGAGGCGAGCCAGCAGACGGGCCGCCTGGAGCGCCTGCTCCGACTCCTGCGGCCAGCGCCCTTGGACAAGGGGCCACAGCGAGACCGGCCGGCCTTCCACCCGCGTGACCGTCGCTCCGTCGAACGTGGTCAGCGGTGCGACGGCCTCGGGCATCCGGTCGGCGGCGTGCCGGGCGACCGCGTGACACCACTCCGTTTCCTCGCTGCCGCGCGACTCGGGACCGATGCGTACCACATGGTCCCCGAGCTGGTACGCGGCCGACTCCTCCCCGCCATGCAGCCGCAGCGCCTCCCCATGGCCGTCGGCTCCCCACATCTCCTTGACGGCTCGCCGGACGGTATCGGTCAACGGGATCACTGCGTAGATCATGGTGCCCACTCTACGAACCCCGTGCCGACCACTCGACCAGGACCCGATCCGCACCGAGCCGGCCGAAGGTCAGCAGGCGCCCGGCGAAGGCGAGAGTGACGAGCAGCCTCAGCCGACGCCCGGCCCCCATCACCTACAAGGCCGGCGCGGACGAGGCCATCGCGGCCCGAGCTCCGGCCATCGCATCCAGCCTCCGCGATGTCTCCTCGTCGTCGGGGGTCATCACCATGAGCCGGTGGCCCGTCTCCGTGACGTCGGTGGAAACGAAGTTCAGCTGGAGAAGCCCCACCAGCGGACTCTCCAGGCGTTTCACCTCGTAGTGCTGGAGAAGCACATCGTGGCGGCTCCACAGCCGCGCGAACTCGTCCGACCTCTCCAGCAACCGCCCCACCACGCCCGAGGCATCCGCTCCCGCCCTCCCCGCACTCGCCGCGGCACGCATCCTCGCCACCATCCTGGTCGCGACGATGTCGTCATCGACGTACCGGCCGCGCCAGTCCGGGTCGGTGAAGAACTGCACGGCGCAGTTCCGTTCACCGGGTGGGATCAAGTCCATGTCGGTGAAGAGGTGCCGGTAGGCCCGGTTGTACGCCACCACGTCGAACAGGCGCGTCTGCAGACACGCGGGATAGGGATCCAGCTTGTCCAGCACCGGTTGGAAGGCCGCCAGGAGAGCCGGGTCGGATGCGACCGGATCGGCGGCCGGTGTCCGCACGCCGGCGAGCCTGCGCAGATGCCGCGTTTCCGCCTCGTCCAGGTGCAGGGCCCGGCCGACCGCTCTGAGCACCTGGGTGCTCACGTTGATCGGCCGCCCCTGCTCCAGCCAGGTGTACCACGTCACCCCCACCCCTGCGAGCACCGCGACCTCCTCGCGCCGCAGGCCGGGCGTGCGGCGTCGTCCGGTGGCCGGAAGCCCGGCCCTGCCGGGACTCAACCGCTCGCGCCGGGTGCGGAGGAAGTCGCCGAGCTCACGCCGGGCGCTCGGGGAAATCGTGTCGGTCATGACTCCATACTGCTGCACCCACGATGGCCCATCCAGGTTCGGCTAATACCCCCATAAACAGGCTTCTGGTACCCGGATCCGTGTCCACGCAGCATCGACACGTGACCACAGCTTCCACCCCAGCGACCCGATCCCAGCCACGAACGCTCGGGCTTCCCGGACTCCTCGCCACCCTCGCCGCCCTGCTGCTCTCGGTGGTCAGCTTCGCCGCCGCGGGCATCGCCGTACCCGATATCGGAGCATCTCTGCGCGCCTCCCCCGCCGAGCAGTCGCTCGTGGTCTCGGTGTACTCACTCGGCTTCGCGGTGCCGATGGTCCTCGGGGGCCGCCTCGGCGACCTCTACGGACGCCGCCGTCTGTTCCTCCTCGGCATGGCGGGCTTCACCCTCTTCTCCCTGATGGCGGCCCTCTCCCCCACCGTCATCGTCCTGATCGCCGCGCGCGCCCTCACCGGCGTCTCCGCGGCGGCGATGGTTCCCCAGGTGCTCGCGACGATCACCGCGTCGACGCACGGCCGCGAACGCGCCAGAGCCGTCGCGTTGTTCGGCGCCACCGCGGGCGGCGCGACGGCGATCGGGCAGATCCTCGGCGGAGCACTGCTCTCCGTCCCGCTCCTCGGCGCCGGCTGGCGCACGGTGTTCGCGGTGAGTGTCGTCATGGGCGTCGTCGCGTTCCTCGCCGCCCTGCGGTGGGTACCGGCCACCAGTTCCCCCGGCCACCGCTCACTTGACCTGATCGGCACCGTCCTGCTGGGCTCCGCCCTCCTCTCGTTGCTCGTCCCGCTGTCGCAGGGCGCCGCGCTCGGCTGGCCCGCATGGTGCTGGGCGCTGCTGGCCGCCGTCCCGGTCCTGTTCGCGGCGTTCTGGAGGTGGCAGCTCCGGCTGCACCGCGCCGACCGCGTCCCGCTGGTCCCGCCGCCCCTGTTCCGCCTGGGCTCCTACCGCGTCGGACTCGTGATGGCGCTCATGCTCCAGTCGGCCTTCGGCGCGTTCACCTTCCTCTACGCCCTCACCACACAGACCGGCCTGGGCTGGACCCCGATGCACGCCGCTCTCGTGCTGCTCCCGTACGCCCTCTGCTTCTTCGTCGTCTCCATCTGGTCCGGGAAACTCGCACCACGCTTCGGATTCCGCCGGCTGCTGATCATCGGCGGGGTCATCCAGGCCGCGCTGCTCGCGCTCACCGCGACCTCGGTGTTCCTGCAAGGAACCGGCCTGAACTCCTGGACTCTCGCCGCGTCCCTGATCGGCGTCGGCATCGGGCAGGCGTTCATGTTCGGTCCCCTCGTCGGCGCGATGATCGCCGACGTCCCCCCGGCTTCCGCCGGGGCCGCGTCAGGAGCGCTCCAGACGACGCAACAAGCCGCGATGGGCCTCGGCGTCGCCGTAGCCGGAGGACTCCTCGCCGCGGCCACGGCCGCATCGGTCATGTACACCACCGCACTCGCCGTCTGCATGATCGTCCAGGCCGCCTTCGCCGTCGCCTTCGCCCTCTGCGCCCTCGCCCTCCCCCGCCGCTGACCCCCGCCTCCCGGCGAAGCTGCGGACCGCCCGCCCCTGTCCCCCGGCGCAATGCGGAACGTCCACGCGCGGGTACGCTCGCCCCCCAGGCTCATAGGTCTCGCGGAGTCAGCCGTCTCTTCGGGTCTGCCTCTCCGCCGCAGCGCGGAACGCCGCGCCGAACCGGTCGGGCGCCTCCAGCCATGGATGGTGGCCCGCGTTCGGAATGATGACGACCTCGCAGCTGAGACGTGTTCCGAGCCGTCGCAGGGCCTCGGCGGGCCGGCTGTCGCCCGCGCCGCCGATGATCACCGCGCCGGGCGGCAGGCACGCGCGAAGCGCGTCCACGTGTGATTCGAGCGGGTCGGCCCTGCCGGCGGCGTTGAGCTGGGCGTTCATCGCGTAGTTGACGGGCCGCAGCGTGTGGGCCGCTGTCAGCGCCCATTCCCACGCCCGATCCCGGTCGGCGTGGTCGGTTGACCACGACAGCGTGAGGTACTCGATCTCCTCGGCACCCGTACGTGATGCGAGCGCGTCCAGTTCGTCGAGCCTGATCCGCTGCTCATCGGTGCGGCGTGCCAGCTGTGCTTCCCGGTCGGCTTCCCGCCAAGGACCCAGGAACGGCCCGGCGAGCTGAATCAGTCCGGCCACGCGCTCGGGATGAGCGAGCAAGAAGTAGCCGGCCATGTTGGTTCCGAACGAATGTCCCACCAGGACCACCCGGTCGTGCCCCCAGGCATCGAGCAACGACACCAGGTCCTCAACGTGGCGGGCGATCGTGTGCTCACCCTTCCACGACGATCCGCCGGTGCCGCGCTGGTCGTAGCGGTGGACCAGGCACAGGTCGTCGATGATCGCGGCGACCGGGGCCAGATAGTCGGGGACCCCTGGACCGCCGTGCAACATGACCACGGGAAATCTCCGCGGGTTCGCCGAGCCTGCCGTCCAGGTGCGTAGCCGCGTACCGTCACCCATCTCCATCATTGGCGTGAGTGTAGAGCTATCGGGTCAACGACCCGGCAACCGGTGGTTCAACGAATCATCGGAGTGCAGCGCCACGCTCTCACGCTGCCGTGATCTTCTGGCAAGCTCGCGGGATGCTCAAGTTCACCGATTTCATCATCGACTGCCCGGACACCATGAAGCTGGCGGCTTTCTACTCCGGGGTGACAGGCCACCCGATCAAGGAAGGCAGCCACGAGAACTGGGCCGGTATCCCGTTCGGTGAGATCGAGCTGGCCTTCATCCGGGTGGACGACTACCGCGCCCCGCAGTGGCCCGACACCGAGCACCCCAAGCAGTTCCACCTCGACTTCGAAGTGGACGACATCGAGTCCGAGCAGCGCCGCGTCCTCGAACTCGGCGCGACGCTGCGGCAGAACTTCATCGGTCCCGAGGGGTACGGCTGGCGGATCTACACCGACCCGGTCGGCCACCCCTTCTGCCTGTGCCGCAACAAGGGTGTCACCTGGACCGACCAGGGCCCGATCTGGCCCGAGCGCGGCTAGGAACTGACTCAGCGCGAGGAGGGCACGGTCTGTCCCCGGCCGCCGATAGAGCGGCCGGGGCTCACTGGTCCGTACGCCGCCGCGAGGCCTTGGCGGGGTCCGGCAGAAGCACGTTCAGCCGGCGCTACCACCCACAGGGGATGGTGGAAACCGAGGCCCTGGAACCGTTGGCGTCGGTGACCGTGACCAGGGTGGTGAAGGTGAGTTCCGTCCCGCCGGGGTTGTTGCAGTCGAACGCGGCCGTGGTCCTGCGGGCGGCCGTGTCGGTGCTCACGACGGGCTGGCGGCGTGCTCGCGGGCTGAACCACTCAGCGGTGACCGGGCCGACCCCACCCGCCCATACCGCTTCGCACAGAACGTAGTTCACTCCCAGCGGCTGCGGACCGCAGGTGAAGCTGGTGATGCTGGTGGTTCTGCTCGGGCACGTGACGGGTGTGTCCCCCACGCCGGGAATGATGTCGTCGGCGAATGTGACCGTCAGCCCGATCACGAACCGCTCGCCGGGTGTGCAGTTCACCAGGATCTGCCGGATGTTGTCGAACCGGGGAAGGGGGTCGTCGTCCTTCGTCCATTCGATGGACTCGATCGGCCGGTTGTCGAATTCCACGGGGATGGTGCAGACGATGTCGGGGGTGTTGGTCAACGCCGGTCTGCACACGGGGTCGGGCGCGTCTGCGTGGGCGGCGCCCGCTCCGGTCAGCAGACCTCCGAGCACGGCGGCCAGCAGCACGAAGACGGCGCTCAGTCGTCGTCGCATCTGATCTCCTCATCAGGTAGACACTGATCGATGAGTGGCCCGCGCGGACTACTCAGGTCATTCGCGCACCGGGGCCCCGCAGATCACCGGTTCCGTGACGAAGGTCGCCGGGTTGTCAGTGGCGGCTGCCACCGTGTACCGCATGGGCGAGCTGATCGAGCGGGTGGACGAACAGGACCGCGTGCTGGAAGTCGTGGAGCGCGCGGAGGCGGTGCGCCGGCGGTGGCTGCATCGGATCGCGACGACGATCTGCCGCGATCCGATGGGGCGGATCCTCGTGCTGCGCCGAGCCGAGGGGCATGTGCGCTTTCCCGGCCACTATGACGTGATGGTCGGCGGCGCCGTGGGCGTGGGCGAATCGTATGAGGACGCGGCGGCCCGCGAACTGGCCGAGGAGCTGGGTGTCGGTGTCCGGGGGCGCCCCTTGTTCACGTTCCTGTGCGAGGAAGGGATCGGCCCCGTTTGGTTCGGGGTGCACGAGGCCGTGATCGCCGAGCCGTTGGCTCCAGATCCGTCCGAGATCGCCTGGCATGCCTGGCTCACGGAGTTGGAACTGCGGAAGGTGGTCGATCGAGGGCCGTTCGTTCCGGGTGGGCGAGAGGCCCTGCGCCGCTATCTTGGCCGCTCAGCTCAGTGACGGTGCGGGGCCGCCACTGACGATCGCACCTGTGCGATCGGGCGTGGCCGTACCGTCGAGCATGGCTTGAACGATCGGCCCCGCCCACGTCACGATCGCATCGTGACCGGCTGAGGCGATCGGTTCGACGCGCACGGCGTACCTGGCCACGGCCAGACCCATGAGCTGAGCGGTGACGAGCGCGCCGCGCATCGCCGCGTCGGGGCCTTCGAGTCTGTCGACGACCTGAGCCGTGAACTCCTTGTCGATGAACTCGCGCAACATCCGCGCCGACGGATCCTGGCTGCCTGCGGACATGGTCAAGGTCAGGATCGGCTCCAGGCTCGCGCCGGCGTCCCACATCTGCAGGAAGCGCCGGACCAGTTCGGCGCCGGCGCCGTCGACGCCGTGGGCCAGCAGCGCGGCCACCGGCTCACGCGGGCTGCCGGGCGCCTCGAGCACGGCGGCGAACAGCTTGTCCTTGCCTCCGAAGAAGTAGCTGATCATGGACGGATCCACACCGGCGTCGGCGGCGATGGCCCGCACGGTGGCGCGATCGTAGCCGTCACCGGCGAATCGGACACGAGCCGCCTCCAGGATCTTGTGGCGGCTCTTCTCCCCGCTGCGCCATCGGCCTGATCGTCCGCTCATGCCCTGATTCTACATTTTCTCCAACACACGTTGAAGTATGAGTGCCGTGACGCTAGATTCTCCAACGGGTGATGAAGAATGGATGTATTGATCGCCGGCGGCGGCCTCAGCGGGCTGACCATGGCGGCTCTCCTCGGCCGGTACGAACGGGACGTACCCAGAGGGCCCGAAACCACCGGCTCAACCCGCGCACCATGGCGGTGCCGCGTGGAGCGGGGCTGGTGCGGCCGGTCCGCGCCATCGAGCTCGGACACGACAGCGGCGGCCTGGTCATGGCCGACACGCTCATCTGCCCGTCGAGACACAGAGAAAGGCTCTGACATGAACCAACCGCTGCGCGTGCTCATCGCGGGCGCCGGCCTGGGCGGGCTCTGCCTGGCCCAGGGCCTGCGCCGGGCGGGCGTCGACGTGCTGGTCTTCGAACGCGACGCCGGCCCGTACAGCCGGGCCCAGGGGCATCGCGTGCACCTCGACGAACGCGGCGAGGACGCCCTGCGCGCCTGCCTGCCCGAGCACCTCTTCGACCTGTACGAGGCCACCCGCGGCCAGCCCAGCGAACGCCTGATGCTGATCGACGCCGCAGGCGAACACCTTCGGGAGATCCCGGTCCCCCCGCTGCCCGACGACACCTCGATCATCAAGAAGGGCAGGGCGGTCAGCAGATCCACCCTGCGCGAGATCATGCTCGCCGGCCTGGACGACGTCGTCCACTACGGCAAGGCCCTCACCCACTACGACCATGACGTGCGGGCCTGCTTCGCCGACGGCACCCATGTGAGCGGTGACGTCCTCGTCGGCGCCGACGGGATCGGCTCCGCCGTACGCCGGCTGCGCCTTCCCCAGGCACGGATCGACGACCTGGACATCCGCTGGATCGGCGGCAAGACCCCGGTCACCGCCGGCATCGAACGCTCGCTGCCGGACGGGCTCCACCACGCGTTCGCCGCCGTCACCGGCATGGACCCGGCCATGATGATCGGCTACATGCGCTTCGGGAACCCGCCTCCGGCCGCCGCCGGACGCCTGGCGCCCGGCCTTCGCCTCACCGACACCGAGGACTTCGTCATGTGGGCGATCACCGTGCAGCGCGACCGGCTCACCGCCGCGGACGCCGCCCTGCCCGCCTCCGGCCTGCACCGGCGGGCCCTCGACCTCACCACGACCGCGCATCCCGCCCTGCGCCGCGTCGTCGAGCAAGCCTGGCCCGAGCACACCTTCCACCTGTCGATCGGTACCTCGGTCGCCGTCCCCGCCTGGGACAGCGACCACGTCACCCTGCTCGGCGACGCGATCCACGCCATGCCGCCCTCCCGCGGCTCCGGCGCGAACACCGCGCTCAGCGACGCCGCCGACCTGGCCCGGCACCTGATCGACGCCCAGCGGGGCCGCGGCAGCCTGCCGGAGGCGATCGGCGCGTACGAACACGCCATGCTCGAACGCGGCTTCGCAGCCGTGGAGTCCTCGACGCGAGCGATCGACGCCTTCGCCCGGAAGATCATCCGATGACGACCGTCTGCGTGGTCGGCGACGGGGGAAGACGAGGGGTCCCTTGAGCCTCTTGATCACCCCATCCTGTGCGCTGTAGGCATACCGAGAGGAACTTCGTACGCCTGAACGAGGCGCTGAAGACGCGCGTGGAGAGCTGACGCTCAGCAGCGCGAGCCGCGACCCTCTAAGGGGTGGCGAAACCCGCGACGATCGTTGCCCGCGGTCCCGCATGGCCGCGCTGAGCTGCTCTCCTGACATCGCCATGTTCACAGTGGGCGGGGACGGCAGGCGGGAGCGCGTATCGGCCTGGCCTTCACCAGAGCCACGGTTGCGCGGGCAGGCGGTTAACTGAGCAGGCCCCGGCGATAGCCCTCGCCTACGGCGGCGGCGCGGTCGCGGACTCCGAGCTTGTCGTAGATGTGCAGCAGGTGGGTCTTGATGCTGGCCTCGCTGATGAACAGTTTGGCGGCCGCCTGGCGGTTGGAGGCGCCGTCCGCGACGAGGGCGAGGACCTGGAGTTCGCGGTCGGTGAGGGCGGCCTTCACGGGCCGGCGTACCTGGCCCATCAGGCGGCCGGCGACCGAAGGGGACAGGACCGGCTCGCCCGCGGCGGCAGCGCGT
Organism: Nonomuraea sp. NPDC050547; assembly: GCF_044457345.1. Taxonomy (NCBI): domain Bacteria; kingdom Bacillati; phylum Actinomycetota; class Actinomycetes; order Streptosporangiales; family Streptosporangiaceae; genus Nonomuraea; species Nonomuraea sp. NPDC050547. The sequence continues at coordinate 13,345 of NZ_JBITGW010000040.1, forward strand.
ACGGCACGCAGGAGTTCGTCGGTGGGGGCGTCCTTGAGGAGGTAGCCGGTGGCGCCGGCTTCGATGGCGGGCAGGACGTCGGAGTCGCCGTCGAAGGTGGTCAGGACGAGGACCTTGATGTGGGGATGGGAGTGGCGCAGGGCGGTGATGGCGCTGACGCCGTCCATTTCGGGCATGCGCAGGTCCATGAGGACGATGTCGACCTCGAGTACGGCGGCGCGGTCGATGCCTTCGCGGCCGTTGGCGGCTTCGCCGGCGACGTGGATGTCGGGTTCGGCTTCGAAGGCGGCGCGCAGGCCGTCGCGGACGATCGGGTGGTCGTCGACGATGAGGAGGCGGATCACCGGGGGTTTCCTTGGAGTGCGGGAACGGTGGCGCTGACGGCGGTGCCCTCGCCGGGTGTGCTCTCGATCTCGAGGGTGCCGCCGACGCCGCGTAGGCGTTGTCTCATGCTGCTGAGGCCGAATCCTTTGCCGCTGGGGTTGTGGATGCCGCTGCCGTCGTCGCGGATGTCGAGCAGGACGACGGCGCCGGTGTAGGAGAGGGTGAGGCCGGCGCGGGTGGCGCCCGCGTGCTTGGCGACGTTGGCGAGGGCTTCCTGGGCGACGCGGAACAGGGTGACCTCGATGGCGGGGCTGAGGGGGACGCGGTCGCCGGTCACTTCGACGTGGAGGTCGACGCCGGTGGTCTGGGTCCAGTTGCGGGCCAGGGTGGTCATGGCTTCGGGGAGGTGGGCGTCCTCAAGCTGGTGGGGCTGCAGGGCGGCGACCGAGCGACGGGCTTCGGTGAGGCTCTCCCGGGCGAGGTTGAGCGCGAGTTCGACGTGGGTGTCGGAGTCCTCGACGCGCTGGGCGGCGCGTAGCTGGGTGATGATGCCGGTGAGGCCCTGGGCGAGGGTGTCGTGGATCTCGCGTGCCATGCGCTGGCGTTCGTCGAGGATGCCGGCCTGGTGGGCTTGGGTGAGGAGCTGGGCGTGGAGGCCGGCGTTCTCCTCCAGGGCGGTCTGGAGGTCGCTGACCGCCTTCCGATATTTGCGCTGCCGGTCCTCGATCTTGATGCCTGCGATGGAACCGCCGCCGATGGCGACGGTCTGCACGGCGATGATCGCCAGGTAGAAGACGATGAGCTGGAGGGTGGCCTGGCTCCAGTCGAGCGACGAGCCGTACAGGACGAAGGAGGTGGCGGCGACGGCGGCGAAGGTCCACCGGGAAGGAGCGAAGTGGGCGGCGAGGAAGAAGCCGGAGATGCAGTAGATGATGAAGCTCGGGTGGTGGAGGGTCAGCAGCGCGGCGGTGGCCAGGACGCCGGCGAAGTGAATGGTGACGGCGGCCCTGCGCCGGCGCACCGCGGCGGGGATGAGGGTGCGGGCGCCGAGAATCCAGGCGAGGGCCAGGGCGGTGAGCGCGAGAGTACGGGGGATCCCGCCTTCGTGCCGGTCGGGTGCGGCCAGGCTGATGACGAGGGAGGCGCCGAGGGTGATGTACGGGACGATCTCGACGACGCGCTCGAAGCGTCGTTCCCAGGTGGAGATCGGGAAGGGGTCGTTCATCCGGGGCTCGCCCTCCTCTCGGGGTATGGACGGGTATCACCTGGTGGTGGTGGTCGAGGGCGAGTTTAGGCGCATGGGGATGAGGATGGCGTAGCCGTACATGAGCAGCCCCAGGGCGATCATGAAGATGACGGTGGGCCATTGCCAGATCGGCGGGAGATGAAGGGCGAGGAACCACCCGGGACCCCCGATGCCGAAGATCTTCATGACCAAGGGCACGAGACCCTGGGGGAACAGGGGAAGCCAGGCGATGGCGTAGCTGATCGTGACGCCGATGCGGTGCAGGACGGGGAGGTCCGCGGCGGCGGGTTTGCCGGCCTCGGGCGCCGGGCCGTGCTTCATGAGGTTGAGCAGGTCGATGCCGTGGTTCTCGAGTCTGCGGTACGCGATCCTGCCGAAACCCCAGGCGCTGAGGGCGCCGGTCAGCACACCGGTGGCGATGCCGGCCCAGGGGTGGAGGAGGATGGCGCCGGCCGCGGGCAGGCCGGTGGCGGGGACCGCGACGAGCACGAGCCAGGCGAGGCTGGTTTCGGCGGTTTCGTCGGCGCCGGTGCTGAGCGGGTTGCCGCCGCGCTTGTGGGGGTCGGTGCCGGGGACGAGCGAGGTGACGGCGAGCAGGACGATGATCCCGGCGCCGCCGCCGAGCAGGGCGGGGAGCAGGCCGAGTACCCACGGCCAGGCCCAGGCCAGGCCGCTGACGAGGGTGCCGGCCAGGGAGAGGAGCACTGCTGCCGGGCCGACGACGAGGAGCCAGGCGAGCTGGCGGCCGCGGACGTCCGCGCGTTCCGCGCCGGGGGTCAGGAGGGTGAGCCAGAGCGCGGTGCCGTCGGAGCCGTAGAGGTTGGCCGAGGACGCGGCGGCCATCACGATCGCGATGAGTCCCGCGAAGGGGACCATGATCCAGGCGTCGAGGGCGAGGAGCAGGAGGGGGGTGACGATGGCGTAGGAGAAGGCGGTGGCGAGCAGCTGGATGCGGACGAGGTCGCGCCACCAGGCGCGCAGTTCCTTGGCGGCGGTGATGCGGGCGCCGCCGGTGCTGGGGAGAGGGCGGGGGGTGCCGCCGCGGGGTGGCACGCCTCCGCGTGCGGCCGAGACGACGCGTCGCGACAACAGGCCGGCCCAGGCGGCCAGGAGGAGGGCGATCACGCCGGCGCCGGCGACGAGGATGGCGAGGGCCAGGGGCCAGGGGGCTTCGATGGCGGCCACACCCCATCCGGAGGGCAGGACGCGCACGAGGACCTGGGACCACGCGGAGGTGTCGGTGCCGCCCAGCGCCGCGACGGGCGCCCAGCCGTTGCTGCACAGGGCGATGGCGGTGCCGGTCACGATGCCGACGGCGGCCGCGGTGGCGCGGGATCTGACGAACAGGCCGATGAGCGCCACGATGACGCGGGAGATCATCACCATCGTGATGAGCGTGGTGACGGCTGCCACCAGGCCGATGAGCACTCCGGCCGGGCCGAAGCGCCAGCCGTACACGGGCAGGGACAGCAGGGCGACGAGATTGATGGCAGGTGCGGGGCCCGCGAAGGCTCCGGCGAGCAGCGCCGCCGCGATCCGGCCCGGCGTGGCCGGGAGCATGGAGAAGTATTCGGGGCGGAGGGCCTCGTTGCCGCCCCCGATGAAGATGGGGCCGAAGATCCAGCCGGCGAGCCACACGGCCAGGGTGACGGGCAGGTGGACGGGCCACAGAACGGCGACGGCGATGGTGCCGAAGGCCAGAATCAGCCCGGCCGAGACGCCGGTGTAGAGGTTGGTGGCGTTGTCGCCGCGCAGGGAGTTGCGCATGAGCGCCAGCCGCATGCGGATCATGTGCCGCGCCAAGGCGGTCGGGCCGAGGGTCAGGCCGTGAGCCATGCCAGGCCCTCCGTTCCTCCGGTGCGGGCGCCGACGAGGTCGACGAAGGCGTCCTCCAGGGTCGCGGCGCCGCGTACCTCCGCCAGTGGCCCGGCGGCCACGACCCGGCCGTCGGAGATGACGCCGACGTGGTCGCAGAGCTGCTCGACGAGGGCCATGACGTGGCTGGAGATGATCACGGAGCCGCCGTTGCCGGCGAACCTTCGCAGGATGGTCTTGATCGTGGCCGCGGAGACGGGGTCGACGGCCTCGAAGGGCTCGTCCAGGACGAGCAGGCGGGGCGCGTGCAGGAGGGCGATGGCCAGGCCGATCTTCTTGCGCATGCCGGTGGAGTATTCGATGACCAGGGTCCGCTCGGCGGCGTCGAGCTCGAGGACGTGGAGGAGTTCGTCGGTGCGCTCGGCGACGACGGCGGGCGGCAGGCCCCGCAGCAGGCCGAGGTAGGTGAGAACCTCGCGGCCGGTGAGCCGTTCCGGCATGGCGTTCCCGTCGGGCAGCACGCCGATCAGGTGCTTGGCCTGGACGGTGTCGCGCCAGACGTCGACGCCGAAGATCTCGGCGCTGCCGGCGTCGGGGCGGAGCAGGCCGACGGCCATCGCCAGGGTGGTGGTCTTGCCGGCGCCGTTGGGGCCGACCAGGCCGTAGAAGGATCCCGCGGGGACGGTGAGGTGGATGTCGTCGACGGCCACGTGGTCGCCGAAGGCTTTGCGGAGTCCGATGGTGCGGAGAGCGGGCTCCTGGTGTGTGGGCATGTCCTGAGAATCGCGCGGGGAGCATGGGTGGCGGATCGTCCGGCCGGAGAGCGGAGTGGTGGATTCCGGCATCAGCCGATCGGTTGATGCCGGAGGCGGCTGGTTCGCCCGGACGCCCCTTGCCCAGCGGCGTTTCCCTGCACCATTCTCGATGGGTGATCTGGTGGCTGTCCTTCCGGGCCAGGCGCGGGGACCCGGCGGCGATCCGCACGTTGTGGCGGCGCTGGCGCACGGGTGGCGACCCGGCCATCTGGGACGTCCTGCGGCGCACGGGCCTGAGCGACGACGAACTGGTGCTCTCCGTGCTTCAGGGCATCCCCGTCGTACGCGCCACCGCGCTGGAGGCGATCATCGCCCGAGGCGACCAGAAGGTGATCGACAGGCTGTTCCACCCCGACTGGCACGACCCGGACGCGGCGCTCAAGCTGCTGCACGAACTGACGGCGCGCGACCTGGCGCCCCACGGCCACGCCCACCTGGCCAAGGTACGGCTGGCGGTCGGCGACCGGGACGGCTTCCTGGAGATCGGCGAGTCCGTGACCACGCCCGTCCCCGGGCTCCTGTGGCCCCACACGATCATCGCCGAGCATCTCAGGAAACTGGAACTGGAGGACTGGTTCCTCCGCCAGAGCCTGCGCCGAGACGATCAGGACTTCGCGCCCTTCGCCAGGATGCTGAAGCGCCTCATGCCCATCGACCTCGTGCAGGCCGCCCGGCGCAGCGAGCACGCGCCGACCGCCGACCTCGCCCGGGACCGGTGCCGCACCGCCCGCGGGGGCGAGCTCGCGGCGCTGTGGTCCCAGGCGCTGCGCGGCGGAGAACCTTGGCCGGCGCTGTTCGGCAACCACACCCGGCTCGACCCCGAGGCGAGCGGGCACGGCTGGCGGCTGTGGCTGGCCGGCCCCACCCGAGAGCTGTCCAGCCACCTGCTGAGGCACGGGAGCCAGGTCAGCGACCCGGCCTTGGACGACATGAGCGTGGTCGGTGATGCGGACCTGCTCATCGAGGTCCTCGTCTCCCCCCGCCTGCCACGCGCGATCCGCGTGCTCATCGAGCGCTCCCCCACGCTCCGCGGCCACATGATCCACGACCTGCTGAACGGCCGCCTGGACGCCCTCGACACCGGCCGGCTGACGGCCGGCTACCGGCATCCGCAACTGCGCGAACCGATCCGCGCGGTCTTACGCGAGGCCCGCGGCCTGGACCTCCTCGCGATCGTCAACCCGGCGTCACCGGAGGACCGGCTCTTCGCGGCCGACACCTTCCTCGCCTGGCAGGACTGGGCGAAGCTGCGCGACTACCTGCTCACCTGGCCTTTCCTCGACGTCCTCCAGTACGGGCCCCGCCTGGCCCGCCACCACCCGCCCGAACTGTCCGCCCTGAGGCCGGCCCTCGATGCCGACCGCGCGATGATCCGCTACGCCCGCGTGACCAGATCGCCCAGGATCAAGCCCATCCTGCGATGCTCCCTGGCCACGATGACCGGCGATGACCTGGCGGTGGTGCGCTGGATCCAGAAGAGCGCGAAGAGCAACCCGAAGCTCTGCCTCCTCGCCCAGGTGATCGAATCCTGCCTCACCCGGCGAAGAACGTCCGCAGATGGCGATTGACCGGGTCCGGGCAGTCCAGCTGGGGGGCGTGGCCGCAGCCGTCCAGGATCACGAGCTGGTCGTTCGGGAGCAGGTCGGCGAACCGCCGGGCGCGCTCGACCGGCTGAACGGTGTCCTGCCTGCCCCACAGCACCAGCGTCGGAGTCCTGGTGGCGGGCAGGGCGCGTTCGGTCTGTGCCCAGTCGAGGCGGCGTTCCAGCAGGTACGTGGCGCGGATGTTGTCATGGAAGGTCATCGGCGCCCACCACTCGTCCACCAGCTGATCGGTGACGCGGCCCTTGTTGACCATCATGCCCTCGGCCAGGCCGCGCACGGTGGACCTGCCGGTGGACAGCTTGACGGCCAGTTCGCCGACGACAGGGATCTTCAGGGACTCCCACATCACGGTGCCCGGCAGGTCCAGGCCGGTGGCGTCCAGCAGGGCGAGCTTGGTGACGCGGTCGGGGTGGCGCTGCGCGAAGGCCAGGGCCCAGCCGCCGCTCCAGGAGTTGCCGGCCAGCGCGGCCTGCCGTACACCGAGACCGTCCATGAACGCGCCGACGGCGGTGACCATCGAGTCCAGGTCGAAGGCGAAGTCCGGGTCTTTCACCCGGGTGTAGCCCTGGCCGGGCAGGTCGGCGACGTAGACCGTGTGGTCGCGGGCCAGGGCGTTGAGCTGGTCCTTCCAGCCGATGACCGAGGTGCCGCCGGGCGAGAGCAGGATCACCGGCGTGCCGGAACCGGCCTGGACGTAGTGGAAGCGGGCGAGGGGAGTGTCGGCGTAGCGTGAGCCGGCTTGGGCCAGGTAGGGCGAGCGGAAGGCGCGCCCGTCCTCGGCGGGCTGCCAGACGTAGGCGCCGAACAGCAGCGCGGTCACCAGCAGCGCCGGCACGGCCGCGAGCCGGCGGCGCCGGCGCGCCGGTCGGGCGGCGGTGGTCTGCGGTGCGTTCTCAAGGCCAACCATGGTGATCTCCGGCGTGGTCGGGGAATCGTTCATGCGTCTGGACGGACTGGCGTGCCGCCCTGTGACAGTCATGGCAGGTGAACTGGCTCACGCCGGGCCGGACCTGGGGCTGTGGTGCCGGCCGTACCGGATGATGATCAGTGTTTCGCCGGCTCGGGTACCTGGATCCCGGCTCTGAACTCGGGGCAGTCCTCCAGTGACGGGCCGTGGTGGCACTGCTTCAGGTGGCCGAGGTACCGCCGGGCGGCGGCCAGGCGGTCCAGTTGCGCGTCGATGTCGGCCATCCGGGTGTCCACGACGTCCTGCCGGTTCTCGGTCCGCGACAGCAGCGCCGCGATCTCGTCGATCCCCATCAGTCCGCTCTGCCGCCACAGCCGGATCAACGCCACCCGGTACACCTGAGCGCTGTCGTAGAACCGCTGCCCCGAGCGCCGGTGCGGGACCACCAGCCCGCGCCGCTCCCAGTAGTGCGGTGTCGAGAGCGGCAGGCCGAAGTGATCGGCCACCGCGCGGATCGATGTCAGCCCATCCACGACCCCATCTTCACGCCTCTACGGCGGATCAGGGCAGGGCGTTCGAGCGGCACCGCAAGGATCTTGACGCCCGCCGAGCGAGATCGTTCCCCGGGAGCCGTCCACGGTGATGAGCCGGCCGTCCTGGATCCGGGTGGTCGCGCCGGCCGCCCCCACCACGGCGGGGATGCCGTACTCGCGGGCGACCGTCGTGCCGTGGGAGATCATCCCGCCCTCGCGTGCGGCGGAGAGCAGGAAGCGCGCAGCCAGGTGGTGGAGGAGCTTGCCGGGCGGCACCCTGCGTACCAGCTCGGCGACCTTGGCCCGGCCCTCCCGCGCGGCGGCCGCGAACTCGGTCGGCGCGTCGAAGCCGGTGTCCGCGGCATCGACGTAGCTGATCAGCGTGCTGAAGACGGGTGCGGGGTCGTCGGCCCAGCGGGGCAGCCCGAGGTCCATCTCGGCGGCCACGCGGCAGCCGTGGCGCGCGAGAAAGGCTCGCGTCCCCGCCTGCAGGGCCTCGGGCAAACCTTCTCTGGTGTCGCTCAGCACGTACTGGTCGGGGACGACCGTACCGGCCACCACCGCCTCGCCCCCCGCACCGCCTCGGCGACCATCTCGGACCTGCGGCCCGTCACCGGGTTCAGGGTGTGCAGGACGCCGGCCACCCGGGCGTTCACCATGCGCTGCACGATGACCGCGATGCGGGCAGCGCCTGATCGCCGCGAGGACCTCCTCGCCGCCGCTGACGTGCAGGAACGTGTCGTACTGCCCGGTACGCACGCACGACGGCCCGGGCCAGCCCCTCGGGCAGTTCCGTCGCCAGGATCGCCGCGCGAACGGAGCGCGCCACCTCCTCAGCCGAGGAGTCGCCGTCCAGGAGAGGCGCCGCCCTCCCGGCGCAGGCGGAAGCATAGGCGGGGGTGGTGACGACGAAACCGCCGGGGACGCTGAAGCCCCTGCCGAGCATGGCGGCCAGGTTCACGGCCTTGTTCCCGGCCCGTCCGGCGTCCCGCTCCGTCAGCTCCCGCAACGTCACCACGGTCCGCGCGTCCGTGACAGCCACCTGGTCACCCCTCCTTCGCCGGTCGGCAGTGGGCATCACGATGTCTCCTCAACCCGGGTTGAGCGCAAGCCTCCGCTTCCTGCAGTCGGATCAGGTGATCGCACTCTTTCGACCTCGTGGTCGTCTGCGCCCCCGCCGGCGAGAACTCCCGCGCGGGACTGAACACCTGACACGACATCCGTCCGCGCACCCGCGCGGTACGACGGTGACGTGGCGGCCCTCGGGGCGCGACACTGACGGGCATGGAGTTCGAGTTCGTGACGCGGCGGCCGACGGGGGTGTTGGAGCCGTTCACGGAGTCGGTGTGGTTCGCCCGGGGGCGGATGCCGTACCCGCGGGAGCGGATCGCGCCGACGGGATCAACGGTCGCGGTGCTCGTCCTCGGATCCCCGATCGTGCAGACGCCGCGCAACGGCGACGGACCGGCGTTCGTGGCGGCGGAAGGCTGGTTGGCCGGGCCGCACGACCAGCCGGTGATCAACGCCCCGACCGCCGAGACGCTCGCCGTCGGTGTGGTGTCGTCGCCGGTCGGCTGCCACGCGCTGTTCGGCGTCGATCCCGCTCCGCTGCGCGGGCGGGTCGTGGACCTGACGACGGTCTGGCCGCCCGCCCGTGCGCTGCGCGCCGCACTACTCACCCGCCCGGACCCGGCTGCCTGCCTGGATTCCGTCGAGGCCACGCTGCGCGCCGGCCTCTCCCCGGCACGCGGATGGCGACGGTGTACGACCGCCGTAGCCGCGCTGGAGGCCGATCCCCGACGGCGCATCTCCGGTCTGGCCGCCGAGCTCGGCATCACCCCCGCCCACCTGGACCGGGAATTCGTGCGCGTCATCGGCCTGACCCCGCGCTCCCTCGCGCGCATCCTCCGGCTGCGGCGGCTGCTGAATCATGTGGACGTGCACGCCGATCTGAACTGGACCGGGCTGGCCGCCGCGTGGGGATGGTTCGATCAGAGCCACTTCATCAGGGATTTCAAGCGCCACAGCGGGGTGACGCCGTCCGCGTACGTGCTCGCCCAGCGCGGCGCGTACGCCACCGGGCAGAACGAGCCGGGGTTCGTCCCCGAGATGTGAATTCCGTACAAGTCCCCTACCGCGGCCGGCGGTCACACTGTGGGCCATGAAACGGGCATTCGCCGTCGACGCCGTCATCGACCGGCCGGCGCGGGACGTGTGGCAGGTGCTGACCGACTGGGAACGAGCTCCCCGATGGATGAAGGGCGTGGAGTCGATGTACGCCGAGTCGGGCACCCGCGCCGGTTCGACGATCACCTTCCATGCCCGCGGCAAGACCCGCACCAGTGAGATCGCCGATCTGGACGAGGGACGCTCGATCACACTGGTGACCATCCAGGGCGGAGTCACCGCCCGATACGTCTACCGCCTGGAGCCGCTCGACGGCGACGCGCGTACCCGCGCCCACCTGACCGCCGACCTCGCCACGACCGGATTCCCCTGGACCCTGTTCGCCCCCTTGATCCGCCTGGCCGTCCGCCGCACCGACGCCGGCCAGATCCACGCCCTGCGCGCGACCGCGGAGGGCGCACAGCCTTAGGCACGTTTCCACGGCCGCACCGGACCAGTGGCCGGGTCCAAGGAGCTCCACCTCGTGGAGTGGCTGTGGCGGGGCCCTCGATAATCGTCGGATGCCGCGATTGCCGGTTCTGGACACGAAGAGCCGGCTCCCTGTCCGCCTCCAGCGGCCCGCCCCTGCCGCGCCCGATGATCGACGTCCGTGTGCCCGCGCCTCCGGTCATCAGGAGAGTTGCCGGTGCCGCCGTGACCGGGGCTGCGCCCGGGTGCTGGGGTCGGCGAGGCTCACGACTGCCAGGCCTGGCGGAAGCTCCGCCGTGCCCGCGCCAGTCTCGACTTGACCGTGCCCACGGGCACCTCCAGCAACCGCGCGGCGGCCGCCTCCTCCAGGCCTTCGAGGTCGCGCAGCATCAGCACCGCCCGGTGTTCCGGCGAGAGCCGTTCCAGGACGTCCCGAATGTCCACCGCGCTCTCCACGTCCTGCCGCGACGGCAGTTCGGCCAGCTCCGCGGGGCTGGCGCGGCCGTCGCGTCTGGCGATTCTCACCGCTTCCCGTACGGCTATCGCCCGCGCCCAGCCGTACAGCGCCTCGGGCTCACGCAGCCCGCGCAGGTTCCTGAAGACGGCGATCAGCGCCTCCTGGACGGCGTCGGGTCCGCTGTCGAGCGCGATGGGGCCGCAGATCCGGCCGAGGTACGGCGTCAGCTCGTCGAGCAGGTCGCTCATGGCCATGGTGTCCCCGCGCTGTGCGGCCAGGACCCGTTCGACGGTCACCGGGACCGCTCCTCGACGCGGGCGGCCAGCCGCGCCAACGCCTTGCGCCCGGCAGGCCTCACGCCCAGCGGCACCAGCGCGGATCGCCCCGGCACACGAAGACCTCCGGTCTGCGCGACGAGCGTGCCACCGGGTACGGCCGTCGCCGCCAGGCCGACGAGCAGGAACCTGGACTGCATCCAGCACCAGCCCGGTCGCAGGTCGACGGCGAATCGGGCGCGCATGCCGTACCTGCTGCGAGCCGTGGCGACCAGCCGCCCGTGGCCGTCGTCGGCGACGATCCGCACGTGCCGCATGTCCGGCTCGAACGTGCCGAACTCGCGCTCCAGGTCGCTCGCCACCTCCCAGATCAGCTCGAAGGGGGCCGGGATGACGCGCTCGGCGACGTGCGCGCCCGGGATGGCGGCGGCCAGCGCGCGCAGGCGCCGCACCGGGTCCAGATCAACGACAGGCCAGTTCATACACGTCCAGAGGCGGCGAGGTTCCCAAAGGTTCCATGGAACCATCGGGGAATCCGCCGCCTCCTTGAGGGCATGAACACCAAACGTCTCGGCACCTTCGTCGCCACCATCCTGGTCGTCGACGCCATGGCCCACCTGTACTGGCTCGTCAGGCCCGCGTCCGACCCCCGTGCGCTGTCGATGGCCGTCCTCAACATGGACGTGCCCTTCACCCCCCGGGTTCTGCTGCCGCTGATCCTTCTGCTGACCACGGCGGCGATCGCGATCGTAGCGGTCTCCAGGGGCCGGGGCGGGTGGCCGGCGAAGGCGGTCGTGTTCGCGCTCGGGGCGGGGCTGCTCGTGCGGGGAGCGCTGGGGCTCGTGTGGTCCTCCGGCCTCGGCACCGACACCGGCACGCCGTTCTACCGGCTCAACCTCCTGCTCTACACGCCTGTCTGCCTGATCGCGGCCGGTTCGGTGGGCCTCGTCCTGGCGCGTACGCGGAGGACGGGCGCGCGGGTTTGACCGGCGGCCGGCGTCGCGCTACGGGACTTCCCCCGCGTGGTCGACGATGCCGGCGGCCACCTGAGCGACCGCGAAGATCACCTCACCCTCGGGCAACGCGCCGTGCGGCGGCGGCGCGGCCGATCCACCGACGTAGACGGTGATCTTCCCCGCCCCGACGCCTGGTGATCGTTTCGCTGCCTTCGTCCCGCTGGGCTCGCTCCTTGCCGTCACCCCGCGTCCACCTTTCGGTGGTGTGCCGCGAGCCGGTCTCGCCTCCTCCCTCCGGCGACGCGGCCGACGTGGGCGCGATCTTGGGCGATCGGTAGAAGTGTCTTCTGGCGTAAACCCACTGGGCGTCTCGCGGATAGACGTCCGCCTGCCCCGCCGCCGCCGTCGCGCGCTTGGCCAACGTCTCCGCGTGCCTCCGGTCTTCTCAGCTCCCTGGACCCCGCCAGAGCGTCCGGCCCGCCGTGGACGGTTCCTGGTGTGGAATGAATGTCACGACCGTACTTATCCGAAGGCGGGGAACGGGTTCCCGCCCGCGGCACGGCTCTGGTTCAGCGGGTGACGCCGCTGAGTTCGTTGGGGGTGTTCGGGAGGGACGCGGTCTTGAGGATCTTGCCTGAGGCGAGGTCGATCGCGTGGAGCTGCTTCTTCGCCGGGTCGCTGACGAACACCGTCTGGGCGCGGGCGAAGATGTTCGGGCGGGGCTGCTGCCAGTCCAGCGGCTCGGTCCAGGCGCCGAGGACCGGGATGGTCCTGACGACCTTGGCCGCCACCGGGTCGATGACGTGGATCTTGCCGTCGGTGCCGAGGACGAGGGCTTCTCCCTGCGGGCCGCGGGCCAGCGAGCGGAAGGTGTAGCCGGCGCCGAGCTCCAGGAGCCGCAGCTTGCCGGTGTCGGTGTCGATGAGCGAGACGCGGGTGGGACGTTCCAGTTCGGCGTCGGGGTCGGTCTTGTAGTCGCCGAGGACGACGGGCGACATGTCGGTGCCTGACTGGTTGCCGATTCTGCCGTAGGTGTCCGGGCTCGCGACCTTGGTGATCTTGCCGTTCTTGTAGAGGAGGACGCCGTTCTCGCAGCCGATGACGACGGCTTCGTCCTTGGCGGTGGCCTCGCCGTGCACGCCGGGGCACTGCTCGCTGCGGGCGAGTTCCTTCCTGTTCTTGTCCAGGACGACGATGCCGCGGCGTTCCTCCTCCGTGCCGAGGGTGACGAGGAGTTCTCCGTTCTCGAGCTCGATGGCCACGCCGTGGTGCGGGGCGGCCGCGGTGTAGACCTCCCCCTTGGGCAGGCCCTCGCCGAGCCGCGCGGGGTCGAAGAGGGTGACCTCGCCGCTGCCGTCGGCGAACAGGACCGTGGTGCCGCCGTGCCTGACCACGTGTCCCGGCTTGGCGGCCTTGAACTCGTCGTTCTTCAGCGCCGGGGAGACGGCGTCGAGGACGCGGAAGCCGGTGGCGGTCGAGACGAGCATGTGACGGTCGTCTCCGGCGGCGTTGACCCGGTTGTATCCGGTCAGCGGGATGTCCTTGGCCAGGCGCAGGGTCTTGCCGTCGAGGACGTACAGGCCTCCGGCGTAGGTGGCGACGAGCGGTTCGGCGACCGGCGGCGGGGCCGCCGCCTTTGTGGTCGTGCCGCAGGCGGTCAGGAGGAGGCCGGCGGCGATGAGCGTCGGGAAACGCATGGTGAAGACACCTTTCATTGGAGGGATGTGACGATGGCCGTGGTGTTGGTGCGCATCATGTCCAGGTAGGTCGCGGCGCCCGGTTCGCGCCGGCTGAGCGACTCGGAGAACAAGGTGACGACGCGGACGTCCAGGCGGGTCTCCGAGGCCAGGACCTGGGCCAGGCGGTCGGGATGGGAGGAGTCGGCGAAGATCGCCTTGACCTTGGCGCGCCTGATGGCGTCGGCGAGCGACTTCAGGTCGGAGGCGCTCGGGGAGGCGAGCGTGGTACCGCTGGGGATCACCGCCCCGATCACGCTGAAGCCATACCTTTTGGCGAAATATCCGAAGACATGGTGGTTTGTCACGAGCTTTCGGTTGCCGGCGGGGATGGCGGCGATCTGGGTGGCCATCCAGATGTCCAGTTCGGCGATGCGTCCGCGGTAGGCGGCCGCGTTCGCGCGGACCCGGGCGGCGTCGATGCCGTCGACCTCCGCGATGACGCGCTCGGCGATCAGGTCGACGGCCTTGGCGACCTGCCGCGGATCGGTCCAGAAGTGCGGATCGGCGTCCGCGTCGCCGATCACGCCGTCGCCGACGGCGAGAGTGGGGACGGCCGCTTCGCGCGCGGCCCGGACGTTGCGCAGCACGCCCTCCTCCAGCCCGAGGCCGTTGTAGACGACGAGGGCGGCGTCTTCCAGCCGGGCGGCCTGCTGGGCGGAGATGCCGAAGGAGTGCGGGTCGGAGTCCGGCTTCATCAGCACGGTCACCTCAGCCTCGTCGCCGACGATGTTGCGGGTGATGTCGCCGAGGATGTTCGTGGTGACGACGATGCCCGTGCCGTTCCCGGTCCCCGCCGCGCAGCCCGCCAGAAGCACGATCGCCAGGAGGGCGGCGGCGACGCGGCTCATCGGCCGATCTCCGTCATGTACCGCGGCGCGAAGCCGAGCCTGAACGTCCGCGCCCGTCTGAGCCTGTCGTTGTAGTCGATCTCGTGGACGGCCTTGCGCGCGGGGTCGTTGACGTAGGCGCGGGCCGTGTCCACCTGAATGACAGGACTTTCCGGTACGGCCAGCAGCTTCGTGCGCGCCGTCCGTTTCCCGGTGGCGGGATCGTGGGACTGGAGCGTTCCGTCCCCGGTCAGCGACAGGACGGGCAGGCCGTCACCGGCCGCGTTCACCGCGACCACGCCCTTGCTCCTGATCAGCTTCCAGGTCGAGCGGGTCACGTCGAGCACCCAGATGCCCTGGTCACCGGCCATGGCGGCGAGCGTGGTGCTCCCCGGCCGGTGATGGAACTCCGTCGCCCGCACGCCGCGTACCGGATACCCGATCTTCTTCCCCGCGAGGTTCCCGTCGACGACCAGGGCGCCGTCGGCGCACCCGACGACGACGCCGCGGCGGGTCACAGCGGCGCCTTCCGGCTCACGACATCCCTCGCCGATCGTGCGGACCCGCGCCCCGGCCCTGGTCCTCACCTGTACGGCGTCGCCATCGGCCACGAGCAGATGCCCCGCGAAGGGCACGACGGGACCACCCGCCGAGAGGACGCCGATCTGGGCGATGTCCCCCTTGTCCAGGCGGGCCCGGTCGAGCAGCTTGACCGTGCCGTCCCCGGACCGCACGGCCGTGACGGCCGTGTCGCTGAACGCCTCGTGCGGCCCCCGCCCGGTGACCTCGCCGAGATCGCGAACGGCCGACCTGTAGTAGTGGACGTGGTCGCCGTGATCGACCATCCACGCACCTCCATCGACGATCCGCAGCGCGCCGCCGGACAGGAACGCGTGCCGTCCATCCCCGGTGACCCCCGTGACGTCCCCGGCCTCGCCGGCGGCGTACACCTTCCCGCTGAGCAGGTCGAGGACGTGCGCCTTCGCGCCGTCGGCCAGGACGAGCCGGTACTGCGGCTCGGCGGTCTCCTCCGCCCCGGCCACGTAGCCGTGGGGAGCGGCGTTCTCGGCAGGCTCGATGGCGCATCCGGCCAGTACCAGCAGCCCCGCGAGGGCGATCTTCATCACTGCGTGCGATTCCTTCCGGCGATCCCGCGACCGATGGCGGAGACGAAGAACAGAGCCACGGCGACGGCGGCGATCGTGGCCCCCGCGGCCGTCCCGGCGTGCCACGACACCACCAGCCCCGCCGCGGTCGAGACGACGCCCAACGCCGCGGCGCCCAGCATGATCATCGGGATGCGGCGCGCCCACAGCGCCGCCGCCGCGGGCGGCGCCACCAGCAGGCCGAACACGAGCAGGGTGCCGACGATGTGGAAGGACGCGACGATCGCCAGCGTGAGCAGGGCGAGCAGCAGCACGTGAGCCAGCCGCGGCCGCATGCCCAGCGTGTGGGCCTTGCGCGCGTCGAAGGCCAGGGCGACGAAGAGCCGATGACCCGCCAGCGCGACCAGCGCGCAGACCCCGAGCGCGACGGCCAGATGGACCAGATCGCGCGGCCGCACACCGAGGACGTCTCCGAAGAGGAACGCGGTCAGATCCACCGCGAACGACTCCGAGTGCGACACCACGATCACGCCGAGCGCCAGCATCCCGGCGAACAGCAGGCCGATGCTCGTGTCCTGCGACAGCTTCGGCGACCTGCTGATCGCGCTCACGCCGAGCGCCATCGCACCGGCGCTCACCAACGCTCCGGCCAGGAGATTGACCCCGATGAGCGAGGCGAGCGCGACTCCCAGCAGCATCCCGTGCGACATCGCGTCGCCCAGGAAGGCCATGCCGCGCAGCACCACCCACGTCCCGGCGAGGGCGCAGATGAGGGAGACGAGGATCCCGCCCATGAGGGCGTGCCGCACCAACGACACCTGAAACGGATCAAGCAACCAATCCATGGCAAAGCACTCTACAATGAAAACCATTATCAATTTCAACTCGGAGGTGTCCGTGACCGTCGCGATCAGCGATCTCAGTGCGGGGTACGGCGGGCGGACGGTCCTGCACGGCCTCGATGCCCGCTTCCCGGGACCAGGCGTCACCGCCGTGGTGGGGCCGAACGGTTCCGGCAAGTCGACGCTGCTGGCCGTACTGGCCGGAGTCGTCAAGCCGCTGTCGGGAACGGTGTCGCGGGACGGCGGCAGGCGTCCCGGCTACGTGGTGCAGCGCAGTGAAGCGTCCGACACGCTGCCGATCACGGTCCGGCAGACGGTGGCCATGGGCCGCTGGGCGCACCGTGGCGCGTGGCGGCCGCTGTCACGGCAGGACTGGGCGGTGGTCGACGCGTGCATGGCCCGGCTGGGGATCCGGGAACTGGCGGGCCGCCGGCTGGGCGCGCTGTCGGGCGGGCAGAGGCAGCGCGCGCTCCTGGCCCAGGGGCTGGCGCAAGAGCCTGACCTCCTGCTGCTCGACGAGCCCGCGACAGGGCTTGACGCGGAGGCCCGGCAGCGCATCTCCGACGTACTCGACGAGGTGCGCGCCGACGGGACCACGGTCATCCACGCCACCCACGACCTGCGCATGGCCAAGCGCGCGGACCACTGCCTCCTGCTCGATCAGGGACGTCTCGCCGCAGCGGGGACACCGGCCGAGGTACTGACCGCACCACGCCTGGGCCCGTTCTCGGGTGCGGTTTCCTGATCCAAGCGGTGTCGCCGACGGCGAGCACGCAGCCGTGCCGGCCCTATCCGAGCCCTCTGCCGCCGCGTCCATGGGGGTGCGGCGGCGAACAGCGTCGATCCGCCGCAGCGGGCTCGCCCACCGGTGTCGACGGCACGGTGGAGCCGCGCGCGGTCCTGGAGTGCTGCGCGCCGGGATCCGTCCGACGGCCTCATCGGCGTGACCGGGGCCCGCGAAGACCTGGAGCGCCGGGGGCCGGCGGCTCCTCCCGAGCCGCCGGCCCCGGCGCCGCACCGGTTCACGTCATACGACGCGGCAGCCGGTGGTGGTCTCGGTTCTGGTGCAGGTGTCGGGATCCACGCCGCCGGCAGGGGCGGCGGGCAGTCCGCCGTCGGCGGTGTCGCCGGGCTGGCTGGTGGTGTGCCCCTGCCCGTCGATGGAGTCGGCGCCGTCGCCTCCACGGATGACGTCGTCGCCGTCGCCCTGCTCGACGGTGCTCAAGCAGGCGGTGGTGTCGTGCTTGCCGCGATCCCCGCACAGGAGATCGTCGCCGTCGCCGCCGTCCACGGTGTCGGCTCCCAGGCCGCCGAACAGCCGGTCGTTTCCGTCGCCACCGAGGATCTCGCCGTCACCGTTGCCGCCATAGATGACGTCGACTCCGGCGTCGCCGGTGACGGTCGACAGGTTGCCGCCGCCGGCGGCTCCTTCGCCGGCGCCGCCGCCTACGGTGATCATGTCGTCGCCCGCGCCGCCGGTGGTGCTCGCACCGCTGAGGAGCCCGTCTCCGCCGTGTCCGAGGGCGCCGGTGGCTCTGCCGCCGCCGACCGTGATGGTGTCGTCGCCGTCCCGTCCGGCGACCGTGCCCGCCAGGACGCCGTGGCCGCCCAGGCCCCCGGCGTTCGTGGCGACGCCGCCGAGGACGGAGACGTTGTCGTTGCCCGGCCCCGCGTCGACGCCGCCCCCGGCGACGGCGGCGTTGACACGGGAGTCGGCGCCGGCCGTCGCGTCGCCGCCGTAGATGAGGATGTTGTCGTGGTCGGTTCCGCCGTTGATCTGGCTCGATCTGACGGCCAGGGCCCCGGTGGCGCTCGCGGCGCCCCTCAGGGTGATGCTGTCGTCGCCGTCGCCGCCGTTGACCGTGGCGCCGTCCACGGCGGGCGAGCCCGCGGCGCTGATCATGTCGGCGCCGCCGAGGCCGTTGACGGTGGTGCCGGGCAGGATGGAGGTTTCGTCGCGGCTGCCCGCCCAGCAGGTGATGATGTCGTTGCCGGCGGTGCCGTTGATGACGGTGCCCGTCTGGGCTGTGCCGTTGACGGTGCACGTGCTCGCCGCGGCCGCGTGGGCCGCCGGCGCGAACGCGAGCAGGAGCGCGGTGGTCGCCAGGGGGATGGTCAGGGTGTTCAATCTCATGATGAAGGTCCCTTGAGGGATGAGATCCACTGTCCGTAGAGGGGTTCGATCAGGGTCTCGTCGTAGGGTGTTCGATAGGTCACCTCGACTCGGCCCGTGCCGGCCGTGGGGAGCACATCGAAGAACAGCCCGTACTTCGCGTGCCTGGCAGGTGGCGAGACGAGCTCGACCTCCAGGCCCGGCCACGCGAGGTCGGGCAGGGTGGGATTGAGGTCGAAGACCACATCCACATCGGGTGCGTCGGTCATCGGGGTCAGGTCGAGCGGTTCCCCGGCGCGGCTGGTGACGACGGCCACGTCGAGGAAGTGCCCGGCGAAGGCGTGCTGGCCGGTCCTGGCGTCGGCATGGAAGCCGACCCGCAGCTCGGCCCGCCCCGTCACCTGGTGCAGCGCGTCGCAGAACGCACGGAACGCCAGCCTGAACGGCGTGAGCCCCTCGCGCTTCGCCCGCTCACGCACGTCGTCCCAGTGAGGCAGGCCGAACTCGCGCCGCGTCGCGGGCGAGAAGTCGTGCGGTCCGGGCGGCCGAGGAGTGACCCCGGCGGCTCCTCCGGGCAGCGCGGGGATCGGCGGCACCCCACGCGGCAGCCGTTCACCGCGTACGGCACGCGTATAGGCCTCCGTCAGGTCTTCGAGCACGAGCCCGGCCGACACGCCGTCCAGGACCAGGTGGTGCCCGAGCAGGACGAGGGTGTGCAGGCCGGGCCCCTGCCGGAGGAGCGCGGCACGGAACAGCGGGCCGCCGTCGAGCGAGAAGGGCGCCTCGGTCCAGGTCCGCACGTCGTCACCGTCGGCCACCTGGAGTTCCCCGGCGATGCTCGGGTCGCCGCGCAGGGCGGCGCCGTCCTCGGTGAAGGCGGCGGTCAGCGCGGGATGGCGGCGCAGCACGTACCGCACCGCCTGGCCCAGGGCCGCGACATCGAGCCGGCCCCGCAGGCGCAGCAGCATGGTCTCGTGGTAGGCGGTCCACTCGGGACCGTGATCGCGCTGGATCTGCCACAGCCGCCGCTGCTGTGGCGTCGCCCGCCACTCCGGCCGTTCCCCGGCAGGGAGGAAACCGCCCTTTCTCAGGGCGCCCACGCTCCGCTCCACCGCGTCGAGCAGGTGCTCGGCGTCCCGGTCGTCATGCGCGGTGGACAGGAAGAACGTCCTGCCCTCCCACACGTGGACGCCCTCTGCCAGCAGGCTGTAGTAGAGCATCTCCAGGGGAAGCGGCTGGTAGAAGCCGGCCGTACCGCGATATTCGATCCGCCACAGTGAGCCGAACGAGGCGATCGAGTACGGCAGGCCCTCGGCCTGGAAGATCTCCGTCAGCCCGTCGGTGATCCGCGCGGCCCTGGCGTTGAGATCCGGATAGAGCGTGGGCCCTTCCGCTTCCAGATGATCCAGTACGGCACGCGCCGCGCTGACCGCGAGCGGATGTTTCTGGAAGGTGCCGCCGAACAAGGTCGTCCGGGCGGTGGGCGCGCTGTCGTCGCCGTATCCCCAGGCTCCGCCGTCCATGCCGTCCATGAGGTCGGCGCGGCCGGCGATGGCCGCGATGGGCAGGCCGCCGCCGATGACCTTTCCGTAGGTGCTGAGGTCCGGAGTGATGTCCCAGTGGCCCTGCGCGCCGCGCAGCCCGATACGGAACCCGGTGATCATCTCATCGAAGATCAGGACGATGCCGTGCTCGGCGGTCAGCCGCCGCAGCTCGGCCAGGAACCGCGCGGGCTGCACGGACGGGTTCCTGTTCTGCACCGGCTCGACGACGACCGCGGCGAGCTCGCCCGCGACGGACCGTATCCGCCGCAGCGAGTCGTCCTCCCCATAGGGCAGGACGACCGCCTCGCCGGCGGCCGCCGGTGACAGCCCGGGAGCGCCGGTGTCGGCCAGCACGGCGTCGATCAGCCCGTGATACGACCGCTCGAAGTAGGCGATCTTGTCGCGTCCCGTGGCCAGCCGTGCCAGCCGGATCGCGCCCATGACCGCCTCGGAGCCCGTGTTGCAGAAGGTGACGCGATCATGACCGGTGATCTGGCAGAACTGATCCGCCAGATCATAGGACTGCTTGAGCTGATAACCCAGGGAGTAGGTCTGGCCGAGCTGACGGCGGATCGCCTCGGTCACGAACGGCGGATTGTGCCCGAGCAGCTGAACGCCGAAGCCCATGCAGTAGTCGGTGTAGACATTTCTCGCCGCGTCCCAGAGCCGCGCCCCCTCGGCCCGCTCGGCGACGAACGGGACGATCAGCTCCTTCAGCGCCGGGCGGAAGTTCGCCCACGGCCGGCTCTCCGCGAGCCGCGGCCGGTAGGCGCCCGCCAGTTTCTTGGCCGACTCATCCCGTTTGCCCATCCGCTCCACGAGATCGGCCACGTAGTGGCGCTGGGGCTCGGTGAGCGGTTCAGGCCTGCTGTGCGGTACGGGCGTGCTGTGCGGTACGGGCGTGCTGTGCGGTACGGGCCTGTCGTGCGGTACGGCATGCGGCACCGGCATCGCGGGAGCCGGGGGAAGATCGCGCTTCGGCGGGATCTCGTCGCGGGCGGCGGGGGTCAGCAGGCGCAGCTGCTCCCGCATGACCGCCAGCTGCTCGGACACGAGCCGGGACAGGGACCCGTCGGCGGCGGGCTCAGAGGCGACAGCGGGCTCCAAGGCGGGAGCGGGCTTCACGGCGGGGGCGGGCTTCACGGCGGGGGCGGGTTCAGGGGCTGCGGTGCTTCCGATCGCGGCCGCCAGCGCCCGCACGGTCGGGTAGGTGTCGAACAGCATCGAGGGCTGCAGTGCCGTGCCGTACCGGTCGTTGAGGTAGGACACCAGCTTCATCAGCACCAGGCTGTCGGCGCCGAGGTCGAGGAAGGTCGCATGGTCGGAGATGTCGGCCGCGCCGAGCTTGAGATGTTCGGCGAGCCGCTCCTTGATGGTGACGACGGTGTCGCCGTGCATGCCGTACTCCTTGGTGATCGCCCAGTGCCGGGTCCTCTGCCACGGATAGGTGGGCAGGTCCGGCAGGAAGGTTCCGTCGGGGTGGCGGGCCGTCCAGTCGATGTCCGCTCCGGCGCGGTAGAGCCGCGTGAGCGGTTGGGCGACACTGCCGGCTCGGTGGGCCTGGACGACGCGGACGGGCCGGTCGGCGATCGCGGTGATGTCGCCGGCGTGGGTCGGGCGCGCGCCGACTTCGAGGAAGGACGCGAATCCGATGGTCAGGAGGGCCTCGATCGCCTGGTGGAAGCGGACCGGCTCAGAGATGCCGCGGGCCCAGTAGTCCACGTCAAGCGCGTCGCCGCCGGCGACCGCCCCGAGCACGGTCGAGCAGAAGACGGCCGTGCCCGCGGAGGCGGCGGCCGGGAGGTCGGTGGCCGTCATCGCCTCGGCGACGTCCCGCATGAGGGGACTGTGGAAGGCGTAGTCGCCCGGCAGGGGCTGACCGGAGCATCCGGCTCCCCGCAGCGCCCGCATGGCCGCGCCGAGGTCGCCGCCGGAGATCACGAACCTGTCGGGGCCGTTGTAGGCGGCGATGACCGCGCTCTCGCCCAGATGCCGCCTGACCTGGTCCATGGGACCGGTCACGAACGCCATGCGGCCGCGCCCGTGGGCCCGCCGCATGGCGGCGCCCCGTGCCGCCGCCACCCTGGCGGCCTGCTCCAGGTCGAGCAGCCCGGCCGCGTAGACGGCTGCGGTCTCTCCCGCGCTGTGCCCGACGACGGCGGCGGGCCGCACCCCCAGGGATCGCCACAGGTCGGTGAGCCCCGCCTGGAAGGCGAACAGCACGGCCTGCGCCACGTCGGTGCCGTCGGGGATCGGCTCCGCACCGGACAGCATCGCCCGCAGCGGCAGCCGGAACATCGGCTCGCACCTGGCCACCACGTCCGCGAAGACAGGCTCGTCCAGCAGGGCCGGGGCGTCGGGGAGGTGGCTCTGCCCGCTGAACACCAGGACGGGATCGCGCCAGGGCACACCGTCCGCCTCGGGTTCCGGCAGATTCCGCAGGTCACGCCGTAGCTGCTCCCGGTCCTGCACGATCACGGCCGCCCGATGGGGGTGATGCGCCCGGCGTACGGCGGCGCTGTGGCAGATGCCGGCCAGCGGCCTGTCCTCGGCGAACTCCGCATAACGCTCGGCCAGCGCGCGCAGCGCGCCGGGACTGCGCGCGGACAGCGGCAGGATCAGCGGGCTCGGGAAGGCAGGCGCGGGCCCGGCGGCCTGGGTCGGAGGCTCGGCGACGATCAGGTGGGCATTGGCTCCTCCGAAGCCGAACGAGCTCACCGCTCCGATCAGCCGCCCCTCCGCGGTCCACGGCATGGACCGGGTGACCACCTCGACCTTGGGGTTACGCGGCAGCCGCGGGTTCGGCGGATCGGCGTGCAGCGAGGCCGGCAGGTGGCGCCGTCCCAGGCACAGGATCAGCTTGGCCAGCCCGGCCATGCCCGCCGCCGCCTCCGCGTGCCCGATGTTGGACTTGACCGACCCGACCCGGCAGATCCCCGACTCCCTGGCGCCATAGGTGCGGGCCAGCGCGCTCATCTCTATCGGGTCGCCGAGCGCGGTGCCCGAACCGTGCGCCTCGACATAGGTGACCGCCTCGGCGGGCAGTCCGGCGTCGGCCAGCGCGCTGCGGATGACCGCTTCCTGGGCGGTGCCGTTCGGCGCGGTGAGCCCGTTGCTGCGGCCGTCCTGGCCGACCGCCGAGCCGAGGATGACGGCCAGGATCTCGTCGCCGTCACGTTCTGCCGCTTGGAGGGGTTTGAGCAGGACCACGGCACAGCCGTCCGAGCGGACGAAGCCGTCGCCGCCCGCGCCGAACGATCGGCAGCGGCCGTCGCTGGACATCATCCCGAATTTGGACAGCGACACCCAGTTCGCCGGGCCGAGCACCAGGTTGACCGCGCCCGCCAGGGCGATGGAGCAGGCGCCCCGCCGCAGGCTCTGCACGGCGAGGTCGACGGCGACCAGCCCCGAGGAGCAGGCGGTGTCCACGGCCATGCTGGGTCCGCGCAGGTCCCAGGTGTAGGAGATGCGGTTGGCGGCGATCGACGACGCCTGTCCCGTACTGAAATAGGGGCCGATGGCGGTCAGGTCGCCGCCCAGGGCGCGGCCGTAGTCGCTGCCGCTGATCCCGATGAAGACCCCGCAGTCACCGGCTCGGGCGGGTGGCAGCCCCGCGCGTTCCATCGCCTCGTAGGCGGACTCCATCAGCAGCCGCTGCTGTGGATCCAGCTGCTCGGCCTCGGCGCGCGACAGGCCGAAGAATCCCGCGTCGAACTCCTCGATGCCGTCGACGCACCCCGCCCACCTGCTGCTGATCTTCCCCGGTTCCTCCGGGTCGGCCGAGTAGAGCCGGTCGACCGGCCACCGCGACGGCGGCACCTCCCCGATGGCGTCGACTCCGCCGGCCAGCAAGCGCCACAGCTCCTCGGGAGAGGCGACGCCCCCGGGGAACCGGCAGGCCATGGAGACGACGGCGATGGCGTTCATGGTGTGGCCAGCGCTTTCGCCAGGTCGGAGATCGTCGGATGATCGAAGATCAGGGAGGTGGGTACCGGCGCGCCGAGCATGCGTTCCAGCTCGGCGGCCAGTTGCTCGGCCCCTACGGAGTCCAGGCCGAGGCCGGCGAAGGGCATGTCGTCGGCGAGATCGTCGGCCGGCATCGCCAGGATCTTCGCGAGCATGAACCTGAGCATCGGCCTGAGCATGGCCACGCTGGGCTGGGGAGCCGCGTCGCGCTGCCGCCACTGGTAGCGGACGCGGAGTTCGCCGGCCGCCAGCCGGCGGCGGCACTCGTTTCTCTGGACCTTGCCGCTGGAGGTCTTGGGCACGCTCCCCAGGTGGACCAGGGTGATCGTGTCGAGTTTGAGCTGAAAGGCGGAGGAGATCACGCGCTGGATCGCGGTGGCCATGTCGGCCAGCGACTCCTGTGACTGTGCCCCGCGGATCTCGCACACCAGGCCGACGGCGCCCTCGTCCTGGAACGCGGCGAGGCCACCGGGCCGGATGGCGGGATCCACCTCCTGGGCGACGTGCTCCAGGTCCACCGGATGGTAGTTCTGCCCGCGGACGATGATCACGTCCTTGAGCCTGCCGGTGAGGTAGAGCTCGCCCTCGTGGAAGAAGCCGAGATCGCCCGTACGAAGTTCGCGCAGGTCGCCGGACCGGCCGTGGAAGCCTTTGGCGACGCCCCAGCCGGCGACGGCGATCTCCCCGACGGCGCCGTCGGGCAGGACCTCTCCGGTCTCGGGCGACAGGATGGTGACGTCCAGGCCGGGCAGCGGCCGTCCGCACGACGACAGCGACCGGCCCGCCGGCGCCGCCTTGGCGCTGCCCGCGCTCAACGCGTCCCGGTCGGCGGTGAACCGGCCCGGCGTCTCGCCCGGCCGGGGTGTCGTCACCGCCAGCGTGCACTCGGCCAGGCCGTAGGAGGGGCGCATCGCCTCGGCGCGGAACCCGCACGGGCCGAACGTCGTCGCGAAGCGGTCCATGGTCGCGACGCGGACGGGCTCGGCCCCGTTGATGGCGGCCTTCCAGGTGTCCAGCCGCAGCCGCGACCGCTGCTGCTCGGTGACCTTGCGCACGCACAGGTCGTAGGCGAAATCGGGCGCCGCCGAGTGGGTGCCGCCGAAGTCGGAGATGGCGCGCAGCCACCGTTCCGGATCACGGATGAACGCCTGCGGCGACAGCGTCACCACCCGCGCGCCGCGTAACAGCGGTATCAGCAGGCCGAGCACCAGCCCCATGTCGTGGAAGAACGGCGCCCAGTTGACCAGCACCGAGTCGCGCTCGATCTCCAGCGCGTCCCCGAAGTGCCGCGCCTGACCCAGCACGTTGTCGTGAGTGATCTCGATCCCGCGCGGCGAACCGGTGGAGCCCGAGGTGTACTGCAGATAGGCGAGGTCCTCCCCGCGCGCCCCACTCTCCTCGGGAACGGCGCCGCCGCCCCCACGCCCAAGCCACGTGATCTCCGCCAGGCTCGGGCTCAGCTGCACCACCTCCTCGCGCGAGACCTGCGGGGTGAGGCCGGCGGCGGTGATCCCGGCGTCCGCCACGATCCGCGCGAGCCTGTCGGCGGACCGGTCACGGGGTGTACGAGGCTCGGGAGCGGGCACCGGCACGGCGCCGCCCAGCAGGCAGCCGAAGAACTCCACCACGAAGTCGGGCCCGATGCTGTGCAGCAGGAGCACCCGCTGTCCCGGCTCGACGGCCGGCGCGAACGCCTCGCACGCGCGCCGCAACTCGCCGAAGGTCAGCGTGGTGCTCCGGGGCTCACCCCCGTGGTCGTAGTCCAGGTGGGTGAGCGCCGGACGCTCGGCGGGGTGTGCCAGCGCATCCTGGATCAGGCGCATCGGCTCAGATCCGTTCGCGCAGGCTGCGTGGGCGGATGTCCGTCCACACCGTGCCGATGTGCTCCAGGCATTCCTTTTCCGACCCGCGGAATCCGGCGTCGTCCCAGCCCGCGGGCAGGTCGCGGTCGTCGGGGTAGATCGAGTACTGCTCCTCGTGGTTCACCACAACGACGTAGTTCATCAAGGCTCCTGTCGATAGTCGGCGTACGGCCGGACCGTCATGGCATAGGCGGCCAGCAGGTAGGCATTGGAGTAGGCGACGACCAGTCCGTGCGGCAGCCGCGGCGACGGATGGTCGGCCAGCAGCAGCGCCCGGTCGGACGCCGGGTCCTGGACGAACACCGCGCTGAGCGCGAAGTGGTTGGGCTCGTATCGCATCGTGGGCGCCGATCCGAGACGCTCGTCGTCGATCTGCGCCCCGGCCAGCGCGTGGAAGCGGTTGAAGGTGAAGCTGGCCGCCAGCTCGGGGTCGCGCATGAACGTGGAGATGGTCGCGAACGGCACCCGCCGGTGCGGCATGATCGCGACTTCCTCGCGGTGCACCCGCCGGACGAGATCGATCCAGGTGCCGCCGTCCAGGCGCAGCGTGAAGGGGACGATGTTGAGGAACAGGCCCAGGGCCTCGGCCCCTCCCGCCTCCTCGACCCTGCCGTGCTGGCCGAGCCCGGTGACGACGTCGGTACGACCGCTCGCCCGGCTCAGCGCCACCAGATGGGCGGTCAGGGCGACGCTCTTGACGGACACACCCGCGTTCTGGGCGAGCCTGGTCATGGCGCGGGACAGCTCGCCCGGCACCTCACGCTCGATGGTCCTGCCGACGGTGGGCCCGGCGGGCAGCTTGCCGAAGATGGCGCCGTCCGCGGCGGCCAGCCGTTCCTTCCAGAACGTCAGCGACTCGGCCGAGCCCGCGGCCTCGCGCTCCAGCGCCACGAACCGGCTGAAGCGGGACGCCGGCGGGGGCTGCGGAGGCGTCCGCGGCCGGCGGCTGAGCAGCGCGTGGCGGTTGATCAGCTCGGCCAGCAGGGAGGTGAAGCTCCAGCCGTCCAGGATCGCGTGATGTTCGACGACGGTGAGCTGGAAGGACTCCGGCGACAGCCGCTGGGCGTTCACCCGGAACAACGGCGCCCGGCCCAGGTCGAAGGGTGCCGACCACTCGCGTTCGACGAGCGCGGTGATCTCCTTGTGCTGATCGGTCCCGGTGAGGTCGCCCATCGCCAGCGGGAGTGGGGCCGACGCGCGCACGAGCTGCATCGGCTCGCCGAACGACGTCAGGTCGAAGCAGGTCCGCAGCACGGGATGACGCTCGGCCGCCTCGCGTACGGCCCGTTCCAGCGCCGCCTCGTCCAGGGGCGCCGCGACCCGGTAGCTGTTGACGTTCTGGTACGGCCGCAGCTCCGGGTCCAGCTCCATGTGGTAGACCATGGCGAGCTGCATCGCGGTCATCGGGTAGGCGTCCACCAGGCCGTCGATCGCCGCCGCCCGCTCAAGGTCACGGTCGTCGAGCTGGCCGTACGGCTGGGCGTCCGCGGCCGGCGCGGCCGGTGTCGCCTGATCGGCCGCCGCGGCGACGGTGGGATGGGTGAACAGCACGTCCAGCGGAAGCGTGTAGCCCGCCCGCCGCAACCTCCCGACGACCTGCACCGCGCGTACGGAGTCGCCGCCGAGGTCCATGAAGGAGTCCTGCCTGCTCACCCGCTCCACCTTCAGCACCTCCGACAGCGAGGCGGCGAGTGCCTGTTCCACGGGCCCTTGGGGCGGGTCGTAGACCTTCTCGGCCCGGCCCGCCGTCGGCAGGGCGCGCCGGTCGACCTTCCCGTTGACGGTCAGCGGTATCCGATCCACCACGATGACCGCCGACGGCACCATGTAGTCCGGCAGCCGGCCCGCCAGATGCGCTCGGATCTGACCCGTCGTGGCCTCGGCGCTCAGCACGGCGTAGGCGATCAGCCGGCCGTCGGTGGCCACGACCGCGCCGGAGCGGACCGCGGGATGCTCCATCAGCACCTGATGGATCTCGCCGGGCTCGATGCGGAACCCGCGGATCTTGACCTGGTCGTCGATCCTGCCCAGGTACTCCAGATTCCCGTCGGGCAGCCAGCGGGCCAGGTCGCCGCTGTGATACCGCCGGGCGCCCGGGACGGCGGGGTCGGGGCGGAACCGCTGGGCGGTGAGCCCGGGACGGCCCAGGTAGCTGCCCGCCACCCCGTAGCCGCCGACGACCAGCTCGCCCGGCACCCCCACGGGGACGGGATGCCCGCGCGGATCCAGCACCTCGGCCGACAGGTGGGCGAGCGGACGCCCGACGACCGAGCGCTCGAACGGCGTCTCGGGGGTGATGTCGAAGCCGGTGACGTGCACGGTGGTCTCGGTGATGCCGTACATGTTGCACAACCGGGCCTGCGGCGCCGCCCCCGCGGCGAACCACCGCCTGACCTGCTGGGGTCGCAGGGCCTCGCCGCCCAGGACGACCCAGCGCAGATCGCGCAGGACCCGCGGCGACTCCTCCACCAGGGCGGTGAGCTGGGCGAACGCGGAGGGCGTCTGGCTGAGCACGGTCACCCGCTCGCGCCGCAGGAGATCGGCGAACGCCTCGGGCGACCTGCTGACCTGCCGGGGAACGGTGACGACCCGCCCGCCGTACAGGAGAGCACCCCAGATCTCCCACACCGAGAAGTCGAAGGCGTAGGAGTGGAAGAGGGTCCACACGTCCCGTGGGCCGGGGGTGAAGCGCTCTTCCGCGGCGGCGAACAGCTCGGCGACGTTGGCGTGGCTGACCGGGACGCCCTTGGGCCGGCCGGTGGAGCCGGAGGTGTAGATGACGTACGCGGTGGCATCGGGGCCGGGCGGCTCCAGGCGGCCGGTGGGGCGGGCGGCGATCTCGCGCTCCTCCTCACGCAGGCCGATCGTGACACCTTCGCCCGCCCGGTCGGCCAGCACGACCTTGACACCGGCGTCGGCGACGATGAACGCGACGCGCTCCGGTGGGGTGCCGGGCGCGATGGGGACGTAGGCGGCGCCCGCCTTCAGCACGGCGAGGATGGCCTCCACCTGGCGTGGGGTGCGTTCCAGCAGGAGACCGACGTGATCTCCCCGGCCCACGCCACGGGCGCGCAGGTGGTGGGCCAGGCGGGAGGATCGCCGGTCCAGCTCGGCATAGGTGATGTCGGTGGCGAGCCGGTCGGCGTGCGCGGCGGCCGTCGTCTCGAAGCGCTCGTGCAGGCAGGCGTTCCGCGCGCCGCGTACCGGGCTGGTGACGGCGACGACGGACTTGTCGGCCCGGGTCATCAGCGGCAGGTCGGCGACCGGGGTGTCCGGCGCTTCGACCGCGGCGGCCAGCAGGGTCAGCCAGTGCGCCGCCATGCGCTCGATGGTCGCGGAGTCGAACAGGCCGGAGTTGTACTCGATCTCGCCGCGGAGGTCCAGGCCGTCGTCGAAGATCGACCACAGCTGGTCGAACTTCGCCGTCCCGGTCGTGTGCACCTGGGGGATTCCGCTCGCCTCGCCCAGCCGTACCGTCTTCGCGGCGGGCGTGGTGTGCACACCGAACGCGACGTGCGGGCGCTGCCCCGCGGACAGCCGGCCGAGCGGGGCATGGCGGTGCTCGAAGTCGTCCATGACCCCCTGCCACACCGTGTCCAGCAGGTCGGCGAAACGTCGCTCGCCCTCGATCCGGGTGCGCACCGGCAGCAGGGCCACGAAGTGGCCGATCAGCTCTTCCAGCTCGATGCGGTCTCTGACCACCGTCGAACAGCCGATCACCAGGTCGTCCTGGCCCGTGTAGCGGTGCAGCAACACGTTGAACGAGGTGAACAGGATCGTGAAGGACGAGACCCCGGCCGCGGCGGCGAGTCTGCGCACCTGTACGGCGAGCGCCGGAGGCAGGTCGAAGTCGTAGGTCGCGCCCTCGACCGTCCTGACCGGCGGGCGGGGACGGTCGGTGCGCAGGTCCAGGCGGCCGGGGGCGCCCTGGAGCCGCCGGGCCCAGTAGTCCAGGTCGGCACGCGCGTCACGTTCGCGTTGCCAGGTCGCGTAGTCGGCGTACTGCCAGGCGAGCGTGGGCAGGGTGTCCCCCGCGTAGAGCGTGGCGAGCTCGCGCTGGAAGATCTCCAGTGACAGCTCGTCGCAGGCGGCGTGGTGGAAGACCACGATCAGGGTGGCGGTGTCCGACCGCACCAGCAGCGCCCTGACGGGCAACTCGCGTTCCAGGTCGAACGGCCGGCGGACCTCGTCGTGGATCACGTCGCGGACCTGGTCGGTGCGGCACTGCCGCACCGGCAGGCCGATGTCGGCGGCCGGGCGGACCTGTTGCCGCGGTTCGGGCACGGCGGGCACATAACCGGTGCGTAAGATCGCGTGCCTGGCGACGACGGCGTTCAGCGCCGCCCTGAGCCGGTCCTCGTCCACGGGTCCGGTCAGCGGGAGCACCCAGGGGACGTTGTGCAGCGGGGTGCCGGGGCTGAGGCGGTCGGCGATCCACAGGGTGTGCTGGCCGTACGACAGGGCCGTCATGACGGCACCCGGGCGACGGCGGCGACCCATGCCTGGTCGTCGAGTTCTGACAGGGGGGCGATCTCCTCGGCGCGGCGCAGCAGCGTGGGGCGTGACGGCGCTCGTTCCATGAGGGCCTCGGCCTGGTCGTCGATGGTGCGCGCGGTATAGAAGACGCGCAGCGGGAGATCGATCTGGAAGGCGACGGCGATGCGGGCCTTGGCCTTGGCGACCGTGAAGGAGTGCGCTCCCAGCTCGAACAGGTCCGCGTCGACGGCCAGCGAGGCGAAGCCGAGCGACCTGCTCCAGATCTGGGTGAGCGTGTGGTGCAGAGGGGTGGCGGCGGGCTGCCGGGGTGGGGCGTCGAGCTGGGGTGGTTGCAGGGCCTTGCGGTTGATCTTGCCGTTGTGGGTGGTGGGGAGGGCGTCGAGGTAGTGGTAGCCGGTGGGGATCATGTAGTCGGGCAGGTGGGGTTTGAGGTGGTTGCGGAGCTGGTCGGGGGTGGGCCGGTCGCCGTGGGTGGTGAGGTAGGCGTTCAGCCGCAGGGTGCCGGTGGGGTCGGGGTGGGTGGTGACGGCGACCTGGGCGACGTTCGGATGGGTGAGGAGGCGGGATTCGATCTCGGCGAGTTCGACGCGGTAGCCGCGGATCTTGTGCTGGGTGTCGTTGCGGCCGTGGAAGATGAGCCGGCGGTCGGGGGTGTGCTGGGCGAGGTCGCCGGTGGCGTAACGGCGGCTGCCGGGCGGTCCGGTGGGGTCGGGGGTGAAGTGCCGCGCGGTGGTGGCGGGTTGGTTGAGGTAGCCGTGGGCCAGTCCCGGGCCGCTGATGTGGAGGTGGCCGATCTGGCCGGGCGGGGTGGGCGTGAGGTCGGGGTTGAGGAGCTGGATGCGGCGGTCGCCGAGGGGACGGCCGAGCGGGATGCCGGGCTGGTCGAGGTCGTCGGGGGTGATGGGGTGGATCATGGCCCAGACGGTGGTTTCGACGGGTCCGTAGGCGTTGTAGAGGTGGGTGTGGGGGAGGGTGGCCAGGGCGGTGGCGACGTGGGTGGGGATGGCGGTTTCGCCGCCGAAGATGAGGTGGTAGATGTTGGTGAGGAGGTGGGGCTGGGTGGTGATGACGGTGTTGAAGGAGGCGGTGGACAGGAAGAGGGTGGTGACGTGGGTGGCGTGGGCGGTGTGGGCGACCGTGAGGGGGTTGGTGTCGGGGTCGGTGTGGATGATGAGGCGGGATCCGGCGGTCAGGGGCGGGAGGATTTCGAGGAGGTGGAGGTCCCAGGACAGGGCTGAGTGCAGGAGTGCGGTGGTGTGGGGGGTCCAGGAGGCGTAGCCGGCGCCGAGGAAGAAGCCGGGGATGGCGCGGTGGGGGACGAGGGTGGCTTTGGGGGTTCCGGTGCTGCCGGAGGTGTAGGGGAGGTAGAAGGGGTCGTCGGGGTTGATGGGCAGGTTGGGGTTGGTGTCGTCGTGGTGGCCGGTGTCGAGTTGGTCGAGGTTGAGTACCGGGGTGTCGGTGTGGGTCCAGTCG
>NZ_JBITGW010000041.1:0-42656 GCF_044457345.1 Nonomuraea sp. NPDC050547
CGGCGACCCGATGCCCTGGGACATCGCGCTGTCCACGGCCTGCCCGGCCTGCCTGGAGGTTGCCCTCATCGCCGAGCATGGCGAGGCGGCCGCCCGCGCGGGCGGCGCCGGAACGCACCGATAGGCCACGGGACCACGGTGAGTCCGTGGTCCCGTGTGTCAATAGCGGAGCCACCGCTTGCGCTTGTACCTGCGTGAGTCTGACCAGGAGTGACGGGTTACACCACGGCGTACGTGAAGGCCTCGCCGGCGACGTCTTCGGCGCCGGGCCACCTCTGTTGACCTGGGGTTGCGCTTATTGACACGGACAACTGTCCGACAAGATCGCGGCCTTCCTCACGCCACGTGGCCCGCGAGCACGGCGGCGAGAGCCGTACGCCGGGCCGGACGTTGGAGGTCAGCCGCGGAAGCGGTCGAGGGAGTCGGCGTGGCCGAGCATGCGGGTACTCGCGCTGTGCATGGCGTCAGCGTGGTCGGTCAGCGCCGCCGCGTGCGCGGTCAGCGCTCCGGTCTGCGCCGTCATCTGGTCGTGGCCGTGGCGGAGTTCGTGATAGATCGCCTGCAGCAGCGTGAACTGCGCGTCGGCCAGCCGCTCGGCCGGAGTCAGGGCGGCCAGTTCCGCCCCGCTCATGTGGTCGTAGCCGAGCCCACGGTAGGTGGTCTCGGCGAACTGGTAGAGCTCTTCGGCCGCGGCCCGGTCGCTGCGCGGCGTGTCCTCGGGGGCGGGGGTAGCGGAGGAGGTGTCCACGAGCACGACGGTAACCCGGTCGCCGGGAGGGTGAGGAGATCGGTCCGTCGATGCGGGCCGAAGACGCCGACCGGCTACTTGGGGTGGTGCCAAAACTCATCGATACTAGTGAACGGAGATCGCCCTTTAGAGCGTCGCTCTACTGATTGGTAACTTGGGGGAATCTTTCCTTCCCGCAAGCAATCCGCAACCCCCGGAAAACCGCCCTCAGACCAGCACCGGAGCACTCTCCGAGACACCCTCCGCGCGCACCCGCCACCGGCCATCCGGCAGCTGCTCCGACGCCACCCGCAGACGCTCCGCCCACTCAGCATCCGGCCAGGTGGTTCCCTCATCCCACACCGCTTCGGCCAGGACCGCGCCGGTGAGGTCCGCGCCGGTGAGGTCCGCGCCACGCAGGTCCACGTCGATCATGAGCGCGTCGGTCAGATCCGCGTAGGTCAGATACGCGCGAGTTAAGTCCGCGCCGGTGAGGTCCGCGCCCTCCAGGTGCGCGCCCTCCAGGTGCGCGTCGATCAGGTGCGCGTCGGCGAGGTCCGCGCCCTCCAGGTGCGTGCCACGCAGGTCTGCCTCGACCAGGATCGCCTCCATCAGGTGCGCGTCGCTCAGGTCCGCGGCGCGCAGATCCGCGCCGTACAGGTGCGCTTCGTACAGCTCTGCGCCGCGCAGATCCGCGCGCTGCAGGTTCGCGTTGCTTAGGCCCGCGCCGGCAAGCTTCGCGTTGCGTAAGTCCTGGTCGGGGCCTATCTGGAGGCCGCTACGAGCGAAAGCGGGCAGCGTGGTTTCGCTGACATCGACATCGCCCGAATCGCGGCCGGGTGGCACGGGAAAGACAACGGCCATCGTGTCCGGGGCGGCGGGCCGGGCACCAGCGGCGAGAAGGACCTGGGCCCAGAAGGGCGAGAGGGTCACCCGCAGCCACGGCCAGCGCGGCTGAGCCGCGCGGGCCAGCTGGCCCAGCACGCTGTCGGGACGTGCCCGCACTCTGTTCACCCCGTCCCCTTCTCGACTGCTGTGGCATCCTCGGCGACCGCTGGCACTCCGGGGGCCGCAGCTTCTTCCGGTTTGCGAACGCTCACCTCAACCCCGGCCAGAAGGCCGCGCACGCTGGCCTCGGCGCCCACCCCCAGCAGAAAGGCTGGCCAGGGCCCGGTCATCTGTCCGTGGGCGGCGGCGGCCACCCCGGCACCCAGCAGCAGCGACGTGGCCAGCACGAACAGCCGCGCCCAGAAGCGCTCGCGTACCTCCTCGGCGCGAAGCTGTCCGGCACCGCCCCTGCGGCGCCAGGGCCAGCGATAGCCCGCAGCCTTGACCGCCGCCGACAACGACACCAGCGCGGCGGCGCCGCCACCGGCCAGGCCCCACAACGCGGCCTGCCACACCCCGAGGATTTCGGCCTGCATGGCCCTGACCGTAGACCCCCGGACGGCGGATTGCCTGCCTCGTGGAGATAGGCGTGGAAAGTCACCTTTCCGCCCGGGTGTCAGCGCAGGACCAGAAGGCGAAGAGCTGAAGAGCATCAACGGAGCCCGCTTCGCGGGCACGCTTCCCCCATTTCCCCTCCCGGCGACGCCGGACTGTACCCGCCACTCGTCACCCGGCAAGGGGCCGGAAGATCGTTTGCAGAGTGCGCAAACCATCTTCGGCTTGATCCCTTGCCGGCCTCCTCGCTGGCGGGCCCATTCCGTCTTTTGTCGCCGGGAGGGGAAATGGGGGAGGCCCGAAGGGCAAACCCCCAGGTCAACCCTCACTGTGCGGCGTGCCGGACTCAGACCAAACCAGCGAGGCAACCCCTTTGGGGGCGGGAACGCCACCCTGCAGGCCGCCTGCCCACTGATCACGGCACCTGACCCTTTGCCGATCAGGAAGAACGAGGGCGCGAGATGGCTCGACGGCGTACCCGCACCAGCGCAAGCAAGGCCAGGAGCACCGACAACGGGCTCGACTGGTCGGGCGATGACGGCATCAGCCACTGGGGAGGCGGTGAGCGCCGGCCCTGCCGCATCTGCCGGAAGCCCGCCTTCCTGGTCGACGACGACGGCCGCCCGTGCCACAAGGTGTGCGCCGAGACCGAGGCCCGCACCACCGCGGCGGCCGCCGCATCCATCCCCGCCTGACCTGGAGGAACCCTGTCATGGATGCCCTGTGGTGCCCCGAGTGCGCCTCGGCCAACGTCGAGCCCACCATCGAGCCCGGCGTGCTGGTGTGCCTGGACTGCAGCGAGACCATCACCCACTGACCTGCCCTGCGAGGAAACCTGTCATGACCACGATCACCTTCTCCGGCAACCTCACCCGCGACGCCGAGTACACCATCACCCCGTCCGGCACGAGCCGGCTGTGCGTGCGCCTGGCCGATACCCCCCGCCACCATGACCCCGCCTCGGGCGAGTGGAAGGACGGTGCCACGGTCTACCTGAACTGCACCGCCTGGCGTACCGTCGCCGACGACATCGCCGAGGCCGAGCTCAAGCGCGGCGCGCGCGTCATCGTCACCGGCAAGCTCATCTACCGCGAGTGGGAGAGCGCCGGCGGCGAGAAGCGCGAGGGCCACGAACTCGTCATCCAGGAGCTGGCCCGATCGGTGCGCGGCCTGGCCAAGCGCAAGAGCCCCGCCTCGGCTGACACGGCCGACGAGCCGCCCTTCTGACCAGCATCGTTCACCGGGCCCGTTGAGGATCGACAAGATCCCCGGCGGGCCCTAGTCTTGACGTGTACACGACAACTGTTTGCGAAGGAGACCGCGGCATGACCGTCACCGACCACGGCTCCCACATCATCACCGCCCTGGAGAGCGCATGGGCCGACATCCAGCAGCACCACCCCCAGGTGCCAGCCGTGGTGATGATCACCGGGACGAGCGCGCAACGCGGCGGCGAGCGGTGGGGCCACCACTGGCCCGAGCGCTGGCAGCTGGCCGAGACGCGCGGCGGCGGCCGCGCCCCCGAGCTGTTCATCGCCGGGGAGCTGCTGGCCAAGGGCGGGCGAAGGGTGATGGAGACCCTCCTGCACGAGGCCACCCACGCCCTGGCCGCAGTGCAGGGCATCAAAGACACCAGCCGCGGCGGCCGCTACCACAACCGACGCTTCGTCGAGCTCGCCGTCGAGCTCGGCCTCACCGGCCCCGCCGAGCCCTCCGCTGGCCGGGGATGGTCGGATTGCGTTCTGGGCGAGACCAGCGCCGCTGTCTACGCCTCCACCATCTCCGCCCTCGACCAAGCCGCCCTCGCCCACCTGGTCGACCTCTGGACCCTCATCGACGGGCAGGAAGGCGACCCGCTACCCGGCGACCTCAACGACCTCGGTGGCGACGAGCAGCCCGAAGACGGCACTACCACCACCCCGGGCAAGGGCACCTCGACGACGAAGAAACGGCGAGCCGGCCAGCGCCTGGCCATGGACTGCACGTGTGAGCCGCCGCGGCGCATCCAGCTCACCCCCCGCGTCGTCGACGACGGGCCGGTGCTGTGTGGGCTGTGTGGCGAGCCGTTCACTGCAGCGCTGGCCGAGGAAGAGTAATAGGAGGCGAGGCGCCAGACGTGTCAGCGTGGCTACCGGCGACGTCAGTTTTGTGCATATAAGTCCGATAAGTCGCCCGGAGGGCGATCCCTTGCCCGCGGTCGCCGGCGGCCCTGCGCCTCGATTATATACCAGTAGTCCTGAATTTTTGAATGGACCAAAACTGGCGGAAGCATGTCCGGTTTTATTGGATGGTCGATATATGTGGGTGCAAGGAATTGTTGTTCGGTGGGCGGGATGTTTTCATAGTCGATATGTGCAGGCGCATGGAAATCTTTTGGTTCCTCGGTGGCTTCGGCTAACTGAGACGAAACGTCGTCACCGTCGCATGTAGAGGGCGCGGGCGGGTTACCGCGAGTCTTCCAGCAGGCCTTAACAAGGAAGTCAAGTTCGGCACGGGGAAAGTGGACCGACTCACGTTTCCCCGGCGGACCGCCGAATCGCTGCAGCCATGCGAAGTCGGGCGTCCCCTCCCTTGGCACAGGAACGGGGAGAGCTGTGGCCGGTGATGGTTGAGGGAGCCTTGGCGCGGTGGGGGAGGGCGAAGGGGCGGCAAGAGCCGGAGCCGGCACGGTCTCTTCAAGAGAGGGGAGACGCTCAACCAACGTCCGCTTCGCGGCCAACTCCTCGCGGGCATCCAGCAAACCGACTGGCAAGCGGTCTGTAGCGGCATCCTCCAGCTTGTCGGCTGGTTCGGCCTGAGCCAGCTTCCCCTGGGGCGATCTCCAGTACTCATCCATGGCCGCCTTGTGGAGCAGCTCAAGGTGATCAAAGGAGCCCAGGCGCTCTACTGGGTTGTCGACGCCGCTCTCTTCCAGGGCCTCGACCCAGACCGCGTTGACCGCCCAGTAGTGCAACAGCGGGGCCGGGCTGACTCGTTCCTTACCGGTGAGCATCGCGTGGATCTTTGGACGAGACCGGGGAACGGGGTTCTTCTTCCCTTCATTCGAGCGTTTGAGGCCCTCGCTGATGCGCTGGAGAGACAGCTCAGCAACTCTGCGGCGTCTTTGGACCTCTGCGTAAAAGAGCTCGGCTGCGGGGCGCCCGAGACAACCTTGTCTCGGGCTACTTTCGATCTTGTTCATAAAGGGCGTCCTAGGGGGAGGAGCACGCTCCATTGAGTGCAACCGTCAAGCATCGATGGTGTTACTCAAACCATAGTGTTCCCTATCGCCTCACCAGAAACGCCTCAACTCGCCGTGGAGCTGCCAAACGAGGCGAGTTGGACGGTGTGCTCGCGCGCCGGGCGCCCTGGTCTGTTAGATGGCAGCGCTATAGGCACATCAAATGCAAGTGCAAGTCACTGGCGGGCAGGTTCGATGAGAGCGCAGGTCATCCAGGCGTGCGGCACGATCCGGAACAACCCGGAACAAGGCGAAACGGTACAGAACGCCTAGTAAAGATTCTTTCCTGAATGGCCGGTGACTTTCAATTTGAACGCCGCATTTCGCTGGATTTCCGTGATGGTAAGGATGCTTTCCGGCTCGCTTTGCGGCAGGTTTAGACAAGAAGCCTTTCTGGCGTGTACACGTCAAAGAGTGGATGGGACTGTTCCGGAAGTGTCCGTTTCGGTTCGTTTCTTACAGGGTCGATCCGGCCTCTATACATGCGCTGAGCTGCGGTGATGGGATGAGGACGGCTCTCTGCCCTGCGCCTCGCGCGCGGGTGCGTGAGGGGGGATTTCAGTCCTAAATGGAGGCCCGAATGGACACGTCGCTGTGGCTCATGGTGGTGCTGATCATCATTGCTCCGGCCGTCGGCGTGGGCATGATCGCGGTTTGGCTCGCGCTGCGCTCCGGTCGATCGCTGCCGGCGGCTTTTCTCATTGCTATGACCATCGCCGCTCCGACGATGGGTGCCCTGGCCGCCACGGTGGCCGCGTTGGGCGGGTTCACCTCGCTGAGGGAAAGCCGGGTACCAGTACCGGCCGAGGCGGTGCCCACCACGAGTGCGACGAGTAGAGCTGAGGCACGCGCTGGGCAACTTTTCGGCGACACGCCGACTGTGTGCATGCAGAAGCCCTCGCCGATGCGCAATGATCTCCGGCATGCCAACGGTACGAGGACGATCGGTCAGGAGGAACGGGGGCGGTGGCAATGTGCCGCTGCAGACTCGCGTTCCCGAGGAGCTGCGCAAGCGCTTCGACCTGGCCGCCGAGCGGCGTGGGATCTCGCTGTCGCTCTACATGGAGTTGCTGATCAACTTCGACCCCGAGGCGCCTACCCAGGCTGAGGCCGCGCAGGCCTTGGCGGCGGACAAGAGCCGCTCGCTACTGACTGCATAAACACGTAGGCCCCGGCAGCCGGCCGGGGCGTTCTACGGCGTCGGGAGAGGTATCTGCCCTCGGCAGCCAACCGAGGGTGTCTCTCGCGGCATCGGCCTCACGTGGGTGAGGCCCGTAGGACCAGTCCGCTACCAACGGGCTGGAATCAATTTCTGTGAGTACCAAACCCTCCAGGTGGAGGCGGCCTTACCAACCGTCCTCACCTGGAAAGAGAGGAGGTCGCGTATCGAGTAGGCCATTTCCCTGCCGGTCTGGCTGACCGGTCAGTTCATCCCGATTTCTCTGGGCTGAGGTCGGGCGGCTTTGTGCTGCCCGGAGGCCCAGTGTCTCCGAGGACGTCTTGATGGTATCTGATCGTCGCTCGGCTGATCCAGCACGCCCAAAACCGGGCGTGTCGGTGATCCCGCCCACTGAGGGCGATTCCGAGCACCTTTCGCGCGCGTTGTACGGCGCGCTTCGAGCGCTTGCCCCGCGGGGCAGAGCGCGTTTTGACGTGTACACGCCAACAGGGTGGGCGCACTCCTACCGGCGCACCGCCAAGCTGGGCGAGCAGGTACCGGCCGGGCCGTACGCCTGGTATCTGACCAACCGCCGCCTTGAGTACGTCTTCGTCGTCTTCGATCTGGACGCCGGCCGCTTCGGCCGCCAGGCCGTCGAGCGCGACGCCGATGAGTTGCTCGTCGAGCTGGACGCGGCCGACGTGCGGTATCTGGTGTGTGAGAGCGGGCCGGGCGGCGGGGTGCACGTGTGGGTGCCGGTGGTGCCGACCGCCGCGGCGGTGGTGCGCCAGATTGCCTACGCCGCGGCGCGGCGCTGGCCGACGCTGGACAAGAGCCCGCTGACCAACCCGGCCACGGGCTGTGTGCGCCCGCCGGGGGCCCCGCATCGGGCGGGGGGTTACTCGGTGCCGGTGTGGGAGTGGATGCCCGTCACCGCGGCGGCTGCGGCGGCGGCGCTGTCGGTGCCCAACGACGGCGAGGCCGTCGAGCGGCTGGCGGTGGTGCTGGGGGCCGAGGAGGTCGACGCCGGGCAGGTGGAGGCCGAGCGGGTGCGGCCGGTGGAGTCGACGGCCCGCGGGGCGCGTCTGGCCGGGCGGCGGCGGCCGTGCGATGTGGCGGGGCTGCTGGCCGCCACCCCCCCGCCGGAGCGGGGGCACGCGCATCTGGCGCGCATTTTGGTACGGCTGGCGCTGGCGCGCTGGAGCCTGCCGGAGGTGGCCGAGCTGGTGGCCGCCCATCGGGCGGCGCCGGGGCTGGTGCATCTGCGCCGCCAAGACAGCGCCAGTGGGCCACGCGAGCGCAGCCGCGCCGAGCAGGTCGAGGTGTTGGCGCGTCAGTGGGATCGGACGGTGGCCTACGCCTCGACGTTGCGCCGCGAGCAGCCCGCCGGCGACGACGTCCACGCGGAGGAGGAGTGGGTGCGCCGGGTGGCGGCGGTGGTGGAGGTGGTGGCCAGCGTCGAGCAGGCGATCGAGGCCGAGACGGCGAGCGGTCGGTGGGCGCGCCAGTCGGGCCCCTCCGACCGTAAGGCGCTGGAGTATGTGATGGAGGTGGCGCTGGTGGCGGTCAGCGCGCTGGTGGAGGTCGATTGCCGCCGCCTGGCGCTGGAGACGGGCATGGGCAAGAGCACCGCCGCGCGCGCGCTCATGCGGTTGTGTCTGGACGGCTGGCTGAAGCTGGAGCAGGCCGGGGAGGGCCAGCGCGCCCACGGCTACCGCCTGCTGCCTCAGGTCGTCGATGAGCAGCCTGCCCAGCCCGCAGCCCATGGCCGGGTTCCACACCGGCCCGCAGTGCTCGGTGACGCAGCCGGTCACCCTGTGACGCAAGAGATTTCAGGGGGGGATGGGACACAAGCGACCCCGCGCCCCGCCCTAGACCTCCGACCTGCCCTCACCGAGCGTGCGCGGCGTATCCAGGCGCTGCAGCACCGCAGATCGATCTGCGCCCACGACGCGTTCGCCCACCCCAACCAGGCACTTGGGCACGCCGGCCTGGGACGACATGCCGCCGCGACGGCGGCCGCCGTGCACAGCCACGACCTGTACAAAGTAAAGGACCTGGCCGCGCACACCGGCTACAGCCGCGCCGCCACCCGCCGCCACCTGACCGTCCTCACCCGCCACCAGCTCGACCCCCGCCCCGGCACCAGCGCACGCTCGGCGGCCGCCCGCGAGCGGCTACACCGCCGCCTGGACCGAGCCGCACGCCAGATCGGGTCCAGCGGCCGCCGCGAGCGCCGTCACCGCCGCTACGCCATCGAGCGCGAGGCATGGCGCTGGTGGCTGGAGGAGCTGGAGTGGATGAAGACCACCGGCAAACGACGGCCCACCGCGCCCGGACAGCGCCGCCTGGTGCTCGCCGGCGCCCCCCGCTACGCCAACCGCGACGCCTACCCCCGCGACCACCGCGGCCGCGCCGACCACCGCGCCGCGCGCGCCCGCCTGGTCGCCACGCGCGCCGCCGCGGCGTGACCGAGCCGACCGCCAAGATCGACGAGTGAGTTAAATTCGTTTCGTTTCATTTCATTGATTCATTGCGATCAACGAAATGAATGAAATAGAATGAGGGTGTTCGGAGATCGACGCGACAAGGAAGGGACAAGACGATGAGGCCTCGACAGACTGATGTGGACCTGGAAGCGCACCGGGAGGCGTGTGGGGACGAGCAGGACTTCGCCAACGCCCTGGTTGACGCGCTGCGGAAGTACGAGCCCGAGCAGGACTGCTTTGGGGTGGCCTGGCAGCGCAAGGAATCCTGACCTCGACAGTGGGGCCCGGCATCCGGGCCCCTGCCTGGTTTCGACCTCGGAGGGAGAGGCGTGATGCGCGAGGCGGACGACATCGAAGCCGC
Organism: Nonomuraea sp. NPDC050547; assembly: GCF_044457345.1. Lineage (NCBI taxonomy): Bacteria > Bacillati > Actinomycetota > Actinomycetes > Streptosporangiales > Streptosporangiaceae > Nonomuraea > Nonomuraea sp. NPDC050547. The sequence goes on from NZ_JBITGW010000041.1 coordinate 9,400, forward strand.
GGCCGCTGGCCTGGCTGTGGCCTTGCAGGAACTGTGTGAGACCTACCCGACTGACGACGGGCCGGCGGTGGCATCGCTGATCGTGCAGCTCCACGACGGGCCTCGTCACGTGGTTGCCGTGCAACCCGGTCAGCTGTCGTGGCTGTTGAGGCTGGTCATGGACGAGACGGCGACGTGCAGCAATGCGCACGCGGACGGCAACAGGATGTGTGCCCACTGCGAGGGCACCGGGCGAGTGGGATGGGACCGATGATGACCGAGAACGACGTCGAGCGGACGCTGTGCCGTTTCCCCGGGTGTCAGGACGAGCGCGAGGCCAGCACCGGGCCGGGCCGTCCGCCGGAGTACTGCGAGGACCCGGGGCACACCGCGCTGACTGCCTTTCGCGAGCGCAAGCGGCTGGAGCGGGCGGCGCGGGGCGAGGCGGCCGAGCAGGCGCACGAGGACTTCGACCGGCCGGTGAGCATGAGCCAGGCCCGCGGTGCCGAGCTCGCGCGTAACCTCGAAGGGCTGCTCACCCAGTTCAGTGGCACCGTGGAGCGTGCGCTGTCGGAGCTGCGGACCGCCGGCGACCCGGAGGCGGCCGAGGCCGAGGTGACCGCCGCGCATGCCAGCGCGGCCGAGGCCGTGGCGGCCGCCGAGGCCCGCGCGGTCAAGGCCGAGCAGTCCGAGCGGGTGGCGGCCGGGTCGGTACGGCAGGCCGCGGCCGAACGCGCCCAGGCCGACGCCGTCGCGGAGGAGGCCCTACAGCAGGCGGCCGAGGCCGAGGCCCGCGCCGAGCAGGCCGTCGACGAGCTCGCGCGGCTCCGGGTCGAGCTGGAGGCCGAGACACGGACCGTCCAGGAAGCCGCCGCCCGCGAGGTGCAGGTCGCCCGAGAGGAGCGGGACGAGCAGGTGGCCGCCGTCGAGCAGCGCGCGGCCGCCCAGGTGCAGGCCGCTCAGGACGGGGCGGCGGCCGAGGTCGAGCGCGTCACGGCGACGAGCGCGGCCGCGGTGGCGCAGGCCGAGCGGGACCGGGACACCGCGCGCGCCGAACTGGAACGGGTGCGCGCCGAAGCGGCCGAGCAGGTGGCCGACGCCCGGCAGCGCGCGACGCGAGCCGAGCAGCAGGCCGAGGACTCCCGAGGCGAACTGGAGCGGGTGCGGGCCGAGGTGGAACGCGTGCGCACCGACGCCGAGACCCGTCGCCAGGAGCTCGCCGACGCCCACGCCGCGCAGGTCGAGGCGATCACCGGTCGGGCTGTGCGCGCCGAGCAGCAGGTCGACCAGGAGCGCAGCGAGCGCGCGGCGTTGACCGAGCGGGCCGAGCGGGTGCAGAGCGAATTGGACGCTGCCCGAGCCAAGATCGCCGAGATCACGGCCAGCGCCCGCACGCCCGAAGGAGGCAGCAGTGGGCGACGCTGACGAGCTGGAGCCCTACACCGAGGTCGACGAGCACGGGGTGAAGGCCGTCTACTACGGCGACGGCGAGCTCGACATCGAGACCACCTCCCAGAAGGCCGACCAGGACAACGAGGAGGACGAGAGGGCGATGCAAGGCGAGTACAACCCCATCAGATGGTGCGTGGTGTGCGGCTGGAGCACCGAAAACCAGGACGAGCAGGAGTGCGGCTGTGAGGACGGGCCGCGCTGCTGACACCCCCCGAGGAGGAAGCCAAGGCGATGGGCGGCGAGGTGTGGGAGCAGCTGGCGATGGGCGAGGACCCCGCCGTCGATGCCGCCCAGCGGTGGCACCAGCACGAGCTGGGTTTGGGCTTGGTGGCGGCCGCGGGGCGCGTGGCACCGGCCGTGCCGAGCGAGACATGGCAGGTCCTGGTGGAGCACGCCCCCACCAGGCAGCGCTATCGGGCGAAGGTGTGTCGGCGCGGTGATGATGCGTGCTGGCCGTGGTGGGGAGCGATCAGCGACAGCGGACACGGCAAACTACGCGCGGGCAGCAAACCCGAAGGCACCAGCCGAGTGGTGACCGCGCACGTGTACGGCTGGCAGCTGCACCACGGGCTGATCGCCGCGCGGGCCGGGGAGGACCTGGTGGTGGCGCATGCCTGTGATGAGGCGGCGTGTCAGAACCCGCGGCACTGGCGGCTGGTGGAGCGATACATCAACAACGCCGAATACACCGCGCGCCGTGCTCGTGCTGAGGGCCCGCTGGCCGACGTTCGCGGAGCCGGCGGCCGCGCCCGCGCTGTGGCTCACGCCATCGGCGCGGCCCGCCGGGCCGGGAGCGATGTGGAGGCGGCCATCCTCGCCGCCCAAGCGGCCGGAGTGGGCGGCGCGCCGCGCCTGATGTGAGGCCGAGCGAGCGCCGAGCACGTGCGCCGTTTCGCCGAGCAGCTCGACCGGCCGGGCCGGGAGGTGGCGGTCGGCGGCGGGTCAGGGAAGGTACGGCGGGAAGACGGCGGCCAGGGTGTGGGCGGCCGCGACCACCTCGCCGGGAGTGAGCGTGGGCGGCGCCGAGCGGACCGCGCGCGGTACGTGCCGGGCGCGAAGCAGCATCACGTTCTCGACGAGCAGCGGACGAGCAAGGCCGGGAAGGCGCGGGCCGTGCACGGCTACCACCGCGCGCACCGCGTCGGCGGGCACCGTGCGGGCCAGGGCCCGCTCGACGGCCTTTCGCTCGAAGGCCAGCCCGCGAAGCAGACGGGAAGCGGGCCGGCGGCCGATGTAGAGCGTGCGGTTGAGGCCGTGCACGCGGGTGCGGCGGTGCCAGGCTTTCGAGTCGACCACCCACACCCCCGAGGGGCCGATGACGAGGTGGTCGAGGTTGGCGTGCGAGCCGCCGATGGCGCGATCGTGGAGCACCACGTGCCCGCCGTCGACCAGCTCCGCCAGCAGGCGGGCCGTGGCGCGCTCACCACGCGCGCCCTTGCGCCAGGAGGCCGCCTCAGACCAGCGGTGGTAGCGGAGGGCCAGGCCCGCGGCGACCAGCAGCGCCAGACCCACCCCCACCCGCCAGTCCAGCGCCCAGCCCACCAGCGCGCCGGGCGCGGCCGCGAGGGCGGCGCGCACGGCCAGCCGGCGGGGGCGGTCACGCGCCAATTCGGCGCGATATTGCGCGGTGGCGGACGCACCCGCCCGCGCCAGGGAATCCGAGGGCGGCGGCGCCAGGGGAATGGGGGAGAAATTGCCGTGCGGGAGCGTGCTCATGCGCGTCTCCAAGGCCAGGGGGAACGAGCGGGGGACCGTTCTTAGCTCGACGGTACGCCGCGGCGGCGACAGTTTCCCGTCGTTCCGCGTTCGCGCCGCGAGATGAATTCGCGGCGCGAACGGCGTAAAACACCGCCCTGGGGTAACAGTGGCCGCCACTAACCCGCGTGGAAAGCGCACCCAAAAACGCAATCCCGCACCCAGTCCCGGGTAACAGTCGCGCTCACGCGCGAACCTCCCACAGCCCGGAAACGCCTCTTACCGCACACACTGCAAGGCCGTACACACCCAAGACCCAACCCTCACAGCAACCCACCATGATCCACCTCACGACCACACAACCAAGATCCGCACACCACCTCATCTCACCAACCTCACCCACTCATGATCTACAACACACCTAGGCATTATTAATGATCATGGTATGATGAGCCTGTCCGTGATCATCGCCGCCCTGCCGGGGCGGTGCCCCGGAGGGAGGTCGTGAGCATGCTGAGCATCGCGCGCGGCTATGACCCGGGGTATTTGACGAGGTCGGTGGGCCAGGGGGCGGAGAACTACTACCTTTCGGCGGTGGCCGAGCACGGCGAGCCGCCGGGGGTGTGGTGGGGTGAGGGCGCTCGGGTGCTGGGGTTGGAACCTGGGTCGGTCGTTCAGGCTCCGGTGATGGAGAAGCTGTATACGCACTTTCTCGACCCGCGTGACCCGGACTTTTTGAACCAGGACGTGCCCGACGTTGAGAAGGCGTATTTGGGGCGGCGGGCCGGTAACTACAAAAGCGCCGATGACCTCTTTGAAATGAAGCTGGCCGCCGAGCCGGAGGCCACCGAAGAGCGTCGTCAAGAGCTGTGGATTGAGTCGCAAAAGGACGGGCGTGGCGCGGTCCGGTTTTTCGACTTGACGTTTTCTCCCACCAAGTCGGTGTCTCTTCTGCACGCGGGGCTGCAGGCCTCGGCGGTGAGCGCGCGAGCGGCCGGGAACATCGAGCAGGCCGACGCCTACGAGCGGGCGGCCGGTGCGGTGTGGGAGGCGGTGATGGCGGGGGCGAGCGCGAGCCTCAACTACGCGCGCGAGCACGCCGGCGCCGCGCGGGCGGGCTATCACGGGGTGTCGGTCGAGCAGCGGTCGACGGGCCGGTGGGTGGAGGCGGGCCGGTGGGTGGTGGGTCAGTTCCGGCAGCACACCAGCCGGGAGGGTGACCCGCAGTTGCATGTGCATCAGGCGGTGCTCAACAAGCAGGAGTGCGAAGACGGCACCTGGCGCACGCTCGATAGCCGGGCGCTGTTCAAGGTGCGCCCCGCGGCGGCCGCCTTTGGTGAGCGGGTGATGGAGGAACAGCTCACGCGCGTGCTCGGGGTGGAGTGGCGGGCCCGGCCGGACGGCAACGGCCGCGAGGTGGTGGGCGTCGACCAGGAGGTCATCGACGCTTTCAGCTCACGGCGCGTGCAGGTGACCGAGGACCTGCAGCGCCGCATTGAGGACTACGAGGCGGCACACGGGCGTAAGCCGAGCGCGCGGGCGCTGTTCAAGATGGCCCAGGACGCCACCAAGGCCACCAAGGCGGGCAAGCCGAAGCTGGAGGCGGCGCCCACGCGCGCTCAGGAGTTGGCCGAGTGGGAGAGGCGCACCACCGAGCAGGAGATAGGCCAGCTCACGCAGATCCCCGCCCAGGTGCTGGGGCGGCGCGATCCGGTGAAGGCCTTTGGCGATGCCGAGCACCTGGCGGAGATGGACATGGGTCGCGTCATCGCCGCCGCAGTGCAGGAGGCGCAGAACGAGCGGCACACCTTCACCCGCTTTGAGCTGGTGCGCTACCTGTCCCGTCACCTTCCCGACCACCTCGGCGGCTTGCCGGCCGAGCGGGTAGAGGCGCTGCTGGAGGAGTTGGCCGACGACGCTCTCGACCCGGGCCGTAGGGAGGGGGTGCGGTTGGTGACGGCGCCGGAGGTGGTGGAGTTCCCGCCGGAGTTGGTGCGGGAGAACGGGCGCAGTGTGTATGAGGCACCGTGCTCGGAGCGCTACACCACCACCGCGGTGTTGGACACGCAGCAAGTGCTGATCGCCGCGGCGTTGGATCGCACCGCGCCACGCCTGGAGGCTCAAGCGGTGGCTGCTTGGCTGGGCCTCGATCGCGCTTGGCTGGAAGGCGAAACGCTCGGCGGCGCCGCCGAGACTCCCTCCGGGGGCGCGAGCGCGAGTGAGCAGGCTGGCGGGCGACCGCACAGCGAGCAGCAGATCGCCGCTTCAAGCACGACCACGCTTCGCCTCGACCAGGCCGCCGCGGTGTTCGGCATCGCCACAAGCGGGCGGGGAGTGGATGTGCTTTCCGCTCCGGCCGGGGCGGGCAAGAGCTACACGGTTGCTCAGCTGGCGGAGATGTGGCGGCAGCTCGGCGGCGGCCGCGTGGTGGGGCTGACCACCGCGCAGAACGCGGCGAACGTGTTGGTGGAGGAAGGGCTCGACAGCGCATCCAACATCACCCGCTGGCTGATGGAAGTACGGGTTGGCCGGACGCGGGTGGAGCCAGGGCAGCTGATTGTGGTGGACGAGGCGTCCATGGTGACGGTCGACCAGCAAGCGGCCATCCAGCGCCTGGCGGCCGCGCACGGCGCGAAGGTGGTGTGGGCTGGAGACTGCTCGCAGCTGGGCGCGCCGGGGCGCGGGGGCATGATGCGCCAGTTCGCGCAGGCCGCCGGCGCCTACGAGCTGGTGGACGTGGCGCGCATGCGCGAGACATGGGAGCGAGACGCCTCGGTCAGGCTGCGCGAGGGCGACACGCAGGTGCTCGCCGACTACGACCGACACGGCCGCCTGGCCGAGGGCCAGCGCGAGGCCATGCAGGAAGCGGCCTACCAGGCGTACCTAGACGATGTGCTCGCCGGAAAGCACACGATGCTTTTGGTGCCGACCAACGAGCTGGCCAGTGAGCTGTCCGCTCAGGTGCGGCAGCAGCTGGTTGAGTTGAAGCGGGTGACCGAGCATGGGGTGAGGCTGCGTGACGGGAACATCGCGGGGGTGGGTGACATCATCACCGCGCGCGCAAACGAGAGTGGAATCCCCATCGGCGACACAGGGCGAACGATCACCAACCGAGATGTGCTGAAAGTCATTGAGGTGGGCGCGGGGACGGTTCGCGCACGGCTGCTCGACAAGCACGGCAACCTCGGCCCGGCGGTGGAGATCGAGGCCGAATACGTGGCCGAGAACGTGGAGCTTGGCTACGCCGGAACGGTGCATGCGGCGCAGGGGCGCACGGTACAGACCTGTCACGGCCTGGTCGATGAGAGCGTGACGCGGGAGATGTTGTACGTCATGCTCACCCGCGCTACCGATGGCAACTACGCCTACGCCGTGGTGGAGGCTGACCAGCGCGAGGCGGACTTGCGGCCGGGGCCGCAGGAGCCGAAGCAGGTCCCAGACGTCCAGGCCGGGGCAGGGCTTGGCGTGTTGGCGGCCGCGCTTGAGCGCACAGAAGACGATCAGACAGCGATTGAGGCAGTGCGGGCGGAGGCCGAGCGCGTCACCCATATGGGCCACCTGTCGGCGATGTGGCTGAGTGAGCAGCGTGAGCGCGCCCCTGACGCCTACATCGACCAGGCCGAGGCCCGCGGGGTGCTGACTGGGCGCGACGCTGACCGGCTGCGCGCCGATCAGGCGAAGGGCAGCCTTGCGCGGCTGCTGCGGGAGCTGGAGGTGTCGGGCCGGGACGCGGCGCGCATTCTGGATGCGGCCATCACCGAGCGCGAGCTCGACAGCGCCGACTCGATCGCCGAGACCCTCCACTGGCGCATCACCCAGGCCGGGGCGGCGCGCGGGGTGGATATGCGGGCGCTGGAGCCGTCCGAGGACCACATCAAGGCCAGTTGGCGTGAGCGCACTCCGCAGCTGGGCATCCCCGCCATTGATCGCTTCCTTGAGCAGCTGGCCGAGCGCATGGACCAGCGCAGCGCTGAGCTGGCCGAGCGGGCCGCCGAGCGCGCGCCCGCGTGGTTGGTGAAGGAGATAGGGCACGCGCCAGACGAGCCCCAGGAACGAGAGAGCTGGATCAAGCGGGCCGGGCGGGTGCTGGGCTATCGCGAGCAGTACGGCATCGCCGCCAGCGACGCGCTGGGGCCCGCGCCTGGACGCGGCAATCCCGAACAGCGGATGGCTTGGTACGCCGCTTACGACGCGTTGGGCCGCTCGGAGAGCGAGCGCGACGCCGCCAGCGCAACGCTGGGTGAGCTGTGGGTGGCGCGGGCGAGGTATGAACGGGAGGCGCGGTGGGCGCCCCCGTACGTGGCCGAGAAGCTCAAGGCGGTGTCGATCTCGCTGCGCGAACACCTCGCTTCGGCCGTGCGGCTGCGGGCGCGCGCCGAGCGGGAAGCGGACGCGGAGGTGCGCGAGACGCTGGAGGTGCAGGCGCGCGGGTATGACGCGCTGGCCGGCGAGCTGCAGACGCAACGTGAACGGCTGGTGGAGATCGACGACTCGCGCCAGAGCTGGCATCGAGCCACGGAAGACGCGCGCATCGCGGCCATGCGCGCCGACGCCGAACTGCGGCGGCGCCCGGAAGTAGACGCAGCAGCACTGCCGTCCTTGCACGTGGAGGCCAGCGGGGAAGGTCCGCCAACGCGCGATCAGACCGTCGACCACGACCAGCATCACCAGGTCCACGAGGGTCAGCTGGAGCTGGAGTTCGAGGTCGAACACGTCGAGAAGCAGCCGGAGCCGGTCGAGGAGCGCGAGCAGGCCGAGGTGGAGGCCTTCACCCCTGGACAGACGGCGCTGGACTTGTACGGCGAGGCCCAGCACGCCCAGGAGCGCGACGCCGAGGATCGGGGCGTAGTTCGGGCGATCCTCCAGGCTCGTACCGCCCGCGAGATCATCGCCGGGCGAGAGGCTGGCCGGGAGGTCGACGACGGCGAGCGGCTGCGGGCCAGCCGAGACGAGCGGATGCGCGCAGAGAAGGCCGCCGAGCGCGAACCTGAGCGGGTGGCCGGCGAGCGCGAACAGCTGGAGAAGCGCGAGCAACAGCGGGCGGTCGAGTACCGCGCTCGCGCGCGGGCGGCTGAATCGGAGCAGGGCGCGGAGATGGAACTGTGAGAAGCGCAGATGCGCGGGCTACCGTACCTGGTATGAGCTCGCCAGACGATGACAGCTCGTACAGGCCACTGATGCCCCTCTGGGAGGAAGTAGCAGCATCCGCCCCGCCTCCAGACACACGGCCCCCGCTTACGGACGATGAGGCCGAGGAACTGCGCCGCAGCGTCGACGAGGACGGGCCGCGGGGGCTGGATCTGAGAGAACGCCAGGCGCTCGACCGGGTCCGTTTGGTTCGCACTCCTGAGCGGATTGCGCGCGAGGAGGCTGTGGTGCGGGCCGAGCTCGCCGGCGAGCCGTATGGGCATGGCTGCTTGGACGCGATCGCCTGGGCACTGGGGCGGTGTGACCGAGCGCCGTTGACCAACGAAGTACGCCCGGGACTGCCGAGTCGCTTCCTAATGTGGGAAGTCGCTTTGGAAGGGCAGAAGATCGTTGAGGCGGCGACCGGGCAAGAGCACACCCGGCCACGCGAGGAGTACGCCTTAGGGGTTGGAACAGCACTGCTGTGGCTGACTGGCCGCTCCGCTGAAACTCCGTGGAGCCGGTAGCTTCCCGCAGGCATGCATGAGGGCCATGAACCCGACGCGGGTTCATGGCCCTCATGCATGTGTGATCAGCGTCGTGATTGTGATCGGGCGGCGGTCGGTTGGGGCCGGTTGGTGATGGTTGCGGCGTGGGCTTTGCTGGCCGCGAGGGCGTTTTCGTAGGTGGCGTATTCCTCTTGGGTGATGTGGTGGAGCTGGGAGAGGTGGCGGGCGCGGGCCATGACGTCAGCTCGCAGATCCTGGGGGGTTTGCGGGTGGTTGGCCTGCTCCTGTAGCTGGTGGAACTCGGCCAGGATGGCGATGCGTACGGCCTGGTTGAGGTGCGTGCTGTCGTCGCGCGGCGGGATGGGCACCAGGTGAGGACGGCCATCGTTGGGCGGCGGGCATGCGCGGGTGCGTTCGTTGGCGGTGGCCATGACGTCGTCGACGCTGCGGCGGAACTCGACGGCGTGATGGGCCCGGCCGCCGGCGTGGTCGTAGGCGGTTTGGTAGAGGCACCGCAGCATGGCCACGTCGTTGACGAGGTCGAGGTGGCGAGGCCAACAGGCGCGAAGGCGGGTGGCTGTCCAAGGCCAGCCGGTAAACAGCACGTCGCGCACCCACGCGAGGAGTTCCTCCAGCCATTCGCGGCGATCGGCGGCGGGGACGTGTGTCCAGTCTTGGGGCGAGGGGGCTTTGGCCGGGGGGTTGTCGAGCATCTGGCCGACGCTGTCGGCCAGCTTGCTGACTTCCTCGGCCAGCTCCGGCACCCGGTTTGCCTCAGCGCGCAGCTGCTCGACTACGGCAGGAAGGCCCGAAAGGGGGCGCAGTTGGCGGGCCAGGTCGACATGGCCTGTGGTGAGGTGCTCGACGTTGGCGCGCACCCCGCCCACATCCACGCTCAAGGTGGCCAGCGCGGCCAGTACGGCATCCAAACCGGGAGCCCGGCCGGTCTGTCCGGCCGGGCTCGCGATGTCGCCGAGGTACTCCTCGCTCACTGCTGCCTCTCGTCTTCGTCCCATGGCGACCAGCGCTTGGCCTGGGGCATCTCTTCGGTAGCCCCCTGCAGGTCCTCCAGGCGCAGGGGCGGGGGCGGCGTGCCTGCCGCCTGCACCTGGCGGAGCGGCGATGGCGGTGCCGTCTGGCGGCGCTCGCGTCGAGGCGTGAGCTCATCGAAGGCAGGCACGCTGTCGACCTCGTGCAGCAGCTCCGGCCGTGGGATGGGTACGGGGCGTGGCGTGACGCTGGGCAGCTGGATGCCCATGCCCGACTTGGCCCACTTTCTGTACTCGGCCAGCTTCCACACCCGGTCAACCTTGACGATGGTGGGTTTGCGATCCCCCAGCACCACCACCGCATGCCACGGGGGCAGGCGCCGCACGTCTTCGGGAGTGAGAATGTCGACGTCGTCGTAGGTGGGGCGCCGACGCGATCGGGACCGGCCTTGAGAGTCGGTGCCATCAGCGACGCTTTCGCTGCCCACCCGCATGCGGCGACGACCGAGCAGGCTGCAGATCTTCTTGAGGATCTCCTCATCGGTGGTGGCGGTGTAGACGACCTTGCAGGTGGCCAGATTAAAGATGGTGTCCGCGCCGTCGTGGCCGTAGCGCTCTTTGAGTTGTGACCATGCCTGCACCAGTAGATTCATGATCACGCCCGAGCCGGCCGAGTAGCTGGCCCAGGCCTGGACGGGGATGGGGCAGAAGTTGGCCACCTCATCGAGCACCATCGAGAGCGGCGGGTCGAGGGCTTGGGAGGTGCCGCGCGAGCCTTCCTTAACGGCGCGGAAGAAGATCTCGCTGGTCAGGCACAGGAACAGCGGCGCGAGTTCGCGCGAGCCCGGGTCGGCGACCAGGTACAGGGTGTCGCGGGTGGTCAGGAATTGCTCGATGTCGAAGAGGTCGCGCTCGGTGCGTGGTTCGAGCGCGTCGGCGACGCCGGGGTGGGCCATGAACTTGAGGACGTTGCGCACCGTGGTGGCCACGGAGGCTTGGGTGCGCTCGGGCAGGGTGATGTACTCGCCGACCGCCAGCACGGAGGCTTCATAGGCGCCCTCGTGGCGCTCAAGGACGCGGAGGGGGGTCTCTTCGCGCGTGATGATCCACTTCAAGACCGTGCGCAACGTCACCCGCACCAGCGCGCCCGCTTGCAGGTAGCCCGCGAGCGTGAGCACGGCCTGGTCGCTCCAGAAAGAGGAGTCGTCGAGTTTGGCGTTCACGCCGGCGACGAGGTATCCGGCGCGCAGCATCGCTATCTCCGCGTCCTGGCAGCCCGCGACCAGGTTCCACTTGAACGTCGAGCCGTAGTCACCGACCCCGGCGGGGTTGAAGACGTGCAGAGTGCCGTACTGCTGGCGTACCCCGGCGGTGCCGGCGATGAGGTCGCCGCGCACGCTGGTGGCCAGCACCGGCCCGGGGGCGCGGATGATGCGGGCGGCGGCCGCGGCGCTCTTGCCTTGCTGAGGTGGGGCGACGGTGAGCTCAACGTGTTTGAAGCTGGCGTAGGCGCGCCGCCACAGCGGCAGCGCCCTGCCCAGGCCGATGGCGTACTCGCTCGGCTGGCCGAACCAGCGGTGTTTCCAGCCCAGCGACGGGCGCGCGCGCTTGGCGGCCTTGCGGGCCGGGCCGCGGCCGTACCCGCGATACAGCTCCCACAGGCCCGCCCAGCCGGGGCCGGGGTGCCAGCCCATGCGCAGGCGGTAGCGCAATGGCAGCACGGGCTTGGCGGGCGCGAACACGCGGCGGGCCGAGCGGGTGCCCAACGCGAGCACCACAAGCACGACGACCCATCCCCAAAACCCCGGCACGATGTCCCAGGGCATGGGGAGGTTGGCTTCTGCAGCCAGCGCAGCCGGGCTGGCGAGGGCAGCCCGCATGGGGGATGGTGCGATGGCCGGGGCACAGGGAGGCGCAACAGTCTCGACGACCCCGGGAAGGTCCTGATGTGTCATGAGCCACTCCCTGCATCGATCATGTCGTACGGGGCTGACATTTCGTGGCTGTTTCGGGCCTCCACGGTGTCGAAGTGCTCGTAAAGGTAGGCTCGGGCGGTTCCCTCGCTCTGCAGGCCCGCCGCGGCGGCCAGCTCGCCGGCCAGTTCGCCGATGGCGGCGCGCTTGCCATAGCGGTGGTCGCCGTCTTTGCCGAGGTGCTCGTAGAGCACGATGAGCCGCTCGCGGCCAGAGGTGGCCTTGGCCAGTTCCTCCAGGCGGCAGCGTGCGGCGCGCTCACGCTCCCAGGCCTGGAAGGTGGCGGTCAGACGATCGTTGAGGCTGGCCAGTTCCTGCTCGATGTTGCGCCGCTCGGCCCGGCGGGCAAGGACGGTGCTCTGGTTGAGCCGTTCGGCCATCTCGGCGCGCTCGGCGGCGATGGCGTCGGCCTGGGCCTGTAGTTGGGCGGCGGTTTCGGCGCGTACCTGCTCGACGGTCGTCTCCGCCTCGGCGGCCTGCTCAAGTGCGCGGTCAGATGCCAGGCTGGCAGTCGTACGGCCAGGGGCCAGCGGGGCTGTCTCCAGCACCCATGTGCGCACGCCGCGGCAGGTGCCCTTGGGGTCGAGCATCAGGCGGAGGAACCACAGAAGAAGGCGCACCATGGCGCGCAGCACCCGCCAGGCCGACACGAGTACGCCGGTGAGGATGGGAGTCTCGTCCGTGTCGGCACCTCGCTGGGCTGCGACGCGGCGCCGCACTTCCACGATGTAGCTTTCGAGCATCCAAGCCATGGTCACAGGGGCTATGACCGCGACGAGCATGCCTTCGATCGTGTGGGGCGCGTAAAGGATCTGCGCGCCCAGGCTCAGGCCGAAGAAGACCATCACGCCGACGCGGGCGCGGAGGCTGGACTGACCGCGTAGCGCGGCGACCAGGGCGACCAGGGCCATGGCGACCCAGCCGACATCGGGCAGGGCGGCGATGATGACCGCGCGGACCTGGTCGGCCGCGGTTGGGTTGGCACTGGTGTGGTTGTGGAGCAGGGCGAACAGGCGCTGTGCCTCGTAGCCGACGAAGCCCGCACCGACCAGGGCCCCGAAGATGAGGACGCCAGCTGCGCCGAGCAGCCGACCGGAGAGGCGTTCGCCTGGGGCCTCGGTGGTCGACCCCGTGCGGTAGACGCGCGTCTCCTGCACTCCGTCCGGGCCGATCGACAAACGAGCTGAGTCGAGACCATGACCGTTGGCGATGGGGTGGCTATCGGCCGTGCGCATGCGCCGCCGTAGGATTTTCTTCAACATCACAAGGTTCTCCTTGTTGGTGTTCACCCCGGGCGGCGACGACTGATCCGCCAAGATTGAGGCGTCGTCGTCCGGGCTTGATGATCTGTGGTGTTAGGAATCTGCCGCCGTTGCGGCAGGAGGTTGTGGTCTGCCTAGGCGCTCCAGGAGCCCTCTTCGCAGTTCCTCCTCAGTGTCGCCAGTCAGGGAATCGCCGAACGAAAGCACGACAGCCACGCCCACTCTGATCAGGGTGTTTGAGGTGATCCTTTCCCCACCTCGGCGTGACTTGGCGTCCTGTAGTTCTCGGGCGAGCTCGTCCAAGCGTGTCCAGGCGTCGCCGCCGAGCGGCACATATTTCGGCCGCAGGGTGGACCCCTGTCCTTCTGGCGTCATGCAGTTCTCCAAAGGTGCGAGAGCCCCCGAGGCAAGCTCGGGAGTCTTGGGAATCAAGACTTTCGGACTCTCGAAGTGAAGCACGACACCCCATCTCCTTTACACCGGCGCGGTTCAGCGCATCACTGTTGCGTCTCCTGTATGAGATCACAGTGAAGCTATAAGTTCAAGACTCTTGAACTTCAAGACTATGCGTGTAATCGTAAGGCGACAGGTCGCAGGAGCCACAGGGCCCAGCGACACAAAAGCCCCGAGGCGCTCATCCGACCAAGAACGTTCGCCTCGGGGCCCTCTTTCGAGGAGTTCCAGCATGCCAGATCGCAAGGACAAGCTGTGGCCGGCCGGGGCCAACACTGGCCCGAGCAAGCCTCTCTACTCCGGTAACGGCGCCATCCAGACCTCGCAGAAGCCGAACGCCGACAGCCAGACGGGCGACAAGCGGTGAGCGCGAAGAAGGCGCCCGCCAGAACAACTGGGCGACGCGTCGACCCCACCAAGAAGGCACTGCCCGGCGGGTCTGGGCCCGCCAAGTTGCCGCGTTGTGGCATGTGCGGCAGCTACCTGTACGTGAAGACCCTCACCTGTCCGGTCTGTGATCGGTGAGGCGGTCATGAGAGATCGAATGTCGGACAAGCAGCGGCGGCAGGCTGCGGCCGCCGCCCGTGACGCTAACCAATTGCGGGCCCTGGCCATTGCCGCCAACGGCCACGGAGTGAGCCGTCAGGACAGAAATCGAGCCGCCGAAAAGCTGCACCAGGCCGTTGGCGAGCGTAAGGCGCAGCAACTGCAGGAAGACGCTCTGCGCCAAGCCGGCGCGGGCGCCAAGGGCCTTCGCCGGTTCTTCGGATAGAGCTCATGGCCTCCAAGCGCACCACCGGCCGCGAGGCCGCTTGGGCCGTTGGGGTGGTGGTGAGGGGCGCTATCGCCTGCACCCTCATCGCCACCCTCAGTTCCACCGATCAGGCCATCCATCTGCAGACCTGCACCCAATGCTCCAGCGCTGAACGCTCGAAGTGAAGCGCGGTCCGCACCCCCTCCCCCGCCTGCTGATCGAAAGGACACATCCATGCGCCCCACCCTCGGCAACATCGTCGCGTTCTTCGTCATCTTCGCCCTGGCCAACGTCGGCCTCATCGCGCTGGCCCTGGAAGTCATCAAGTAGCAGCCCATCGCCCTACCGAGACGTGATTACGTACAGAAAGGAGCACCAGGTGATCCTTGATCCAAGCGATTGGCGGGTGGTGCCTGTGGACCACGACCACCCGAGCGGCGCGTGGGCGATCGTGGACGGCGAGGCCGCCGACGTGGGCGAGCCGGATCTCTGCATTGAGGTCCGCGCCGACGCGCAATCCCAGCAGGTGGCTGAGTCCATCCTCAGCGCCGTGTGCTTGGCGGCCGGCGCGCGCAGCGCCCACCAGCAGCGCGCCGCAGCGCTGTTGGCGAAGGCTGGAGCTTCTCGCCAGCAAAGGGATCTCGACCTCGCTCGCGTCCTGACAGCAGAGGCGCGAGCCCACATCGAACTCGCCAAACTCGACCAGGCCCGCCTCACGGAGGAATGCAATGGCTAGGAATCGCGACGTCTACTCCACCGGCGTGCAAGACCAGCTCGCCGCCGCAACGCGTACTGGCGATAAGGACTCTGTGATCAAGACACTGAGGACCGTCCTCGCCGAAGACCCCGAGCTCGGCGAAGCACTGGCGAACAAGGTCTTGCGCGACAGCCTCGCCAAGGGCGCTGGCGGCAATCCCGGCTCGACGAAGCCCTGATGAACGGCAAGCTCTTGACGACTGCTGTGTAGCCGACGCCACACGCACCCCAACGGGCCCCGCGCGCTCAGCGTGCGGGGCCCTTGCGCGTTTCGGTGGTTCGCTGCGAAGCCAGGGTTCGCCAACTCGACGTGCCACGCACCACGAGGCCGGTTCATAGCGGCCGTGCTACTGGTCTGGGACACTCACCCCTGACAGGGTGGAATCACCCGTTGTTGATCTTGAGACCAATTGGTCTCAAGATCAACTTTGTTGGTGCTGCCCTTCTCCTCACTCTTGATCGCAGCAGGCGTCAAGATCACAAACGATCGGAAGCTTCCATGAACGCCACCGCCCAGAGCGGCGCGCTCAGAACTGCCGCTCGCGCAGCTCGCAGCTACCTCATCCCCATCATCAACGGCAAGGGCGGGGTCGGAAAGACCATGCTCACGCTCGGCCTGGCCGCCCACACCGCCAAGGCCAACGGCCGGGCCCTGGTCTGGGACACCGACCCCCAAGGGACCGCACACCAGGTCACGAACGTCCTCGCAGACCCCGGGTACGAGGTCCGCCTTGATACCGACCCTGACCACATCGAGGAAATCCGCAGCCTCCAGGACATCGACACCGTTTTCGCCGACTGTCCCGGCAGCCTCGAAGCGGACAAGATCTTGGCTCGCATCGTCAAGAACGCCACGTTCGTGCTCATCCCCTACGACCACGAGTTCGAGTCGGTGCTCCCCACCATCCGCACCGCCAAGCGCGTAGCTGAGATGGGCGTGCCCTACGCCGCAGTCGTCACCAAGGCCGACCCGCAAGTAGGCGCCCAGCACGTTCTAGAGGCATGGGAGACGCTCGAAGCCGAGAACATCCCGCACTTCAGGTCCTTCGTGCGCAAGTACCGCGCGTGGCCTAACAGCCTCAAGGCCGGGATACCCATCACCCGGTACAACGAGCGCTACGCGCCCAAGCTGCGCGAGGACCTGGCCGCCGTGCATACCGAGCTGCTGTTGAACATCGGCCGCGCCGGCGCTCGCCGTTGAGCCGAAGGGAGCCCCGTACGTGAGTAAGACCACCAAAAGCAAGGGCTTCGACGCACTCCTGGCCATGCGCGAGGAGCTGCCCGACCTCTCCCCCAACTGGGGTGAGGACCCAGAGGAAGCGTCGGCCACTCCCCCGGCGGTTGCCGGGTTTGTGGGACCTGGCCACCTCCCCGCGCCCTACGATGCCGCCGCCGTCGACGGCCCTCTCTCAGACGTCGAGCGCGAGCACCTCGCCCTCTGTGAGGCGGCCTTGGAGAACCTCCGGGTTGCCTACTGGGCTGCAGGAAAGGCGCTGCAAGTCGTCCGGGATGGCCGCCTCTACCGCGAGGATTACGCCACCTTTGACGACTACACCGAGAACGGCTGGGAGATGGGCCGAAGGCACGCGGACCGGCTGATCGAGGCGTGGCCGCTGGCCGAGAAGCTCGCCGCCGCCGGAATCAAGGCGAACGAGTCCCAGGTCCGGGAACTCCTTCCCCTGGCCTCCGAACACGGCCAGGACGCCGCCTTGCTGGTCGGCCAGACCGTCGCTGCAGGCGTCGCAGCCGTCGAAGGGGCTCGGATGACTGCGGCGATGCTCAAGGGCGCTGTAGGCGTCATCCCCCCGGGCCCCTTCGACGCTGAACAGGCAATCGAGCAGATCCGCGCCTACCTGCACGGCGAGCAACACGCCACCCCGGCGCGGACCGCCGACCGGTGGGGGAAGGCCACCGCGGCAGTCCTGGCGATCCGGGAACCCGCGCGCATGAGGCAGTTTGTCGATGAGGCCCGTCAGCGCCCCCAGGAGGCACAGGCATTCATCTCGCAGATGCGCCAACTCGCCGACCTTCTGGAGAAGGCCATCGAGCCGGGAACGTAACCCACTCCCCTAGTTGATCTTGAGACCAATTGGTCTCAAGATCAACTAGGGTTCTATGGCCTCGACAGGCCGCCGCCTGTCGAACGCTGGTTCGACTGTGGCGCTACGCTGGTCTCTGTGTCCCACCCCGACCACCCTGACGAGGGCGCGGCCGTCAGCATCCCGCCGCATGACGCGGGGTGGATGTTGCGGCTGCGGATAGGCCCGGACGGCGCCAAGGAGGCGCTCGTGGCCTGGCGGGAGATGATCGAGGAGGGCTTTCAAGGCGGGTTCAGGGATCGCAAGGAGTGGCTACCACTGCTCGGCCTGGCGCCGATTGAGGGTGTGGACTACACCGATGTGCCCTGGGAGCCCGAGGAGCCCTACCCCAGCGCCGAGAATCCCGCCGTCGCCGAGTCTGGGCCTGAGGGCTGGCCCGAGGAGGTCTTGCCCCCGTCTGCCGAGGGATGGCAGAGCACGGCCGCGGCCTGGCTGCTGGACGGTCTGCCGCCGAACTACCGCGCCCACGAGCAGCTGCGCACCTACCCGCTGGCGCTGGCGGTGATGGCCCGCCATCACCTCGACCAGGCGCTGATTGCCGCCCGCCGCGGCTATGGACGCGTGGCCGTCGACCATCGCGGCCAGCTGGAACCCCACATCATCGAGCAGCTACTGGGCGTCTACCGCATGGAAGGCCGGCGCCTGCAGGCCAGGCAGGGCGCGGTGCACCTCATCGAGCAGGCGCTCCGCCAGGAGACGCCGCGCACGTCGTGAGCCAAGCCGCCGGCCGCGAAGGGGAAAGGGCTGCCCGCCCTGCGGGCCGGTGCGGGGGCGTTGCCCCCAGCTCCCCCACCCCTCGCCGGGGAGGCAGGCTCCGAGATGAGCCGGGCCGGGTGCGCCTGTCAAGGCCCGTAGGTGGTGCCGTCCGGGGTCGTGGTCATCTCGTCTCCTGACCCCAAGGGGCTACCACAGAACCCGGAGGGCCCCCAAGCCCTCGGCGCAAGCGCCGACCCTTCGGGCAAGGGGCTTGGCCGCCCTCCGGAACCTGCGGTAGTGCGAGCATCAGGCGACGAGATGACCACGAGGCCCCCGGACTGGGTGAGAGCGAAACCCCGCCGGGCTGGTCAGAGTGCGGAACAGAAGGTAAAACCCCAGCTCAGACGGCCTGTCGAGGGGTTGCGAAACATCATGACCGGGTAGACTATTGAATAGAAAGGGCGGGCCGGACACCCGCCCAACCACCCGCGAACAGGGGAGAACACCATGGAGAACACCGAGCGCGCGACTCGGGCCGCCGACGCCGTGGCCATCTACGCCCGCACCCACTACACCGGAGCGAGCGCCCAGGACGGCACAGACTTCGAGCTGGTGGCACGCGACCTGATGAGCGATCTGTTTCACGCCCTCGATGCGCGTGGCATCGACGCCGGTGAGGCTGTTGCCGGAGCGTACGGCCGCTACGCCGAGGAGGACGACACCGAGCTGATCCGCCAGATCAACAGCTCGGGCCACCGCGCTCGGGGTGTGCGGTACATCCTGGAGCACCTCGCCGCCCAGCTCACCGCCTACGACAAGGCGGGAGAGGCGGCCAACGACCTGACGAAGCCATACGGCCAACGCGAGAACGCCGACATCGAACTGGTGGAGAAGGCCCACGACGCGGTCAGCGCCGCCGACGACCTCGCGGCCGCGCTCACGGCGCTCATCACCGCCCACGACGACCAGGCCGCGCGCGTCGAGACCCGGCAGCTTCGCGCACTCCTGGTCGAGGAAGTCGAGCGGTTCGCGCTGCGCGAGGCGGCGGCCGCCGAAGTCGAGGACCGAGCGGCGTTCATGGAGTTGAAGAACCACGCCGACGACGCCGCCCGCGACGTGGTGAGGACGGCACGCCGCCTGACCGAGCAACTCGCCTCGGCGCTCGACACCTGACCAGAAGGTAAAACCCCTGCTCGACGCGTGATTCCACGGTTTCACCCGCCAATAAATCGGGTAGACTGTTGAGTAGAAGGGGGCGGGCCGGACACCCGCCCCCGGCACCACCCGCGAAAGATCGAAAGGACACGGCGTGATCCACGACAGCAGCACCATCACTCTCTCCGATTGGTTCTGTGGTGCCGGTGGCTCCAGCCAGGGCGCACACAAGGTGCCCGGCGTGGAGATCGTGTTGGCGGCCAATCACTGGAAGCTCGCTATCAGCAGCCACCGCGCAAACTTCCCCAACACCCGGCACGAAGACGGAGACATCCGCGAGGCCCCGGTGTTCAACTGGCCGGTCACGATGATCCACTGGGCCTCCACCGAGTGCACGAAATGGACAATCGCCAACGGCAAGAAGCAGCACTACAAGACCTCCAGGCAGGAAGGGCTGTTCTCCCGCCCGATGACACCGCAGGAGGAAGAAGAGGAGTTCCTCGCCGAGCAGTCCCGCGCGCTCACCAAGCAGGTAGCCGACTACCTCGAAGGCTGCCACGCCCGAGCCCGCACGCCGCACGACATCCCGCTCGTTGGGGTGATGGAGAACGTGCTCGACGAGTACGACTGGGATGGCTTCCCCGACTTCCGCCAGCGGCTCCACCGCCTCGGCTACAAGACGGCCGTGTTCGGCCTCAACTCGATGCACCTGCGGCCGGTGCGCACGCTCGGTGCGCCGCAGTCGAGGGACCGGCTATACCTCGTCTACTGGCACACCAGCCTCGGTCGGACGCCCGACTTCGCAAAGTGGCTGCGGCCGAAGGCGTACTGCGACACCTGTGACAAGGTCGTGTTGGCCATGGCGGTGTACAAGAACCCCAAGCGGGAGGCGGGCAAGTACCGCTCGCAGTACATCTACCGGTGCCCAAGCACCAGGTGCCGCAACCAGATCGTGAATCCCGAGGTGCTGCCCGCGTTGGCGGCCATCGACCTCAGCTTGCCCACGCGCCGAATTGGGGACGGCAAGCCGGGCAAGGAGTTCCGCCCGTACGCCCCCAACACCGTCGCCCGTGTCACAGCCGGGATGCGCAAGCACTGGCTTGAGCCGTTGTTGGTGCCCACCGGCGGCACCTGGCGCACCGAGGCCACCCCGGTCAGCGCGCCCATGCCGACCCGGACCACCACGGAAAACGACGGCCTGGCCATCCCGCCACTGTTGATCCCCGCCGAAGGCCGAGAGGGCAAGCACGCGGCCCCAGCAACCCAGCCCATGCGGACTCAGACCGCACGGCGCGAAACCGCCGTCGCCTTTCCGCCGCCGTTCTTGACGCTGCTGCGTTCGGGGCGGCCGCGCAACACCGATCCGAGTGTCGACCCGCTGGCCACGATCGTGGCGGACGGCTCCAACCATGCGGTTGTCGAGCCGCCGCCGTTGGTCATCCCGATGCGCGGCGGCGGTGACAAGGAGAAAGCGCGCCTTGCCTCCGATCCCCTGCACACGATCACGGCGGGAGGGAACCACCATTACCTCGCTCAGGCACCGGAGCCACTGTTGATCCCGTACACCCGGACCGGGGTCGCCAGGCCCACGAGCTCGCCGTTCGGGACGTTCACGACGCACGACCGGTTCGGGCTCGCGGCGCTGGACTTGGACGAGGCCCGCGAGCAGGTCGCCGCCATCGACGTCAACGACGTCCGCTTTCGGATGCTGGAGCCTGACGAGATCGCCCGGGGGATGGCGTTCGATGACGGGTACATCGTTCTCGGCGACAAGCGGGCCAAGGTCCGCCAGTACGGCAACGCCGTCACCCCGAACGCCGCCGAGGTGCTGATCTCGGCGCTGGTCGAATGCCTGACGGGCGAGGAACTGCCGCGCGAGCTGGGCGACGTCACTGTCTGAGATCGAGCGCTGATCACTCGGAGGTCTGGCCACCAGGCCGGGCCCCGAGTGATGCTCGAAACCCTAGGCACGACGAAGGCGGCCGATGAACCACCGCGCGGCCGAGGCCGGGCAGCAGTCGGACACACCGGCCGCCACTGGTCCACCCGCGAAAGGTAGGACACGCCCTCAGGGTAGCAACACCCCGGCGACACGAAAGAAAACCCAGCTCAAAGGCGTGATCCACGGTTTCAAGACCGCAATATCGGGTAGACTGTTGATTAGAAGAGTTGAGGAGGTCAGGATGAGGAACCCCGGCGAGGTCGACGAGGAGTTCGACGAGATCGAGGACCCGCACGAGCGCTGCAACGGCATCCACTCTCGGGGCGGCGTCTACGTCGACTGCGACGGCCGCGAGATCTAGACCAGCAGCCCCGCCAGGGGAGCGGGCCGGACACCCGCCCCCTGGCACCACCCGCGAAAGACCGGAAGGACAGCACATGATCAGGACAGAGCAGGTCGAGAAGCTGGTCGCTCTCGCCCGCCAGCACGACACCAGCGCGCCAGGCAGCGCCGCCCGCGCCGAACTGCAGGCGACCCTCACCAAGGAGTTCCGCGCCAGCACCCGGCCTGAGATCAACGCAGCGATCGGACGGCTCTAACCGCGACCCGCGCCCCGCGCCGCGCTCGCCCCTCCACCGGGCTGGCGCCGGCGCGGCCCCGCGGCGCCCGCACGCCGTCGCCGGGGCATCGAGCCCCGGCGCCGCCGGGGTCGCGGCCCTCTCCCGCCGCACTCGAGTACCCCCGCCTCGGCCCGGACAGCCGAGACCACCCGCGAAGCACACCGGAAAGGCACGCCCATGAGCACCTCGGGCAGCAGCATCCCGAACCACCAGGACGACCAGGAGCCGCGCGGCACCCGCGCCAGGCTCGCCGCCTACCAGGCCGCCCCCGACACCGCCCGCCGGGGCATGTGGGCGATCAGCTACGGCCATCCCGCCGACCTCACCGCCGCGTGCCGCCCGACCGTGCTCTCCCGCGTGGTCGACGAGCCAGTCTGGCACCAGCTCCACCGCGGCGTCTGCCTCGGATGCGACTGGGAGGGGCCCGAGCGGCGCCGCAACAACGACGCCACCGAGGACGCGCACGATCACGCCTGGCCGACCTGGCGCAGCCTGCCCGTGGTCAACCCGCCGGCCACCGCCGCCGACTACAGCAAGGTCCTGATGGGGCGCTGGAACGCCCAGGTGACCCAGTCCTACCCTGCCGGCTGGTTCGAGCAGGGCGGGCCGATCCTCATCCGCCGCCCGGAGGGCTACAACACCCGCCACCGGCCCGGCGGCGCGCCGGGCGGCGGCTACGAGCTGGTCATCCAGCAGCCCGAAACCCGCGAGCCGGGCGAACAGCCCGCCCTCTTCTGATCGGGTTCGGACACGTCATGATCTGCGAAGAGGAAGAGCTGAACTTCTACCTCGGCACTCACCGGGAGCGGTGGCTGATCACCGCTCCCGTGGATGTCTCCCTGTTCATCTCACACCGCGTGCTGGCGCGGCGGGCCACCCTGCCCCGCGCCCCCCTCGGCCGTCACTACGCGGTCGACTCCGGAGCCTTCACCGAGCTGGCGCTGTACGGCGAGTTCCGGACGAGCCCGGCGGAGTACGTGCGGGCCCTGGCCCGCTACGACGAGGAGATCGGCGATATCGCGTGGGCGGCGCCTCAGGATTGGATGGTAGAGCCCTTCATGCTCGCCAAGACCGGCCTGAGCGTGGCCGAGCACCAGCGGCGCACAGTCGAGAACTTCGTGACGCTGACCGCGTTGTGGGACGAGCAGGGAGCCCCGGGCGACTGCCCCATCATGCCCGTGATCCAGGGCTGGGACCTTGACGACTACCTGCGGTGCGTCGACCTCTACGAGCAGCACGGCGTACGGCTCGCCGAGGACTACCCCGTGGTCGGGGTCGGGTCGGTCTGCCGCCGCCAGGGCACCGCCGAAATCGGCGCGATCTTCCAGACGCTGGCGCGGCTCGATCTGCCCTTGCACGGGTTCGGGGTGAAGATCTCCGGGCTACGGCAGTACGGCCGGTGGCTCACCTCGGCCGACTCCATGGCCTGGAGCTTCCAGGGCCGCCGCACCCCGACCGCGTGCGGGTCGAGCACCCACAAGAACGAAGCCAACTGTCAGTCCTTCGCGCTGGCGTGGCTAAACCGCGTATGGAAGGCGGCCGCGCGGCCACAGTGGGATCAGCGCGAGCTGTTCGAGGCGGCCGCGCCCGTCGAGGACGCCAGGCCAGCCACGCCGCGCCGGGTACGCGTCGAAGGCGACCTCTACCACGGCCGCGTCCCCGCCGGAGCGGCCTACATCGGCCGGGCCTGCCCGGGGCTGAAGGGCAGCCCGTTCCGCAACCCGTTCGCGGTGAAGACCCACGGCCGCGCCGAGGCGCTGCGCCTCTTCCGGTGCCACCTGGCCGAGCACCCCGAGTTGGTCGCGCAGGCCCGGCGCGAGCTCGCCGAGCTCGACCTTGCGTGCTGGTGCCGCCCGGGGGAGGAATGCCACGGGGACATCTGGCTCGACGTGCTCGCCGAGCCCGCGCCGTACGGCGCGGCCGCCGGCTCCGGGACAATGGGGCTCGTGACGCTGGTGACGTTGGGGGAGTGGGCGGCGAAGGTCGGCCGCGCAGAGACGGCGGTCCGCAACCACCTCGCGGGAGCCCCCGGGTTCCCCGCGCCGAAGGGCACCAGGCCCCGGCAAGGGTCCGGCACGCCGTACGAGGAGTACGAGGAAGCCGAGCTCGACGAGTTCCTGACGGCCTGGCAGGCCGCGCACGCGCCCGCCCGCTACCCGGTGCCCGGAGACCCCGACGAGATGCGCACCCTCGGCGCGATCGCCAAGCTGTTGGGCGTCGACGGCAAGAGCGTCACGCAGTACCGCGCGGCGATCGACGAGCGCGCCGCGCACGAGGACCGGGGCGCGCGCCGCTACTACCGCACCGGTGACGTGGTCGAGGTGCTCAACAGCCGCAAGGGGTTCGGGGTCGCGCTCGACCCCGCCCAAGACCGCCGCCGGCGCGACGTCGGCCGATGACTCACGCCGACGCGATAGCGCGGTTGATCGGCACACGGGTCAGAAACGTCTCCGCACTCGGCAGACTCGCCGCTTTGGCCGACACCGTGGCCCGCGCGCGGTCGAGCCAGTGCCGGGACATGCCGTCACCGACGGCACACAGAACCTGGTGGTGCACGTAGTACACCTCTTCGCTGCGCAGCGCGGGCATCGTTCCGGCCGCCTCCAGCCGGGTTACGGCGAGTGTGCTGGAGCCGAGCGCGTCGTCGACCTCGCCGAGCTGGAGTTCGACGAGCGCCCGCAACGAGAGCGCGCCAACTTCGCTGCGCTGGAAGCCGGTCAGGCGGCACTCCTGCACCGTCTCATCGCACAGCAGGCGCGCTCGCTCCAGGTCGCGCTGGCCAGGCATCGTGAGCACCTCGGCAAGATAGGTGCGCAAGATCGGGGCGATGGAGGCGTGCCCAGCACGCGTCACCCGCTCATACCCGGCGTCGATCATCGGCCGGGCCCGGTCAGGTTGTCCCCACTCCAGGTAGAGCTTGCCGATCAAGCCCTGGTTGTAGCCCTGGTGCGCGCTGAGGTCAGCGTCCGCGCGCAGGACCTGCAACGCGTCCTGGAGCAGCTGATCGGCCTCCTCAAACCGGCCGATGGCGGTGAGCACCTGCCCCAGGTAGTTGGAGATCATCGCGACGTGGTCCCGAGCCCTTGCCGCCTGCAGCCCGGCGAGGGAGCGCCGCAGGCTCTCTTCCGCCTCGCCGAACCGGCCGTTGTCGAAGGCGGCGACGCCGAGGTGGCCGTGCAGCAGCGCGGCCTGCACGCGATACAGCGGCCGGTCTGCGGGCGGGAGGTCGGCCTCGCCGTACTGCTCGGCGACCTCGCGCGCCCTCTCCAAAGTGGCGAGGCCGGCCCCCATGTCGAGGCCGACCAGGTGGTGACCGAGAGCCGACAGCGCCTCCAGACGAGCCAGAGGGCTACCGGACTGCTCTGCGTGCTCAGCCGCCTCGCGCAACCAGGCCACGCCCGCCTGCAGCCCTTCGGCCGCCAGCCGGTAGGCGCCCATACTGACCCCGGCCAGGGCCTGGAGCTCGCGATCACCGGTACGGTCGGCCGACGCACTCGCGGCCGCGGCCAAAGCGCGGATGCTGTCGTCAGGGCCAGTGACCCACCACAGCTCCGTGGCAGTCAGCTGCAGGTGGCTGAGCCTGACCATGAGGGCATCGTCCAGCAGCGGGGCAGCCAAGCCTGCCCGGCAATGGTCGGCCACGTGGCGGTAGTCGCCCCGCTCGTAGGCATCCAGGGCGCGCAGCCAGTCAGTCATCCTGGTCGGTCCTCCTGTGGCAGTCGGGGGATCGAGCCATGGTGCACCACGTCACGGCCGGGATGTGGGGGATCTCCACCTCTCGGAATCAGCCCCAGAGCGGACCGCCCCTCGATCACGACCGACCTATCCACATTCCCAGCAAAATGGCCTGTTTCCCCTGGTCACAGATCCGGCTTGCCCCGCGCGTTACCGCCTCGGGTCCGGAGTGGTTCAGCCACGCTGGAATGTCAGCAGCGATGGAGGGAGACGCCATGCACGGTGAGCACGACGACCCCGAAACCCCCGCCAAGGCCCCGCGGGGACGCCAGCCCTACGGCCCGCCAGCCGAGCCAGATTCGAGCCTGGGAAGCGCCTGCGACGAGGGCGAGCCGGTGGAGCGGTTCGTGTGGGACCACGCCTCACCACCGACCACCCAACCCCCCGACCTCGACGACGAGGGCCAGGGCGCCACATTCGGGCCGCACACCACCCGGTCCTACGCCATGCCGGCACCACCAGACGAGCCAGACGACGACCAGGACGGCGGGCGGGCATGGTACGGGCCGGAACTGCGAGTGGACTGGGCCCTCATCGCGCGCGTTGGCGGTGGGGCGGTCGTGTGCGTGGCACTGGCGCTGTGGGCGGCCTGGCCCAGCGATGAGGCCGAGTCGGCCCATCCTCTCCACACGCCCACCCCGCGCGCGGCCTACACCGAACTGCCCGGCGAGGGCCCTGCCTTCACCTCCCTCTCGCCCGCCGATCTCCCCACGGCGACGCCGGCTGTGGCCGACCGCGACGCCCCCCGCACCCCCTCGCGGAAGAGAGGCAAACAGCGCGAGCGTCACGGCGGCGGACGCCAGCTGTCTGTCGAACCTCAGCGGCCCGCAGTCGAGCGCGCTCCAGCGCGACCACCGCGCAGCCAGACCAGTAAGCCCCGCCGCGGCGGTGGCTCCGACCGGTCAGGCAGGACGAGCGCGGGAGGCGGGACGAGCAGCAACGGCGCGAGCTTCATGGACCGCAAGTGCGACGACATGTTCCCGCCGCACAAGCCCGATTTCGCCGTGCGCAACCGCATGTGCCGCCAGATGTACGGCTCAGGCTGACCAAGAGTCCGGGCAGGTCAACACCATGCCAGGACGCCAGACCAGTAAGCCCCGCCCTACAGCGGCCAGCACGGAACTCCCGCTCTCACCGGCGGGGGGCTCCGCCGGCGTTTGAAGTTTGCAAACTTAACTCTTGCCGCTCAGGATAGATCTATGCCCATCGCAGTGACCCCCGTACAAGCCCGCGTTCCCTTCGGCACCCGGGCCCGGCTGACCGAGCGCCTGTCCGCCGAGAAGGACGCGCGGCGCGCGATCTTGGCCGAGCTCTTCCCCGTCGACCCGGAGGCGCCGGCCGCCGAACGCGCCCGGATCAGTGCCCAGGCCCGCGCGCACCTGCGCGCGCTGCGCCAGCGCGGCGAGCTGTGCGATTCGGTCGACGTGCTGATGACGCACGCGGTCAAGGCCGAGCTGGGGGAGCGGGGGTGGGATCACCCGTGGCCGCCGCCCCCGCCGACCGCGCCGCACTCGGGACGCTGGCCGGGCAGCGTCGACCGCGCGTGGCCGGAGGCGATCCCGATGCGCATCCCGCCCGAGCTCGCCGAACGGCTGCAGGCAGGGTGCGTGCACGTCAGCATGCCCGCGATCGTCGAGATTCGCGCCCTGCGCGACGCCAACCCCGGGCCGATCACGCCCAGGGACGGCGCGATCTACGAGCGGTACCAGGAGCTCGCCGCCGAGGTCATCACCCCTGGTGACGTTCTACGGGCCGCCGTCGACCGCGCACTTGACACCGGCTGAGCGCCGGATAATTCAAGTTTGCAAACTTGAAAAGCACCGGTCAGCGGCCTAAAGCCTGGTTGCGAACTGTCGGTGGCACGGCGTACGGTCCAACCATCAGCACCCCCAAGGGGACCGCGATCCCCGAGAGCCGAACGGAGGCCTTATGGCCGAGCACGAGCCGCAGGAGGCGCCCCCGCCGCCGAAGCCCGTCTACTACCGGCGGTGGTCCGAGGTGCCCTGGGGCCTGGCCAGCCGGAGCCAGCTCGCCGGCGCCGACCTGCCGCGCGAGCCCGCCGGGCCGGTGGTCGGCTACGTGGCGGGGGAGGACTGGCGCGGCAAGGACACCGACATCCCGCTGTATCGCGTCACGGACTGCCCGCCGACCGGGGCCAGTGCCGGTCAGCTCGCGGCCGCCGGGCGGCGCGCGAGCACTACCGTGCGGGTGTGCGCCGACTGCGGCGCCCAGTGCCAACAGGGCCTTGCTCAGCGCGGGCTCCGGCCCCGGTGCGTGGCCTGCAACCACATCGCCCGCCTGATCGCCAAGCAGATCGGACTTCGTCAGGGCCGCGCGGCGCTGGCCGAGTGGGCGGCCGCCCTGCTCGCCGACGAGGCCACGGCGGTGGTCTGGGTCGAGCTGCACGAGGCGCCGCGCACGGCGGCCGGACGAGCGCGGCCGCCGCTGGCCGCCCGGGTCCAGGCGGTCGACGGCAGCGGCCGCCGGTTGCTCGACGTCCTGGTACGGCTGGCTGGGCCGCGCACCTCCGGAGCTCCGGCTGACGCGGTGAGCGCGGCCGAGGGCGCGGCCGCCATGCGGGCAGCGCTCGACGGTCGCCGCCTGATCGGCTGGGATGCCCGCCCACTCGGGGCCGTCGTCGACCGGCTCGCCGCCCTCGGCGAGCCCGTGAAGCTCACGGCGCCGACCGGCCGGGGCGGCGTGTCCGACTACTGGCCCGCCACGGTGAGCGAGCGGGTTGCGCAGTGGCGCGGGGAGCTCGACCCGGTCACGGGCTGGTTGCGCCAGCCCTGGCCGCCGGGGACGGCGGACCGGCTGTGGCTGACGCTGCGGCGCATCGCCGACACCTCGGACGCCTCGGACGCGGGCCGCCCCGGGCTGAGCTTGCCGCCGGATCACCAGGTAGAGCCGGGCGTGCGGGACGAGGTACGGCTGACCATCACCGGGTCCGCCGCCGGAACGGCCGAGGTGCTGGAGACGCTGACCCGCGCTGGCCGGTTGCGGCGCACGGCCGCCACGGTGCCCGCGCGCGAGGAGGGCGAGCGCCACGTGACGTACGTGACCGTCGAAGGCGCGGCGCTCGATCACGACCCGACCAACGCGGCGGAGGTGAGCGTCTGATGGTGCAGCTCCGCCTCATGGGCGACGACGCCGACCGGGTGCGCGAGGTCGCCGCCCTGGTCCTGGCCGCGTTGCGTGGACACCCCGCGCTGCAGCTCGGCGACGCCGCCGAGCTGACCAACCGGCGCGGGCCCGGCGTGCGCGTCGTGTTCGACGTCTCCACCGCGAACGCGGCCGGGCCGTACTGGGTGCACGCCGAGCGGGTCGACCCCGCGGCGACTCCCGCGCGGCAGCGGCCAGCCCGCCGCCCGCCCGCGCTCGGGGCAGGCTGACCCCCAGCACCCGCCGAAGGCCCCGGACGAAC
Organism: Nonomuraea sp. NPDC050547; assembly: GCF_044457345.1. Lineage (NCBI taxonomy): Bacteria > Bacillati > Actinomycetota > Actinomycetes > Streptosporangiales > Streptosporangiaceae > Nonomuraea > Nonomuraea sp. NPDC050547. The sequence goes on from NZ_JBITGW010000041.1 coordinate 38,020, forward strand.
CCGCCGAATACGACGTCCGCCCAGCTCCGGGGCCAGGCGGCGGTTACGGTCGCACCTCATGACCGACCCCGACCCCTGCCCGCACGAGGTAGCCGTGCCGCTGGTCGACCAGGCCGAGCGCGCCGTGGTGTGCGTGTGCGGCGCCCGCTGGACCTGCCGCGAGCAGGTACCCGCCGCCGTGGTGCTGCGCATGGATGCCCGCCTCGGTGCCGAGGCATGGGCCCTGACGCCGCCGAGGTCGGGCAGTAGGCTGAAAGCGCACAGACCAGACGATCAGGAGGGCGCCCCGTGTCCGCTCAGCCCGCCGAGCCCCACGGCACCGGGTACGACCCTGACGACATCCTGAGCGTGCTGCCCGAGCAGTACCGCGAGCGCTTCCTGTCCGACTACCGAGCCGCCATGGTCGCGGCCGCGCACGAGACATGGCGCTACCGCGAGCTGCAGCAGACCCTCAAGCGCTGGCACCTGCGCGCGATCATGTACGCGCGCCATGGTCACGACCAGCGCGCCGAGGACGCCCGCACCGGCAGCGGGGGCCCGTGGGTCGAGGCCGACCAGATCGAAACCCCGTTCCCGGGCCTGACGCTCGCCGACGCCCTCGCGCAGCGCGCCGGAGGACCCGCCCAGTGAATTACCGCGTGATCTTCCACGCGTCCGGATCAGCCGCCATCGTCGGCCTGCCCGAGGCCGCCTTCATCGCCCTCATCGAGGCCTTGGCCCGGGTCGGTGAAGACCCGTTCAAGAACTCCACCGCTGGCCAGCGCGACGATCCGGACTACCGCGAGGTGGAGTTCGGAGACCTGGGTCTCGCCGCGTTGTACGTCGACCGGCCGCGCCGTACCGTCTCGGTCTACGAGGTGGTCTGGGCGGGTTAGGCGGTCGCGTCTTCGCGCCGCATGTCGTCGAAGGCGACGATGAGTTGCTTGGCGAGCACGTGGTTGAGGGCGCGGTAGCGGTCCAGCTCGACCATCGCGGATCGGGCCGTGGGCCGTACCGAGCCGCCGGCGGTGGCGTGGTAGACGTCGGCGACGACGGCGTACGGCTCGAAGTCGGCGGCGGTGTAGATGGCCGCGCCGCGCTTGAGGCGCGGGCAGTGCCGCAGCGAGACGGGGATGCACTGCTCGCAGGTGGGCGCGATGTGGGAGATGACCCGCCCGAGTTCGGTGCGGGTGGGCTGGTCGGGGTTGGGCATCAGCCACCAGGTGCGGCCGGTGACGGGGTCCTTCGCCGACAGCCCGCACACCTGGCACAGGCCGTGCCGCATGCACCGGCGCTGGCGGGTGGGGTGGGCCGAGCGCCACTCGACGCCACCGGTCTGCGCGAGGCCCTGACGGGCCCACAGCGCCCCGTACAGCCAGTCCTGCGGGAGCGGGTCGAGGTAGCTCAGCCGGGCCCCCCGCGACCCCTCATGCCAGACGAACCGCAGTCCGTGGGTCACGTGCTCATCGGTCCAGGCGTTCACGTACGGGACCGGCACCGTGTGCGTCACCTCGGGTCGCCCGCCAGCCCGGCCGGGTACCCGGCGCCAGCTCCCCGAGCCGTCGGCCCGGGTCGGTTCCGGCCGGGCTGGCGGTGACGGGACGGCCGCGCCTGCATCCCTCGGGAGCCTTGCGGGCAGGCAAGAGCACCGGCCTCGCGGGCATCACCGGGCCGTGCGAGGACCGGGCGGCTCCCACACAGGGCGCGGCCGTCGTCTGGTCTGGCGGGCGGCGCCGGCAACAGCGCGGCCGCCGTGGGGTCGGCCGGGATGCGCCTCGGGGCCTGGGCCGCCCACCAGATGTCGAGGGTGGCTTCGGCCATGCGCGCGCCCAGCGCGGACAGGGTGGGGGCGTGCACGGTGCGGGTGCGGGCCGGGTCGCCCATGTGGAAGGCCTCGTACCGGGCGTGGTAGGGCAGCCACAGCACGAGCCACGTCCCCGGCCTGGGCCAGGCGGTGACGTACGGCACGGGCAGCGCGCTCACTGCGCGGCCGCCGCTCGGACTGGGCAGCGCCGGGACGGGGGACGGGGGCTCCCCCGTCCCGGCCCTGCCCCCTCCTGCGGAAGGAGCAGCCCGATCCGCCGGAGCCGTGCGGGTGGGGAACGCAGGCGATGATCCGGCGGCGTGACTGTCCATGCGCTGACGGTAGAAGCGAGCGGGGAACGTGGGCAGGGGGCAGACTGGCACACAGGCGGATATCCCCAGTCTGGCCTGGAGTGATGGATGAGCGAGGTACCCCGGTGGTCATCGCGGCTGCGCCGTGAGCGGCTGCGGCCGGACAGGATGTGGAGCCTGGCGCAGATGGCGCGGGAGCTGCGGCGGGCGGCGGGAGTGCGGGTTGCGGTGGCGCACCCGGCGAGTCTGCGCCGTCAGATCGGGGGGTGGGAGCGCGGCGAGCACCTGCCGGACGAGCGTTACCGCATCCTGTACGCGCTGGTGTTCGCCATCCCGGAACGGGAACTGTTCGCCGGGGCCGCTGCGCCGGGCACCGCTCCGGGGCCGGGGGCGGCCGACGACGTGCAGGAGCTGGCCGAGCCGGCGCCCCGGAGCCGCAAGGGTGGCGCCACGGCGGGTGAGGCGGCCGCGCAGGTGCGCGCGGCGAGCGCGCAGATTATCGCGCTGGACACCCGGCTGGGCGCCGGGGACATGCTCGACCTGGTGGTGAGGGCGGCCGAGCGGGCCCACCGCACGGCCCACGCCGAGTTTCCGGGCAACCGTGAGGTGCTGGCGGCCGCGGCCGAGGCTCAGCAGGTGGCCGGGTGGGTGTGCTTCGACGCCGAGCGCCAGGACCTGGCCCGCCGGCTGAGTCTGGAAGCGCTCTTGAGCGCTCGCACCTCGGGTGATCGGTCCATGGAGTACTTCGTGCTGGCCCAGCTGGCCATGCAAGACCTTCACGTGCACCGGCCCGGCGAGGCGGCGCAGATCTGTGAGGCCGCGCTGGAGGGGGCGTCGGGCAGCGTCGGCACCTTGTTCACGATGCGGGCGGCGCGGGCGGCCGCGCAGATGGGGGAGCATGCCCGCGCCCGGGACCTGATCGGCCGCACGCGCAGCCGCTACCTGGACGGCCCACGTTCGGGCGATCCCGCGTGGGCGTGGTGGCTGACCGAGGGGGAGATCTCCTGGCACCATGCCATGCTCTGCGCGGACGCGGGGCAGTGGGGCCGCGCCGGCGAGCACTTCGCCGTGGCCGCCGATGCCGAGCTGGCGTCCGGGTATGACCGGGGCGCCTGCGTAAGCCGGGCGAACCTGCTGTGGGCGTTGGCCCAGGCCCGGGACTGGGCTGAGGCCGAGCGGGTCTTGGTCCGCGAGGTGCTGCCCCGGCGGGGACAGGTGGCCTCCGGCCGTGCCGAGCGCACGCTTGGGGCGGCCGCCCGCCTGCTGGACAAGGCCCCAGGGCGGCCGAGCCTGCGTGAAGCAGCTCGCGCGCTCCTGCCCGCCGCGCCGACGAGTCAAGCGTCCGACCTGCGGTAGCGCTCCAGGTGGCGGCCGGTGGTGTCAGCCTTACCACCGGGTCGTCTTGCCAGTACTGGGACTTGGGCCGATCGTGGAGGCTATGGCCTACCAGCGCGGCGATCAGGTGCGGCTGGATCACCCGAGCATCCGGCGGGACGCTCGGGGCGTGGTGGAGTCGACCGGCGTTGACGGCACTTACACGGTGCGGGTCGGTTCGCGCACCCTGCGCGGGGTCCGCCGCGAGCAGCTGGCCGCCGAGCCGGCGCCGTTCTGGGCCGCGCGCGGGCCGACCCCGAGCAGGCCCGGCCCATTCTGGGCGGCGCCCACCCGTTCGCCAAGCACGGTCACGCTGGTGACTGCGCCCCCGCCGACCCCGCCGCGGCGGGGTCGGGCCGCCGAGCCGGACCCGCCCCCGATCTCTGCCGGGGGCGGGTTCGACGCCATGGGCCGCTGGGCGCAGTCGAGGGGGCGCCGGGTGGCCTCGGGCCGGCGCGGCGAACAGGCCCCGCCGCTGTGGGGGTGAACGCGGGCATGGACGAGGCCGCCGGGCTGGTGCTGGCGCAGTTGTGCCGGGACGCGGCCGCGTGGCTGGAGGCGATGCGCAGGGAACGCGACCAGCTCGCGGCGGCCGGTGAGGATACGGCCTGGATCGAGCGGAGGCTGGCGGAGTGCGAGCCGATCGCCAAGCACCTGGCTGCCGTGCAGACCGACCGCGCGCTCTTCCGGGTGGTGCAGTGGCATGGCGGCGGGCCGCGGGCTGTACCTCGGCCGAGGAGCTGGCCGTTTGACCGGCCGCGACCTCGCTGACGTGCGCCGGGTGCTGATCTGCCTGCAGGCGCACGGGCTGGCCACCGGCCCGGACGCCGACTGGCGCCCCCGCGCGAACCTGCTGCGCCCCGGCCCGCCCCGGCGTAGCGTGACAGGGGTGACCATGCAGGACAAGACGGCGATGTGGGTCGGAGTCGACCCGAACGCCCCCCGTACCGAGCGCGATCATCACGGCGTGCTGGCCAGCGACCGCGAGCCGTTGGGCTGGCACGACGCCCTGTGCGGCGTGCGGGTCGCGCTGTTGCTGCAGCGCCGGAGCGCACAGCCGTACGGCCGCACCTCCGGCGACCCGATGCCCTGGGACATCGCGCTGTCCACGGCCTGCCCGGCCTGCCTGGAGGTTGCCCTCATCGCCGAGCATGGCGAGGCGGCCGCCC
>NZ_JBITGW010000042.1:0-38420 GCF_044457345.1 Nonomuraea sp. NPDC050547
GACGCGCCGGGGCGCGCTGTGGGCGGTGTGCTGGTGTCCCCCCCCCCGGGGGGGGGGGGCGCCGCCCCCCCGGGGGGGGGGCGCCCCCCCCCGGGGGGGGGGGGGCGGCCCCCCCCCCCGGCCCCCCCCCCCCACGCCGGCGGCCAGCTGGGCCATCGCCTCGGTGAACTCGCTCAAACTCAGCCGAGCCCGTTGGCCGACAGCCACTCCTTGGCCACGGTGGCCGGCTCGTCCTTGTTGACGGAGATCTTCGTCATCATCTCGATCAGCGACTGCGTGGAGAGCTTGGCGGAGACCGCGTCGAGCGTGGTCTTGATGGTGTCGTTCGCGCCCGCCTTGTAGACCAGCGGGGTGACGTTCTGGGCGGGGAAGATGTTCTTCGGGTCCGCGAGCGGGACCAGCTTGTTGGCGATGATCTTGGGGTCGGTGGTGAAGACGTTGCCGACCTGGATCGTGCCGTCCTTGATGGCGTCCGCGGTGGTGGGGCCGGTCGGCTTCCACTCCTTGAACTCCAGGCCGTAGACCTCCTTGAAGCGGGCCTCCCAGCGCTTCTTGAACTCCGGCGGGCCGCCGACGACCATGGTCTTCGACACCTTGGCCAGGTCCTCGATGGACTTCAGGGAGTCCTTGGTCGCCGACGCCTCGGAGACCGACAGGCTGTCCTTGTCCTCGGCGGGCGAGGAGGCGAGGATCTCCAGCGTGTCGGGCAGTTTCTCCTTCAGCGCCGCGTCCACGTCGGCGGTGGTGCCGGCCGTGGTCTTGGGGTCGATGAAGGCCAGCAGGTTGCCGTTGTACTCGGGCACGATGGTCAGGCCGCCCGCCTTGACCTGGTCGTAGACGACCTCTCGGCTGCCGATGCGCGGCTTCTCCTCGACCTGGACGCCCTTGGCCTCAAGCGCCTGGGCGTAGATGGAGCCGAGCAGGACGCTCTCGTCGAAGTCGAACGAGCCGATGATGGCCTTGCCGCCACCGGCGGGCGCGCTGCTGGCGGCACCGCTGGGCTGGGCGCTGGTGGTGTCGAGCGGGTTGCCTCCCGAGCCGGAGGATCCGCAAGCGGCCAGCGCGAGTCCGGCCGACAGCAGCACCGCAGCGGTGCTGAAGATGCGTTTCATCAATATTTCCCTTCTTAGCGGGGGGTTGAGTAGGAGACTAGCGAACTCTCTGACTAACCCCCGGAGAGACGCTCACCCGCTGGACGAGGGTGAACGCCAGCTGCACCACCAGAGCGAACAGCACAATCAGTACAGAACCGCCGACCACGCTCGCATACTCCTTGGTGGCGAATCCGTCGATGACGAAACGCCCGAGCCCGCCCAGGCCCACGTACGCGGCGACGGTCGTGGTGGCCACCACCTGGATGGCCGACAGCCGCAGACCCAGCAGGATCAGCGGCAACGCCACCGGGACCAGCACCCGTCCGAGCACCTGCCCGCCGCGCAGACCCATCCCGTACGCGGCGTCGCGCAGCTCGGGATCCACACCCCGGATGCCCTCGAACGTGTTGACCAGGATCGGCGGGATCGACAGCAGCACCAGCGGGATGATCACCGGCAGGATCGAGGCGGTGCCCAGCAGCAGCACGAACAGCACGAGCATGCCCAGCGTCGGCAGCGCCCTGGCCAGGTTGGCGGAGATCACCACGATCACGCCGCCCTTGCCCGTGTGCCCGATCAGCAGGCCGAGCGGGATCGCGATCAGCACCGCGAGCACGAGGGCCAGCACCGAGTACTCCAGGTGCTCCAGCAGCCGCATGGGGATGCCGCCGGGCCCCGTCCAGTTCTCGGGGTTGCCGAAGAAGTCCGTCAGCCAGTTCACGACGCCCTCCTCGCCCGCACCCACGGCGTCAGCAGCCGCTGCGCCAGCACCAGCAGCCCGTCGGCGACCAGCGCCAGCAGCACGATGCCCACGATGCCGACGATGACCGGCGGCAGGAACGGGTTCTGGTAGGCCCGGGTGAACAGCATCCCGAGCCCGCCCTGGCCGATGAGCGCGCCGACGCTGACCAGCGAGATGCTGGAGACCGCGACGACCCGCAGGCCCGCCAGCACGACCGGGGTCGCGATCGGCAGCTCGACCTGGACCAGCCGGCGGACCGGCGTGAAGCCCATGGCCACGGCCGACTGGCGGACGTGGTCGGGCACCGCGCCCAGCCCGTCGACCACCGACGGGATCAGCACGGCCATGGCGTAGAACGTCAGCGGGATGATCACCGTGGTCTGCGACAGCCCGGTCACCGAGATCAGCAGCATGAAGATCGGCAGCGACGGCAGCGCGTAGAGGATGTTCATCAGCCCGGACGTGGGCTGGTACAGCCAGCGGAAGCGCACGCACGCCAGCCCCAGCGGCAGCGACAGCACGAGCGCCGCCACGATCGGCACCAGCGACATCACCAGGTGGTCGCTGAGCAGGTTGCTGATGCTGCCGACCCGCCCGGTGTCCCAGTTGCGGGCGAACCACTCCCAGAGTGTTGGCGGACCGTCAGACATCGGCCGCCTCCGCGAGCGCCTCGTCGAGGGCCTCGCGGGTGGCCACGCCGACCACCTTCCCGTCCTCGTCCACGGCCACCGCGCAGCCCGAAGGCGACAGCAGCGCCGCGTCGAGCGCCGACCGCATGTTGTCCTTGCCGTGCAGGAATGTCCCGTACGGCTCCCGCTCCTCCGGCCGCCTGGGCGTGACCCAGGCCACGGGCCGCCGGTCCGGGGTGACGATGAGCAGCCAGGGCTCCTCGGAGTTCGCGGGGAACGCGTCCTCGGGAACGGTCAGGTCGGTGCGCAGCCGTAGCCCCGCCGCCGAGATGAACTGCAGGCGCCGGATCCCCCGGTCGTGCCCCAGGAACTCGCGCACGAACTCGTCGGCGGGCTCCGACAGCAGCGTCTTGGGATCGGCCAGCTGCGCCAGCCGCCCGCCCACGCGCAGCACGGCCACGCGGTCGCCGAGCTTGATGGCCTCGTCGATGTCGTGGGTGACGAAGACGATGGTCTTGTTCAGCTCGGACTGCAGCTTGAGCAGCTCGTCCTGCAGACTCGTCCGCACGATCGGGTCGACCGCGCTGAACGGCTCGTCCATGAGCAGCACCGGCGGGTCGGCGGCCAGCGCCCTGGCGACTCCGACGCGCTGCTGCTGGCCTCCCGACAGCTGGAACGGGTAGCGCTGGGCCATCGCCGGGTCGAGCCCGACCACCTCCAGCAGCTCCATGGCCCGGTCGCGGGCCTTCTTCTTGTCCCAGCCGAGCAGGAACGGCACCGTGGCGACGTTGTCGACGATCCTCCGGTGCGGGAAGAGCCCGGCCTGCTGGATGACGTAGCCGATCCCCCGGCGCAGCGTCGGCGGGTCGATCGTCTGTACGGCGGTGCCGTCCAGCAGGATCTGCCCGTCCGACGCGTCGATCATGCGGTTGATCATCCGCAGTGAGGTGGTCTTGCCGCACCCCGACGGCCCGACGAACACGGTGATCTGGCCCGTGGGAGCCTCAAGGCTGAGGTTGTCCACGGCGACCGTTCCGTCTGGATAGCGTTTGGTGACAGAGTCGAACGTGATCACGCGTGACCTTCCGTTCGTGGCGGGACCGTAGCCCCCCTGCCACGTCCGCCGCATGATCTCTTGCGGACCTCAGACTACGGCGATGAGGGTGCTTCTGTCCCATCGGCCTGTGCTTAAACGCTTCACCGACCTGGGAGGATTCATATCAAATGACGTTCTCATAGTGCGCAACACCGGTAGGAGTTGGCATGATTGCCAGCACAAACTCCGACGCCGCACCCCTCACCCCCAAGCGTCCGTTTTCCACCAGAGGATCCGGCCCAGTGACTCAACCGCTCACCGATCAGCGCTCCCGCAACGACCTGATCGCCGAGCTCTACGACCGTCACGCCACCGGGCTGTTCGCGTACTGCGCGGACCAGCTCGGCGACCCAGCCTCCGCCGGGTACGCGCTGGTCGCCGTGCTCTCCAGCGTGCCCGCCCAAGCGCCGCCGCGCGCCGCCCTCTACGCTCTCGCCCGCCGCGAGATCCACCGGCGCGACATCGTCTACGCGCCCCCCGTCGTCGACCCGCTCGTCGACCCCGCCTCCGCCCTGGTCGAACGGACCCTGCGCGAACTGCGCCCCCACCAGCGCGAGGTCCTCCTCCTGTGCGAGGTCTGCGGCCTGACCACGACCGAACTCGCCTGGGTGCTCGACGTCGCCCCCGACACCGCGGAAGAACTGGCCATCAGCGCCGCGCACCGCTTCCGCCAGACGCTGTCCACCGCCCTGGCCTGCACGGGCGCGCGCGTCCCCGCCGCCGTCGCCGACGTCTACGGCGCCCTGTCGGTCGCGCCGCTGCGCGACATCCTCTGCCGCCTGCCGTGGCCCGCCCCTGCCGCCGTACTGCGCGTGCACGTCGCGGGATCCCGTACGGCCGGCGCCGCTCCCCTCTTCGTCAAGCCCCTCTGGCCCGCGCCGCCCCGCTGGCCGCAGCCGCTCGCCGAATCGGACCCCAGGACGGCGACGGGCATCTTCCCCACGGAACTCCTCACTCCCCCGACGGGCCGCGCCGACCACGAGGCCACCACGGCCCCCATGCCCCGCCTCCGCGACCCCCTGCCCGGCCCCCCACCGCTGCTGGGCACCTCTTCCCCCCGCGACCGATCCACCGGCTCCCCCACCCGCGACGCATGGGGCTCTTCTCCCACCGGTGATGTGCTGGGCGGCTCCGCCACCCGTGACCTGTGGGGCTCCTCACCCACCGGCGATGTGCTGGGCGGACCTTCCACCCGCGATCAACCGGGCACTTCTCCCGCCCGTGACCTGCCGGGCGGCTCGCCCGCTCCGAACCCGCAGGCAGGATCGCCCGCCCGGCCCTTCACCGCGTATCCGGTCAGCGACCCGCTCGCGGGGACGCCGCTGGCCGGGAACCGTGCGCATGGCCCGCTGACCGGGGACCGTAGCAGCCACCCGCTGACCAGGAGCCCCGGGCAGGACCCGCAGGGCGAAGCGCCCGTGCGCGGCCCGTTCACCGCGGCTCCCACCCGCGATCCGTCGGCCGGGGCGCCTCACTCCGACGCGTTCACCCCCGGGCGGGACCCCTTCGCCCCCTTCACCGGCGCCTCCGCCCAGGAAGAGCCGTCGAGCGCCGATGGGGAGGAGCCGGGGTGGCGTGCGGGCCTGCCGCCCAGGCCCAGGGTCCGGGACGGGCTGCCGCCGAGGACCGGGTTCTTGCTGTCGGCTCCGGTGCCCGCTGACGTACTCGACGACCCGCCCACCGACATCATGCCGCCGCTGGACCTGCCCTCCCCCGGAGACGTACTCGTCCACAGCTCCCGGACGGACACACCGGCCCCCGGCCCGCCGACGCCCGACCTCCCGGACCCCAGCCGAAGGCCGGAGGCCAGCCGGACGCCGGAGGCCGGAACCACGGACACCGGCCGGAGCTCGGGGGACGCGTTCTCCGCCTTCCAGCCGTTCACCCGGACCCGCCGCCCGGCCGGCGAGCCCGTCTACCGGCTCCCCATGCCCTCCGACATCCTGGCCGCCAGCGACCCCGCCCGGCTGGACCAGCCCGACGAAGACTCAGACGCCCTGAGAGCCCCCTGGGTCTCTGCCGAAGAAAACCCGGTCACCTCTCCCGAACCGGCCCCCGAGTTCTCCTGGGGACGAGACGACCGCAGGACGCGGGCCGACCGCGACCCGCTGGACGGCCGCAAGGCGCCAGGACGCGACGGCCGCGTCCAGGGCAGGCCCCGGCTCGCGGCATCCCGGCAGAACATGGGCGTCAAGCAGGCCACCGGCCCCCGAAAGCCGTCACGCCCGGCGGCCAAGAAGCAGGCGAGGAAGCGCAAGCAGCGTAAGCACCGCGACTGGGCGTGGGAGGTGGCGGGCTTCCTGATCTGCGTGCTGATCGCCATGCTGGTGTTCTTCGCGGTCCCGGCCATCGGCTCCCCCTGACCGCGTCCCCTGCCAAGAGCCCGCGCCCACCTCCGCCTGGCCGAACCCGTGCCTGGCTCCGGGAACGGCGCTCCGGCGTCCGGCTGGCTCCGCCCGGGGCTCCGACTTGGCGGGTTCCGGCCGGCCCCGATCGGGCTCCGATTCCCGGATTCCGGTTAACCCCGACCGGACAGCGTCACCTCGGTCGGCCTGTCCGAACCGGGGACTCCCCTGGCATCGCCGTGCCGGCCTTCCCCTGTCCGCCTGACCGGACCCAGCGGGGGTGGGTCAGGGGGAGGAGAGGATGAGGCCGCTGGTGGGGACGCCGGTGCCGGCGGTGACCAGGACGTTCGACACGTCCTTGACCTGGTTGACCGAGGTGCCCCTTACCTGGCGGACGGCTTCGGCGATGCCGTTCATGCCATGGATGTACGCCTCACCCAGCTGCCCTCCGTGCGGGTTCACCGGCAGGTGGCCGTCCAGCTCGATGCCGCCGTCCGCGACGTACCCGGCCGCCTCGCCCCTGCCGCAGAAGCCCAGCTCCTCAAGCTGCGTCAGCACGAACGGCGTGAAGTGGTCGTAGAGGATCGCGGTCTGCATGTCAGCGGGCCGCATGCCGGAAATTTCCCAGAGTTTGCGGCCGACGACGGACATCTCGGGAAGGCCGGTCATGTCGTCGCGGTAATAGCTGGTCATCATCATCTGCCCGGCGCCCGCCCCCTGAGCGGCGGCCGTGATCACCGCGGGGGAACGGCGCAGGTCCCTGGCCCGGTCCTCCGAAGTGACGACCAGCGCCACCGCGCCGTCGCTCTCCTGGCAGCAGTCGAGCAGATGCAGCGGCTCCACGATCCACTTCGAGGCCTGATGCTCGGCCAGCGTGATCGGCCGCCCGTGGAACCACGCCGCCGGGTTCGTGGCCGCGTGCCGCCGCATCGCGACGGCGACGCGGCCGAAGTCCTCCGAGGTCGCGCCGTAGACGTGCATGTACCGCCGCGCGAACATGGCCACCCAGGCCGCGGGCGTCATCAGCCCGAACGGCACGTGCCAGCTCATCTCCAGCCCCTGCGAGGAAGGCTCCCCGCCGAGCCGGGCATCGGGCTGGCCGAAGCGGCGGCCGGATCGTTCGTTGAAGGCGCGGTAGCAGACGACGGTACGGGCCATGCCGGTCCGCACGGCCATGGCGGCGTGCATCACCGTGCCACAGGCGGCGCCGCCGCCGTAGTGAACACGCGAAAAGAAGGTCAGGTCCCCGATCCCGACCTCGCGCGCGACGGCGATCTCCTGGTTGGTGTCCTGGGTGTAGGTCACCAGGCCGTCGACGTCCCCGGGCGAGAGCCCGGCGTCGTCGAGCGCGGCGAAAACGGCCTCGGCGGCCAGTTGCAGCTCCGAGCGCCCGGAATCCTTGCTGAACTCGGTGGCACCGATCCCGGCGATGGCGGCTTTCATGAGGAAACCCTTCAGGTATTCACGACATCCCGGCCCCGCCCCAACCCGAACGGCGACCGGTCGGAGGAAGCGGCAAGGCCCAACAGCGGACGAACAGATCTGGTCGGTGGCCGGTGGGGTGGTGGCCTGGCTAGCGGCTGGTGAGAGTGGTGATCGGGCTGAGGGGCCACGGCGGGGGGCAAAGGGGGCCGTTGCGGCGGGGACCACGTCCGACGTGAGAAGCGATCCCCCCGACCTGGGCCCGCCCATGTCGGCGGGTGGCGTGGGGGTGGCTGTGCCGTAACTCCAAAAGCCCGTGAACTTAAAGCCCGTGATCGTAAGGGTCGAAAAGCTCGTGATCTTAGAGTTTGGAGGAAGGGATCACGACGGGAGCGAGAGGACCACCGAACCGGTCGCGTGGTCGCCGAGGGAGACTTTGCCGCGGACCTCGACGGTGAATTCCTCGCCCTCGCGCGCGATCACCGCCCCCGTGAACGCCAGCAGGTCCCCCGCGTAGGCCGGCACCCCGAGCTTCACGTTGATCCGGCGGATCACCGCCTCCGGGCCCGCCCAGTCGGTGACATAGCGTTCGACCAGCCCCATCGTGGTCAGGATGTTGAGGAAGATGTCCTGCGAGCCCTGCGCGCGGGCGATCTCGACGTCGTGGTGGACCGGGGTGAAGTCCATGGTGGCGATCGCGGTCGAGACCACGAGGGTGGGCGTGACGCTGATGGACAGTTCTGGCAGAACCATGCCGATTGCGATCTGCTCTCCGGTCAGCGTCCGCATCATGACTCCTGTGGCGTCCACATCGGAAGGATCAGTTCGTCATCCATTGCGCGAAACGTTGCCCGCACCGTCATACCGATACCCACCGCATCCACGGGACAGTCCACTATGTTCCCCACAATCCTCACGCCTTCCGGAAGTTCCACCACCGCCACCACGAACGGGGTTTCGCGTCCGGGCACGGGCGGGTTGTGGTGGACGACGTAGCTGTAGACGGTTCCCTCGCCGCGGGCGACGATGTGGCCGCGGTTCGCCGAGCGGCAGGCGGGGCAGATCGGGCCTGGTGGATGGCGTACTTCGCCGCAGTCGGCGCAGCTTTGGATGCGCAGTTCGCCGAGTTTCACGCCGTCCCAGAAGAACTGCGTGTCCCGGTTGACGGCAGGTTTCAGCGGGTACGGCTTGCGCCTTTCCTTAACCCGCGGGCGAAACTTCAGGACCCGGAAGAGCATCTCCGCCACCGGCTCGTCGAACTGGTCATACCAGGTGACATTCCAGGTGGCGAAATATCCCTCTCCGAGGGCGGTCGTCTTCGGCCCGGTAAGTCCGGAAAAGCGGGTGGCCGGAGTCAGCACGTCGCCCAGCCGGGCGTACCGGTGGTAGGTCTGCTCGCAGTTGGTCGCCACCACGCCCGTGTACCCCTGGGCGTTCAGCTCGGCCAGCATGTCGTCGACCGGCGAGCGGTCCCGTGCGTCGCGTCGCACCCCGCCCATGGTCCACACCTGCGCCATGGCCGGAGGCGCCACCCCTTTGTCGAGATAAAGCGGGTTCTGGTCGCCCATGGCGTCGAGCCAGTGCCGGATCATCGGTTCGTTGACCGGATCGGCCGCGGGCAGGCCGCGCAACTCGCCCATGGCCACCTGCCTGCGCGCCATCTCGTGCAGATCGGTCATCGCGGCGGCCTCGGCAGGCTCAGGCCGAGCATGGCGATCAGCTCGCGCTGCACCTCGTTCACCCCGCCGCCGAACGTCAGCACCACGGCCCCCTTCACGCCATGGTCCAGCCGGTCGAGCAGCTCGGCCGTCTCCGGGTCGGCCGGATCACCGAACCGCGCCAGGATGTCGCCCACGATCCGGCCGATCTCCTGCATGCGCTCCGAGCCGTAGATCTTGGTGGCCGACGCGTCGGGCGCGCCCAGCCAGCCGAGGTCCATGTTGGCCGCGACCTGCCAGTTCAGCAGCTCATTGGTGCGGAAGTAGGCGTAGACGCGACCCAGCGCGCGGCGTACGTCGGGCTGCCCGTCGTTGCCCGTCCTGCGCGCCCAGGCCAGGAACCGGTCGTAGGTCTGGCCGAGGTTGCCCGCCGGGCCGAGCGTGACCCGCTCGTGGTTGAGCTGGTTGACGATGAGGTCCCAGCCTTTGTCCACTTCGCCGACGACCATGTCCGCCGGTACGCGTACGTCCTGGTAGTAGGTGGCGTTCGTGTGGTGGCGGCCGTCCATGGTGACGATCGGCGTCCAGGAGAAGCCGGGGTCGTCCGTCCCGGCGATCATCATGGTGATGCCCTTGTGCTTCTTGGCCCCGGGGTTCGTCCGCGCCGCCAGCCAGACGTACTGCGCGTAGTGGGCGCCGGAGGTGAACACCTTCTGCCCGTTCACGACATAGTGGTCGCCGTCGAGCACCGCGGTCGTCCGCAGCGAGGCGAGGTCCGTGCCCGCCTCCGGCTCGCTGTAGCCGATCGCGAAGTGGCACTCCCCCGCCAGGATGCGCGGCAGGAAGAACTCCTTCTGCGCGGGCGTGCCGTACTGCATCAGCGTCGGCCCGACCGTCTGCACCGTGATGATCGGGTACGGCACCGCCGCCCGCGCGATCTCGTTGGCGAAGATCTGCTGTTCGAGCGGCCCGAAGCCGGCGCCGCCATACTCCTTGGGCCAGCCGAGACCCAGCTTGCCGTCGCGCCCGAGGCGGCGGCAGTGTTCCATGTACGCCTCGCCGAACGGGTCCTCGGCGATCTTCTTGCGGTCGTCGCCGGTGAGGCAGGCGCGGAAGTACTCGCGCAGTTCCTGCCGCAACCGCTTCTGCTCGGTGGTGAGGTCGATGAGCATCAGGCGAGCGCTCCGATCAGGTCGAGCTGGGCGTCCGCGCCGCCGAGCAGGTGGGACAGGTGCTTGGCGTGGGCGAAGCTCTTGTGCAGGGGGTAGGTCACGTCCAGGCCGAGGCCGCCGTGCAGGTGCTGGCAGGTGAACAGCGCGCGGAAGGCCTCGCTCACGTGGTACGCGGCCACCGCGACGTCCCTGGCCTCCAACCCCCAGACGGCCGACCACATCGCCACGTCCAGCGCCCGCGAGACCACGTAGACGTCGGCGATCTGCATCGTCACCGCCTGGAACTCCGCCAGTGCGCGGCCGAACTGCTTCCTGGTCTTGATGTACTCGGTGGTCAGCTCCAGCGCGCCCGCCAGGACGCCGCTCGCCTGCGCGGCGACCGCGGCCGTGTAGATCAGGCGGACGCCGTCGGCGTCGTCGGCGACCTTCTCCGCCGGAGTCCGGTCGAAGACCAGCGTGGCCAGCGGCTCGCCGGTCGAGGCGAACTCCGGCACCACCTGGCCGGGACGGGCCAGGAACAGCCCCTCCGCCGCCGAGACCAGCGCCACGTCCGCCACCGCCCCGTACGGCACCGCGCACTTGCTGCCGGTCAGCGTCCAGCCGCCGGAGTAGTGGGCCCGCGTCCGCGGCGGGTCGGCCAGCGCCCTGCCCGCCTCCTTCAGCGCGACCGTGCTCACCCTGGCCTGGCCGAGGCGGGCCTGCTGCTCGCGCGAGCCGTACCGGCTGATCGCCAGGGAGCTGACCAGGACGGGCAGGGCCGGCAGCTCGCGCGCGCCCACCTCGCGCAGCACGACGGCCATCTCGACGCCGCCGAGGCCCGCGCCGCCCACGTCCTCGGGCAGGCAGACGCCGAGCAGGCCGGCCTCCCTGAGCTGGTCCTCGCCGGCCTGCCTGGCGAGCAGGTCCGCGGCAAGTTCGCGCAGCTCCCGCTGCGTTTCGTCCAATGCGAAATCCACTAGCTCTCCAATAAGTGCTGCCGCCCGTACCGGGCGAACTCGGTCTCGATCTCCACGACGTCGTCGCCGGTCAGCGGCCGGTAGCCGGTCGCCGTCCGGAGGTACACGGGGTCGGTGGCGCCGTGCCAGGCCTGCCGGGCGAGGACGCGCTTGAGTACCTTGTGGGAGGGGGTCTGCGGTAGCTCCCGGCAGATCCGGATATATCGCGGTACGGCCTTCGCCCCGAGGTCGGCACGCGCGCCCAGGAACTCCGCGAAGGCCGACATCTCGAACCGCCCGTCCGGCACGAGGGCCAGCATCACCTGGTCACCGGCGGCCGCGTCGGGAACCGGGTAGACGGCCGCCTCGACGATCCCCGGCGCCTCGCGTACCACCGCCTCGATGGGGGCGACGGCGAGGTTCTCCCCGTCCACGCGCAGGCGTTCCGTGCCCCGGCCGGCGAAGAAGACGTACCCCTCCTTGTCCGCATACGCCAGGTCACCCGACCAGAAGGCGCCCTCTCTGATCCGCTCGGCGTCGGCCTCCGGGTCGTTGTAGTAGCCGTCGAACAGCCCCAGCCCCTGGACGTTGACCAGTTCCCCGACGGCCTCCTCCGCGTTCAGGAGACGGCCGCTCTCGACGATCGCGGGCGGGCAGCGCTCGCCGGTCGCCGGACTACGGATCTCGACGCCGTCGGGCAGGCGGCCCAGGCACCCGGGCGGCCCCGACGGATCCGGCGTGATCGAGACCGCGGTCTCGGTGGACCCGAACGCGTCGATCACGAAACACCCGAACCGCTCTCCGAACCGGCGGGTCGCGGTGGCGCTGCCCTCGTTCCCGAAGGCGAGTTTGAGCGGGTTGCCGGCGTCGTCGGGGCGCTCCGGGGTGGCCAGGACGTAGGAGAGGGCCTTGCCGACGTAGTGCAGATACGTGCAGCCATATTTCCGGACATCGGGAAGGACACCGGAGGCCGAGAAGCGCTTCCTGAGCACCAGCGCGGCTCCCGAGGCCACCGCCGGAGCGTACGCCGCCATGATCGCGCCGGAGTGGAAGAGGGGCATCGAGCAGTAGACGACGTCGTCCGGGGTGAGCATGCGGGCCAGCGACAGGCCGGGGACGGCGAGTTTGCGCTGGGTGATCCGTACCGCTCTGGGACGGCCTGACGAGGTGCCGGAGGTGAAGACGAGCATGACCAGGTCGCCGGGGGGCGCGGGCTCCCGATCGTGGGTCGCCTGGAGCTCGTCCAAGGAGATCCGCCGGATGCCCAGGTCCTCGGAGATCGCTCGCGCCGCTTCGGCGTGGACGCCGTCGTACACGATGAGCTCGACGTCGGCGGCCCGCGCGTCACGAACCAGCTCGACCGGCGACCGCGTGGGGTTGAGCGCGACCACCACCGGCCCGCCCAGCGCCGCCGCGCCCACCAGGAAGACCATTTCCGGCACGTTGTCCAGCAAGACGCCCACATGACCGGCCCCGCGCAACCACCCCGCGTAGGTACGGCAGAGCGCGACCTGCTCCCGCCACGACCAGACCCGGTCGGCGTAGTGGAGCGACGGCCTGTCGTCGTCGGCGCGGGCCGCGAGCAGGGCGGCGAACGTGTCCGCGGTCATCCGGCCTCCACCAAGCGCTCGGTCACCAACTGCCGCAAAACTAGAACAGATTCTAATATCTGTCCAGCAACCGTTCCCGCTCAGGAAACACGACTTTTCCTCATAACCGGATGGACATGCGGCTATGCCCCTTCTTTGTGACTCGCGAGTAACAAGCCGAGTTACGGAGAAATCAGATAACGTGTTCTTATGCGCACCCCGCCTGCGACAGTCGCAGCGCCACCTCCCGACCCCGAGGCCCCCCTTCCGAGCGCCGGTGGGTCCGGCGTGCGCACCCGCAGCCAGCACCAGCGCCGCAAGCGCATCGTCCAGGCCGCCGCCGCCCTCGCCTCCCGAGGCGGCGTGGAGGCCATGCAGATGCGCACCGTCGCGGAACGCGCCGGCGTGGCCCTGGGGACTCTGTACCGCTACTTCCCCTCGAAGATGGACCTCGTCGTGGCGGTCGTGGGCGAAGAGATCGACCTGCTGGAAAACAGCATCGAACGCCGCCCGCCCAGCGCGGGCACCCCCGCGGGCCGCGCGGTCGACGTCCTGATGCGCGCCACCCGCGGCCTCATGCGCGAACCCGAACTGGCCGACGCGCTGATCCGGTCGCTGATCATGGCCGAGGTGGAGACGCCGTTCGGCGACCGTATGACCGGCCTGATCCTGAGGGTGTCGGCCGGCGGGCTGACCCGCGACGAGGCGAGCGAGGAGCAGCTGGCGCTGGCGGGATCGCTGTCAAGCGTGTGGGTGCACGAACTCCTCGAAATGCTGCGCGGCCGCCGCACCTACGACCAAATCCAACGCCGCATCGAAATAGCCGCCGCCCGCCTGGTCTCCGACCTCTGACCCGGCGCCCTGCCCGCTCCCCCACAACCCCCCGTCCTCGCCGCGCGGCCGCCAAGGCCGCCCTTCCCCGGCTGCCTCTCCGTCCCGGCTGCCTCTCCGTCACGGCCGCCTTTCCGTCCCGGCTACCTCTCCGTCAGGGCCGGCCTTCCGTCAGGGCCGGCCTTCCGTCACGGCCGCCTTTCCGTCACGGCCGACCGCCGCGCCCGGTCGCTGAAGCCGCCTTTCCGTTACGGCAAGCCGCCCCACCGCCACCCGCCGTCATGGGCGGGCGCCGATCGTGGGGATCGCTTCTCACGTCGGACGTGGTCCCCACCGCAACGGCCCCCTTTGACCAGCCACCGTGACAGGCCTGGCCAAGAACGTGGGCATACAACGGCAGTTGCCGGGAGGCCCCGGAAACCGGTGGGGTGTCCTCGTGCGTGGGAGACGACCGACCGGGCGGTAGGGTGGCTTGGTGATCCAGAGTGACACCAAGGGACGGATCCTGGCGGCAGCCCTGGAGCTGTTCACCGCACGCGGCTACCGGACGACCTCCATGCGCGAGATCGCCGAACAGGTTGGGCTGACCAAACCCACCCTCTACCACTATTTCCGCTCCAAGTCGGAGATCATCCAGCAGCTCCTGGATCCCTTCCTCGACAACCTCGACGCCGCCGTCGAACACCCCGAGACCTTCCTGGAACGATGCGTGGACACGATGGTCGGCCATCGTCGCGTGCTCACGCTGCTCCTGCGCGACACCACCGTCTACGCCGAGGAAGAACACCTGGCTACCCGCGTCGTCACCTGGATGGATCGGGCCAACGCCCTCCTGGCGGGCCCCGACCCGACCCGCCGCCGTAACATCCGCGCTGCCCAGGCCCTGGCCGCCGTCGCCGACCCGATGGTCCTGTCCCTGCCGGTCCCCGACGCCGAACTCCGCGCCGAACTCCTCCGCGGCGCCCGGCTCCTCCTGGCCGACGGCGACTGACCGCGCACAGCCGGCCACCGGCAAAGCCGGTCCCGCCAGACGGCCCGCCCACGACAGGACACCCACCGCCTGGTCTCGGCTGGCCAGCCGAGACCAGGTCGGAGCCAGCGGGCGGGCCGCAGTCAGGGGCAACCGACTGTTGGCGGGCCGCCGTCGGGGACCACCGGCTGCTGGCGGGCCGCCGTCAGGGACCACCGGCGGTTGGTGTGGGGCTGTGGACCGGCCGACGATACGCAGGTTCGTACCTGCGAGACTGGCGGGATGATGATGCGGGCGGTCACGCAGGATGTGCTCGGTGGTCCGGACGTGCTCAGGGTGGCCGAGGTCGCCAGGCCGGAGCCGGGGCCGACCGAGGTGCTGGTGCGGGTGCGGGCGGCCGGGGTGAACCCCACCGACTGGAAGCATCGCGCCAACGGCGGGCTGATCGGCGCCCCGCCCTTCACCCTGGGCTGGGATGTCTCGGGCGTGGTCGAGGCGGTTGGGCTGGGGACCACGCTGTACCAGCCGGGTGACGAAGTGTTCGGCATGCTCCGGTACCCGCAGGCACACGGCGCTTATGCCGAGTATGTGACCGCGCCAGCCCGTACGTTTGCCCGCAAACCCTCTGAGATCGACCACGTGCAGGCAGGCGCGTTGCCACTCGCGGCGCTCACGGCGTGGCAGGCGCTGGTGGACACCGCGGGCGTCCGGGGCGGCCAGCGGGTGCTCGTGCACGCCGCGGCGGGCGGGGTGGGTCACCTCGCCGTGCAGATCGCCAAGGCGCGCGGCGCCTTCGTCATCGGTACGGCCAGCGCCGCCAAGCACGACTTCCTCCGCCGCCTGGGGGCCGACGAGCTCATCGACTACCGGAGCACCGACTTCGCCAACGTGGTCCGGGACGTGGACATGGTCCTGGACACCATGGGCGGCGACTACGGCTCCCGCTCCCTGCGCACCCTGCGCGAGGGCGGCACGATCGTCTCCTTGGTCCTGTCCAAACTCGACCCCGCCCTCGCCGAGGAGGCGTCGGCACGCGGCATCCGGACCGCCGCGATGCTGCTGGAACCGGATCACGGCGCCATGAAGGCCATCGCCGCCCTGGCCACGGCGGGCCGCCTACGGGCCGAAATCGCGGCAGTCCTCCCTCTGGAAGAGGCCGCCAAGGCCCACGAACTCGGCGAAACCGGCCACACCACCGGCAAAATCATCCTCACCCCCTGAGCCCCAACACCTCTCAGAGCGCGTGGAAGGGCGCGTGCAGGGCAGAGCCCCTCGTTCCTGCCGCTGCACGCGCCAGAAGGGCGAGCCCGAGCCCAGACCCGCCCCGTCCTGAGGCAGCGGATCGAAAACCTTGGAAAGGCTCGCCATCCGCTGCGACCACAGGGGTAGACCCCGGCCACGTCCACGGCTCATCGCCGCGCTGACAGATTTTTGTCACACGCATCCGCTAGACAGGGAACATGACAGTCAGCGATGACTTCGCTCAGCTGGCCGACCCTTTGCGGCGGGAGCTGCTCGCACACTGCTATCGCATGCTCGGCTCGGTTCACGATGCCGAGGACACGGTCCAGGAGACCTACGTTCGGGCGTGGCGGGCCTACGACAAGTTCGAAGGCCGCTCCTCCGTACGCACCTGGCTCTACAAGATCGCCACCACGCGCTGCCTGACCGCGCTCGACAAGCAGGGCAGACGGCCGACGCCCACCGGGCTCGGGGCGCCGAGTGCCAGGGGTGACGGGCCGCTGGGCGAGACGATGGAGCTGGAGTGGCTCGAACCCGTCCCTGACGAGGCGGTCGGGGCGGACGGGCGGGATCCGGCGACCGTGGTCACCTCGCGGGAGAGCATACGGCTGGCCCTCGTGGCGGCTCTGCAGTACCTGCCGGCTCGGCAGCGGGCGGTGCTCATCCTGCGCGACGTGCTCCAGTGGCGGGCGGCCGAGGTGGCCGACCTGCTCGACACGTCCACCGCCGCGGTCAACAGCAGCCTGCAGCGCGCGCGGGCGCAGCTGGCCGAGGTCTCGCCGGCCGAGGACCAGATGGGCGAGCCTGACGAGCGGGAGCAACGCGAGCTGCTCGACCGCTACATGCGGGCCTTCGAGAGCTACGACGTGGACGCGATCGTCAAGCTGTTCACCGAGGACGCGGTCTTCGAGATGCCGCCCTTCCCCGGGTGGTACCAGGGCGCGGAGAACATCGGGCGGCTCATCGCCACTCACTGCCCGGCCAAGCAGGCGGGCGACCTCAAGCTGGTGCCCTGCCAAGCCAACGGGCAACCGGCGTTCGGCATGTATCTGCTGGGCGAGGACGGGCTCTACCACCCCTTCGGTCTTCCGGTACTCACGCTGTCGGCGGCCGGGGTCACCCACGTGTGCCAGTTCTTCGACCTCAAGCTCTTCGACACCTTCGGCCTCCCCACCACCCTGCCCGCCTGACCCCACCACCCGACAACCCCGAGCGCCCTCAGGGCACGGGGCGGCTGGGCGCGCGCCGCGACACGACGATCGAAGGAGTGGTCGGTGGTAGGCGCCGCGGGTGAAGGACGCCCGTCGGCCAACGGGCTCCGGTGGAGGGGTCGGCGAGAAGACCGGATGGTGGTACTGAGGCGTGTGGGAGCTGGGAGGAGCGGGCGACTGGTTGATCGCGGGGCCGGGTGCATTGCGAGCATAAACTAGAACGCGTTACATTCACCTCTAGAGCATCGTTCTGGAGGCGCTGTGGGCACACCCGTGATCGTAGAAGCCGTAAGGACTCCCATCGGCAAGCGCAACGGCTGGCTGGCCGAGCTCAAGCCGCAACAAGTTCTAGCCGCAGCGCTGACCGGCCTCGTCGAACGGTCGGGCGTCGACCCGGCCACAGTCGAGCAGGTCTTCGCCGGCTGCGTCACCCAGGCGGGCGAGCAGGGCGGGCACGTGGGCCGCTACTCCTGGCTCTACGCGGGGCTGCCGCACCAGACCGGCGTGACCACGATCGACGCCCAGTGCGGGTCTTCGCAGCAGGCGGTCCACCTGGTGGCGGCGTTGATCCAGGCGGGCGTCATCGAGATGGGCGTGGCGTGCGGGGTCGAGGTGATGAGCCGGGCGCCTCTGGGCAGCAATGTCCAGCCCGCGCGGCCCCGTCCCGGCGACTGGTCGATCGATCTGCCCGATCAGTTCACCGCGGCCGAGCGGATCGCCGCCCGGCGGAGCCTGACCAGGGAGCGGCTCGACTGGTTCGGCGCCCGGTCTCAGCAACTCGCGGCCAAGGCGTGGGCCGACGGCCGGTTCGACAGGGAGATCGTGCCCGTCCACGGCGTCACCAAGGACCAGGGCTTACGCGAGACCACCGCCGACGGCCTGGCCAAGCTGAAGCCGGTCGTGCCCGGCGCCCTGCACACCGCGGGCACGTCGTCGCAGATCTCCGACGGCGCCGCCGCCGTACTCCTGATGAGTGAGAAGGCCGCCCAGAGGTACGGCCTGCGTCCCCGCGCCAGAATCCTGGCCCAGACGCTGATCGGGGCGGAGCCGTACTATCACCTGGACGGGCCGGTGGACGCCACGGCGAAGGTGCTGGCCAGGACGGGGATGGCGATGAGCGACATCGAGAGGTTCGAGGTGAACGAGGCGTTCGCCGCGGTCGTCCTGTCCTGGGCGAGCGTGCACGAGCCCGACTTCGACCGGGTCAACGTCAACGGCGGGGCCATCGCGCTGGGCCATCCGGTCGGTGCGACAGGAGCCCGGCTGATCACCACGGCCCTGCACGAACTCGAACGCTCCGACTCGGCCACCGCCCTGGTCAGCATGTGCGCCGGAGGCGCCCTGGCCACGGCCACCGTTCTCGAGCGCCTCACGTGACACCCCGACCCGACGGCCAACCTCACGAAAAGACCCGACCCCAAGGCCGGCCTCCGGCCACCACACCACGAAACGACCAGCCAAGCGGGAAGACGCGACGCGAAGAGCAAGTTCCGGCGGCCACGCGGCCCGACGATCCGCCAAGCGGGAAGACGCGGCGGCAGCCGTACAGCAGTCAGAAGCCGCAGGATCTGGGTGGCGGGGTGTGGAGTGTGCCGGTGCCGATTCCCGGCAATCCGCTCGGCTACACGCTGGTCTACGCGATCGAGTCGCCGCGTGGGCCGGTGCTCATCGACGCGGGGTGGAATCATCCGGACGCCTGGGAGGCGCTGAGCGGCGGGTTCGCGGCGCTGGGGATCGATGTGGCCGACGTGTACGGGGTCGTCGTGACGCACTTCCATCCTGATCATGCGGGGCTGGCGGGGCGGGTGCGGGAGACGTCCGGGGCGTGGATCGCGATGCACGAGGCGGACGCGGCCATCGTCACGCTCATGCGGGGCCTGGCCGACGACGAGCACCGGAATTTTCAGGCGGAGATGCTGCGGCGGGCCGGCGCCGAGGGACTGGACGTGAGCGTGCCGGCGGCCGAGCGGCCGGTACCGCCCGCGCAGCCGGACCGGACCCTGCGTGACGGGGACCTCGTGGACGTGCCGGGCCGCGAACTGCGGGCGATTCACACCCCGGGGCACACACCTGGACATCTCTGCCTAAGGCTGGACGACCGGCTGTTCACCGGCGACCATGTGTTGCCGGACATCACCCCGCACGTCGGCATCTATCCCTACGACCGCGTCGACGTGGACCCACTCGGCGATTTCCTGAAATCTCTGGAAAAGGTGGCCGAGCAGGGACCCCTAACCGCCCTACCCGCCCATGAGTGGATATTTCCGGATGTGGCGGCACGCGCCGCCCAGATCCGCCACCATCACGAGGAGAGACTCCACACGCTCGCCACACTGCTGACCAGCACCGGCGAGCCGCTGACCATCTGGGAGATCGCCGCGATGATGACGTGGAACCGAGCATGGGATGATCTGTCCCCTATGCTCCGAGGACTGGCGGCCGGAGAAGCCGCCGCCCACCTTCGCACCCTGGAGGCACGCGGCGAGATCCGCCGCGTGTCCGGGGTCGATCCCGTACGCTTCCAGGCTCTAGACTCGTAGACATCCGATGTCTAGGGAGAGAAGCGTGGCGGTCACCGACGCTGCGATCGACAAGATCAAGCAGATGATCCTCTCGGGCGAGCTAGCCCCCGGCGACCGGCTCCCCAAAGAGGCCGATCTCGCCGAACGGCTGGGCCTGTCCCGCAACTCGCTGCGCGAGGCCGTACGCGCGCTGGCGCTCATCAACGTCCTGGACGTACGGCAGGGCGACGGCACCTACGTCACCAGCCTGGAGCCCCGGCTCCTGCTGGACACCATGTCGTTCGTGCTCGACCTGCACCGCGACGACACCGTCATCCAGTTCTTCGAGGTACGCCGCATCCTGGAACCCGCCGCCACAGCCATGGCCGCGGTCCAGATGAGCGACGCCGACATCGAGGAACTGGGCGAGGTGCTCCGCTCGCTGCCCAAGGACCCCACGATCGAGGAGCTGGTCGACAACGACCTGACCTTCCACCAGCGCATCGCCCGCGGTTCCGGCAACAACGTGCTGTGCTCCTTCATCGAGAGCCTGGCCGGCCCCACGCACCGCGCGCGCATCTGGCGCGGCCTCACCCAGGAGGGGGCGCTGGAGAAGACGATGGAGCAGCACACCGCCATCTACGACGCCATCGCCGCCCGCCAGCCGGATGTGGCACGTTCCTGGGCCACGGTCCACGTGGCCGGTGTCGAGGCGTGGCTGCGCAAGGCGCTCGACTGAAGGATCGGGGGGACGAGCGCCGGGTAGGTACGGTGCGTGGCCGACAAACTCTCGAAATATCGGAGTAAGCGGGACGCCAGCCGTACCCCCGAGCCCATCCCCCCGCACCAACCCGAGCAGGGGGACGACCGCGCGTTCGTGATCCAGGAGCACCACGCGCGGTCACTGCACTGGGACCTGCGCCTGGAGCGCGACGGTGTGCTCGTCTCCTGGGCGGTCCCGAAGGGGCTGCCGGCCGATCCGCGGGTCAACCACCTGGCCGTGCACACCGAGGACCACCCGATGGAGTACCTCGGGTTCCACGGCGAGATCCCCACCGGCGAGTACGGCGCGGGCAGCATGACGATCTGGGACACCGGCACCTACGACACGGAGAAATGGTCGGAGCGCGAGGTCAAGGTGGTGCTGCACGGCGAGCGCGCCCAGGGCCGGTACGTGCTGTTCAGGACCGACGGCAAGAACTGGATGATCCACCGCATGGACCCGCCCGCCGTGGACCCGCTGCCGCCGCTGGAGCCGATGCTGCCGGTCAAACGCGCCAAACTCCCCCGCGACCAGGACGCCTACGCCTTCGAGTTCGCCTGGGGCGGCCGCCGCGTGCTGGTCCACGTGGACGGCGGGCGCACCGACCTGGCCCGCGAGTTCTCCTGGCTGCGCCCGATGGCCGAGGCGTTCGGCAGCAGGAGCGCGGTCCTCGACGGCGAGATCGTCCGGCTGGGCGGCACGGAGATCCTGGTCTGCACCGATCTGCTCTACGACGACGGCCACTCGCTGGTGGCCAGGCCGTTCACCGAACGCCGCGCGGCCCTGGACGCGCTGGACCTCTCGGGCGCGCGCTGGCAGACCGCCCCATCCTGGCCCGCCCAGGCCCAGCCCGTACGGCAGGCAGCCCGCGAGCAGGGCCTGCCGGGAATCGTCGGCAAGCGCCTCGACTCCCCCTACGAACCGGGCCAGTCAAAATGGTGGGCGTTCATCCCCACATAACAGACATAATCGGCACGTGCACCTCACCAGCATCGCGCCCGACCAGCGGCTTCTCGACCTCCAGCACGCCGCCTACACCATCGAGGCCGAGATCATCGGCGACGACCGCATCCCCCCGCTCCACGAGGACCTGACGGCCCTGGAGAAAGCACCGCTCTCCTGGCTGGGCGCCTTCGACGACGAGGGAACGCTGACCGGCGCGGTCGCCTGGGAGGAGAGCGACGTCTTGGTCGACATCAACCGGCTGATAGTTGACCCCGGCGCGCTGCGGCAGGGCATCGGCCGCACGCTAGTCAAGGAGGTGCTGGCCCGAGCCGGCGGCCGCAAGGTGATCGTCTCCACCGGCCGGGACAACACGCCGGCGCGCACGCTGTACGAGCGCCTCGGGTTCACGCACACCGGTGACGCCGAGGTGATCCCGGGCCTGTGGATCACCTCATACGAGCTCTAGCTCCGCCCACAGTTCCTCCGGCACCGGCTCGGCCCACAGGGCGGCGTTGCGGCGTACCTCGTCGGCCGAGCGGGCGCCGAGCACGACGGTCGCGACGGCCGGGTGCCGCGCGGGGAAGGCCATCGCGGCCTGGGGCAGCGTGACGCCGTGCCGCCGGCAGACCTCGGCCAGCAGCCGGGCCCGCTCCAGGAGCGGCGCGGAGGCGGGCTGATAGTCGAACGTGCCGCCGGGCTCGTCGGTGGCCAGCATGCCGCTGTTGAACACGCCCGCCGCCAGCACCTTGACGCCCTTGGCCGCGCAGGCCTCCAGCAGCGGCAGGCCGGAGCGGTCGAGCAGGGTGTAGCGGCCGGCCAGCATGACCACGTCGACGTCGGTGTCGCGGACGAACCTGGCGGGCACCTGCCACTGGTTCATGCCGAGGCCGATGGCCTTGACCACGCCCTGGGCGCGCAGTTCCTCCAGCGCCGGGTACGCCTCGGCCAGCGCCTGGCCGGCGTGGGCGTCGGGGTCGTGGATCAGGGCGACGTCCACGTGGTCGAGGCCGAGCCGTACCAGGGACTCCTCGAGGGAACGGCGCACACCGTCGCGCGAGAAGTCCCACACGCGGCGCTCGGCGGCGACGACGTCGAAGCCCTCGTCGTCCCTGACCGGGTCGGCGGGCACCAGGCGGCGGCCGACCTTGGTCGACAGCACGTAGCCGTCGCGTCCGGCCAGGGCGGCGCCGAGGCGGCGCTCGGACAGGCCCAGGCCGTAGTGGGGCGCGGTGTCGAACAGCCGCACGCCCGCCTCCCACGCGGCGTCGACCGTGGCGCGGGCCTGCTCGTCCGTGACGGCGGTGAACAGGTTGCCGAGCGGCGCGCCACCGAGCCCGAAATCAGGAAATTTCATGTCATCTCCCAGACCAGGCTCAGGCCGCCGGAGTCCTTGTCGAAATCGCCGTCGAGCAGCCTGTTCATCTTCGCCTGCCAGGCCCGGTCGGCCGGATGGTCCTTCATCGCCGCCTGGAACGCGGCGTAGTCCTCGACCTCGACCAGGTGGAACAGGTCCAGTCCTTCGCGCCAGATGCGCCAGGACCGCACGCCGTGCTCACGCATCGCCGCCTCCAGCTCGGCCGGGATGGCCGCGTGCTCGCGGTCGTAAAGCTGCTCGGCGCCGGGTTTGAGCCGGGAGCGCAGCGCGAGCCGTTCCATCAGTCCTGAGCCTTTCCGCCGGCGATGCGGCTGATCATGAGTGCGATGAGGATGATCGCGCCGTAGACGACCGGCTGCCAGAAGCCGGAAACGCCCTTCAGCGTGAGGATGTTCTGCACCAGGCCGATCACCAGCACGCCGGTGAGCGCGCCGAGGATCGTGCCCTTGCCGCCGTCCATGCTGACGCCGCCGATGACGGCGGCGGCGAAGACCATGAAGATCCAGCCGACGCCCATGTTGCTGCCGATGGCGCCCAGGCGGCCCGTCTCCAGGATGCCCGCCAGCGCCGCCAGCATGCCGCCGATGACGAAGACGCCGAACAGGACCCGGTGCACCCGGATGCCCGCGGCGCGCGCGGCGTCGGCGTTGCCGCCGATCGCGTACAGCGAGCGGCCGGCGCGGGTGTAGCCCAGGACGAAGATGCCCGCGGCGAACAGCACCCCCGCGATCCAGATCGCCGCCGGCAGCCCCAGCCAGGTGACGCTGCCCAGGTAGAGGATGGAGTCGGGCAGTTGGAAGAGCGTCTTGCCCTCGGTCGGGCCGAGCAGCAGGCCGTGCACGATGATCAGCATGGCCAGCGTGACGATGAACGCCGACAGCTGGAACCTGATGATCAGGAACCCGTTGAACGCCCCGATCGCCGCGCCCACGAGCAACGCCAGCGGGATCACCAGCGCGCCCGGCAGCCCGAGCCCGAATCCGCCCGCCGTCGCGGGGATGACCAGCATCACCGCGATCGCCGGCGCGGTGCCGACCGTCGACTCCAGCGACAGGTCGAACTTCCCGGCGATCAGGATCATCGCCTCGGCCAGCACCAGCAGCGAGATCGAGGCCTGCTGCTGCAGGATGTTGCTGATGTTGCCGCCGGTCAGGAAGACCGGGTCGGTGAACGCGCCCACCACGAGCAGGAGCACGATCACCGGCACGAGGGTCAGGTCGCGGAAGCGGGTCAGCCGCAGCACCGGCCCGTGGGCGCCCGGCTTCACGTCCGGCTTGTAGAAGGGTTTGACGCTCACTGTTGGATGCCTTCCATGACGGCCACGAGCTCGTGGTCGGTCCAGCCGCGCGGCACGTCCTTGACGATCCTGCCGTGGAACATCACCAGCACCCGGTCGCAGATCCGCAGGTCGGCGAGCT
This sequence comes from Nonomuraea sp. NPDC050547, assembly GCF_044457345.1. NCBI lineage: Bacteria > Bacillati > Actinomycetota > Actinomycetes > Streptosporangiales > Streptosporangiaceae > Nonomuraea > Nonomuraea sp. NPDC050547. Next base: position 23,939 of record NZ_JBITGW010000042.1, read on the forward strand.
CGTCGGAGACCAACACCGCCCCCGCGCCCTGCTCGACCGCGTCCTCGACCGCGCCCAGCAGCGCCTGCTTGGACTTCACGTCGACCCCCGCGGTGGGGTTCATGACGACCAGCGCGGTGGGGTCGTCCACGAGCGCGCGGGCGAAGACGACCTTCTGCGCGTTCCCGCCCGACAGCTCGGCGACGGGCTGCTCGGGCCCGCCGGTCTTGATGTCGAGATCCCTGATCATCTGCTTCGCCCGGGTACGGCGCCGCCCCGGCGAGACCATGCCGAACCTGCCCAGCCTGCGCATGACCGGCATGGTGCTGTTCTCGCCCACTGACAGCAGGGGGACGAACCCTTCGTGGTGCCGGTCCTCCGGCACGAATCCGAGCCCGGCGGCCAGGAACGCGGGCACGTCGCCGGGTTTGGGCCGCCTGCCGTTGACCGTGATCCGGCCGGCGTCGGGCTTACGCAGCCCGGCCAGCGTCTCGGCCAGGCCGATCTTGCCGCTGCTCGCCGAGCCGGCCAGGCCGACCACCTCGCCCGCGCGCACGCTCAGGCCGACGCCTTCGTAGCGCCCGCGCAGGGACAGGCCCGTCGCCTCCAGGACCACCAGGTCGCCGGCCGCGCGCAGCCTGGTCCGGTGGGCGGCGGCCGCGGCCTCTCCGGTCATCGCCGAGACCAGTTCGTCGTGCGGGAGGCCGGTGACCGGCCTGGTCACGATGTGCCGGGCGTCGCGGAAGACGGTGACGCTCTGGCAGATCTCGTAGACCTCGTCGAGGTGGTGGGAGATGTACATCATCGTCACGCCCTGCTCGCGCAGCGTCCGCATGCGGGTGAACAGCCGCTCGATGGCCGGGCCGTCCAGGCGGGCGGTGGGCTCGTCGAGGATGATGAACGTGGCCCCGAACGACAGCGCGCGGGCGATCTCCACGAGCTGGCGCTGCTCGACGCCGAGGTCTCCGGCCAGCGCCTCCGCGTCCACGTCCACCTCGTACGTAGCCAGCAGGTCGCGGGCCTTGGAGCGCAGCTCGCGCCACTTGACGTAGCGGCCCTGGCGGTTGAGGAAGAGGTTCTCCGCGACCGTCAGGGCGGGGATGATCGTGGACTTCTGGTAGACGCAGGCCACCCGCCGCCGCCAGGCGTCCCGGTCGGCGAGAGCGGGGGCGGCCTCTCCGGCGAACAGCACCTCGCCCGCGTCGGGGCGCTGGAGGCCGGTCAGGATCGACACGAGCGTGGACTTGCCCGCGCCGTTCCTGCCGACGAGCGCGTGGGTCTGGCCTGGGGCGATCTCGATGCCCGCGTTGTTCAGAGCGGTCGTGGGTCCGAAACGCTTCGTGATATTTCGGGCTTCAACGTGAAATCTCATTACTTGACCTGGTTACCCCAAAGCTTCTGGTCATCCACGTTCTCCTTGGTGACAAGCGGGGCGGGAAGCTGGTCCTCCAGGCCGTTCGGCAGCTCGATGATCGTGCTGTCGTGGTCGGTCGGACCCGCCTTGAACGTCTTGCCCTCGGTCGCCGCCTTGGCGTAGAACAGCGCGTACTTGGCGTAGAGGTCGGCCGGCTGCGAGACCGTCGCGTCGATGTCGCCCTTGCGGATCGCCTCGAACTCCTGCGGGATGCCGTCGTTGGAGACGACGAAGACGTGCTTGGCGTCGTCCGGCGGGACGAGCAGGCCCTTGGTCTTCAGCACCTGCAGCGTCGGGGCCAGGTGGACGCCGCCCGCGTGCAGGTAGATGCCCTTGATGTCGGGGTTCTGCTCCAGACGGGTCTGGAGCATGGACGCGGCCTTGCTGCCCTCCCACTCCGTCGGCTCGCTGAAGACCATGATGCCGGGGAACTTGCTCTTCATGCACTCCGCGAACGCCTCGGAGCGGTCGCGGCCGTTGATCGAGCCGAGGGCGCCCTGGAGCTGGACGACCTTGCCCTTGCCGCCCAGCTTCTCACCCAGGAACTCGCAGGCCTTGGTGCCGTACGCGCGGTTGTCGGCGCGTACCACCATGAAGACCTTGCCCTTGTCGGGGCGGGTGTCCACGGAGACGACCGGGATCTTCTTGTTCTCCAGCTGCTGAAGCGTGGTGGCGATGGCGCCGGTGTCCTGCGGGGCCATCACGATCGCCTTGGCGCCCTGGCCGGTCAGCGCCTGGACGTTGCTGACCAGCTTGGAGACGTCGTTCTGGGAGTTGGTCGGGTTCAGCTTGTCGACCTTGAGCTCGGTGGCCATCTGGTCGACGTACTTCATGTAGGAGTTCCAGAAGTCGGAGTCGGCCCGGGGGTGGTCGATGCCGACCTTGCCGCCGGCTCCGCCCGCGGCCGGGGCGCCGCTGCCGCCGGTCGAGCCGCAGGCCGTAACGATCGTGAGAAGAGCCGCCGAGGCGACCACGGATCCGATCTTCATGTGCCAGAGGTCCTGTTCGTTGGGGGGTGTTCCTTGGCTAGGTGGCCGGGCGCAACCTCAATCCGTGCATGCCGCCGTCGACCGCGAGCACCGTGCCCGTCGTCGCGGCGGCCTCGGGACCGGCCAGGTAGGCGATGGCCGCGGCGACCTCCTCGGCGCTGACCAGGCGGCCCATCGGCTGCCTGGCGTTGAGCGCCCGGCGCTCGGCTTCGGGGTCGTCGGCGGCGTCGAGCAGCCTGGCCACCCAGGGCGTGTCCGCGGTGCCCGGGTTGACGCAGTTGACGCGGATGCCCTCGCGGACGTGGTCGGCGGCCATCGCCAGCGTCAGCGACATGACCGCGCCCTTGGTGGCGCTGTAGAGCGCGCGGTTGGGCAGGCCCGCGGTGGCCGCGATCGAGCACGTGTTGACGATCGCGGCGTGTTCGCTCCTTCTGAGATACGGCAGCGCCGCCCTGGCCACCCTGACCATGCCGAAGACGTTGACGTCGAAGACCTTCCGCCACTCCTCGTCGGGGTTGTCCTCGATGGTGCCCTGGGCCCCGATTCCGGCGTTGTTGATCAGGACGTCGATGCCGCCGAGCCGGTCGGCCGCTTCGGCGATGGCCGCGCGTACCTGGGCATCATCCGTCACATCCGCCTTTATCCCGATATAGGGCTCGCCGGGCGGATTGACGTCCAGGCAGGCGACGGTCATCCCCTTCGCGGCCAGCGCGGTCGCCGCGGCCAGGCCGATGCCGGAGCCGCCGCCGGTGACGATGGCCTTGAGGCTCACTGGTCCCTCCATACTTCGCCGCCCGGGTAGACGTGGGCGGCGATCGACTCGGGGTGCATCTCCGCGCTGAATCCCGGCATGGACGGCGCCACGTAGTTGCCGTTCTCGATCACGACGGGGTCGGCGAAGTGCTCGTGAAGGTGGTCGACGTACTCGATGACCCGGCCGTCCAGCGAGCCGCTCACCGCGACGTAGTCGAACATCGCCAGGTGCTGCACCAGCTCACACAGCCCCACGCCGCCCGCGTGCGGGCAGACCGGCACCCCGAACTTGGCCGCGAGCAGCAGGATCGCGATGTTCTCGTTCACGCCGCCGACCCTGGCCGAGTCGAGCTGCAGGTAGGAGATGGCGCCGGCCTGCAGAAGCTGCTTGAAGACGATGCGGTTCTGCACGTGCTCGCCGGTGGCGACCGGGATCGGGCGGATGCCCTGCGCGATCGCCGCGTGGCCGAGCACGTCGTCGGGGCTGGTGGGCTCCTCGACCCAGTGGGGCGTGAACTCGCGCAGCGCGTTCACCCACGCGATGGCCGAGGCGACGTCCCAGCGCTGGTTGGCGTCGATGGCGATGGGGAAGTCGGGGCCGCAGACCTCGCGGGCGGTGCGGAGACGGCGGATGTCGTCTTCGAGGTCGGCGCCGACCTTGAGCTTGATCTGCTTGAAGCCCTGGTCGAGCGCCTCCTTGCAGAGGCGGCGGAGCTTGTCGTCGTCGTAGCCGAGCCAGCCGGGCGAGGTGGTGTAGGCGGGGTAGCCGTCGGCCTGCAGCTTGGCGGCGTGAGCCGCACGGGTCGGCTCCGCCTTCTTCAGGATCTGGAGGGCTTCGTCCGGGGTGAGGGCGTCGCTCAGGTAGCGGAAGTCGACCAGGTCCACGATCTCCTCGGGGGACATCTCGGACAACAGTCGCCAGAGCGGCTTGCCGTACCTCTTGGCCTTGAGGTCCCACAGCGCGTTGACGACGGCGGAGATCGCCATGTGCATGACGCCCTTCTCGGGCCCCAGCCACCGCAGCTGCGAGTCGTTGACCAGCTCCTTGTACAGAGTCCCGAGATCCTCGGCGTCCCTGCCGATCACGTACGGCTTCAGCGCGCCGATGGCCGCCGTCTGCACGTCGTTGCCCCGCCCGATCGTGAACGCGAACCCGTGCCCCTCGAACCCGTCATCGGTCTTGAGCACCACATATGCAGCTGAATAGTCCGGGTCCGGATTCATCGCGTCAGACCCATCCAGCTCCCGCGAGGTCGGGAAGCGGATGTCGTGGGTCTCCATCTCCACGATCCGGTACGGCGCCGCCGTCATGCCTGGCCCACCCTCTGGCGCTGGCGGCCGAGACCGGCGATCTCCAGCTCCATGACGTCACCGGCCCGCAGGTAAGGCTGGCCGGCCATGCCCAGCGCCACACCGGCAGGAGTACCCGTGTTGACCACGTCACCCGCCTCCAGCACCATGAACTGGCTCAGGTACCGCACGACCTCCGCCACGTCGAAGATCATGTTCTTGGTGTTGCCGTCCTGGCGCGGCTCGCCGTTGATCCACAGGCGCATGGCCAGGTTCTGCGGGTCGCCCACCTCGTCGGCGGTGACCAGCCAGGGGCCGAGCGGGTTGAACGTCTCACATGACTTGCCCTTGTCCCACTGACCGCCGCGCTCCAGCTGGAACTCCCGTTCGGACACGTCATTGGAGATCGCGTAACCGGCGATCACGTCGAGCGCGGCCTCGCGGCTGTCCAGGTAGCGTGCCGTCCTACCGATGACGACGGCGAGCTCGACCTCCCAGTCGGTCTTGACGGACCCGCGCGGCACCAGCACCTCGTCGTCGGGGCCGACCACGGTGTTGGCCGCCTTCATGAAGACGACCGGCTCCTCCGGTTCCTGGGCGCCGGACTCGGCGGCGTGGTCACGGTAGTTCAGCCCGATGCAGACGACCTTCCCGGGCCGGGCGACGGGCGCTCCGATCCGCAGGCCCTTCCCCTCGAACAACGGCAGCCGGCCGCCGTCCAGCGCGTCGCGGACGCGCGCCACTCCCCCGGAAGCGAAGAAAGCCCCGTCGATCTCGGGCTCTCCTATGTCGCGCAGGTCACCGGCGGCGTCCATCACCACCGGGCGCTCCTGGCCGACAGGTCCAACTCGCAGCAGCTTCACACCGCATCCCTCAGTTATACATCGGATGTCTCGACCTATGATGCTCGTACCAGGGTGGGGAGCTGTCAAGTCGGGGACTGGGTATACATCCGATCCGTGACCTCGGGATTTCTCACATCTGGGTGCAACCGGTTGCACTGCCGTGCACGGTGCGCCACTTGTGTCACAGGCGCCCCTGACACACCTGGAAACATCGGAGGTGGCCCGTTCTCCGGGTCGGGGCAGACCTCCTACCTTGCCGGGCGTTACGGCGGGCCGTACCCCATGAGGGTGGGTTGACGTGGCGGGCGTCGCGTAATAGAACACGTTTCAGTGCGGTGACTGACCAAGCGCTAGATCAAAGGGGTGGAGCGGGTGCTCATTGACCTCGTTGACCAGGACCGGTACGCCGATTCTGGGCCGCCACACGAGCAGCTTCGGTGGCTGCGCGAACATGATCCCGTTCACTGGCATCCCGGCGAACCCGGCTTCTGGGCGGTCACCCGGTACGACGACGTCGTGCACGTCTCGCGGCACTCCGAGTTGTTCTCCTCCTCGCGGCGGCTGGCGCTGTTCAACGAGATGCCGGAAGAGCAGCGGGCCATGCAGCGCCTGATGATGCTCAACCAGGACCCGCCCGAGCACACGCGGCGCCGTTCGCTGGTCAACCGGGGGTTCACCCCGCGCACCATGAACGCCCTCGAACCCCACATCCGCGACATCTGCGACGACCTCCTCGACAAGTGCTCCGGCGAGGTCGACTTCGTCACCGAGATCGCCGCGCCCCTGCCCCTGTACGTGATCTGCGAACTGCTCGGCGCGCCGGTGGCCGATCGGGACAAGGTGTTCACCTGGTCCAACAAGATGATCGGCGCCCAGGACCCCGACTACGCCGCCTCCCCCGACGAGGGCGGCGCGGCGGCCATGGAGGTCTACGCCTACGCCAACCAGCTCGCCGCCCAGCGCCGCGGCGCACCGCGCAACGACATCGTCACCAAGCTCATCCAGCCCGACGAGAACGGCGAGACGCTCGACGAGAACGAGTTCGACCTGTTCGTGCTGCTGCTGGTGGTGGCCGGGAACGAGACCACCCGCAACGCGGCGTCCGGCGGCATGCTCGCCCTCTTCGACCACCCTGAACAGTGGTCCCGCCTGGTGGCCGACCCCACGCTGTCCCGCACCGCGTCCGACGAGATCGTGCGCTGGGTCTCGCCCGTGAACCTCTTCCGCCGCACGGCCACCGCGGACGTGCTGTTGTCGGGGCAGCAGATCCGCGAGGACGACAAGGTGGTCGTGTTCTATTCGTCGGCCAACCGGGACTCTTCAGCCTTCGCACAGCCCCATTCCTTCGACATCGGGCGCGACCCCAATCCGCACATCGGGTTCGGGGGCGGCGGGGCGCACTTCTGCCTGGGGAACCATCTGGCGAAGCTGGAGCTTCGGGTGTTGTTCGAGCAGCTGGCGGTGCGGTTCCCACGGCTGCGGCAGACGGGGGAGGTGCGGCGGTTGCGCTCGAACTTCATCAACGGCATCAAGGAACTCCCCGTACGGCTCGACTAGATTCCCTCGTTCGCCCCGACCGGCCATTCCCAGCGCGATCAGGAAAGCCCTCCCCACCACGCCGAGGCGCCCCCTCGCAGGTGCTCCACCCCCGCCCCGCGGAAGCTGTGGAAACCCGCTCCCCATCCCCAGAACTTCGTTCGCCCCCACCCCACCCGGCCCCCACAAGCCACCCTGAACCCGTGACCGACACCCTCACCACGGGTTCTCTCCTCGACCGCACCCGCCTGCTCACCCAGCTGGTCCCGAGAGCAGTGGCCTGCCGCCGCACGGCCGCGCACGTCTGGGGCCTGCGCGCCATGCCCGACGGCGCCCGCGAGGAGGACTGGCCGGTAGAGCTGGCCATCCCGATCCACATGGACATCCCCGGCTGTCAGTCGTACGAGCTGTCGCTCCCGCCAACCGACACCACCACGCACAAGGGAATCCGCCTGACCACCCTCGAACGCACCGCCCTGGACTGCGCCCGAACCCTCCCCAGAATCGACGGCATCACCATCGTCGACCAGTTCCTGAGACGAGGCGTGAGGATCGCCGACCTCCGCACGCGGGCGACCGCCTTCACCCACCTCCTGCACACCCTGAGCATGGCCGACAGCGGCGCCGCCTCCCCAAGAGAAAGCCGCCTAAGAGTGGCCTTCCTGGAGGCCGGCCTCCCCCGCCCCACCACCCAGATCCACGTGATCCTCCCCAGCCGCCACGCCTACCTGGACCTCGGCTGGCCCGACTACCACCTGGCAGTCGAATACGACGGCCGCGACCACCACTCATCCCCCGAGGAGCGCACCAGAGACACAACCCGCCGAGCAAGCTTGGAATCCCTGGGCTGGCACATCATCCCCGTCCGCCGCGACGTGGTCCCCGCCCGCATGGGCGATCTCCTGGAGCAGGTGGCCAACTCCCTCATCGAACGCGGCTGGCGCCCGCACCCCGACGAGACCACCCGCATCCTGTCCCACATCCGCAAGGCCCGCCGCCACCCCAGCGGCCCCCGCCCCCGCCTCCGCCGGAAACCGTGATGCCCCAGCTTCCGCCTCAGACCGTGACCACGCGCCTCCACCACCACTGCAAACCCCGACGCCCCGGACCTCCACAGGCAAGGTCTTTCACATGGGCGCGCTTCGCGCGTTCGGGATGTCAGGCGCTTCTCCAGTCGAGCTGAGGGTCCGCCCTCCGGTCGGGCGTTCTTCTGGGGCCCCACTCGTTGCCCGGCTGGGTGGTTGGTCCGTTGGAGCCCGCCCTGGTCAATGGTCCTCGCTTCACTCGGGCGCTTGACAGTGCGCCTGCGTCGCGTAGCTCGCGCGCTGGCATGGCCAGATGGGGCGATGAAGAGATCTTCGCGTGGTGCTGCGCGGAAGGCCGGGTGCTGGGGACGTCGGACAAGCAGTTGACCAAGTGCTTGGCGGAGTCGCGAGCCACCTGCCCTTCTGTGATCATCCTGCGGGATTTCCGCACCCTCACCAGCAAGCAGGTGGCGGAGATAGTCATCCCCAACCTGCCTGCCATCGGTGAGGCGATCGACAAGCACGGCAACACGGTGTTCACCGTCTCCCCTGACAAGCCGATACGCGGGGCGATTCTGCCGCTCGGACTCCAGGCCAGCTGACTGGATCTCAGTCACCCCTTGCGGGGCCACCTGTTGGTTGGCCTTACCGTGGGGTAACCCTCCGTGCTCGGCGATCTCTTCGGTGAACATGCGCCGCACACGGATGATCTCCTCTCAACCGGGACCTGTGAGCGCATACGCGTCAACCGGGGAGAGCAGGCCGGCTGTCGGGTCAATCAGTGGCGCTTCCAGCTCTGTCACATCTTCGTGCCATTCCTGATCGCCTGCGTTAGAGCCGTCCGCTGCGGGCCTGAGTCCGGACGATGACACATGCCGGAAGGCGGTCCCGAAGTTTTATGTCGCCCGCCACCCTGCTTGCGCACCCCGCGTCCCCATCTGCGCGAACACCCCCCTACAAGCGCGCCAGCCACCGCGCCGAGGGCGCACGATCAATGAGCCCGAGCGCAGCGAGGACCGACACGGGGTCGGGCGCCCGCCCGACTGGAAGCACGCGCGAAGCGAAGGGGAGCACCACTGACCTTGGCGGGATCCAACTGCCCAGCCACCCAACCGGGCAACGGTCGGGCTCCAGAAGGCAGCCCGACCGAAGGGAGGCCCGTTGGTTACGGCCAGGAGGAGTCCTGGTCGGGGTCGCCGCCGTTGGACAGGAGGCGGATGTCGGATTCGACCATCATGGCGACCAGGTCGTCGAAGGAGACGGTGGGTTCCCAGCCGAGCTGTACCCGGGCCTTCTTGGGGTCGGCGCACAGCAGGTCCACCTCGGCGGGGCGGTGGAGGGTCTGGTCGCGGATGACGTACTGCTCCCAGTCCAGGCCGGCGGCGGTGAAGGCGGCTTCGACCAGGTCGCGTACCGACTTCATCCGGCCGGTGCCGATCACGTAGTCCTCGGGGGCGGCGGCCTGGAGCATGAGGTGCATGGCGCGGACGTAGTCGCCGGCGAAGCCCCAGTCGCGCCGGGCTTCCAGGTTGCCCAGCCGCAGCTCGGAGGCCAGGCCCAGTTTGATGCGGGCCACCCCCAGGGTGACCTTTCTGGTGACGAACTCGGCGCCCCGGCGCGGGGACTCGTGGTTGAACAGGATGCCGGAGACGGCGTACATGCCGTAGGACTCGCGGTAGTTCTGGGTGAGGAAGTGCCCGTAGGCCTTGGCCACGCCGTACGGCGAGCGGGGGTGGAAGCCGGTGCGCTCGTTCTGGGGCGTCTCGGTGACCTGGCCGAACATCTCGGAGGACGAAGCCTGATAGAAGCGCATCTGCCCGGAGCGGGTGCCTGAACCTCGGGAAACACCTGAACACACGCGGATGGCCTCCAGCATGCGCAGCACGCCCATACCGGTGACCTCGGCGGTCAGCTCGGCCTGTTCCCAGGACATGGGGACGAAGGAGATGGCGCCCAGGTTGTAGACCTCGTCCGGCTGAACGCGTTCCACCGCCGAGATCAGCGATCCCTGGTCGAGCAGATCGCCCCGCACCACCTGAACGTCCGCGAGGAGCTTACGCATGCGCGACACCCGCGGGTTGGCCTGCCCTCGGGCCAGACCCCAGACCTCGTACCCCTGGGCGAGCAGGTGCTCCGCCAGATAGGAACCGTCTTGGCCGGTGATGCCGGTGATCAGAGCGCGCCTGGCCAACGGGTCCTCCAACTATCGCAACCACGTCCGTTGGGACGGGAATGTACAGCTACGCGCCTCGAACAGCACCAAGCCAGCTAGAACAGGTTCCACCGAACTACGTTCGGTCACGCCAACGTCGCAGTTCGCGAGGGCTGCGAGCCGGGGTAGGAACAATTCCAGATGACCTACCGAATGGTAGCCTTTTCCAACTAAGGTCATCTTTCACGGTACACGCCCGTCTCAGGTGTCTACCGGCGGAGAAAGGGGTGTCCGTGAATGACACGCTGCGGATCGCGCTGTTGTCCTACCGCAGCAAGCCGACCTGTGGCGGTCAAGGTGTCTACCTTCGGCACCTGAGCCGCGAACTCGTCGCCCTCGGACACCATGTCGAGGTCTTCTCCGGCCAGCCGTACCCCGAGCTCGATGAGGGTGTGATCCTCAACAAGGTCCCGAGCCTCGACCTCTACCGCGACGAAGACCCGTTCCGGACCCCCAAACTGAACGAATACCGCGACTGGATCGACTGGCTCGAAGTCGGGACCATGTGGACCGCGGGCTTCCCCGAACCGCTGACCTTCACGTTGCGCGCCTACCGCGAGCTGAAGAAGCGCGTCGGCGACTTCGACGTCGTCCAGGACAACCAGACGCTCGGGTACGGCCTGCTCGGCATCCAGAAGCTCTTCCCGGTCGTCGGCACCATCCACCACCCGATCAGCGTGGATCGCCGCATCGAGCTGGAGGCGGCCAAGGGCGGCAAGAAGCTGAGCATGCGCCGCTGGTACGGGTTCGTGAAGATGCAGGCCAAGGTCGCACCGCGACTGAGCCCGATCCTGACGGTGAGCGAGTCGAGCCTGGCCGACATCCACCGCGACTTCAACGTCCCGCAGGCCAACATGCGCCTGATCCCCCTCGGCGTCGACACCCGATATTTCCACCCGAGGCCCGAAAAACCCCGTAAGAAGGGTTCGATCGTCGCCGTCGCCAGCGCCGACTCGCCCATGAAGGGCGTGTCCACCCTGCTCAGAGCCGTGGCCAAGGTGGCGACCGAACGCGACGTCACCCTGACCGTCGTCAGCAAGCCCACGCCCGGCGGACCCACCGAGCAACTCGTGCAGGAGCTCAGCCTCCAGGACCGCGTCACGTTCGTGCACGGCATCTCCGACGACGAGCTGGGCGAGCTGATCGCCACCTCGGAGATCTCCGTCGTCCCCTCGCTGTACGAGGGCTTCTCGCTGCCCGCCGTGGAGCACATGGCCTGCGCGACGCCGCTGGTGGCCAGCCGTACCGGAGCATTGCCCGAGGTCGTGGGTGACGCGGCCGTCCAGGTGGCGCCCGGTGACCCGGAGGAGCTGGCCTCGGTGCTGCGCCGCCTGCACGACTCCCCCGAGGAGCGCGAGGCGGTGGGCAGGCGCGGCTACGACCGCGTCATGGAGCGCTACACGTGGCACGTGGTCGCCAAGCGGACCGTCGAGGCCTACCGAGAGGCCATCCAGAACAGAGGAGCACGCTGACTTGCTGACCGTCGACTTCGCCAAGCTGCCCGTCGGCCCCGGAGTGCGGGTTCTCGATCTCGGCTGCGGCGGCGGCCGGCACGCCTTCGAGGTGCTGCGCAGGGGCGCCGACGTGGTCGCCTTCGACATGGACCAGGCCGAACTGGACAACGTGGCCGCCATGTTCGTGGCGATGGACAAGGCCGGCGAGGTGCCGGTCGGCGCCGGCGGCGAGACCGTGCAGGGCACCGCGCTGGACATGCCGTTCGAGGAGGGCAGCTTCGACCGGGTGATCGCGGCCGAGGTGCTGGAGCACATCCCGGACGACATGAGCGCGATGGCGGAGATCTTCCGGGTGCTCAAGCCGGGCGGCACGGCGGCCATCACAGTGCCGAGCTTCCTGCCCGAGCGGATCTGCTGGGCGCTGGACGAGGACTACCACACAGCCCCCGGCGGACATGTCCGGATCTACACCCTGGCCGAGCTGAGCGCCAAGCTGAAGTCCACCGGGTTCGAGATCGGGCCCCATCATCATGCCCACGGGCTGCACGCGCCGTACTGGTGGATCAAGTGCGCCGTCGGCGTCAACAACGACGAGCACCCCCTCGCGAAGGCCTACCACGAGCTGCTCGTATGGGACATCATGAAGCGCCCCGCGGCCACCCGCGTCGCCGAGGCCCTGCTCAACCCGCTGATCGGCAAGAGCGTCGTCCTCTACGTGCGGAAGCCCTGAGCGTGATCAGCTGGGAGCAGACCGTCCAGACCGCCCGGAGCATCGCCGCCATCCAGCAGGACGACGGCGGCGTGCCCTGGCCGGAAGGACACGTCGACGCGTGGAACCACGTCGAATGCCTGATGGCGATGGCCGTCGCCGGCCTGTCGGAGCCCGTGGAGCGCGGCTACGACTGGCTGATGCGCCACCAGCGCCCCGACGGCTCCTGGGCGATGAAGATCCAGGACGGCGTGGCGGTCGAGCGCGGCGGCGAGTCCAACCACGCGGCGTACGTGGCCGTCGGCGCCTGGCACAACTACCTGGTCACCGGCAAGGACCCCAGCCCCCTCTGGCCGATGGTCAAGCGCGCGCTCGACTACGTGGTGGGCCTGCAGACCGCGCGCGGCGAGATCGTCTGGGAGCGTGACGCCCAGGGCCGCGCCTCCACCTACGCGCTGCTGACCGGCTGCTCCTCGATCCACCAGGGGCTGCGCTGTGGTGTCCTGCTCGCCGACCACCTCGGCGACCCGCAACCCCACTGGGAGCTGGCCGCCGACCGCCTCGCCCACGTGCTCGCCTTCCATCCGGAGGCGTTCACCGACAAAAGCCGCTTCTCCATGGACTGGTACTACCCGGTCCTCGGCGGCGCCGTCCGCGGCCGCCCCGCCTTCGAGCTGATCGACCGCGAATGGTCCACGTTCGTGGTGCCGGGCCTCGGCATCCGCTGCGTCTCCGACCAGCCGTGGGTGACGGGCGCGGAAACCTGCGAACTCGTGCTCGCCCTCGACGCCCTGGGGCTGCGCGAGCGCGCCGTCCGCCTCTTCACCGACATGCAGCACCTGCGCCACGACGACGGCTCGTACTGGACCGGCTGGCAGTTCGTCAACCGCAAGCACTTCCCCCACGAGCGCAGCGGCTACACCGCCGCCGCCACCATCCTCGCCGCCGACGCCCTGTCCGGCCTCAGCGGCGGTTCCGGCATCTTCCGCGACATCCACGCCCCCGCCTCACACACCTGCGACTGCACGCTTTCCTCGGGTTAGGACACCTTTCTCCCGTACGGCGAAGCCGCCGATGAGCGCAATCGGTTTTGCCGGTTCTTTGCCCCGGGAGGCGGAGCGGCGGCGGGGAATGCCGCAATGGGCTCACTAGCTTCGTGAGTGGCCGTACGAGGCGTCTTCGGGGGAAGCGTGGGCGACACGGGCACAACATCGTTCTTGGATCAGGTCACGATTGAACAGACACTGGCCCCAGCGCGTGGCCTGTGGAGGTTCCTGGAGAAAGATCCGGTCGAGTCTGACTTGGGGCGGCGACGGTTCCGGCTCAGGGCGGGAGCGGCCCCGGGAGTGCTCACGGCGGCCGAGGAAACCTATGTGTACGGCTACAACGCGGTCATCGCCCGGGAGATCCACAAGGTCGGGCGGGTACCGCAGGAGCGGCAGCCGTTCGCCTGGGAGGGCGCGGCGGCGGCCGCGACCATGCTCGATCTGATCACCATGACTCGGGGCCGGCGCCTGAACGAGCTACTTGCCGGCCCCGCCCAGCTTCACCCGCATGCCGCCCACCTGGGCGCGGGCCGCGCACACGCGTTGCTGCGCCTGCCGCCCACGTGGGGCATGCGGCGGGCCCATCCGCTGCTGCGCTGGCTGGCCATCGACGGCTACGGTTTCCAGCGCAGCATGTCCAAGGCCGACCTCATGGTGGGCGAGCGGGCCATGCCGGAGCTGGCCGTACGCGCGCACTGCGCCATCTTCGACCAGGGCCTCGGGCGGCTCCTCTGGTACCACGACTGCGCCGCGCCCGACGACCTCACCGCGCACATCCACGCCTACCCGGCAGCCCGCCGGGCGGATCTGTGGAGCGGCGTGGCCTTCGCGGCCGTGTACACCGGCGGCGCGGACCCCGACGAACTCGACCGGCTCGCCGTGTACGCCGGCGCCGACGGCTTCCGCCAGCACGTGGCTCAGGGCGCCGCCTTCGCCTGCGCCGCCTGGCTCTCCGCCGGCAGCCTGCCCGCTCACGCCGCCGAGGCCGCCCCTATCCTCACCGGCGCCCCGGCCGAGGAGGCGGGTGCCTGGACCGACGCCGCCCTCGTCTCCCTCGGCCACGACCCGCACACGCACGACGACTTCCTGACCTGGCGCGCCCAGACCCGCCGCGCGTGGGCCCGCCGCCACCGCACCGACTGACAGAGATGATGTAGGTGAGCACCTCCCGCCGAGGTCTGACCCACCGACTGACTGACTTCGGGTCTTCAACGGGATCTGTCGGCTTCG
>NZ_JBITGW010000043.1:0-33426 GCF_044457345.1 Nonomuraea sp. NPDC050547
GCCTGACCAGCCACGCTGATCACGAACCCCGACGCGCCACCACACGCCAGGGTCCGCTGCCGCCTGCCCGCTAACTCTCCGATTTTCGGACTAGTCGCCGGAAGCGCGGGTCACGCCGCCGTCGTGGGCGATCACCTCGGCGCGCGTCGGCGCGGACGCGGGTGGGACCGACGTCGCGTACTGGTGGATCTCCGACACCTTCAGCGACCGCCGCAGCTTGGCGGACGAGATCGCCCAGCGCGCGTCGTCGGGCACCGGGATGCCGTCGCTCTCCGCGCTCTTCGTCGCGGGCGTGGTAGTGGAGGTCCTGGTCAGCGTGTACTGGATGAGCGCGCCGCCGTCCTTGGTGCGCAGCGCGAACACGGGGTACTCGCCCGCGCTCAGAATCGAGTCGTAGGTGAAGCCGTCCTGCTCCCAGCGCGCCCGGTCCTCGGCGATCTGCGAGGCGATGTCCGTCGTGTACGGCCCCGCCGACAGCAGATCGGCGGCCACACCACCCGAGCCGGCCTCGGCCACCGTGGCATGCAGCGGCGCCATGAACTTGGGCCCGATCAGCACGCCCTTGTCGTCCGGCGGGACCGCCGTGGCGTACCCCTGGGCGTCCACCTCGACCTCCGGCACCTTCTCCCCGGGCAGCAGCCGCGCCGCCGAGCTCAGCCGCCACTTGTCGGTCGACTTCGCGAAGACGAGGAACGTCGGCTGCCCGTCGCGCGGCACCAGCACGCTGAACCACGGCGACGTCGCGTCCCCGGGGAAGCGCGGCACGAGCATCGTCGGCTGCCCCCACGTGCGCAGCGGCGGCCGGCCGCCGCTGGAGTCGAACGCCGCCGAGGTGAGGTCGCGCAGCCCGTCGCGGGTCAGGTCGACGGCGAACCTGAGGTCGCCGGCCGTGCGCAGCACGGAGTCGGTCGCCGTGATCTCGGTGAAGATCTCGCGCGCCTCGTCCGGGGTGATGGCCGGGGCCTCGGGCGAGGTCGTGGGCGTCGCGGTGACCGGCCCGCCGGAGACGTTCGCGGCCCTCGTGGGCGTGGTGTCAGGGGTGCCCGAGCAGGCGACCGTCGCGGCCAGCAGGCCGGCGGCGAGCGCCAGCACCTTCCGCCGACCGTAAGCACGCACCTCGCCATGTTATTCGGGCGGGCGAGGGTCGCGTACCCTTGGGAGACGTGGCACTCATCGATCCGGCAGAAGAGATCAACGAGCTCGCGGGCACGCTCGGGAGCATTCAGGACGTGCTCGACCTCGATGCGATGCGCAAGCAGATCGCGGAGCTGGAGGAGCAGGTCGCCGCGCCGGATCTGTGGGACGACCCCGACCAGGCGCAGAAGGTGACCAGCAAGCTCTCCCACCTCCAGGGCGAGCTCAACCGGGTCGAAGGCCTCAGCCGGCGCCTCGAGGACATCGGCGTCCTGTACGAGCTGGCCGCCGAGGAAGGCGACGAGGACACCAGGGCCGAGGCCGACAAGGACCTGGCCACGTTGCGCACCGACATCGGCGCGATGGAGGTCCGCACGCTGCTGTCGGGCGAGTACGACGCGCGCGAGGCGCTGATCACGATCAACTCCCAGGCCGGCGGCGTCGACGCGGCCGACTGGGCGGAGATGCTGCTGCGCATGTACCTGCGCTGGGCCGAGCGCAAGGGCTACTCCACCGAGGTCTACGAGACCTCCTACGCGGAGGAGGCCGGCATCAAGTCCGCCACCTTCAGCGTCAAGGCCCCCTACGCCTACGGCACGCTCCGTGGCGAGCACGGCACCCACCGGCTGGTCCGCATCAGCCCCTTCGACAACCAGGGCCGGCGCCAGACCTCCTTCGCGGGCGTGGACATCGTCCCCGTGGTGGAGCAGACCGACCACATCGACATCAACGAGGACGAGCTCCGCATCGACGTCTACCGCTCCAGCGGTCCCGGCGGCCAGGGCGTCAACACCACCGACTCGGCGGTGCGCATCACCCACCTGCCGACCGGCATCGTGGTCTCCTGCCAGAACGAGCGCTCCCAGCTGCAGAACCGCGCGACCGCGATGGTCGTGCTGCAGGCCAAGCTGCTGGAGCGCAAGCGGCAGGAGGAGGCGGAGAAGATGTCGGAGCTGCGCGGCGCCACCACCACCTCATGGGGCACGCAGATCCGCAACTACGTCCTGCACCCGTACCAGATCGTGAAGGACCTGCGCACCGGCACCGAGGCGGGCAACCCGACCGCCGTGCTCGACGGCGACCTGGACGGGTTCATCGAGTCGGAGATCCGCTGGATGCGCCGTCAGGAGTCAGGCGCCAACTAGGTGCCTGGCCGCGAGGGCGAAGAAGAGAAGGACGAGCAGCACCAGGACGATCACGGCGGGTGAGAGCCCGCCGAATCCGTGCTGGTGCATCCGGTCGCGGTTGGCGCGGCAAAGTGCGCAGCGGCCCTCGATGACCGGATGGGCGCAGCGCGCGCAGACGAGGTCTTCGCAACTCATGTCAGCCCCAAGTGTAGCCGCACAATCGTTTTGTTTCCGTTATGGACGTTCCATGCCAGTCTTCCCCCTAGACTGTGCTCTGGCCAATCGGAACGTCGATCATCAGTAAAGATGGACGCCCCCGGTGGGCCGCGGCGGGAAGTGGGCATGTGCCACCCTTGCTTCCGTCCTGACCCCTAGACTGGCATGCCGTGATGCTCTCGTGATCCATTTCGATAATGTCACCAAGGTCTACGCGAACCAGAACCGGCCCGCTCTCGACCACGTCTCCGTTGACGTGGACAAGGGCGAGTTCGTGTTCCTCGTCGGTCCCTCTGGCTCAGGCAAGTCCACGTTTCTCCGCCTGATCCTCAAGGAAGAACGGCCGAATTCGGGTGCGATCCATGTCGCCGGCAAGGATCTGGCCCGACTGTCGAACTTCAAGGTGCCGCACCTGCGCCGCCGTATCGGCTGCGTCTTCCAGGACTTCCGCCTGCTCCCGAACAAGAACGTCTACGAGAACGTGGCGTTCGCGCTCGAGGTCATCGGAAAGCCGCGGCGGTTCATCCGCAAGGTGGTCCCGGAAGTCATCGAGCTGGTCGGCCTCGAAGGCAAGGCACACCGCATGCCCGACGAGCTGTCCGGCGGCGAGCAGCAGCGTGTCGCCATGGCCCGCGCCTTCGTCAACCGGCCCATGATCCTGCTGGCCGACGAGCCGACGGGCAACATCGACCCCGCGACGAGCATCGGCATCATGAAGGTGCTCGACCGCATCAACCGGACCGGTACGACGGTCGTGATGGCCACGCACGATGCGGCCATCGTCGACTCCATGCGCAAGAGGGTCGTGGAACTCGAGGACGGCAAGATCGTCCGCGACCAGTCGCGTGGCGTCTACGGCCAGGCGTACTGACAGGGAGCTACAGACACAACATGCGGGCGAACTTCATCTTCTCCGAGGTCTGGATCGGCCTCCGCCGCAACCTGACCATGACCATCGCAGTGATCATCACGGTCGCGGTCGGCATGGCGATGCTGGGTGTAGGCCTGTTGATCAACACCCAGGTCGGCATGATGAAGAACTTCTGGTACGACAAGGTCGAGATCTCGGTCTTCTTGTGCAGCAAGGACTCCGCCATGCCCGCCTGTAAGGGCAAGGGAGCCACACCGGCCCAGGTCGAGACGCTCAAGGGCGAGATCCAGGGCATCCAGGGCGTCAAAGACGTGGTCTTTGAGAACCAGGCGGAGGCCTACAAGAACTTCCAGCAGTCCTTCGGCAGCAACCAGGCGCTCGTCCAGGCCGCCCGAGCCGAGGACATGCCGGAGTCGTTCCGGGTGAAGCTGCACGACCCCGACAACTACCAGCCGGTGATCCAGGCGCTGACCGGCAAGACCGGCGTCGCCCAGGTGATCAACCACAAGGACCTGATCGGCAAGTTCTTCGAGATGCTCGACACCCTGAGATGGGCCGCCGTCATCGTGGCCATCGTCCTGGTGCTCGCCGCTGCTCTGCTGATCGGCAACACCGTCCGGTTGTCGGCCTACAACAGACGCCGGGAAACGGGCATCATGCGGCTGGTCGGGGCCTCGAACCTCTACATCCAGCTGCCGTTCGTCATGGAAGGCGTCATCGCCGGCCTGGTCGGCGGCGTCGTCGCGGCGGTCATGCTGATCGTCACGAAGGTCTTCATCTTCGAGGAACTGTCCAAGTACCTGGGCTCCTCCACCGCCCTGGGCTGGGACTCCGTGGCCTCGGTCATCTCGTCCACGATGGTGATCGGCGTGTTCATCTGTGTGCTCGCCTCGTTCGTGACGCTCCGCCGATACCTCAGGGTGTAGCGGAACGCCGGTACAGTCGAACCATGCCACGTGAGACCGGGCGGAAGGTCATCGCCCAGAACAAGCGTGCCCGGCACGACTTCCACGTCGAGGACACCTTCGAGGCGGGGCTCGTGCTGCAGGGCACTGAGGTGAAGTCGCTGCGCGAGGGCCGTGCCTCACTCGTCGACGGCTATGCCAGCATCGACGACGGCGAAGCGTGGCTCATGAACGTCCACATCCCCGAGTACGCGCAGGGGACGTGGACCAACCACACCGCCCGCCGCAAGCGCAAGCTGCTCCTGCACCGCAAGGAGATCGACAAGCTGGCCGCCAAGACGAAGGAGGGCGGGCTGACGATCGTGCCGCTGCAGCTCTACTTCAAGGACGGCAAGGCCAAGGTCGAGATCGGCATCGCGCGCGGCAAGAAAGACTGGGACAAGCGGCAGACCTTGGCCGATCAGCAGGCCAAGCGCGAAATGGCCAGGGCCCTACGGCAACGCAACCGATGAGCAGGGCCCGCCGTATCCTCGCCGCGGCCGTCACGCTGACGGCCGCGAGCATGACGCTGACCGGCTGCTTCGAGGAGCCGTCGGCGCACGACGCCGTGCGCGACTTCCTGGTCGGCTGGCAGTCGGAGGACTACGAGCTGGCCGCGAGCCGCGCCGACGGAGACCCGGCCGTCGTCCGCAAGGCGCTTGAAGCCGCCAAGCTCGACCTTGACGCCGCCTCCTTCCGCTTTCGTGTGAAGTCACTCAACCGGCAGGGCGACGCCACGACCGCCCAGTTCGGCGCCGAGGTGGACCTGGGCGAGAACAGCCCGCTGTGGGAGTACGAGAGCACGCTTCCGCTGCACCTGGTCAACGGCGTGTGGAAGGTGCGCTGGTCGCAGTCGGTGCTGCATCCGCAGCTCAAGGACGGGCAGCGGCTGGCCGTACGCCCGAGCTCCGAGCCCCGCCAGAAGGTCGTCGACCGCACCGGAGAGGCGCTCCAGCGGCCCGGCAGGCTCTACGTCGTCGGCGTGACCCCGTCCGCGCTCGGCGACCAGACCTCCAGCGTCGTCAAGCAGCTGGCCGCGATCACCGGCTTCGCCGAGGACCGCCTGCTGAGCCGGGTCAGGTCCTCGCCGCCCGGCGACTTCGTGCAGCTCGCCACGTTCGGCCGGGACCGCTACCTGCAGGTGCAGCAGAAGATCGCGGAGATCCGCCCGAAGGTGCACGTCCAGCCCCAGGACCAGCCGGTCGACCCGGCCCCGCCGCGCGACATCGTCGGCAAGGTCGGCGCGCTCACCCCGGAGACCGAGGTCAAGCTCGGCGGCCCGCAGCGCGCCGGCGACTCGGTGGGCCGCAACGGCCTGCAGAAGGCCTACCAGAACCACCTGACCGGCTCCACGAAGACCCAGGTGATCACCCTCGACCTTGAGACCGGCGAGGACGTCGCCGTGCTCAAAGAGTGGCCGGGCCGCCCCAACGGGCCCGTCCACACCACCCTCGACAGCCTCACCCAGCAGGCCGCCGACGCCGCCGTGAGCACCACGCAGTCCGGCACGCTCGTCGCCGTCAAAGCCTCCACCGGCGAGATCCTCGCGGTGGGAGCCAAGGACATGGGCCAGGTCAAGGACGCCCTGGGCGGCAAGTACCCGGCCGGCACCGCCTTCTCCATCGTGGCGGCCGACGCCCTGCTCAAGGCGGGCGTGAAGCCCAGCCAGCGTCTGCGCTGCCCCGCCGAGCGGACGGTGGGCGGCGCCAGGTTCGTCCTGACCGGCCAGACGCAGCAGCCCACCGCCACCTTCCAGGAGAGCTTCGCCAGAGGCTGCGTGACCGCCCTCGCCTCGCTGGCCCGCCGGGTCGATTCCGAGCAGCTCAAGCGCAGCGCCGAGGCCTACGGCATCGGCGTCAACTGGCAGCTCCCCCTCAAGGCGTTCACCGGCAAGATGCCCGGCCTGGCCACCGACGCGGAGAAGGCCCAAGCCATCGCCGGCCAGAACGTCGAGGTCAGCCCGCTGTCCATGGCGCTCGTGGCCGCGGCGGTCAAGTCCGGCACCTGGCGGCCGCCGTCGCTGGTGACCAGCCCCGACCGCCCCGACCCCGCCGCCGAGCAACTCGCCGTCAAGCCGCCCGCCAGCGTGCCGGTCGACCCCTCCGTCCGCACCGCCCTCACCGCGATGATGAAGGCCGGCGTCGCCAGCTCGCCGTCCGCGCAGGCGGGAGCGGGCAGGGTGTACGGCGTGGCCGCCGCCGTGCCGAGCCAGCAGCTTGGCTGGTTCGTGGGCTGGCAGGGGGATGTGGCGGTAGCCGTACTCACCAAGAACTCCGACGCCGCCGCGACGGCGGGCCGCTTCTTCGGAGCGCTCCGTAACCCTGGGTGATTTTCCTGTGACGGTGAGCAACCAAATGGGCTCTCGCCTGCGTCTTACTGGATGACTGGGCCCGCTCGGGGGGTTGCGGACTCAGTCACCGTGACGAGACAGGACTTCATCTCGGGGGAAGTCCTGCCGTCCGGACCGGCTCGACCCTGCCGGTCGACCCCGGGGATGCGTGCTGCTGTGCCGCGTCTCCGGGGTTTCGGCATGTCCGGCGGAATATGAGTTGGCGTTGGCGGTGTTGTGGGGAGTATCTTCTTGTTGCTCGGTCGCTTCGGTGGCCGTGTTGACAACAGAACATGGGGGTGACTGGCTTCGACTTTGACTTTGCAAGTCAGGGGAAGCGGGCCGAGGACGGCGGACATAACCTCGTTAACACTGTGACCGCAAACAATAAGTGCCAATAAGAAGCACTCTGAGGTCAGCCAGGGTTCCCTGGCTCTCGCTGCCTAAGTAGCGAAACCTCTGTCAGCCTGAGCACGCCCTCGGCTCAGGGCCTGGCATCGCTAGAGGGCTCCACCGCTCGACCCGGCCACGGGGGAGAGCGGGAAATCAAACAGTGGCTGAGCCTGTCGGCGACGCGCCTGCGTGAGCGCCGGGGCTGAGAACACGTTAAGCAGGCTGCGCCCGGAGAAGCCCTGATTTGGGGTTGAAGGACGCGGGTTCGATTCCCGCCACCTCCACAAGATCAAACCGCCTCTTACCTGCGGAAACATCGCAGGCAAGGGGCGGTTTTGTGTCTGTGGGGGCACCATGGGGGCACGGACCTGCTGAAGCAGGACGTTAGCCGCCATCAGCCCCTACCTTCGCGGAACCTCACTCCATGACGAAGGGACTGGTGGTTCCGTGTCCGCGCGACCTCGACGCGCAGAAGGCATCGAGTACCGGCAGAAGGCAGACGGGACATACTCCTACCGCGTCCCATGGCGCGGAGGCGGTCGCCGCACAGGCCCCCGTGGCTCGTACACTTTCGATGATCTGGAGTCGGCGAAGATCTTCCGTGGGGCGCTCGTAGCCAACGGCTACCGCGACCCGTACAAGAACCCCGCTTTCGCCGAGATGCTCGGCCTGGCGGCGCAGCCGACCGACGTTCTCACGTTCACACAGGTCGCCAACGAGTATCTGGCCACGCTCGTGGACGTGGAGAGACGAACCATCGCCCAGTACCGCAGGACGTTAGAGGATCACTTCCTGCATGCGATCGTCACCCTTCCTGACGGGACCTCGATCGGACCGCTCGGCCGGCTACCGATCGACGAGTTCACGAAGGACATCATCCAGGCGTGGATCAACCTCATGCGGGACAAGCAGCACGGCAAGCAGGTCTTGAAGCCGTACGCGCCCAAGACGATCCTCAACATTCATGGGACGGTGATCTCGCCCGTCTTCGACTACGCCATCGATGAGGAGTACTGCTCGCGCCAGCCGTGCAGGCAGGTCAAACTCCCCGAGCGCAAAGGCCGGGCCGTCAAAGCGGTTCACGTGATCTCCGGGCTTGAGATTCCCCTGTGGATCGAGTGCGCCTACGAGGTCGATCAGGACACGGGCGACATCACGCTCGTGCTGCTCGCCACAGGCCTGCGCTGGGGTGAACTGACTGCGCTGCGGGTGTGCGATGTGGACTTCGAGGCTGGGACGCTCACGGTGGCCCAGGTCGTCCGAGAGGACGAGAAGCGCCGGCCCTACATCGAATCCACCGAGGGCAAGAGCGAGAACGCCTTCCGCACTCTTACCGTGCCGCGGAGCGCCCTGGGAGTGTTCGCCAGACGCGCCGAGGGCAAGAACCCGCTGGACCTCCTCTTCCCCGCTCCGGGAACCCGCGGGGCCACTCTGTGGCGCAACGCGAACTTCAACGAACACCGCTGGCAGAAGGTCCGGGCGAACGCAGTACGGCGCGGCCTGCTCAAGGAGCCCACCCCTAAGGGTCTGCGCCACGCTCACGCGAGCGAACTCATCCCGGTGGTGGGGATCGAGCCGGTCTCCAAGCGGATCGGCCATGCCAATGTGACCGTCACCAGCTCGGTCTATTCACATCTCACCCCGGAGGCGGACTCCAAGATGGCGAACGCCATCGACTCCACCCTCACGGGGGGAAGCGCTCCCGACGCCGCACCAGCAGCGCCTTCGACGAATGGTGCAGCGTCCGACCTGCCGCCCGAACTGACTGCGTTGCTGACCAAGGTCATCGGACAAGCTCTAGTGGATGGCACCGAACTGGGCGCCCTGCTCCGGCAGGGCCGACCTGTGAAGGCCGGACCTCGGGACCCCGTTCCTGGCCAGCCTTGAGCAGGAACAGGCTCGGAGGTCGGGCTGTCCCCGGGTGCGCATCCACAAGCGGAGTCCATCAGAAATTCGAGAGCAGAAGCTGGGTGCACATGGAACGATAGTGATCGTTCTGGGAGGCGAGGAACGCATGGCGATCTCACGGGTTTTCGAGTGGTCGCGGACCGATTGGTCCGTCAAGGACATTCAGGTTGGGTTGGCTGGATCGCCGTACTCAATTCCTGAACTCACGGAGAGTAGTGATCGCGTTCAAGCTCTGCTCACGAACATCCAGACGATCACGTCGTCGGCCGTCGTGGCTAGACAAGACCTGGTTCGCAACCTCAAGGGGCTTGGCAAGGACCTTCGCCGAGTTCACCGAGTCACTGAGATCCACGAAAGCAACCGCGTTGAAGGCCTGGGGCCGGAGCTGCTCGCGCACACCCACGAGATCCTCAGCAGCAAGTCTGCGGCGGATATCGAGAATGAGCTGGGGCGGTTCGCGATCATCGAGGCGTTGCGAACGGATCAGCGCACGCGCGATGTGCTGCAGCTCCATGGCGCCAAGCTCCTAGCAGACATCATCATGCGAGACAGCAACCGACAGCTAGTCGAGATCGACGTTCGCAACATGCACCACATGCTCATGGGCGATTTTCGTACGGCAGGTAGGTACAAGGTCTACTGCAATGAAATCGCCGGTGCGGAACATGTTCCGTTCACACCATCGGACACGCCGGCCGCCATGCAAGAGCTCATGGACTGGTACGGGAATGTCAGGGAGCAGTGCCTCCTGCCGCCGGTCGTCGCAGCGGCGGCGGTTCACGCTTGGCTTGCCCATATCCATCCGTTCGAGGATGGCAATGGACGCGTGGCCAGGCTGATGGCGAACATCATCATCGGGAGCGCTGGCCTGCCGCCATTGATCATCAGAGTGGCAGGTGACCGCAATCGGTACTTGAACGCCCTGGCGATCAGCGATCAAGGCGGTGATCTGGCTCCGCTTGCCGGCGTCTTCCTTAGGACGCTTCGGCGTGCGATCAGGGACATGCGGAACCCTAGATGGGCCTTGAGGATCTTTGAGGAGGAGATCCGTCAGCGGGCTGAAAGCTCGTACAACAAGTGGCGCCGATCGTTCCAGCGCTGGCTCGAACTGCTGGGCGGCGCCTTGGCCCTACACAGGTTGGCCATACGTACCGATCCGGAAGAGATGATCAGTCGGGACGGGTACGCGAGAATCCGCCAGCGGGTCCGAGAGGGGCTAGTCGTCGGCGGGATCGGATCCTCAGACTGGTACCCCGGCAGCCGCTCTTACCTTCTTCTTGACCCTGCAGATGAGCTCTTCAGGTACAGCAGGGGTGAGCCAACACTGTCCTTCCTGGTGTACGCGCCTCAACCCTGGGGCGAGACGGTTTACGCGCGCATGAGGGGCAGAATTCGAGAGATCCTCGTTCGCGAGGATCTCTCCGAGGGCGTTGTAATACGGGAACTGGATCGGACTCGTAGTCTGCCAGCTCTGGAAGCTGCCGAGTATGTAGCAGAACGTATCGCACTGGACTTTCGTGACGGGCTTGCTCAAGCGCGGGTCTCGATCGGGCAGAGACACCCCTCCAGTGGGTACCGCAGTCCCATCAACGGCTGGTAGCCAGTCGATGAGCGATGCTGGCTGCTCCAGGCCGCACAGTGCTGGCCTAGGGACAGCGTGCTATACGGTCTGATGGCACCTACCCAGCCGGGTTGGTTGACAGCGTCTGTCCCCGCGAAGGCGCCTGTGTACGCCGCGTTAGCCCTTGGCACGCTGTGGTTGCTAGGCGATGGGGCTGACGTGAAGATTCGCTCGTCATTACTGAGTTCCTCTCATAAAGCGGAGGCGGCAGCCGTCCCGCTGCCGCCCCCGCCGTTTTGTGTCATTCGCTACTACCGCCCCCCACGGTGGTGAGCTGATGCTCGTTGGCGTTGGGAGGGGCGATCACCCCCCTCGGCGGCGAGGACTGCCCGTGCTCCCTGCGGTACTTGGCGACGTGGCGGTGCATCGTCGCAGTGGGGATGCCGAGCTTGGCGGCGAGGGGCCGAATGGGCACTTCGCCGGCCGGCGTCATGGCGGCGGCGATGGCGGCGTAGATCTTCTTCTGGCTGGGCCTGTCATCGCTGCCCCGTCCATCCAGAGCGGTGTGCCGTTCAGGCGTTCCGTTGCGGTCGCCCTGGGCGTTCCGCTCAGCCGTTCCGCTGGTGACCCGACGTCGCTCCACGGGGGTGTTCCGGTGGCTTCCATGGCGGCGCTCGGCGGGCTGTTCCGCGAGCTCCCGATGGAACAGCATGCGGGTGTTTCTCACGGGCTGTTCCACCGGCGTGTGGAACACGATGCGGGTGTTTCGCGCAGGCTGTTTCACGAGCTGTTCCAGCTCGGGAATTCCCAGATCAGCACGTGTGACGCCCGCGAGGGTGGCGAGGAGTATGGCGTCGCTGCGGGACACGATGAGCTGTTCCAGTAGGGTGCGCCGATCAGTCTGCCGGACGAGGTCGAGGTCGCGTTCCGCTGCCCGGTAGGCGCGTTCCATCCGCCACCGGACGTGGGTGTTCCATCGGGCCTCCCACCACCCGCTTCGGTCGGCGTTTCGCTGAACGAGGCGGGCGTACCGGATGACCCAGTCCGCGACCCGTGTGAGACGCATGTGGACCTCGGCGTCAGCCGTCTCGGTGGCGCGGGCGGTCACCAAGCCAAGCCTCGTCAGCAGGTACTCAGGCGTCCACTTCCAGCGAGATTCACGGCGACGACGGCCGCTGCTCTCTTGCTCGATACGCAAGGCGTGGTGCCAAAGGATCACACCAACGATGGGCGCGGCCGCCCGCAACAGGGGGATGCTCGGCGTGCCGGCGTCCAGGGCTGCGGAGGCGGAGATGACTGCGGACGCGGAGGCGAGCAGCCAGGTCATCCGTATGGACTGACCTGCCTCTTCATGCCTGCGGGCAGCGATGAGTTCCTTGGCGCGCAACGCGAATGCGAGTAGCGGGCCTTCAAGAAGACCGATGCCGAGCCAGGGAAGCCACCACACGCCCGGCGCGGCTCGGGAGATGACCTCGAACATGCCCTCACCAGCGAAGACAAGGGCGGCGGCGGCACACGCCCAGGTAACGGCATCTGCCAGGGAACGGCGCCGCCTTTCTGGCTGTGTCCGCTTCGGGAGAAGCCACCGCTTGAGCAGGCTGACCAACCCGAGCAGCAGAGCCAGCGCGAACGCACCAGCGGCAGCCCAGAAGGGCGGCGCTACCTCACGCAGTAGGTCATATCCCAGAACATCGATCACAGTGAGTCACCTTCGGTATGTCCATGGGGATGTCCACGGATGTTCATGGCGATGTCCAAATTGGGCTGGTTGGACATCCATCCCCCTACGCGCGTGCGCGCGTGTGCGTATACAGGCAAGGGAGGGGGCAGCCTGCCGGGCGGCTGTCTGGGTCACGGAGCGTAGGTGTGGGCCAATCCCCCGGGGTCAGCCACTCCCCTCGGTGAGGCCGCCCCCTGCGGCTGCCCCCGCGGGGCTGCGGGGACGGGGCGTTGGTCCAGGTGGGCTCCCCCTTGTAGGGGGTGTATGTGCAGGTCATCAGGGGTGTCGCTGGAGTGCGGGGTGGTGTCCTCTCCCCTGCCTCCGACGCCGGTGCCGCGCCTGGCCCTGAGCGCCTCCTCTGCGGCCAGGACGCCAGCGATGAACTCGCGCTCCCCTACGATTCGCCGCCACTGCCCTCGTTCGGTCTGCTCGACAAGCTTGAGGTCGTCGCGCCAGACTGCGCGCCGGTCGCTCGCCCATTGGCGGCTGCGCGGCGAGGCCGCGTTGGACGCGGCGGTGGAGACCAGGCTGGGGGAGAGGTGTACGGTGGCGAGCGCCCGCAGGTGCGGGTCGGCGATCTCCGACACCAGCGCGGCGGTGTCGTCGATGCGTTCGGAGACGACCAGTCGCATGGGCTTGTCGTCGGCGGCAGCCCTGCGGACGCGCTCGCCGCCCGGGGCGGACTCCATGCCGAGCCGCTCCCGCGCTGCGCGCACCTCATGCTTCTGCGCCTCGCTCGCGTACTGGAGCAGGTGGTCGGGCAGGTGCGCCCACCGGTCGCGGTAGTAGAGCAGGCGGTCGGCGGTGGACGCCTCCAGGGTGGGGGCGAGCGACTCGGTCTCGGTGGCGGTCTGCATGAGCATGAGGTCGGTCACCTCCGGCGTGTAGATAAGGGTGGGGTCCTCGCTGCCGCTGGACTGCACGTAGAACGCTCCGGCCGGGAGTTCGCTGGTCTTGTAGCGGTTCCAACGGCGTAGTAGGAACTGGCTGTCGGAGTCGTAGCGGGTACGGCCTGCGTAGGCGTCGGTGAAGTTCGGCAGCAGCTTGGGGTGCGCGCTGTCCTGGTTCCAGTACTGGGTGGCGGCGTGCACGCCGATGAGGAACGCTCTGGCTTCGGACGTGACCTTGTTGCTGTCCTCGACGATCGGGGCTGCGTTACGGCGGGTCTTGGCCCAGATGGTGCGGATCTCGTCGGCGAGGATTTCGACGGCGCAAAAGCCGCTGTCGCCTGCCACCTCCATGGCGGGCAGAACCTGGTTGTGCTCGGGCAGCAGCAGTTCGGCGCGGAGCGGGACCATCGCTGCGGCGTCGGCGAACATCTCTGCGGCCTGCTCGTCGGTGACGGCGATCCGGTCGATGCGGGGGAGCAGGTGGGCGTACGCCTTGCCTCGGCTCTTGAGGTCGATGACCCATAGGAGCGTGGGCGTGTGGGCGGCGAGCTTGGCGCGCAAACGCAGCAGGTTGGACTTGGTGGAGCCGGTTGCGCCGCCGGATATGGAGTGGGTCGCGCCGTAGCCCTTGATGAACGGAGTGATGTAGTAGGGCTCGCCCTGGTCGTTGACGCCGAGCCAGCGCCGGCCATACACGCTGCGCGGCATCTCGGGCGGGTCGAACCGCACGGTGCGGGCCTTGATGCCGCCCTCATGGTGGATGAGGAGGACGCGAGAGGCGGCGTTGTGCTTGGGGTCTTGGATGATCTCTCGGACGGAGCCTTCGGACCAGTCCATACCTTGCTCAATGTCGCGGACGGCCTTCTCCAGCTTGCGGCGGGTGATGCCTGGCTGGGTGAGCCGCAGCGGGTAGGCAGTGCGGCCGGTCCCGGAGACGGTAGGGCGGGCGGCGACGACGATGCCGCCGAAGGTGAGCGCGCCGAGCACGCCGGGGAGGCGGCGGGTGCTGTAGCGGACGCGGAGCTGGGCGGATCGCCAGCGGCGGGCCTGCTTGGAGAAACCCCAGGCGGCGGTGCCGCCTGCGGTGAGCGCTGCCCAAGAGATGGAGGTGATGGGGTCGAATGGGGCGAAGGTGGCGGCGGTCGTCCATGCTCCGGCCACGGCGACCGTCGAGGACGCGGTCATGGGCGCCAGGGGGAGGATGTCGTGGCGGGACAGGACCCAGTAGATGGCGGCGGCGGCCGCGGCGGTTGTGGCGGGGGTGAACCACCAGGGGCCGCTGACCGCGTGGTGGATGGCGGCGTACCCGTAGAGGGGGAGGGAGCTTGCCCAGGTGGCGTGGAACTCGCGGCGGGCCCACATGCGGCGCAGTTCCCAGCGGATCGGCCGCCACACCAGGTTGTATGCGCTCCACCGCACGGCGCGCCCAAGCAGCCCGCGCTTGGGCCTGGCCGTGGGGGCGGCCTGCTCGGTGGCTGATGCTGGGGGGAGCGCTGCCTGGCGCGGCTTGCCGAACACGGGTGGGTCCTTCCTGCGGTTGGGGTTAGCCGCGGCCAGTGGCTCTGATGAGCCTGGAGAGGATGATGGCGACGGAGAAGGCGAGGGTGAGGGCGACGAGCGCGATCGCCCACCAGGGAACTGCGAGGCCGATGTCCCATCGGAGGAACGTGAAGAAGGTGATGTCGAGGTAACCGAGGCCGAGATCGACGCCCACGGGGTGAGGTCCTTTCAGATGGTGAGCTGAGGCGCGGCGACGGGGGCGGGGCCAGCCATCAGCCGCTTGGCGTGCTGGGCGAGGTGGATCAGCACCATGGAGAGTCCAGCGGCGGTGTAGGCGAGGCCCTTGCAGGCTGCGCCGCCGAGTTCGAGGGCGGCGAGGGTGAGCCCGGTGGCGATCCAGAGGAGCAGGAGCCCGGCCCATCCGAGGGCGCGGGCGATGTAGTAGATCGCGTGGAGGGCTCGGCGGGTCCAGGCGGCCGGGCTGGGGGTGGCGGGTCGGTCGTTCCAGCGCTCGGAGGGGGTGGGCTGCCGGCGCTGTCCGTCAAAGATGGCGCGGCGGATGATGCTGGCTGGAACGCAGAGCAGGCCGATCCACCAGAGTGCGTCCATGATCAGGCCCATTTGCAGCCCCTCCCGCCGCAGGTGCAGGTGGTGATGCGGTCGGGGCGGACGCTGGGCTGTGTGCCGTCGTCGAGCTTGACGGTCACGAAGTCGGCTGTGCGGTCGATCTCGGTGGCGGGCTGGCCGTTGTAGCACACCTTCTTGTCGGGCGAAGGAGCGTCTTCGCGCTGCCGCCTGAGCCGAATCATCAGGGTTCCTCCTCTTGGCCAACCTCTACGTAGAGGCTAACCTCAACGTAGAGGTTGTGCAATAAGGAGTTGAGACGATGAGCATTGCCGCTGGTGCATCATTAGCCACCTGGGATGATCTGTGCACCGATGCGGCACGCGTCAGATGGAGAGTGGGCGGAATGGCGGACCAAAGCGCGTACGAAGCCATCGCGGCCGCCCTATTTCTGGACATCGAGGAAGGTCGGCTGCGCCCTGGCGACCGGCTCCCCTCCGAGGCGGCGCTCCGCCAGCAGCATGGGGTGACACCGACCACGATCAGACGCGCTCTGCAGGAGCTTGAAATCGCCGGGCTCACCCGCGGGGAAGTAGGTCGTGGCGTGTTCGTGCGCTCCTACGACCGTGCCGCCGTCGAGGCCGCGGCCGCCTGCAGCGTGGTAGAGGCGGCTGCCCAGCCCGTTGAGGTGTCCGTCATCCAGCCGGCACCCAACCTGGTAGAACTGCTGCCGGGCACCACCTCGCTCGTACGGCGCCGCAGCAGCACCCACCCTGGCCTGGCCACCTACTACCCGCGACACCTCGTGGAGCGCATCCCGGCGCTCGGTGAACCAGCCGCCCTCAGCGAGCCTGACGAGGACCTCCTTGCCAACGCCGGAATCGTCGTCACCGGACGCGAAGCTGAGGTGGTTGGGCGCATGCCGACGCGGTGGGAGGCGGGCCTGCTGGGCTTGGTGCCGGGCACGCCGGTACTGGAGGTCGTGGTGGCGCTGGCCGACTCGGATGGCGCTGTGCAGGTCGTGCGCGAAGCCCTGTACGCGGGGGACCGGTACAGGCTGCGTTTTCGGATGCGTTGAGCTTCTGCTGAGAACGATGTCGCGACGTTCGCCCGCTTGGAGAGGGCGCAGGGCATGAGCGACTACCGGGCGGACTCGTTCTACCGTTTGCTCTGACAGCTTCCCGTGATGTTGAGCCGGGACGCAAACCAATCGCTGGCGGCATCCTGCCCGGCATGAGTGACATGGTAAAGATCACGCTCGCCCACCCGATTGGCGTCCACACGTGCCGCCAGCTTGGTATCGACGAGGAGGAACACCCGGTCGGCGCGGAGCTAGAGGTGCACAGCGAGCAGGCACACCGCCTCGTGTCCGCGGGATATGTCAAGGGCGCCAACCCTGCCGATTTCGCGTCTGTCCAGGCGGCCATGCGGCCGGACAAGAACAAGCCCGTGGCCGTGAAGCCGAGCACTTCGAGCGCGCCGGGGTCGTAGTGGCTGGCGTCGAGGACCTGGCCGACGCTGATCCGCTGCCGGTCGTGCTCGGCTGGCTGGAGGCGCACCCGGCCGTGCTGACAGCGCTGGGTCCGGACAGGGTGGGTGGGTACTCGATCCCGCCGTATCCGCGGCTACGAGTCACGGACGTGCCCGGCGGGGTCGAGAACTACGACACGGCCGAGGTTGAGGTGCGGATCCAGATTGAGGCCCTCGGCGAGATGGACGGCAGCAAAGCTGCGCTGCGGCGGCTGCTCTATCTGGCGCTCGGTGCTTTGAAGGAACTGCCGCGTGCTGACCCGCCGCTGCCCGGTCCTGTCATCGGGTCGGTGCGGTCGGCACAGGGCGGCGGATTCCTGCCGGAGGCCGACAAGAGGCCGCGGTACGTGGCGTGGGCCACGGTTCGATGCCACCCGAACTGGGACGCGTAGAGATCGCGTCGTCGGAGGCGGACGCAAGAGCCGCTCTCTCTCCATGATTCCCGGCCTGGGTCCCCAACCCGTTACGCCGCATCCCCGCACGCCGGGGAGCGGCCCCGCGTGGAGGGGGCCCGCACATGGGTGCCGAGAACGTATTTACAGCGAGCATCGCCGCACTTTGGCTGGCACCGGTGGGCACCAGCGCGCCGGAGGGTCCGACCGCGACCATGCCCACGGGCTGGAAGAACGTCGGGCTGTTCACCCCAGATAGCTTGTCCTGGTCGGGTGACCCGGAGTTCTCCGAGACAGAGGCGCACCAGTCCGCCTACCCGGTGAAGGTGTGGCAGACCAAGGACGCCGCCAGTTTGGAAGTCGAACTGCTGGAGTGGTCCGCGCCCAACATGATGGCCGTCTACGGCGGC
This sequence comes from Nonomuraea sp. NPDC050547, assembly GCF_044457345.1. Lineage (NCBI taxonomy): Bacteria > Bacillati > Actinomycetota > Actinomycetes > Streptosporangiales > Streptosporangiaceae > Nonomuraea > Nonomuraea sp. NPDC050547. The sequence goes on from NZ_JBITGW010000043.1 coordinate 17,490, forward strand.
GGCACGATCGAGGAGGTCACGCCGTCCGGCGGCGGCGCCAAGTACTACAAGTACACGCCGCCTAGCATCGGCACCCGGTCGGAGGTGGCGGCGGTACTGGAACTCGGCGACGGCCTCCGCAAGATGCGTCGGATCATCCCGCGCTGCATGCAGCGCGAGGGCGTCCAGCAGGAACTTTCCCGGGACGAGTCGGCGACTCTGCCGCTCAACCTCAGCGTGCTGGGAAGCGACGTCGGCTCCGCGTTCTACGACGTGTTCAACACCGCCTTCGCCAGCTTCGCGCCGCCGGTCGTAACGCCGTAACCGGGCGGTGCGGGCGGGCCGGGACGCAAACCCTGGCCCGCCTCTACCGTTCCCGTCCGTCACTCCAAGAGTCGATGGACGGGGGTCCCCTGATGGCGGACGACAGCGCAGTGCTGGATCTGAACGCAGCCAGAGCGAACCGGAACGGCACTCAGGGAAAGCCGATAGAGCTGCGTCTCGGCAACGCGGTCATCATGCTCCCGCCGGAACTGCCAGTGGATGTGCTGGAACCGCTCGCTCACCTGAATGTGGACACCGCGCTGATCGCTCGTACGGTGCTCCAGGCGTTGCAAGAGACCGACCTGGCCAAGGCTGGCTTGTCCGTCGCTTCCATGGTCGTGGACCTGGTCATTCAGAATCCGGCGCTGCCCACGGAACTGCTCAACGCAGTCCGCCTGATGGGGCGCAGACTGATGGGTGACGACGGCTATGAAGCCTTCGTGGCGGAGCGTCCGAGCGTCCCTGATGTCGCGGCCCTGGTCAAGGGGCTTGGCGGGAGGTACGCGTTCAGCGCGGGGGAATCCAGGCCGTCGTCGAGCGACTCCGCCAGTGGAGAAGGCTCGACGCCGACTTCCTCGACCACTACCGAGGACTCGACATCTCTGGAATCTGGCTCCGGCCAGGCCGGCGGGGGTGGATATCTGCCCGGCGACTCCTCGACCTCGCCGACGAGCTCCCTCCCGGTGCCCGAGTAAACAGCACACCTGAGCAACGTGCGCAGCCGTGGACATCCCTGCATGAGCTCGTCGCCGAGGCTGTAGAGGAGATCGGGGTGTTGGCGGCGGACCACCGCCGCAAGAAACCCATCAAGATCAACCGCCCATCGCACGTCAAGGGCAGCAGCGGGCGGTCAGACCGCGGCCAGGGCGACGGCGCGTCGGGTGTCGGCAGGGCGATCAACATGCTGCTCGCGTCCACCCGGGCACCGCGCTGACCGTGTCGAGCGGGGACGCAAGCTAGGCGTCCCCGCCACCCTTCACCCCCAGCACATCGGGGGGCGGGCGGGGTGGCAGACGAAAACGACAGCATTTCTGCGGGCCGGATCGAGCTTGAGGTCGTCGCGGACCTGGGCGCGGGCTGGGGCAAGAAGCTCCAGAGTGAGGTCAACGCCCGGATCAAGGGCGTCAAGGCCCGCATAGCGGCAGAGATTGACGCCACGGTCGTGGAGGCCCAGGCCAAGGCGGCGGCCGAGGCAGCTGAGCGGATCGCGAAGATCCGCATGCAGGTCGAACTCGACAACGCCGCGGCGCGAACCGCTCTCGCCGGCCTGTCGGGCACCCAGAGCGTCACCGTCCGGGCGGACGTGGACGACGCGGACGCTCGTGCTCAGCTCGCCGATCTGGGGCGGGATACGACAACCACGATCCGTCCCGAGGTGGACGATGCTGGCGCACAGGCACGGATTGCCGCGCTGGAGCAGCAGCTCGCCGCGCTGGCCGGCAGGGGGCGCCGCGACATACCGGTGTCGGTCAACGTGCAGGGCGCCCAGGCGCTCGGCCAGGTGCTCACGTCGCTGGCCACTCTGCCGTTCGCCGTTTCCGGGCTTGCTGTACTCGCCTCGACTGCTGTGTCAGCCGGGTCCGGGCTGTTCGCTCTTGCGGCTGGCGCGTCACAGGCGGTGGGGGCGCTAGGCGTGCTCCCTAGCCTGGCGGGGGCAGCGGTGCAGGGGCTGGGCGCAATGCTGCTGGGCCTGTCCGGGGTGCGTGAGGCGGTCAACGCGCTGACCTCGGCGCAGGCTTCGGGCGGCCAGTCAGCCGCCGCCTACGCTGCGGCGCAGGAGGCGGCCGCTGAGCGGATCAAGCAGGCCGAGCGGGCGATCCGTGACGCCAACCACGCCCGCATGCTGGCCGGTGAACGAACGGCCGACGCTCGGGACGCGGCCACGGCGGCAGCCGAGGCGATCGTCGCAGCCGAGCAGCGAGTAGCGGACGCCGTCTCCGCGGTCGGCGAGGCGAGGGCCCGGGTGGGCGAGGCGGCCGCGCAGGCAGCCGAGCGGCAGGAGGACGCCGCCTACCGCGTTGAGCAGGCGGAACGCCGATACGCCGAGGCGCAGCGCGCCAGCCAGCGGGTCACCGAGGCGCTGAACGACGCCCGCCGCGCCGCAAAGGAGCGGCTCGAAGATCTTGAGCTTGCAGTGCGTGGGGGCGCGCTGGACGAGGAAAGGGCGGCACTCGCGGTCGAACGGGCCAAGCAGAGGCTCGAAAAGGTCGTCAACGACCCATTCGCCTCAGATTTGGACAAGAAGGAAGCGGATCTTGCTCACAGGCAGGCGCTCCAGAGGCTGAACGAGGTACGCGAACGCAACGGTGACCTACGCGAAGAACAGGCCGAAGCGAACGCCAAGGGCGTCGAAGGATCCGACGAGGTCACCGCCGCGAAGGAGCGCATCGCGTCTGCGGCCGAGGCCGAGCGCTCCGCCGAGCGTGCCCTCGCTGAGGCGCGCGAGGACTCGGCGCGGGCGGCCGTCGATGGGGCACGCGCCATCGAACAGGCCCAGCGCGGTGTCGCCGAGGCGATGAAGCGGATTCGGGATGCAGAGAAGGACGTCGAACAGGCGAAGAAGGCCGAGGATCGGGCCCGCCGTGATGTCCGGGACGCGCTGTGGAACGAGATGCTCGCCGCTGAGCGGCTCGCCGACGCCAAAAAGGAGTTGATCAAGGCTCAGAAGGCGGCGGCTGAAGCGGCCAAGCAGCAGGGCGCCGGCGTGTCGGCCGTGGCCAAGGCCATGGACAACCTGAGCCCGGCGGGGCAGAGGTTCGCACGATTCGTCGCCGGCACTCTTCAACCGCGGATGAAGGAGTTGCGCTTCGCGGTACAGGAGGCGCTGCTGCCACCTCTTCAGGAAGCCATCGAGAACGGCCTGCCGATGCTCGACACCTTGGAGGACGGGCTCGCCGACACCGGCCGGGAAATCGGCGCGGTGGCCAAGTCCTGGGGGCGGTGGGTCGGCTCGAAGGAGTTCCGCACCGACCTGGCAGCGATCATGAGATCCAACGCGAAGATCGTCGGAAGTTTCGGCCGCACGGGCAAGTCAGCCTTCAAGGGCATGATGGACATCCTCGTGGTGTCAATCCCCTTCGCGCAGAGGCTGGCCGGCTGGATCGAGCGCGGTGCGGACAAATTTGCGAAGTGGACCAGCGCGGCCCGCAAGGACGGGTCGATGGCCCGGTTCTTCGAGAACGGGTTCAAGCGGGCCAAGCAGCTTTGGGGCATCGTCAAGGACGTCAGCGCCGCCATCTACGAGCTCGGAAAGCTGGCCGCGCCGTCCGGCGGGACCTTGCTGGATGACCTGTCGGCGGCGGCGAAGGACTTCCGGGCCTGGGCCAGCGATCCGGCCAATCAGGAGAAGATCCGCGCCTTCTTCGAGGACGCGGTCACCTTGGTCCGAGCCCTCGGCCGGCTGCTGAAGGGCGTCGTAGATCTGGTGTTCACGCTCACCGACAGCGTGGGCGGCGAGACCCTGGCGGGCTTCGTGGACACGCTGACGACGATCGTCGGCTGGCTGGACGTGCTCGCTGGCCACCCGGTCACCGGAGAGCTGATCACATGGGCGCTGTACATCTCGGGCGTCGCGCTGGCCCTGGGCCTGGTGATCACGAAGGTGGCGTCGGTCGTGAAGGCCTTCCAGCGGATCCCTGGCGTCACCAAGATCGTCAAAGGGCTGGCCGGGCAAGTCGGCAAGCTGGCTGGTCTGCTCGGGCGGATCACCGGCCTGTCGGCCCTTTTCGGCAAGCTCAAACCGTCCGGCGGCGGCAAGGACGACACGGACAGCCCGTTGGCCCGGGTCGGCACGATGACCGTGTACGCCGACAAGGTCTACATCAACGGCTCCGACGACGCCGGCCCCGGCAGCGGCCGGCGGGGTCAGGACGGCAAGGGCTCCAAGACCGACGCACCTGATGTTGACGTGCCGGACAGCGACCGCAGGGGCGGTAGGCACCGCCAGCGCGGCAAGGGCGTAGCGGGCATCGCGGCCGCCATAGCTGCGTCCCTCGGGTTGGATGCACTCGGCGACATCGACTGGGGCAAGGAGATCGGCAAGATCGGCAGTAAGCTGTCCGGGCTGGGCAGCAAGGTCCGCGGTGGCATCATCGGTACGATCGCCGCCTTCGTGGTCGATCCGATCGCCGACGCGATCAGCGGAGACTCCAACAAGGGCGTCGCGTCGGCGATCGGCGAGGCACTCAAGCAGGGGACTGCCGGCGCAGGCATCGGGGCGATCGCGGGGTCGATCATCCCAGGCATCGGGACGGCGCTCGGCGGCGTGATCGGCGGCGCGCTCGGCGCTGTGAAGGGCGGCATCGAAGGCTGGATCGGGCCCAAGATCACGGAAGCGCTCGGCAACAACCTCTTCAGCACCACGCCGATCGAGAACATGCTCAAGACGGTCGGACAGCTCTTCGGCGGTGCCGGTGTCACCATCCAGGACATGTGGTCGCAGCTCTGGCGCGGCCTGGACCGGGGCACGGAAGCAGGGGCGGCGGGCTTGGCCACGAGGCTGGGCGGCTTCATCGATATCACGGACGGCAAGTTCATGGAGCTCGCCCAGGGCGCGCCCAAGAACATCCAGACGATGTGGGCGTCCATCAAAAAGGATCTTGACGCGGGGATCTCGCCTTCGCAGGCCAAACTTGATGCGTTCGTGGCGGCCGGCGGCGCCCAATTCCTCAAGCTGGGCAAGAACGCGCCCGCCGACCTGAAGGTTGGCTGGGACCAGATGCTCCTCGGAATCGACACCTTCACGGGCATCGCGGCCAACAAGCTGGGCACCTTCGTCAACGGGGCGGGTGGCAAGTTCGCGCAGCTCAAACAGGATGCGCCGCAGCATGTGTCGTCGATGTGGACCGACATCCAGGCCAAGATCACTGCCGGACAGCCGGTCAGCCAGAAGATGATCGACGACTTCGTGGCCGCCGGCGGAGGCAGCTTCCTGAAGCTGCGCAAGGACGCGCCACAGGCGATCAGGGACGCCCTCGGAGACATCAACCGCGACCTGACCGCAGGGCTTGCCCAGGCGAGTCTCAAACTGGGCCAATTCGTCTCAGATGGGAACGGCAAGTTCCTGAAGATGAAGCAGACCGCCCCCGCCCCGCTCAAGACGATGTGGGCGGACATCCAGCGCGACATCGACGCAGGGCGCACGCCGAGCCAGCAGAAGATCGACGCCTTCGTCAAGGCCGGTGGCGCGTCGTTCCTCCGGCTCGGCAAGGACGCGCCGGCGACGGCGAAGAAGACGTGGTCGGACATCTCCGCCCAGGTCGATCCCGGGCTGAAGCCGGCCAAGGACAGGGTCGCCGCCGCCACCTCCGCCATGGAGAAAAGCTTTCAGACCTCCAAGACCGGCATCGAAAGGATCTTCGGCGCGCTACCGGACGGGCTGAAGGCGCCGATCCGCTGGGTGGTCAACTCCGCCTACGGGGCCATCCGCCGGATGTGGAATGGTATCGCCGGCGCGGTCGGCCTGCCGCAACTTCCCGACGTGCCGCTCGCGTTCGCCCGCGGCGGTGAGGTCCCCATGGCGCGCGGATATGGGGTGCTGCCTGGCTACAGCCCGGGGCGGGACTCGATGCTCGCCGCGGTGACGCCGGGCGAGGGATGGCTACGGCCGGAACTGACGCGGGCGCTCGGCTCCCAATTCATCGATGGCGGCAACCGAGCCGCCCGGGTTGGCGGGGTGACTGGCGCTACCCGCTTCCTGGGCCACGCCGGGATGGCGTTCGGGTCCGGCGGCACCGTGGGCAAGCCAAAGACCAAGCCCAAGACGAAGGCGAAGGAACTCTCTCCCCTGGAGAAGCTCCTCCAGGGCGTGTCCGCGGCCGTCCGCAACGTGTTCAACAAGGGGCTCGGCGCAGGCGCCAGGGCCACGCTGAACCCGATCAAGAACGCGATCGTTGGGGCGGTCGGGAACAGGACTGCGCTGCAACGGCTGATCGGCGCGGTCCCGGCCAAGGTCATCGACTCGGTGATCGCGCGCTTCGACCGCACAGATCAGGAGATCAACCGTGACTCGGGTGGTGTCCTGCCGCGTGGGCGCAGCCTGGTCAACAACTCGACCGGCCGCGACGAGTGGGTGCTGACGCCGGCGGCGCTGGCGGCCTTGGGCGGGCCAAAGACCGTCCAGGCGCTCAACGAGCAGGGCGCGGCCGCCTTGTATCGCAGGTCGCGGTCGGCGTCGCGGCCGGTTCCCGCAGCGCCGCCGGGCGGCGGTGGGATGACCGCCACGGTGATCGTGCACGCGCAACCTGGCCAGAACGAGGTCACGATCGGCGAGGCCGCGGCCCGCCGTCTGGGGGCGCTGGTCGGCTCGCCATGATCGGGTATGGAGACCGTCCCCGGTGACGGATGCCTCGGCGTCTGATCGGGGCCTGCCGTTAGCGAGTCGCGTGCGTACGATCCCCGATCGGTCCAACGAGGCGTAGCGATCTGCACGGGCCGGTGTGCCCAGGTGGGCGGAAGGTGGGCGGATGTGACGAACAGGATCGCGAAAACCTACAGCAGCACCAGCCCGGGGCCGCACACCATCACGTTCACCGCGGCGACTCCCGGCGCCCGGCTGGTCCTGGTCGTCAGCTGCTGGTTGGGGTTCGAAACGCCGGCGGGCTGGGTCGAGGACTACCACGCCATCGGGTACAACCACGTGTTCGTCTTGTCGAAGATCGCAACCGGGGACGAGACGTCGGTCGTGCTGGACGAAAACTCGCGGTTGCACGCTGTGCTCTACGAGAGGGATGACTGCCCGAACGTCCTGTTCAGGACGGCGGGAACCTCGGCCACAGCGTCGATATCCGCGTTCTCGGTGACCGTGCCGGTCAACGCGACTGGCCGCGTGTTCGGCGCGGTGAACGCGCCCAACGGGGTCGCCTCCTCGTCCACGTGGAATCAAGGGCTGGCCAGGCACTTCGCCGCGGATGCGGCCCAATCCAACTCGGCGTTTGCGCACGGCGCCATGCCTGCGGCGGGGGCGCGTACGTACACCGTCAACAACCTGAACGTGTCGGCGGGCACCAACGAGGCGGTGGCGGCTTTCGTCGGCTACGGCACCACAGACGCGGCCGCGCCATCGCCGCCCGGCATGCTGCGAACGACATCGATCACGGGTAGCGCCATCTCCGTCGAGTGGGATCCCGCGACCGACGACGTGGGCGTGACCGGGTACGGCATCTACCGCGATGGGTCGAAGCAGGGCCAGGACCAGACGGGTCTGTCATACACGTTCGCCGGATTGACGACAGGTCAGACGTACGTGCTCGGGGTGGATGCTCGCGACGCTGCCGGCAACCGGTCTGTCGTGGCACAGATCAGCGTCGTAGCCGAGATTGATGTCACGCCGCCCATGGCGCCGCCAGCGGTGCGCACGATCGAGGTGTCGCATACCTCCATCTCGGTGGAGTGGGACGCCTCAACGGACAGCGTGGGCGTCGCCGGGTACGGGGTGTTCGTCGGCGGGGTGCGTCAGGGCCCAGACCAGGCCGAACGGGTCTACACGATTACGAGGCTGGCACGGGGAACCGCCTACACCATCGGTGTGGACGCGGCAGATGCGATGAACAATCGGTCGGCGGCCACAACGATCGAGGCGTCCACGCTCGCGGGTGGAGATCCGTCCGCGCCGCCGGGTCTGACCGCGACCGCTGGCACAGAGCAGATCGCGCTGGCCTGGGGCGCGTCCGAGGCAGGCGCGCTGCCGATCGCCCGCTACGAAGTCCTGCTCGACGGGAGACTGGAGGCCTCCACGACGCAACTCGGCTACGTCGTGGAGAACCTGGACGCCGGCGGGGTGCACGAGGTAGCGGTACGTGCGGTCGATGCTGGTCTTGCGCGCGGGCCCGAGGCATCGGTGACGGTTACGGTGCCCGTGGGCGACTGGATGCCCACGGGGAGCCCGCTGTACCGGCTGGGCGACTGGGTGGGCAACGCACGGGACGCGCACGGAGTGACGTGGACGGTCGCGAAGGAGCAGGGGTGGTCGTCGTCGGCGCAGCCGATCACGCTGGGCTCCGACGCTGACCACACGGACGGCGGATTCGACGGGCCGGGCCGGTACGGCACGCGGCTCATCACGCTATCGGGGACGGCGCTGGCAGACAGCCGGGTGGCGATGCTGGCAGCCCAGGAGCGGCTGACCGGAGCGCTATCAGCGTCAGGCAACGGCGTGCTGAGGGTCACCGAGGCGCACCTGACCAGGCAGGCCCGGGTGCGGCTGGAGGACACGGTAGAGGTGACCGACCGGGGCAGTCTCGCGTTCGACTGGGCGCTGGTCGTGAAAGCGTCCGATCCACGCCGGTACGCCCGACGTCGGCAGCACGCCGAAGTGACGTTTGAGCCGGCACAAACCAGCGGCGCCGCGATCGTGACCATGTCGGGCGACTATCCGACGATCCCAGCGAAGTTGCTGCTGTTCGGGCCGGTGATCGATCCAGTGATCAGGGTTGAGGAACTCGCGCTGGAGATCCGGACCAAGCCGGGCACGGTACTGCCCGACGCCCGATACGCGCTCGACATTGACCTTGCGACGCGCGAGGTGTGGGCGCTGGTGCCGCCGGACGTGTGGCCGGAGCCGCGGCCTGGCCGAACGATGCTGGCGCGGTTCCCCTCCAGGTTCTTCTTGGCGCCGGGCCCGAACACGATCCGCCTGTCGGGCGGGCTCGTGGCCGGCCAGGAGGAGACGTCGCCGCGCCTGGTCATTGACGCGACGGATGCGTGGATCTGAGAGGGGCAGGGGGATTATGCCAACGATCGTTGAAGGGTTCGAGTCTGGTACGGCGGTGGTGCCGCGCACGGGCAACTGGACGCGGGACAACACGCAACGGTTCGCTGGGACGTGGTCGCTGAAGAGCGCCGCGGTGGTGGAGACGGGCGGGTCGTCGTCGTGCACGATGTCGGTTCCGGCCGGGGCGACCACGGTCACGTTCAGGGTCAAGGTCTCGACTGAGGGCAGCGACTCCAACCCGTTCGACCCGTTCGTCTTTCTGACCGGCGCCACCGAACGCTATAGGAAGGCGGGGGAGGTCGCCTGGCACCAGCCCGGCACGTATGCCCTCGACGGGGCCACACAGGTCACCTTCCGGTATGACCGCGACACCTCCGCTGGTAGCGGCTCGAACGCGGTGTGGGTCGACAACGTGACCTTCATCATCCCGGACACGGTGTCGCCCAGCGTGCCGGGAAATCTGCGGGTGACGGCGAAGACGAGCACGTCGGCGTCGGTGGCGTGGGACGCGTCCACGGACAACGTCAGCGTCAGCGGGTACGGCGTCTATCTGGACGGCGCGAAGCAGGGTAGTGACCAGGCCGGGCTCACCTACGACTTCCCCACGCTTACGCCGGGCGTGCACACGGTGGAGGTGGACGCCGTTGACGGGGACGGCAACCGCTCCGCGAAGGCAAGCGTGGCCGTGGTCCTGGATGAGACTCCGCCCACCGTGCCCGGCAATCTGCGGGCTACGGCGGTCGGATTGACGCAAGTGTCTGTGGCGTGGGATGTCTCCACGGACGACAACGGCGTTGCCGGGTACGGCGTCTGGTTGGACGGCGTACGGCAGGGCGCCGATGGGGCTGCGCTCGGCCGCACCCTGTCCGGTTTGCTGCCCGGCCGCACGTTCCTGGTGCAAGTAGACGCCGCGGACGCGGCCGGGAATCGGTCGGCGAAGGCGTCGCTGACAGTGAACACGGTCGCGGACGTGGAACCACCCGCGGTGCCCGGGAACCTGCGCGTCACGGCGAGCGGGCCGTACATGTTCGCCATCGAATGGGATCCGGCCGCCGACAACGTGGGCGTGACCGGATACGGCGTCTACTTCGGCGGCGGCAAGCTGGGCGACGACCAGGCGGGCACGTCGTACATGTTGGACGACCTCGTCCCCGCAGGCACGTACCAGGTGGCGGTGGACGCTGCGGACTCGTCCGGCAACCGGTCGGCGCTGGCGCAGCTCACGCATGTCACGCCGGTGGACGCGCCGCCGGCGGCGCCGCCGAACCTACGGGTCACGGCCCTGTCGTACACGAGCTGGACAGTGGAGTGGGACCCGTCCTCCGATGACGTACAGGTGGTCGGCTACGACGTCGCGGTAGACGGCCAGCCGGTGGCCACCAGCACGACCGATCGGATCCTGTCGCGGTCGGGCCTGCCGGACGACACCGCGTCCGTCATCCGAGTGTGGGCGGTGGACCACATCGGGCAGCGCACCACTACGCCGGCGGAACTGGTCGTGCGAACGCTCAACGACTTCGACCCGACCACGCCTATGCTGACGACCACCGCCGGGGAGGACTCCCTCACGGTGGCGTGGACGGCGTCGGAGGACGACTTCCAGGTGGTCGGCTACGAGGTGATCGTGGACCAGCAGACCGTGCACACGACGCCGGGTGTGGACTTCACTGTGGACGGGCTGCTGACGCGCCATCACGTTGTTACGGGCCTGACCCCTGGCGTGCCGTACGACGTGCGCGTGGCCGCGGTGGATTCGATAGGGCAGCGCAGCGCGGACAACACACAGCAGCGGGCGACCCTGGGGCTCCCGTACGTACCGGTATCCACGCCTGTCTATCGTCTGGCCATGTGGGCGGGCAACGTCCTCGACCAGCATCTGGTGACATGGACCGTGGAGAGCGCGGAAGGGTGGCCGTCATCGGCACCGGTCTCGCCGGTGTCGGCCGCTCGGGGCGGCTTGGACGGTGGCTTGGATGGCGCCGGCCGATACGGGCCACGCCGGATCGTGCTGAAGGGCACCGCCGTGGCGGAGACGAACCTTGCGATGCTGGCGGCCAAACAGCGGCTGCTGCGGGCGATCCACCCGAGAAACAGGGCTTGGCTGAGGGTGGCAGACGCACGGATGACGAGGCAGGTCAAGGTCAGGCTGGACGGGCAGATCCGCGTCACCGATCAAGGCCCCCTGGCGTTCGGGTGGGAACTGCCGCTCAAGGTGTCAGACCCCCGCCGGTACGCGACCGTCCCGGTGAGCGCCGAGGCGGTCATTGGGGCCCTGCCGGGGGAGGCATCGGCCACGATCGAACTGTCCGGCACTTATCCGTCGATCCCGGCCAGGCTGCGCCTGTACGGCCCGATCCGGGAGTGGACGATCACTCACAGGGAGACGGGCACGGTGATGCGCGGCATGCCTGGGGATGCTTCCCGGCTGCCCGCGGACCCCCGGTACTCGTTCACGATCGACCTGGCGAGCCGCCAGGTCCTGGCGCACGTCCCACCGGAGGTGTGGCCTGGGCCGCGTCCTGGCCGCAGCGCGCTGGCTCACCTGCCGGCCTGGTTCCACCTGATCCCTGGTACCAACACCATCACGCTCACCGGCTCGCCGGTGACGGGGGAGAGCGGCACGCCCCGGCTGGTGATCGAGGCCTTCGACGCCTGGAGTTGACGAGCGTGGACGGTAGCCCCACGGGCCGGGCATGGTGCCGGTCTCATCACGACGCCGGCCACGGGGGTTTCTATGTCGCTGGTCAGGATGGCGACGCCGTACACGACGCAATCGCCGTCAAACTCGCATACGTACAACTTCGGCAGCGTCAGCTACGGCAACCGCATCGTGCTGATCGTCAACAGCTACGCCAGCGTGCTCACCGTCTCGGGCGACTACTCCCCGCACGAGCACACGGTCCACACGCTCGGCATCCGCCTCTACAGCAAGGTCTCTTACGGCGGCGACTCCTCGGTCACCGTGACCACATCCGACTCCACGGACCGGATCTTCATCTGGATGTTCGAACTGTCGGATGCGGAGGAGTACTACGGCAGCGACACCGGCCTGACCTCCTCGTCTGCGGTCGTCAACGTCTCGTCGCTGCCCGCCGGGTGTACTGCCATCCTCGGCGTGTCGGCGTACCTTCAGGGCAGCGGCTCTGACAACTCGTCCGCGAACTGGCCGCCGGGGTTTGATCACAAGGGCTACACGTTCCGTGACTGGACTGATGGGGCAGCTCGGCGCGCGTGGGCGTCCGCGGCAGTTAAGGACGGCGCAGCCGACTTCGTAGCCTTCACTTGGCCGCTCGTCACGGGATTGCCGTCCACCTGGCCGAATTATGCGTGGGTGGCTGGCGTATGGGGGCCGACCCCGGACGAGGAACCCCCGAGCGTGCCGGGGAATCTGAGGTTGACGGCCATGACGCCTACGAGCGTGACGGTCACGTGGGATGCGGCCACGGACAGCGGTACTGGCGTGGCTGGGTACGGCACGTACAAGAACGGGGTGAAGGATGGCGGCGACCAGTCCGGCCGTACCCGCAAGTTCTCGGGGCTGACGCCCGGGGTGCCGGTCACGATCGACGTGGACGCTGTCGATGGCAAGGGCAACCGCAGCGAGAAGGCCAGCATCACTCTGACCCCTGTCAACGACACCACGCCACCGGTGACTCCGGTCGTGCGGGTGACGGCGCTGGGGGCGGGATCCATCACGGTGGGCTGGGAGCAGCCGTACGACCAGACCCCGATCACCGGGTACGGGGTCTACTTGAATGGGCAGAAGCAAGGAGCGGACCAGACGGCTCGCATCAGGGCCTTTACGGGGCTGACGCCGGGTGGCCTCTACACGGTCGGGGTGGACGCCAAGGACCTCCTCTCCAACAGGTCAGCGATCGGGACGAAGACGGTGAAGGCGCAGGCGGACACAGCGCCGCCGGCCCTGCCCGGGGCAGTGCGGTTGGTCGCGGTCACGCAGACCGCGGTCACCGTCACGTGGGATCCGTCGAGCGACGACAATGTGGGCCTCGACGGTTACGGGCTCTATCTGGGGGCGGCGCGGATCGCCCAGGTTGGGCCGACGAGTCAGGTGTTCACCTTCACCCAGCTCACCCCAGGGATCACCTACAGCCTGAGCGTGGACGCGGTGGACGAACTCGGCAACCGGTCCGCCAGAGTGCCGTTGTCCGCGACCACTCTGACGGATTCCAGCGGGGCAGCTCCGCCGTACGAGTATGTGTTGTACGACTGGTCCAGCCACCGCCCGCTCGACAGCCTGCCGCTTCAGAACGTGACCTTCGAGCTGGCACTCGGCGGCGCCGGCTCGCTGACCGCCGAGATCCCTTTGTACGACGAGGACTACACGATCGGCCGGGTCGAAGCCGCTACCCGCAGCGAGCGCACGATGCTGCTGGTCTACCGCGGGGAACGGTTCGTCGGCGGCGGCCGCGTCGTGGACCCGACAGACTACGACTCCGAAACCGGCATCCTGCGGATCAGCGTCGAGGACGTGATCGGGATCTACAGCCGGCGTTTCATCCCCTTCACGGGGCCGCGCACGGGCACCCTGGCGCACTCGGAAATCGATTGGATCCTCGACGAGACCGGCGCCGCCGCAGACAAGAGATGGCTGGTCGCCAGCGGCGTGCCCGGCACCGTGCAGGTGGATCGCGAGTACCGGCAAGAGGACTTCTCCCGGGCCGGGGACACGGTGAGCGATGTCGCCGCGGCACCGGGCGGATTCGAGTGGTGGACGAAGCCGGCGTGGGACCCCGTGGACGACAGGCCCAGATTCGAGCTCCGCAGGGTCAATCGGGATGCGCCGCCGTCGTCCGCGCTGACGTTGGAGTACCCGGGCAACGTGAAGAGGTTCAGGCGGTCCACGCGGCCGGGTCTTGCCACGGTCGTGTTCGGCAAACTGGCGCTCAGCGAGGGCGGAGTTCTGATCGAGAAGGTTGTGCGTGACGACCTGCATGCGGCTGGCTGGCCCAAGTTGGAGCAGGCGTACACGTTCGAGGGCTTGACGTCACCGCAGGCGCTGAAGAACGAGACGCAGCGGGCGGCGGACGCCTCGAAGGGCGCCAGGATGGTGTTCGAGTTCGAGCTGGTGCCGGGTAACTCGGTCCGGTGGTGGGAGTGGGAGCTCGGCGCGAACGTGCCGGTGATCATCCAGCACGACCATCTGTACCCGGAGCGGCCGGATGGGGTGCCGGGCCTTGACCGCGAGATGAAAATCATCAGCGTTCGGGTGCAGCCTGATACGGACGAGGGCGAGCTGGTGACGGTGACGACGGCGGAGCTCACGACCGCGGTGGACGAGCAGTAAGGGGCGGCGCAGTGTCGCAGATCAAGGCGGGTGACCAGCGGCTGCACGACCTGGTCGCTCTGGTGAAGGACCTTCAGGGGCGTGTCAAGAAGCTCGAATTGCAGATCGGGATGCGGGGCGTCACGTTCTCGACGCAGGTCACATCGGTGTCGGGCACGACATTCGAGGTGGTCGCCTGGTCGGTGTTTCCTCGGAGCGGTAGCTCGCTCGCGGTGGACGTGACGGTGGGCGGTGCGCTGGAGGTGCAACTCGCTGTGGACGGTGTGGCGATCGGCACGAGGACGGCGACGGCAGCCGGCACGGTCACCGTGTCGGGCTTCCTGGCGGATGGGTGGAAGTTCGGAGATCGGAAGCGGGTCGAGGTGCGGGCCCGCCGTACCTCGGGTTCGGGTGAGGTGGCGGTGACCGTGCTCGGCGCCTGGCATCGGTGAACCGTGGATTCCGCTGATGCCTGCTGCGCGGTGGTGTCGCCACGACGCTGACGTTGAAGAGGTCACCTGCCAGCACGCGTGCCGGCCCCTCCACTTGCCCCTTGGGACGGTGACCCACGGAATGCCGCAGGAAGAACACAGTGTAGCTGTGGTCTGATCGGTCCTCTGTCTTCCTTGTGATCGGGCCTTGTTTGGGCCATGAGAGTAGTTCAGCCGTTTCGGCGGCGCCTCTATGTCATTCTTGGCGGCATGGCTCTTTTCCGGCGATTCTGGACATGGCTCAAGGCGCGCAAAACGGGGCTAATTCTTCTCGCAACCTTGCTCGCCATCGTTGTAGTCCCCTTCGAGATGGCTGGGAACGTGAGCGGAGTGATCGACTTTCTCACGGGACAAAAGGTCGCACCCGAACCTGTCGCGTCGAGTTCGTCTCCGACTGTGGCATCGACGCCGCAACCCAACTCCACGCCCACGCGTACTCCTGGTGCTCGCCTGCTTCCGATCACCACTGACGCGAAGGGCACAGTGGACAGATGCGTCACGATCAAGGGTGTGAACCCACCAAGGCCCGGATATGCGCTCGTTGTGGGTGTTCACCTGCGCCTGGACGCGACCATGCTTGCGAACAAGCGAACGTATTTTCCCTCCCGTGTGATCACGGAGTTTTCCGCCAACGACAAGCAGTGGTATGTCACACCGGACCTGGCCGTTGGCCAGGCGGGAAACGACAAATCGTCCTATAACGTCTTTGTAGGTGAGATGCCGGAAGAGCAGGCTCAAATCCTCAGGAAAGACCTAGAGGAGACCAGCGCACACAACGAGGCTGAAATGAACGCAAGAGGCATCACGATTCTTGACACCAAGGTCGTTACTCGCCGCTACTCCAATACGAGGGTATGCAGTTGAATCCGGCAGTTGGAGAACTCTGTTGATGATCCTCGGCTCAACTAGCAGAGACGCTAAACCGTAAAGGATCTTGATGTGGAGGTCTCGCGATATTGGTGGACGCTCGCGTCAACGCTGGAGGCCTCCGAGCGGCATGTGGGGGCTGGGACGGTAGTCCGCCCAGCAGGGCAACATCCGCCCTCGACGGCAATGGGTTAGTCACTGATCTCCCTAGCGGGAGGCCCGTTCCGGGCTGAAAATCGGGGTGGTTGCCCGCCGACGTCGTGCCACTATGGTCCGCTTTGA
>NZ_JBITGW010000044.1:0-31946 GCF_044457345.1 Nonomuraea sp. NPDC050547
GAGGGTGTGGGAGAGTAGGTCACCGCCGCACAAACACGTATGCGAGATGAAGGGGTCCAACCTTAGGGTTGGGCCCCTTTTTCGCGTTCACCACCCACCACGCAACACGCAACACGACCTTCGTGCGCGCCTCCCACCACACCACCCCCGCCT
Organism: Nonomuraea sp. NPDC050547; assembly: GCF_044457345.1. NCBI lineage: Bacteria > Bacillati > Actinomycetota > Actinomycetes > Streptosporangiales > Streptosporangiaceae > Nonomuraea > Nonomuraea sp. NPDC050547. The sequence goes on from NZ_JBITGW010000044.1 coordinate 154, forward strand.
GCACCTTCCACCCCCGCCTGCGCCTCCACCACACCACCCCGTGCGCGCCACCGCCCCCGCCTGCACCCTCCACCCCCGTCTGCGTCTCCATCCCCCCTCGTGCGCCTCCACCACACGACCCCCCTCGTGCGCCTCCACACGCCAACCCGCCAGCCGGGCCTGGCCACCCCGGCGGCCACCTTGCCCCGGACGAGGTGGCCGCACCGCCCCGGCGAGCGCCCGCCGGCCCCACCTCGCCCTCCCCACCCACATCGCCGCCCTCCCCACCTCGCCTCGACGCCCACCCACCCCTCGATGCCCCACCCTCGACGCCCACCCATCCCCCGCCACCTCCCCGACGCTTGTCCGGCGCTTGTCCGGCGCCGGTGCGACGAACACCCCCGCGGGCGCGCACGGCGCAACGCGCACGGCGCTTGAGTTCGTCTCGCCGCTTGGCTAGCGCCGCTTCTAGGAGAGCTCGGGCGGCGTGTCGGGCGGGCGTGTTCGATGCAGCGCGTACGCGGTGGCCCAGATTTGCCGGTACCCGTGCGTCTCGAGTGTCTGAATCCCGCCGCTTGTTCAGAGGGCGGTGCGGCAAGTGGCCGAAGAGCGTGAGCGGTGCGGATGTGTGCAACAGCAGGGCGGTGGTGGACTGGGGTTTGGGCGGGTGAGTGTGTAGCCGCGGGGAGGTGTGTAGTTGTGGGGCAGTGTGCGGCAGCGGGATGCCTTGGTTTGGATGAGCGGTGCGGCAGTGGGCTGGCTCGGGTTTGGATAAGCGGTGCGGCAGTTTGGATGAGCGGTGCGGCAGTGGGGTAGCTCGGGCGTTAGACGTGGAGGTGGCCGGAGGTGATGGTGATGGCGTGGCCGGCCAGGTCTACTCGGGGGCTGCGGAGGGTGACGTGGATGAGGCCGCCTCGTTGGGATAGCTGGGCGGCGGTCATCGTGGTGCGGGACAGCCGCGGAGCCCAGTAGGGGGCCAGGGCGCAGTGGGCGGACCCGGATACCGGGTCTTCGGGGACGCCGCCCTTCGGAGCGAAGAAACGGGATACGAAGTCCGTGGAAACGCCGCGGGCCGTGACGATTACCGCACGTGCCGCCAGGTGTGACAAGGCGGTGATGTCCGGGGATAGGGTGCGGACTTGTTCTTCGGATTCGAGCTCCACCAACAGATCGTCTTTTGCGGTGCTGACCTGCACCGGGACGACGCCGAGCGCTTTTGCCAGGCCGTCAGGAGGAGTGGCGGGCGTCACTTCCTTGGCGGGAAAGTCCATTGTGATCATGCCATCTGTGGTGCGATTCACAGACAGGATTCCGCTGGCGGTCTCGAATTTGAGTTGGCCGCTCGCGGCGCCGGTCGAAAACAGGACGTGGGCCGTGGCGAGGGTGGCGTGCCCGCAGAGGGAGACCTCGACAGCGGGGGTGAACCAGCGCAGTGAATTGTCCAGCAGGAATGCCGTCTCCGACAGGCCGATCTCGGCCGCTACCGCCTGCATCCAGGCCGCGGGCGCGGAGGACTCCAAGAGGCAGACCGCCGCTGGATTACCCCTGAACGCCACATCGGTGAAGGCGTCCACGGTGTAGACACGCATGGTTTGGATGCTATAGGCCGCTTGTAATCCAGCTGCAACCAGGGTGCTAGCCGTACAAAATGGAATAAGTGCTGGGCGTGTCGCATGGCGAACGAGGAGTCGTCGGTTACCGTCCAATGTGTGGGGACGTGCCGATTACGGTGAGTTCCTGAGGAAAGGACATACCGATGGGGGCAGTGCGCAAGGTGGTGAGCTACCTTGGCCTGGGCGGCGTCGATCCTTACGACGAGGCCTACGAAGAAGAGCAGTACGAAGACGAGTACATGCCGGCGTCCGAGAGGGCGGCGAAGCGGTGGAGGTCCACCTCTGAGTCGTCACGCATTGTGATGGTGCAGCCGTTGAAGTACAACGACGCGCCGATGATCGGTCAGCACTTCCGCGAGGGGCAGACGGTCATCATGGACGTCACCGGCATGCCGATGCCCGAGGCGACCCGGATGGTCGACTTCGCCGCGGGACTTGCCTATGGGTGTGAAGGGCGGATCGAGCGCATCGCCGACCGTGTCTTCCTGCTCGCGCCGGCGCACGTGGAGATCGAGACCACCTAGCTAGGCGGCGCGAGGGCCGCGGCGGATCAACCGGTTGACATCGGTTGAGTCCTCCGCTGCCTGTTTGGCGCGGGCTTCGGCCTCGCGGGCGTAGGAGTGGAGAGCCCACACCGCGCCGTCGGCGAGTTCGCGAAGCTCGCTGAGTTGAGCGGTGACGTAGCGACTGTCCGCTTCGTTGGCCTGGTGGCGTTGGCGAAGAAGCCAGCCTCCCAGGCCGAGCATGGCCACGCCCAGCACTGCGAACAGGCCATGAACCACGAAGGCGACCACGGCGGCCACGCCGAGGGCGAGCAGCGCGTACGCCGCGATCGGCGGCCGGCGCGGGATGACGCCCGTCGCCACGATCTCTTGTTCCGCCTGTTCGAACGATTCCTGGTCCGGTCCTTCCGGGTGGAGCACGATGCGGTGCCCCAGGAGCGACACGGTGACGGTCGCGGGCGGCACCAGCTGGGTGTCGGACTCCAGTTCGTCGGCGAACTCGCGCAGGATCGGCGCGGCCACGTGCAGGGCGATCGCCGCGAGGTGCGGATCGGCGCCGGGACGCAGGTCGTCCAGCAGATGCGCGGTCAGCGATCCCATGGGGCCCTCGGGGCCGCCGAGGCCGATCAGCGAGCGCAGCACCGCGATCGGCTCGTCCTCCGCCCAGGTGGTGGCGGGGCTGCCGGCGCTGTTCGTGAGCGGGGTGGAGGCCTCCTGGTCGGCCTGTTTGGCCGAGGTGATCTCGGCGCAGCGAGCGCGTAGCCGGGCGAGGCGGGCGGCGGCCTGCGCGGGGCGGGCCAGTTCCGGGATCTCCGCCATTTCCGGAAAGTCCACGAGCGACTCGGGCACGACCACCGACGGCTCGCCGGGCGCGAGCGCCTGCACCCAGGCGCGCGGGTCGGCTTCTTCCTGTACGGCCAGCGCATCCAGCTTCCGGAGCACGAAGATCTTGCCGGCCGGGCCGTACGCGCCACGGGCGGCGGCCAGCCACAATCCACGCTGCCCATGCGTGACGGGCCGCTCGGTGGACAGCTCGCCAAAGGCGGTGCCGAGCCAGGAGGCGTGGATGCGGCCGCCGTGGCCGGCGACGGCGAGCGCGAGGCAGAGGAACAGCGCGGTCTTCTGCTGGTCGCGGCCGGCGGCTCTGGTCAGGGGTTCGATCGGATCGTCGCCGGACAGGATGGTGACGAGTGCTTCCACGGCGGGCGGCAGCCAGTAGCCGGGCACGTCGTGGAGTTCGTGTGTCTGGGGCGGCGCGGAGCCGTTGGCGGCCAGGTGCGCCAGCAGGGCCTCAGCGTAGCGGTGAAGCTCAGTCGCAGCTGGGGGGCTTGCGGTCAGATCCGTGCTCAAGGCGGAAACTCCCCCAAATATCGGCCTCACATTCATGACCGCGTAAAGCCTAGCCGGGGGGCGCGCCAACCAGAGGGAGGCGCGCCCACCGCGGCGTCCGAAGAGAGTGAGAACCCCTCCAGACCTGGGCGAAGCAGACGTGCACGTTAGCACGACATGTCTTACATACGGTCGGGTACCGGGACGCCCAGGAGGTCGAGTCCGGTTTCGATGACGCGCAGGGTCAGCGCGCACAGGGCCAGCCTGGACGCGCGGGTCTCGGCGTCGACGCCTTCCTTGAGAACCGGGCACTGCTCGTAGAAGGTGCTGAACAGGCTCGCGATCTCGAAGAGGTACGCGCACAGGCGATGGGGCTCGATCAGGCTGCCCACCTGCTCGACGACGCTGCCGAACGACAGCAGGTGAAGGGCCAGCGCGCGCTCGGCCTCCTCGCCCAGCAGGATCGGACCGGTCACCGCGGCGGCCTCGATTTCGCCCCTGCGGAAGATCGACCGGATCCGGGCGGTGGCGTACTGCATGTACGGGCCGGTGTTGCCGGTGAAGCCCAGCATGCGGTCGAAGTCGAAGACGTACTCGCTGTCGTGGCTGACCGACAGGTCGGCGTACTTCACCGCGCCCATGCCGACGCCCTGGGCGATCTCGGCCTTGGTGGTCTCGTCGTAGCCGCGGTCGTCGATGGCGGCCGTCGCCCGGTCCACCGCTTCGTGCAGCAGGTCCATCAGCTTGACCGACGCGCCGGAACGGGTCTTGAACCGCTTGCCGTCCTTGCCGAGCATCATCCCGATCTGGATGTGTTCGGCGGAGACGGTGTCGGGCAGCCAGCCGGCCTGCTCCGCGGCGGCGAACACCATCCGGAAGTGGAGGGCTTGGTCGGCGCCGACGACGTAGAGGATCCGGTCGGCCTTGAGGTCGTCGACCCGGTAGCGGATGGCGGCCATGTCGGTGGAGGCGTAGCCGTAGCCGCCGTCGCTCTTCCTGATGATGAGCGGCAGCGGCTTGTCGTCGGAACCGGTGAAGCCGGGCGGGAACAGGCAGAGCGCGCCCTCGCTGATGACCGCGACGCCCATCGCCTGCAGGTCGTCACAGGTCTTTTCGAGCATGGGGTTGTACATGCTCTCGCCGGCGATGTCGGCGTCGGTGAGCGTGACGCCGAGCATGTCGTAGAGCTTGTTGAAGTAGCGGATGGTCGCTTCCATGAAGACGTGCCAGAGCCGCATGGTCTCGGGGTCGCCGGACTGCAGCGTGGTCACCCGGACGCGCGAGCGGGTCTTGAACGTCTCGTCGCCCTCGAACTTGGCGCGCGCCGCCTGGTAGTACTCGGTGCTGGCGCCGGCTTCGAGCTGCGCGACGGCGGCGTCCTCGCCGATGTCCAGCAGATGCTCGATGAGCATGCCGAACGGCGTGCCCCAGTCGCCCAGGTGGTTCTGCCGGATGACGGTGTGGCCGAGGTGCTCCAGCGTGCGGGCCATGGCGTCGCCCACGATGGTGGTGCGCAGGTGGCCGACGTGCATCTCCTTGGCCGCGTTGGGCGCGGAGTAGTCGATCACGATGCGCTGCGGCGGCGTGCTCTGGCCGACGCCCGCGCGGGGGTCGGCGAGCATGCGCCCGGCCTCGCCGGCGATCCAGGAGGAGTCGAGCGTGATGTTCAGGAAGCCGGGACCGGACACCTCCACCGTGCCGGGGAAGTCCGACATCTGCGCGCTGATGGCCTCGGCGACCTCCCGCGGCGCCCGTCGCAGTCGCTTGCCCAGGCTCATCGCGACGTTCGCCTGGAAGTCGGCGAACTGGGAGGGCCGGATCAGCGGGTCTGCGTCGGCGTACTCGGCGCCGAACGCGTTGGCCAGCGCCTGCTGGACGCGCTCGGTGAGCACTAGCTGCGGGTCGGTCATGCCTTAAGGGTACCGGTGACCTTGACCGCGATACTGATGGCGACGGCGGCCACCGCGGACACTCCGAGCGCGAGCAGATCGTTGCTCACGTCGGAGGGCGCGAGCGCGAAGAACCACCTGGTCAGCGGTACGGCGAAGGACACGGCGAACAGCACGGCCATGGCCGCGATCAGCACGATCTTCCACCACAGCAGCGGCCGCGCCACCAGGACCAGCACCCACCAGGTCGTGAGGAAGAGCGTGATGACCGCGGTGGTGCGGTCCTGGATGAGCGTGGACGTCCCGGAGTGCGCCGCCCAGAACGAGAAGAACACCGCCGCCGCGCAGATCACCCCAGCCGGTACGGCGAAGCGCAGCACCCGTGGCACGAACCCGGGCCGGGACCGCTCGTCGCTGGGCGCCAGCGCCAGGAAGAACGCCGGAATGCCGATGGTCAGCGCGTTGACCAGCGTCGAGTGCCGCGGCTCGAACGGGAACATCAGCCCGAGCACCCCCACCAGCAGCGACAGCACGATGGCGTAGAAGGTCTTGGTGAGGAACAGGTTCGAGACCCGCTCGATGTTGGCCAGCACCCGCCGCCCCTCGGCCACGACGTGCGGCAGCGTCGCGAACCGGTTGTCCAGCAGCACCACCTGCGCCACCGCTTTGGTGGCCGGGCTGCCCGCGCCCATGGCGATGCCGAGGTCGGCGTCCTTGAGCGCGAGCACGTCGTTGACGCCGTCGCCGGTCATCGCGACCGTGTGACCGCGCGACTGCAGTGCCCCGACGAACTGCCGCTTCTGCACCGGTGTGACCCGCCCGAAGACGGTGTTCTTCTCCAGGATGTCGGCGAGCTTTTCCGGGTCGTTCTCGGGGAGCGTGCGGGCGTCCACGGCGCGCTCGCCGCCGGGGATGTCGAGCCCGACGGCGATGGCGGAGACGGCCTCGGGGTTGTCGCCGGAGATGACCTTGACGGTGACGTTCTGCCGGGCGAAGTAGGCCAGCGTCTCCTTGGCGTCGGGCCGGATGCGCTGCTTGAGCGTGATGAGCGCGACGGGCTCCGCCGTGCCCTCGCCGTCCAGCGACGAGGTACGGCACAGCGCCAGAACCCTCGCCCCGGTCGCGGCCAGTTCGGCGGCCCCCTCGAAGCCCTCGCTACCCGGTTCGAGAAGGATGTCCGGAGCTCCGAGCACCCACGGGCCGTGCTCGGCGAAGTCGGCCCCGCTCCACTTCCTGGCCGAGGAGAACGGCACCGCCTCGGTGGCCGCCCATCCCGACGGCATGGACGGGAAGCGCTCCTTGATGGCCTGCGCGGTCGGGTTGGGCCGCGGGTCGACGTTGGCCAGGGCGGCGAGGGCGTCGTCGACCGGTTCGCCGCCGCGCAGCGGGAGCACCTCGTCGAGGTCCATGCCGCCGGCGGTGAGGGTGCCGGTCTTGTCGACGCAGAGCACGTCCACGCGGGCCAGGCCCTCGATGGCGGGCAGTTCCTGGACCAGGGTGTTGCGCTGGCCGAGCCGTACCACGCCGACGGCGAAGGCGATCGAGGTCATCAGGACCAGGCCCTCGGGGATCATGGTGACGATGCCGGCGACCGCGCCGGTGATGGCGGTGCCGAAGTCGGCCTCGTTGCGTACCTGGCTCCAGATCAGCAGCGCGCCGATGGGGATGACCAGGTAGGTGACGTACCTGATGAACTTGGTGATGCCGTCGCGCAGTTCGGAGTGGGCCAGGCCGAACTTGCTGGCCTCCTCGGTGAGCTTGGCGGCGTAGGCCTCGGCGCCGACCTTGGTGGCGACGAACGCGCCGCTGCCCGCGACCGCGAAGCTGCCGGACAGCACCTCGTCGCCCGGCTGCTTGTGTACGGCGTCCGCCTCGCCGGTGAGCAGCGACTCGTCGATCTCCATCCCGTCGGAGGCCACGACCTCGCCGTCGACCAGCAGCCGGTCGCCGGGGCCGATCAGGATGAGGTCGCCCCGGACGACCGCGCGCGGCTCGATCTCCTGGTCCCTGCCGTCGCGGCGGACGCGGACGGGCGCCTCGTTGACCACGGCCAGCTTGTCGAGGGTGGACTTGGCGCGTAGCTCCTGGACGATGCCGATGAGCGCGTTGAAGACGATGACCAGGCCGAACAGGCCGTTCTGCCACTCGCCGAAGATCATGATCAGCGCCCAGAGGATCGCGATCACCAGGTTGAACAGCGTGAACACATTGGCCCTGATGATGGCCCACAGCGAGCGGCTGGAGCGCCGCGGTGCGTCGTTACGTGGCGCGACGGCCACCTGAGCGGAAGTCAGCCCGTCCACACAACCCCCCGATGTTGTGGATCACCGGGCAAAACACTACGGGGTCACCACAGACGATGGGTGCGGTGGGTGGCGGCGACGCGCTCGCCGACGCGGGTGACGATGCCGCCCTGGGCCAGGTCGGCGGCGAGCTGGCAGGCGGCGCTGACGCTGGGCGCCTTCGACGATCCGTGCGCGATGACGACGGTGCCGTTCAGGCCGAGGAGCACGGCGCCGCCGTAGGCCTCGGCGTCGAGGCGGCGGTTCAGTTCGCGCAGCGTGGAGCGTTGCAGGATGGCGCCGAGCTTGGCCATGCGGCTGTCGCCGATGGCCTCCCTGAGCTCGCCGAAGGCGTAGCGGACCGAGCCCTCCATCGTCTTGAGCGCCACGTTGCCGGTGAAGCCGTCGGTGACGATCACGTCGGCGGCGCCGGTGAGCAGGTCGTAGCCCTCGACGTTGCCGACGAAGTGGAGGGAGGGGGAGGCGAGGAGGAGTTCGTGGGCGCGGCGGACCAGTTTGTTGCCCTTCTCCGCCTCGCTGCCGATGGTGAGCAGGGCGACGCGGGGTTTGCCGATGCCGTAGGCGGTTTCGGCGTAGGCGGCGCCCAGGTGTGCGAACTGGACCAGCATCTCCGGTTTGACCTCGGCGTTCGCGCCGGCGTCCAGGAGGAGGGCGGGGTTGGGGCGGGTGGGCAGGGCCACGGCGATGGCCGGGCGCAGCACGCCCTGCTGGCCCTTGAGCCGCAGGCGGCCGGTGGCCACGATTCCGGCCGTCGATCCGGCTGACACGACCGCGCCGGCGTTGCCCTGCCGTACCAGGTGGCAGGCGATCGCGATGCTGGAGCGGGGGCGGCGCAGGCTCGCCAGCGCGCCCTCGTCCATCGCGAGGGCTTCCTCGGCCCGCACGATCGGGATCTCCTTGGTGGCGCCGTGGTCGGCGAGGCTCTCGTAGAGCACGCGGGGCGGGCCGACGAGCACGACGGAGAGGCCGCGTTCGCGCACGGCGTGGACCGCGCCGCCGATGATCTCGTGCGGCGCGTGGTCGCCGCCCATGGCGTCCAGTGCGATCGGCTTAATGTCGGACAACTCTCACCCCACACGCATCGTAGGCAGGTGGGGCGGCAGCCGTTACGCCAGGTTCCAGTCTGAGACCCCGCGCGTCACGATGACCTTGGAAAACGCGGACGTGCCTGTCACCCGGATGAGGGGCCCGTCGCCCTCGACACCGCCGGAGACGTTGCGCTTGCCGAACGCCGAGCCGCCCTCGTCGACCACCCTGGCGTTGTCGGGCACCCGGACGATGACCTTGCTGAACCGGGCGGCGATCTGCAGCGTGATCTCGCGGCCGGGCAGGACGGCGTCGGACAGGTCCACGATCATCGCGCCGAAGTGCGCGTTCAGCCGGGTGTGGCGGGAGGCGACCCAGCGTCCCCTTCTGATGATCTTGCTGAAGGTGGAGTTGATGTTCTGACGCTCGACCACGACGGGAGTGGAGGCGCCGGTGACGTCGGGCAGGTCGCGGGTCAGGGGGAGGAGTTCGCCGACCGTTTTGGCGGAATATGTGACATCCAGCCGGTCCGCGTGCTCGACTGTGGTGAGTCGTCCAGTGGCCAGGGCCTCGCTCAGCACCGCGGCGACTCGATCGCGGTCGGCATCTGAGGCACGCAGGACGGGATCGTCGGTCACAAACTGCAGTGTATGCCCTCTCGCGATATGTCGCGATAGGCAGTCCTCAGGAGAATCTTGGGTCCCAGCGGAACCAGAAGTGGCTTCGCACGCGTCCGGGTATAAGAACCCTAGACGCACGACTGGGTCGAGAGGTTTACATCCGATCGAACAAAAAAGATGGGAAAGGCCTAGTGATCTTGAACCAGGCAGGAACGCGACGCTTCCGGGCGTACACGTCCAAGCACCTCGACGAGCTGTTGCTGCGTGCGGGGCTCAGCGAGGAGGAACGTCTGAAGGTGCGCGCCGTCGCGACGGTGCTGCCCTTTCGGACCAACGCCTACGTCGTGGATGAACTCATAGATTGGTCGGCAGCGCCCGACGACCCGATATACCGCCTCGTCTTCCCGCTGGCAGACATGCTGCCGGCGGCCGACGTGGCCAGGCTCGCCGACCTTCTCAAGGCCGACGCGCCGACCGCCGAGCTGAACGCGGAAGCCAACAAGGTACGCGCGCAGCTCAACCCGCATCCCGCGGGGCAGATGGAACTCAACGTCCCGCGCATCGGCAGGGAACCGGTGCCCGGCATGCAACACAAGTACCCGGAGACCGTGCTCTTCTTCCCCAAACAGGGGCAGACCTGTCACGCGTACTGCACGTACTGCTTCCGCTGGGCCCAGTTCGTCGGCGACGCGGACCTCAAGTTCGCCTCCGACGACATCGACCAGCTGGTGGCGTACGTGCGCCAGCATCCCGAGATCACCAGCGTCCTGCTCACCGGCGGCGACCCCATGATCATGGGTGAGTCGGTGCTCAAGCGCTACGTCGAGCCGCTGCTGGAGGTCGAGCAGCTCGAATCCATCAGAATCGGCACCAAGTCGCTGGCCTACTGGCCGCAGCGATTCACCACCGACCCGGACGCCGACGACACGCTCCGCCTGTTCGAGCAGGTCGTCGCGGCCGGGAAGAACCTCTCCTTCATGGCCCACTTCTCGCACCTGCGAGAGCTGGACTCGCCGCTGGTGGAATCCGCAGTGGAGCGGATCCTCGGCACGGGGGCGACCATCAGGACGCAGGCTCCGCTGATCCGGTCGATCAACGACGATCCGGCCATCTGGTCAGGCATGTGGAAGCGGCAGCTGCGTATGGGGATGATCCCGTACTACATGTTCGTCGAGCGCGACACGGGACCACAGGACTACTTCGCGGTTCCGCTGGCCGACGCGTACGAGGTCTTCCGTGAGGCCTACGCCTCCGTCTCCGGGCTCTGCCGCACGGTGCGCGGGCCTTCGATGTCGGCCACGCCCGGCAAGGTGTGTGTGGACGGCGTCACCGAGATCGCCGGCCAGAAGGTCTTCGTGCTTCACCTCATCCAGGCACGCGACCCTTCGCTCGTCGGCCGGCCGTTCTTCGCTCAGTACGACCCGCAGGCCGTCTGGCTGACGGACCTGCGCCCGGCCTTCGCCGACAGGTTCCCTTTCGAGACCGGCGTCGCCACCGCCAGGCTGTCCGCCTGAGCGGTTCAAACCGAGCCCCCAGCCCGTGACCCGGTGGTGACGGGCCGTCTGGGGGCTCCTTTTTGTCCTGGTACGCCCGTCGCCGCTCACACGGGCTTCGGCTCGTAGCGCAGGGCGGTGATGCCGCACACGAACGGCGTGGCCGACACCAGCCGCAGCTGCTGGGGCGTGCCGAGGTCGGGGAAGACCGGCAGGCCCCTGCCGATCGCGGCCGGCTCGACCAGCAGGTTGAGCTCGTCGATGAGGCCGTTGGCCAGCAGGCTCGCCACCAGCTCCGCGCCGCCGTAGGTGATGATGTCGCCGCCCTGGGCGGACTTGAGGCGCCGGACGGCCTCGACCACGTCGTCTTCCACCTTCGCGTTGTCCCAGGGGGAGTCGGTGAGGGTCCTGGAGATCACGACCTTGGGCGTGTCCGTCATCCAGGCGGCCGACTCCTTGTCCTCGCCCTCGGGCTCGGCGGACCAGTGCGGGATGAAGCCCTCGGCGAGCTTGCGGCCCAGCAGGATCGTGTCGACGCCCTCGGTGATGGCGCTGACGTAGGTGCCGAGGTCTTCGCTCCACGGGGTGGAGATCCAGTCCATCTCGCCGTTCGGGCCGCCCATGTAGCCGTCGGCGGTGATCTGGAGCTGAAGCTTGAGCTTGCGCATGTCGTGCGTCCTTCCGGGGTGTCTTCCAACTGGCTTCAGCTTGCCGGGCACCCCTTACGGAACGTTTAAGACATTCCTAACCTGCGCTTATGGGCTGTCTGGGCCGCCAGGCGGCCGTGCGCGGCCCGGGAAGCCCCCGCCTGGGGCCGCACGGCCCGCCGGCGCCCCCGGGAGTCGGCGCGGGGGCCGCCAGGCTGTGGCGTGGCCCTGTGGGACGCCGAGATGGTGTTCCCGGTCAGAAGACGCGTACGGCGGTGCGGCGGGCGATCTGGGCCTGCAGGCGGGCCATCTGCCAGTGGAGTTCGATGAGTTGCTCGGCCAGCTGGGCCCGGGGCACCTCGGAAGGGTCCTCGATGGCCAGGTGGTCTATCGCGGTCGACAGCTCTCGCATCGCGCGCCCCCATTCCATCACGTGTCCTCAGGGGATCGAATTAACGTTCGAATCCTATCGGAACATGTGGGGGCGCGTCAGCGATTTGGGGTTGGTGGCACTCAGGTTTCGTACACAGGTGCGAGATAGCCGCGAGCCAGCGTGTTGGCGGTGATGTTGAAGCCCACGACCGCCGCCGGGGTGTCCGGGTCCAGGCCCAGCGACTCCACGCTCAGGGCGTGGACGGCGAACAGGTAGCGGTGGGGGTGGCCGGGGGGCGGGGCTGCGCCGCCGTACGCCTTGGTGCCGAAGTCGTTGCGGGCGTGCACGCCCGCCTTCGTGTCGGCGGCGCCCGCGCCCGCCGGGAGCTCGGTGACGTCGGCGGGGATGTCGAACAGGAGCCAGTGCCAGAAACCGCTGCCCGTGGGGGCGTCGGGGTCGTAGCACGTCACGGCGTAGCCACGGGTGCCTTCCGGGGCGCCGGACCAGCGCAGGTGGGGGGACTGGTTGCCACCGGTCATGCCCCAGTGGTCGAACACGTGGGCCTCGGCCAGGCGTTCCCCGTCGTGTACGTCGTCGCTCTCGACGGTGAGGGCGGGGACCTCGGGCAGGAAGTCGTAGGGGATCGGTGGCCGCGCGGACATGTCTACCTCCGGAGGACGGGTTCGTACGCTCCCATCCTTCTTATCGGAGATCAGCCCTTGTTGTAGGCCGTCATCACTTCCTTGGGATCGCCGTCCATCTTGATCTTGCCCTTGTGGAGCCAGATGACCCGGTTGCAGGTCTCCTCGATGACCTTGTGGTCGTGGGAGACGAGGAAGACGGTCCCGGCGGACTCCCGGATCTGCTTGATGCGCTCCTGGCTCTTCTTGCGGAACTCGCGGTCACCGGTGGCCAGGGCCTCGTCGATGAGGAGCACGTCGTGGGTCTTGGCGCTGGAGATGGCGAAGCGCAGGCGGGCGCCCATGCCGGAGGAGTAGGTGGACATCGGCAGCTGGACGAAGTCATCGATGCCGGAGAAGTCGACGATCTCCTGGTACTTCTCCTTGACCTCGGCCGGGGTCATGCCCATGGCGTAGCAGCCGAGCACGATGTTGCGCTCACCGGTGAGCTCGCGCATCAGCGCGGCGTTGACGCCCAGCAGGGACGGCTGGCCGTCGGTGTAGACGGCGCCCGCGTGGGGCGGCAGGAGGCCGGCGATGGCGCGCAGGAGCGTGGACTTGCCGGAGCCGTTGCGGCCCACGATGCCGATGGCGTCGCCGTGGTAGGCCACGAAGGAGACGCCCTTGACGGCGTGCACCTCCTTCATCTGCGGCCGGCCCTGGCGCTTGAGCATGCGGACGAGGGCGCTGACCGCGTTGCCCTTCTCGTGGTCGGAGGCGGCGCTGTAGACGCGGTAGACGATGTGGAGGTCGTCGACGACCACGGTCGGAGTGCCCGTCGGGGCGTCCACAGGCTTGTGACCGGTGGGCTCCGGGTTGGGGTACACCCTGACGTCCTTGCTCGCGGCGACGCCGGGCTCCTCGCCCTTCACCTGTGACAACTCCTCCGTCAGCTCAGCCACGCCCGTACCTCTCCTCGGCCCGCCAGAAGTACCAGAAGCCGAAAACGAGAGCGAACAACGCCCAGAATACGCAGCCCGCCATGGCGAACGGAGGGGGGTTGTGGTCCTTCGGCATCAGGATGTCGCGCATGACCTCGATGTAGGAGGCCGCTGGGTTGAGATACATGACGTTGGCGACCCACTGGGGGAGGTGGGCGCCGTCGACGACCTTGTCCTGGATGGAGAAGAAGACGCCGGAGGCGTAGAGCCAGGTGCGCATGATGAAGGGCAGGAGCTGGTTCATGTCGCGCATGTTCGAGCCGACGCGGGCCATCACGAGGCTGGCGCCGACGTTGAACAGCGACTGCAGGGCCAGCACCACGGGGATGAGCAGCCAGAGCAGCGTGGGCGGCTCGCTCCAGACCACGATCAGCAGCAGCACGCCCATCGAGATGCCCAGCTGCTGCAGCTCCTGGATCGTGTACGCCAGGGGCAGCGCGGCACGCGGGAAGTGAAGCGCCCGGATGAGCGAGAGGTTGCCCGAGATGGACTTGGCCCCCGCGGTCACCGACCGTTGTGTGAAGGTGAAGACGAACATCCCGGTCAGCAGGAAGACCGGGTAGTTCTCGATCCCGTTGGCGCCGCCGAGGATCAGGCCGAACATGACGAAGTAGATCGCGGCGTTGAGCAGGGGCGTCAGCACCTGCCACAGCTGGCCGAGTGCGGAGCTGGAGTACTTCGAGACGTTGCGCGAGGTCGCGTACGTCATCATGAAGTGCCGCCGCTCCCAGAGCTGGCGCAGGTAGACGTGGAACCTCGGCCGTGCGATGGCACGGCGAAGCCCGTATCTCTTGGCGAGCTTGGCCAGCGGCTCCTGCGCGCTTCGGCCGCCCGCCTGGGCGTCCGCGACCGCGGATTCCGGCTGGCTCATGGCATGGACTCTATTGGATTCGGGTCGGTGGGGTGCCTGTCACGGCAGTTCGCCGCGGTCTGTTGGACGGGTTTTGCGGACCGCTGGGTTCCCGTACCCCCTCAGCACAGCACTTCTCCGGCCAACGCCCCAAGTAGATGGCCTCAGCACACCGTCTGGAGGGGTATTTTTACTCAACTGTTCACGTCCTGACGTGTCCTATTACGCGTGGTTGGTGGCTTTTTGCGCGTCTTGTGGGAAATGTCTGTGACGTTGGATAGGCGCACGTGTGACCGAACTGCAACGCGCCAGAGACTCGCTGGTGGCAAGTAGTGAGGGATAGTCGCGATCGACTGGCAGGGCGTCGGCTGGTTTGACCATGTCAGCCAAACCCGGGGGATTACAAGGACCCCCCGTCAGGCTGCTCTGGATCAACGCAGCTCAGCGCTAACGCCCACCTGGTAGAGGGAGGAAAGTTCTCACAATGCGTGTTACTAAGGGCGCACAGATCGTCGCCGGTACCGCGCTGCTCGCCCTCGCGGTTGCCGCGTGTGGTGGCGGTGCCACGGAAGGTGGCGGCAACACCGCCGCGGGCGGCAGCGACACGCCGGTCCGCATGGAGCTGGGCGAGCCGCAGGAGCTCCTGGTTCCGACCAACACGACCGAGTCCGAGGGTGCGGAGGCTCTCGCGGCCGTGTTCGAGCCGCTCGTCAACTACGACGAGAACAAGAAGGCTGTCGAGGCCGCCGCCGAGTCGATCACCTCCGATGACCAGAAGGTCTGGACGATCAAGCTCAAGGCGGGCAACACCTGGCACAACGGTGAGCCGGTCATCGCGCAGAACTACGTGGACGCGTGGAACTACGCCGCCAACCAGGACAACGCGCAGTCCGCCGGTTACTTCTTCGGCCGTGTCGACGGCTTCGCCGACCTCAACCCCGGAGAGGGCAAGCAGGTCACCGCGAAGGGCATGAAGGGTCTGGAGGCGATCGACGACACGACGCTGAAGGTCACCCTCGCCGCGCCGTTCTCGCAGTTCAAGACGCTCCTCGGCTACACCGCCTTCTACCCGCTGCCCAAGGCCGCCTTCGGCGCCGACGGCAAGGTGACCCAGGAGTACGGCGAGAAGCCCATCGGCCAGGGCCTGTTCAAGCTGGACAAGCCCTACAAGAAGGGCACCGACCAGACGATCGACATGTCGGTCTACGACGGCTACAAGGGCCCCAAGCCCAAGGGCTGGACCAAGCTGCAGTTCAAGCTGTACACCAGCGCGGAGACCTCGTTCAACGACCTGCAGGCCGAGAACCTGGACATCCACGACTCCCTGCCGCCGTCCGCGATCGCCACCGCCAAGACCGCCCTGGGCGAGCGCTACCAGGACCAGCCTGACGCCGGCATCGGCTACATCGGCGTCCCCCTGCAGTACAACCCCGATTTCAAGAACGCCGACGTGCGCAAGGCCATCTCGATGGCCATCGACAGGAAGACCATCGCCGAGACGGTCTTCTCCGGCACCCGCGCCCCGGCCGACGACTTCATCAACCCGGCCATCGACGGTTACCGCCAGGGCGCCTGCGCGGCCTGCGCGTACAACCCGGCCGAGGCCAAGACGCTCTACGCGTCCGCCAAGGGTCCGGCGAAGCTGGAGCTCGGCTACAACGCCGACGGCGGTCACAAGGAGTGGATCGAGGCCGTCGCCAACAACCTTCGCGCCAACCTCGGCATCGAGGTGACGCCGAAGCCGTTCGAGAAGTTCCAGGCCATCCTGGACGAGCTGGACGCGAAGAAGTACACGGGTCTGTTCCGTATGGGCTGGGCGATCGACTACCCGTCCGCGGAGAACTACCTGACCCCGATCTTCGGGACCGGCGCCATCAAGACGGGCTCGAACTACGGCGGCTACACCAGCAAGGAGTTCGACGACCTGCTCGCCAAGGGCGACCAGGCGGCGACTCCGGAGGAAGGCCTGAAGTTCTATCAGCAGGCCGATGACATCCTGAACAAGGAACTGCCGTACATCCCGGTCTACTTCTACCGGAACAACTCCGGCTACTCCACCAAGGTCAAGAACGTCAAGATCAACCTGCTTAACCAGGTCGAGTGGTCCCAGGTCGAGAAGGCCTGACGTTGTTCCCCGGGGCGGGCGCGCTGTCGCCCGCCCCTTGAGGGCCAGCCACGGAGGCGGTCACTTGGGCCGGTAGATCCCACCCCCAGGTGATTGCCTTCTTGGCATGTACGGGAGGCTTAAATGGGCCGTTATGTCATCAGGCGTCTGATCCAGGCGATACCTGTACTACTGGGTGCCACTCTGCTCATCTTCGCCATTGTGTTCGCGCTGCCCGGCGACCCTGTCGCAGCGCTGGCCGGTGAGAAGAGGACAGACCCGACGATCGTCGCGATCCTTCGCGAGCGATACCACCTCAACGATCCGCTGCTGCTGCAGTACTGGTACTACATCAGCGGCGTCATCTTCCGCGGTGACTTCGGCGTCACTTTCGCCGACGTCCCCGTGTCCCAGCTCATGGCCGGCAAGTTCCAGGTCACGCTGAACCTGGCGCTGACCGCGCTGGTCTTCGAGGCCATCATCGGCGTCGGCCTCGGCCTGTGGGCGGCGCTGCGCCGCGGCAGGGCCGCCGACACCATGATCCTGGCCTCGACCCTTCTGCTGATCTCCGTCCCCACCCTGGTCACCGGCTTCGTGCTGCAGCTGGTGCTCGGCGTGAAGGTCAAACAGTGGACCGGCATCGACATCTTCCCCATCGCGGGCATCAGCAACGGCTTCCGCAGCTATCTGCTGCCGGGCTTCGTGCTGGCCGGCATCTCGATCGCCTACCTCACCCGATTGACACGGACCAGCCTGGTGGAGACGCTCCGAGCGGACTACATCCGCACGGCGACCGCCAAGGGCCTGTCCAGACGGCGGGTCATCGGCAGGCACGGATTGCGCAACGCGCTGATCCCCCTCGTCACCTATCTGGGCGCCGACCTCGGCAACCTCATGGGCGGCGCGGTGATCACGGAGACGATCTTCAATCTCCCGGGCATCGGCAACCAGCTCTTCCAATCCGTCTACCTGCGTGAGCAACCCGTCGTCGTCGGTATCGTGACAGTTCTGGTGCTGATCTACATCGTCGCCAACCTGGTCGTCGACTTGATGTACGCAGTGCTCGACCCGAGGATCCGCTATGAGTGACATCCAGCAGCCTGCGGCGCCCCTTGTGCCGAACACGGTGCCGACGTCTCCACCGCCCGCCAGGCACAAGAAGAAGGAGGGCAAGCCGGCCAGCCTCTGGAGCGACGCCTGGCACGACCTCCGCCGCCGTCCGATCTTCATCATCTCGGCGGTCCTCATCGCGGTCCTCGTCGTCATGGCGCTGTGGCCGTCGTTGTTCACGTCCATCGACCCGAACGACCCGAGGACCTGCGAGCTGGCCACGGCCCGTCAGGGGCCCAGCAGCGGCCATATCTTCGGCCGCGACAACCTGGGCTGCGACGTCTACGCGCGCTCGATCTACGGCGCCGCCAACTCGCTGCTGATCGGCATCTCGACGACGCTGGCGACCTCGCTCATCGGCGGCATGTTCGGCCTCGCGGCCGGGTACTTCGGCGGTGTCACCGACACGCTGGCCTCGCGCCTGACCGAGATCTTCTTCGCCATCCCCAGCATCCTGGGCGCCCTGCTGATCGCGGCCACCTTCCGTGGCGGGCCGTTGAGCAGCATCACCCTGGTCATCATCGCGCTGACCGTCCTGGGGTGGCCGATGACGTACCGGATCATGAGAGCCGCGGTCATCACGGCCAAGAGCCAGGACTTCGTGGTCGCGGCCAGAGCCCTGGGCGCCGGCCACATGCGGATCATGATGAGGCACCTGCTGCCGAACGCGCTCGCGCCGGTCATCGTCATCGCGACGATCAACCTCGGCGGGTTCATCGCGGCCGAGGCGGCCCTGTCGTTCCTCGGCGTCGGTGTGACCTCGCCCGACATCTCGTGGGGTCTGATGATCTCCGACGCCCGTAACAGGTTCCTGGACGCGCCGCTGCCGCTGATCTTCCCGGCCGTGTTCCTGAGCATCACGGTGCTCGCGTTCATCATGCTGGGCGACGCCGTACGCGACGCGCTCGACCCGAAGCTCAGGTAAGGGGGACCTGTGAAGAAGACATCCCCAGAGGTGTTGCCCGCCGAGGGAGGGCTGGGCAACGAGCCTCTGCTCGCTGTCGACAACCTGCACGTGGAGTTCCGCACGCGGGCCGGCGTCGTGCACGCCGTCAACGGTGTGACGTATTCGCTCAACCCCGGCGAGACCCTCGCCGTGCTGGGCGAGTCGGGCTCCGGCAAGTCCGTGACCGCTCAGGCGATCATGGGCATCCTGGACATGCCGCCCGCGGTGATCCCCAAGGGCGAGATCCGCTTCCGCGGCACCGACCTGCTCAAGCTCTCGGAAGACGCCCGCTCGCAGGTGCGCGGCCAGCGCATCGCGATGGTCTTCCAGGACGCGCTCTCCTCGCTGAACCCGGTCTTCACCGTGGGCTGGCAGATCAGCGAGATGTTCCGCGTGCACCGGGGCATGGGCAAGAAGGAGGCGCTGACCAAGGCGGTCGAGCTCATGGACCGGGTCCGCATCCCGGCCGCCAGGCAGCGCGTCAACGACTACCCGCACCAGTTCTCCGGTGGCATGCGCCAGCGCATCATGATCGCCATGTCGATCGCGCTGGACCCGGAGGTGCTGATCGCCGACGAGCCGACCACCGCGCTCGACGTGACCGTCCAGGCCCAGATCATGGAGCTCCTCGCGGAGCTCCAGCGCGAGAGCAACATGGGCCTGATCCTGATCACCCACGACCTCGGCGTGGTCGCCGACGTCGCGGACAAGATCGCGGTCATGTACGGCGGGCGGATCGTCGAGAACGCCCCCGTCCACGACATCTACAAGACACCCGCCCACCCGTACACGAAGGGCCTGCTTGAGTCGATCCCCAGGGTCGACCTGAAGGGCCAGGAGCTGTACGCCATCAAGGGCATGCCGCCGAACCTGCTGGACATGCCGACCGGCTGCGCCTTCCACCCCCGCTGCCCGTACCGCCAGGACATCTGCGTCACCGAGGCCCCGGTGCTGTCCGGGATCAGCGGTACGCGCAGCAGTGCCTGCCACTACTGGAGGGAGGTCCTCGATGGCACCCACGAGTGAGCCGATCCTTGAGGTACGCGACCTGGTCAAGCACTTCCCGCTGACCCAGGGCATCGTGGTCAAGAGGCAGATCGGCGCGATCAAGGCCGTCGACGGCGTCTCCTTCGACCTGCACAGGGGCGAGACCCTGGGCATCGTGGGCGAGTCGGGCTGCGGCAAGTCGACGCTGGCCAAGGTGCTCATGGCGCTGGAGCGGCCGACCTCGGGCTCCGTCAAGGTCGGCGGCCGGGAGATCGCCCACGCCCGCGGCGGCGAGCTCAAGCGCATGCGGCGCAACATCCAGATGGTGATGCAGGATCCCTACACCTCGCTGAACCCCCGGATGACCGTCGGTGACATCATCGGCGAGCCGTACGACATCCACACCGAGGTCGCGCCGAGGGGCGACCGGCGCAAGAAGGTGCAGGAGCTGCTGGAGGTGGTCGGACTCAACCCCGACCACATCAACCGCTACCCGCACCAGTTCTCGGGCGGCCAGCGTCAGCGCATCGGCATCGCGCGCGGCCTGGCCCTGCAGCCGGAGATCATCGTCTGCGACGAGCCGGTCTCGGCGCTGGACGTGTCGATCCAGGCGCAGGTCATCAACCTGCTGGAGCGGCTGCAGAACGAGTTCAACCTGGCCTACATCTTCATCGCCCACGACCTGTCGGTGGTGCGCCACATCGCCGACCGGGTGGGTGTGATGTATCTGGGCAAGCTGGTGGAGCTCGGCAAGGACACGGAGGTCTACGACAAGCCCGCGCATCCGTACACGCAGGCTCTGCTCTCCGCGGTTCCGGTTCCGGACCCGGAGGGGCGCGAGCTGCGCGAGCGGATCATCCTTCAGGGTGACCCGCCGTCGCCGGCCAACCCGCCGTCGGGCTGCCGCTTCCGCACCCGGTGCTGGAAGGCGCAGGAGATCTGCGCGGAGGAAGAGCCGCTGCTGCAGATCCGGCCGGGCACCGCGCACGAGAGCGCGTGCCATTTCGCCGAGACGCACGACGTGGTGCACATCGGTTAGAACGACAGGAAGGAGCCCTCCGCGGAGGGCTCCTTTCACGTTGTGGCGATGACGGCCGAGCCGTGTCCGAAAAGGCCCTGGTTGGCGGCCAGGCCGACCCGGGCGTCGCCGACCTGACGGGCGCCGGCGGTGCCGCGCAGCTGCCAGGTCAGCTCGCACACCTGGGCGATGGCCTGGGCCGGGATGGCCTCGCCGAAGGAGGCGAGCCCGCCGGACGGGTTCACCGGGGTCCGGCCGCCGAGCGTGGTGTCGCCGGCCCGCAGGAGCTTCTCCGCCTCGCCGGGCGGGCACAGGCCGACGTCCTCCATCCAGTCCAGCTCCAGTGCCGTGGACAGGTCGTAGACCTCGGCGAAGGACAGGTCGTCCGGTCCCAGGCCCGCCTCCTCGTAGGCGGCGTGGGCGATCGCGGCGCGGAAAGGGCGTTCTGGCGGGGGTACGGCTGCCGCCGAGTCGGTGGCGAAGGCGGGCAGCTCCAGCGTGGTGTTGGGGAAGGCCGGGGTGACGGTCGAGACGGCGGCCAGCCGTACCGGCCGGGAGATGCCGTGGCGGCGGGCGAACTCCGCCGAGGCCAGCACCACCGCGGCGCCCCCGTCGGAGGTGGCGCAGATGTCCATGAGCCGCAGCGGGTCGGCCACCATCGGCGAGGCCAGCACCTCCTGCTCCGTGACCGGCCTGCGGTAGCGGGCCATGGGGTTGAGCGCGCCGCAGGCGGCGTTCTTGACCTTCACGGCGGCGAAGTCGGCGGCGGTCGAGCCGTACAGGGCCATGCGGCGGCGGGCGTAGAGGGCGAAGTAGGCGGGGTTGGTGGCGCCGAGGAGCCGGAAGCGCAGCCAGTCGGGGTCGTCGGGGCGATCGCCGCCGACCGGTTTGAAGAAGCCCTTGGGCGTCGAGTCCGCGCCGACGACGAGTGCCACGTCGCACAGGCCCGCCAGAATTCTGGTCCTGGCCAGGTCGATGGCCTGCGCTCCCGAGGCGCACGCGGCGTAGCAGGAGGCGATCCTGGCTCCGTTCCAGCCGAGCGCCTGGGCGAAGGTGGCGCCGGCGATGAAGCCGGGATAGCCGTTTCTGATGGTGTCGGCGCCGACGACGTACTGCACGTCGGTCCAGGACACGCCGGCGTCGGCCAAGGCGGCCCGTGCGGCGGCGACGCCGTACTCGATGAAGGGTTTGCCCCATTTGCCCCACGGGTGCATGCCCGCTCCGATGACCATGACGCTCATCGGGCCGCCTCCCACATCCACACCAGCGGGCCGTCGGCGAGCGGGCCGTGCGTGAGCCGCAGCTCCATGCCGACCCGCAGTTCGTCGACGGTCAGGCCCTTGACCTGGCCGAGCACGATGATCCCGGCCTCGGCGAGCTCGACCGCGGCGAGCGTCACCGGCGTGTACGGCTCGGCGGCCGCGAACGGCGGCGGCGGCGCGTAACAGGCGTTGGTGTAGGACCAGACGGTGCCCTGACGGGGCAGCCGGGTCTCCTCCTGCGTCTCGCCCGAGCAGTGCGGATTGCGGCAGAACCCCCGCTGCGGCGGGAAGCTGACCGTGCCGCAGTCGGCGCACCGGGTGCCGAGAAGATGGGTGCCGTCGTCGCCGATGGTGAACCAGCCGTCGATCGCCAAGGTCATACCGACGAGTATCACACAAGCGCTTGCTAGGGAGAATGCCTCCGCCGCCGCAAGTGCAGCACGACCACCCTGGCCGACATCGCGACCGTCAGCCCGATCATCGCCACCACCACCGGCAGCCGCGAGCCCGGCTGCGAGGGCAGCGGGCCGCCGCCGAAATAGCCGCCCACCTGCCCGATCCTGGACGCGGCCGGACGGGCCAGCCGCCCGGCCTCGCGCAGGGCGAGCGCCGCGTCGGCCACCCCGTGACCGTAGGCGCGGCTGTGCCCGTCGGCCGGCCGCTTCCTGGTGCCGCGTTCGATGGCCACGCGCACGTGGTACGGCGACAGCCCCGGATACTCCGCCCTGACCAGCGCGGCGATCCCCGCCACCATCGCCGCCGCCGAACTGGTCCCGTCGCCGACCACGTACCCGTCGGGACCGTCGGCGCTGACGATCCCGGTGCCCGGCGCGACCACCGACAGGTAGTCCTGGCGGTTGGAGAAGCGCGGCACCTTCATCCGCTTGTCCACCGCGCCCACGGCGATCACCCCGGGGTAGGCGGCGGGGAAGTTCTTGCGGTTGGCGTCGTCGCCGTCGTTGCCCGAGGAGGCGACGAGCACGGCCCCCCGGGAGATCGCGTACTGCACCGCCTCCTCCTCGGCGGCCGAGCCCTCCCACGAGCCGCTGCCGCCGCCCAGCGACATGCTGACGACCCGCGCGCCCCGGTCGACGGCGTAACGGATGCCCTGGGCGAGCGCGTCGCTGCCGCCCGCCGTGGCGCGCTGCTCGCCGCGCAGCGGGTCGTCGTTCTCCAGCGTCACCCGGACCGACAACACCCGCGCGGCCGGGGCGACGCCCACCACGCCGCGCCCGTCACCGTGGCCGCGCCCGGCGATGAGGCTGGCCATCGCGGTGCCGTGGTGGCCCGTTCTGGCCGGTCCGGGTACGGGCCCGGTCAGGTCGGGTCCCTCGACGACGGCTCCGGCCAGGTCGGGGTGGCGGGCGTCCACGCCCGTGTCGAGCACGGCCACCAGCACTCCCTCGCCCCTGCTCACCTTCCACGCCTCGGGCACGCGTAACGCGGTGAGTTGCCACTGCTGCTGTCTCGCGGCCACGGCGGCCATGCCGCCGCTCGCGGCGACGCCGCGCATGCCGCTCGCGGGCGGCCCCGCGATCAGCAGCGTGACGAGACCGACGGGCAGCAGCCCGGCCGCGGCGCGGATCACCGGGTGAGCGCCTTGTGCAGGGCCTCCGCCAGTTGCACGGCCGCCGCGCCGAGGCGCGGCTCGGTCCCGCCCGCCGGCTGGTACGGCCTGCCTTGGTACTGCCTGCCTTGGTACGGCCGGCCGTCGGCGTACCCGGCGGCGGTGAAGACCACGTACGGCCCGCCGGAGGCCGCCACGGCGCCGGTGACGTACTGGGCCTCGCCGAACCGCTCGGCCGCGCCGCCGGGAAAGGCCACGGGCCGCACGCTCGGTGGACGCCCCGCGGCGCCGGCGTGGATCGCTCTGACGGGCAGCCAGGACGGCGCCCCGTCGAGCACGGCCACGCCCACGGTGGCGACGAAGGTCTGCGTGCTGTCGGAGTAGGTGGCCCGCAGGGTCGTCAGGCAGCGCGGCAGCATGGCCGCCGCGGCGGCCTGGAGGGCGACCCGGCACGGCGCCTCGGGCGCGACCCCGGCCAGCAGGTAGGTCACCCGCGCGCCGGACGGGCTCGCGCCGGTGAGCGCGGCGGGGAAGACCCTCGACACCGGCCAGGCGTGCCAGCGCTCGCTCACCGGGGGCTCGGCCGAGCCCCAGTGGGGAAGGAGGGACAACAGTGCGATGGACAGCAGGAACACGTCTGCCTCGAAGGAAGGGGGAGGAGGCGCTCGAACTGCCGTGCATTCTGGCACGCAGGTGATGGTTCAATCCGACGCTTCGGTAAACAGACCGATACGCGGGGTAATGTCCCTATCGCACCGGAGCGGGGGAAAGACGGACATGTGCGCCCGGCGGGAGCCCCAGGCGCTGGGCCGCATCGCCCGAGTTCACGGCGATGGCGATGAGCCCCGCCGAGTCGGCGAAGGCCACCAGTTCCCCCGGCGACACCGCCGCGTACGTCTCCCGATACGGCATCGACAGCTGCCTGCGCCCCATCCACACGCCCAGCGTGTCGCCCACCCGGACCCCGAGCGTCGCCAGGTCGCCCGCAGCGATCGACAGCTGGGTGTTGCCGTAGCGGTCCACGGAGACCACCTCGCCCTCCACCGAACCCTCGCGCAGCACCGACGTCGGCTCCGGCAGCGAGACGAGCCTGTTCAGCGGGATCTCCGGACCGAGGTCGGACGGCTTGCCGCCCACGCACAGCCGCCCGGCCACCGGCGCGTACACGTCGCGGCCGTGGAAGGTCGGCGAGACCGGGTGCAGGAAGAGCGCGTCGTTGGTGATCTCGTAGGCGGACTCGGCGCCGCCGCAGGCGTGCACCGCCCAGGACAGCAGGCCGTTGTCCGGCCCGATGAACACCCGTCCCCCCGCCGCCACGGCCACCGCGCGCCTGGCCCCGCCGGCTCCCGGGTCCACGGCGCCGATGTGCACGCCGGGCGGGATGTACGGGATGGTCTGCGCGAGAACCGCCGCGCCCCGCCGTACGTCGCCCGAAGGGATCAGGTGGCACACGTCGATGACGCGGGCCTGCGGCGCGATTCCGACGATCACGCCATGGCAGGCAGCCACATAGCCGTCTTCGAGTCCGTAATCGGTGAGAAGCGTTATGACTGGGGTCACACTTGGTGACTGTACGTCTCCCGATCCGCGGTGAACACCCGGCTTTGGCACATTACGATGGCCACGGGCCGCGTACGTATGGCGTGAGCGCCGTACGCCCTTCCGAGGAGGACGACCATGGACACCGCACCGGTCAGCGGTGACAGTGCTGCCCAGGAACCCGACCGTCAGCCCCTCACCGAACGAGACCTCCAGCTCCTCGCCTTCGAGCGCCAATGGTGGCGCTACGCCGGCGCGAAGGAGCAGGCCGTCAAGGAGACCTTCGGGTTCTCGGCCACGCGTTACTACCAGTTGCTCGGTGAACTCATCGACCGTCCCGAGGCGCTGGAGCAGGATCCGATGCTGGTCAAACGACTGCGCCGGCTGCGGGCCACGCGGCAGCGCGAGCGCGCGGCCCGGCGACTCGGCATGCGTCCCTAGGTGGCGGGGTACCCCAGCCGCGTGAGGAACATCCCTGGAATCCAAGCGATCGTGAAAGATCCGTCAGGGGCGGTGATCGGGCTCGACTTCGACGGCACCCTGTCGCCCATCGTGCCCGATCCGGCCGCCGCGAGGATCCATCCGGCGGCTCCCGACATCCTGGCCCGGCTCAGCGCGCGGGTGTCCGCCGTCGTCATCCTGACCGGCCGCCCCCCTGCCACCGTCCTCGAACTCGGTCCCGGGCTGGCCGACGTGCCCGGCCTGGTGATCCTCGGGCACTACGGCTTCGAGCGGTGGGAGAACGGCCGGGTCAGCGCGCCGCCGCCGCCCGCCGGAGTGCCGCGGGCCGAGGCCGAGCTGCCGATGCTGCTCGACGCCCTGGGCCTGACCGGAGTGGCCGTCGAGGACAAGGGGCGGGCGGTAGCCGTACACACGAGGCGCAGTCCCGATCCCGAGGGGGCCTTCGAGGCGCTGCGCCGGCCGCTCGCGGCGCTGGCGGAGCGCAACGGGCTGGTGGTCGAGCCCGGCCGGTACGTGCTGGAGCTGCGCCCGCCCGGCATGGACAAGGGCCAGGCGCTCTCGTTGTTCCTGGCCGAGCGCGCTGCCAGGTCGGTGATGTTCGTCGGCGACGACCTGGGCGATCTGGCCGCCTTCGACGCGGTACGCGCTTCCGGGTTGCCCGGTGTCACCGTGTGCAGTGGTTCGGCCGAGGTCACCGAGCTGGCCGAGCGGGCCGACATCGTCGTGGACGGGCCCGACGGCGTCATGGCGCTGCTCAAGGAGCTGACGGCCGCGGTTCGCGGCTGACCAGCACGCCCGCGACGGCCAGCGCGATCAGCACCGGGACCATGAGGAAGGCCGTACGCGTCCCGAAGCCGTCGGCCAGCGCCCCCAGCGCGAACGGGCCCGCGGCCATCGCCAGCCCCGCGCAGACCGGTGAGACGGCCGTGGCCCGCACCGGGTCGTAGGCGAGCACGCCGGCCAACGCGAGCGGGAAGTGCAGCGAGACGCCGAGCCCGCTGATCGCCAGCCCCGCGTAGGCGAGCAGCGGCTGCGTGCTCGACCAGAACAGCAGCCAGCCGGCCGCGGTGAGCAGCAGGGCGCCGGTGAGCAGCGCGGGCGGTCCCATCCGCAGGGCCAGCGGCGTCCCGGCGAAGCGGCCGACGGCCAGGCCGGCCGTGAACGCGGTCAGCCCGGTCGTGGCCGCCGCCACGCCCATCCCGGTGTTCGACGCGAACAGCTGCACCGCCCACAGGTTGAAGCAGAACTCCAGCGCGACCACCAGGAAGAGCACGCCGCCCGCCACGTAGAAGCGCCAGCCGGGCGGCGGCCGGCTCGCGCGGGCGGCGCCGTCGTGCGGGCGGCCGGCCACGCGGACGCGGCCGAGCGTGAAGGCGATCAGGGCGGTGAGGATGGGGGTGATCAGCAGGGCCGCCCGCCAGCCGAGCGCGGTCTGCGCGGTGGCGCTGATCGCGTAGGTCATGGCGATGCCGAACAGGATCGCGACCGCGTTGGCCTCGCTGATCGCCGCCGGTCCCGCCGGGCCGTGGTGGTCGCTGAGCGCGGCCATCATGGCGTAGAGGGCCACCGAGCCGAACAGGCTGGCCAGGCCGTAGCCCAGCAGGGTGGCGGGCAGGGCGGGGGTGAGCATGACCGGAACCAGGCCCGCGTTCATGCCGGCCAGGCTGCCCCAGATCGTGGCGCGCCGGCCGTACCCGCGCTCCAGGAACGGCAGGGCGGCGCCGGCCAGGAGCGTTCCCGCGGCCATCGCGGTGCCGTGCAGGGCGGCGACCGCGTTGGAGACCTGCTGTTCCTGGCGCAGCAGCGGCAGGACGGCGCTCAGCCCGTACAGGTAGGTGGCGAAGGCGCCGAGTTGGAGGTAGACGAGCCAGGTCGGGAGATCACGGGTCAGACGGATCCGGACTGTGGTCACTTGAGGCATTAAGTCAGGGCATCGAGCTGCGCCGCAAGCCACTTCTGGGGCGGCAGCGCGGTGGCCGCCGCGGCCAGGCTGGCGGCCCTGCGCGTACGCTCCTCCTCGGGCATGATCAGGGCGGTGTGCAGGGCCTGCGCGGTCTCCAGGACGTCGTAGGGGTTGACCACGAGCGCGTCGGCGCCCAGTTCGGCGGCGGCGCCGGCCTCGCGGGAGAGCACCAGGACGCAGCGGGGCGACAGGATCGGGCCCTCCTTGGCGACCAGGTTCATGCCGTCGCGGATCGGGTTGACCAGCAGCACGTCGGCCATCCGGTAGGCGGCGAGGCTGCGCGCGTAGTCGTCGTTGACGTTGAGTATCAGCGGGTCCCAGTCCTCGGTGGCGTACTCGTCCTCGATCTCCTTGGCGCAGCGCTGCACCGCCGCGGTGTACTCGCGGTACTCGGGCAGGTCGTGGCGGCTCGGGTAGGCGAAGGCCAGGTGCACCACGCGGCCGTGCCACTCGGGGTGGGCGGCCAGGAACTCGCGGTAGGCGACCAGCCCGCGCACGATGTTCTTCGACAGCTCGGTGCGGTCGATGCGGACGATCAGCTTCCTGTCGCCGGTCTGCGCGCGCAGCGCCGCCACGTTCGACTCCACGTCCGGCTCGCAGGCGCGCCGCCACAACTGCTCGCCGTCGACGCCGAGCGCGTGCACGCCGACCCTCGTCGTGCGGCCCTCGTGGGTGACGCCGCGCGCGTCCACCCGGGCGCCCAGCAGGGCCGCGCAGCAGTCGGTGAACGCCCGCGCCCACCGCTCGGTGAGGAACCCGGCGTGATCGGCTCCCAGAATGCCTTCCAGGACCTCACGGGCCACCTCGTCGGGCAGCAGCGCGAAGTACTCCGGCGGGGCCCAGGGCGTGTGGCTGAAATGCGCGATGCGCAGGTCGGGACGCTCGGCGCGGAGCATGGCAGGGGTGAGGGTCAGGTGGTAGTCCTGCACCATCACCCGCGCCCCGTGCCCGGCCTCCTCGGCCAGCGCCAGCGCGAAGGCGCCGTTGTAGTCGCGGTAGGACTCCCACTCGCGCTGGAACCTGGTGCCGAAATGCGGGGAGTTGGGGATGTCGTAGAGCAGGTGGTTGACGAACCACAGCGTGGAGTTGGCCACGGCGTTGTAGGCGCGGTGGAAGGTCGCGGGGGCGATGTCCAGCATGCGCAGCGACCCGGTGTCGTAGCCGGCCTGGTCGAGGCGGCCGCCGGGAGCCTGCCGTACGGCGCTGCGGTCGCCGTCGGAAAGGGCCGCGCAGACCCACAGCACGCCCTCGTCCTTCGCCACGCCGGAAAGGCCGGAGACCAGTCCGCCGCCACCGCGTTTCATGGTGAGTTCACCGTCGTCGGAGACGGTGAAGGAGACAGGACCGCGGTTCGAGGCGACCAGGACGCTGTTCATTTAACTATCCTCCGCTCATAGGATCCCGCTATGGCGCTTGATGAGCTAACCGAGGAACTGGCCCGCTCCGCAGCCGCTGGAGATCATCGCGCACTCGGCGAGCTCTTGCGGCGGATCGAGCCGCACGTACTCCGCCACTGCGCGCGAATCCTGCCCTATCACCAGGACGCGGAGGAGGCCTGCCAGGACACCCTGCTGGCCGTCGCGCGCAACATCGGCCGGTTCGAGGGCAGGGCGCGGTTCAGCACGTGGCTGCACATCGTGACGGCCAACTGCGCCCGCACGACCTACCGGTCGCTGAAGCGGCGGGCGGCCGAGCAGAGCTCCGACGAATTGCCCACGCAGAAGCCGGACGTGGCCCGGGTGAGCGTGATCGCGGGCTCGCGCCTGGACCTGCTCGACGCGATGGAGGCGCTGGAGGCGTCCAAGCCCGACCTGGCGCAGGCGCTCGTGCTGCGCGACATCGTGCAGCTCGACTACAACGAGGTGGCCGAGCAGCTCGGCATCCCTCTCGGCACCGCGAAATCCCGCATCCACCAGGCGCGCAAGTACGTGCAGGGCGTGCTCGGGGAGGACTATCGGTGAGACGGTTTGTCTCACTGGTCGAGACGGGTGGGCAACCGATCCGCTTGACCAGGTAGAGTCCCTTTCGACAACTACATATTGCTCATCCAGAGGGGTGGAGGGACCGGCCCTGCGAAGCCCCGGCAACCCTCCCGGATTGTGACTCGCACCCGCGAGGCCGACCGGGACAAGGTGCCAATTCCGGTCTGTGGTCAAGGTGGCCGCAGGCGAAGATGAGGGAAGGCCTCGCTTCATGTCGCTCGACTTCGGTCCTGCTGTAGCTCTCTCCTGCCGCGAGTGCGGCACCCGCTATGACCTCGGCCCCAGTTTCGCGTGTCTGGAGTGTTTCGGGCCACTCGAAGTGGCCTATGATTTCGGTACGGTGACCCGCTCGCAGATCGAGTCCGGTCCGACCAACATCTGGCGTTACCAGGCGCTCCTGCCGGTCCCCGTGGACGTGGCGGCCAAGCAGAACATGAACCCCGGCTGGACCAAGCTGGTCAAGGCCGGCAACCTCGGCCGGACGCTCGGCATCAAGTCGCTGCACATCAAGGACGACTCCGGCAATCCCACCCACTCCTTCAAGGACCGTGTGGTGGCCATCGCCGTCGAGGCGGCCCGCAACTTCGGCTTCCACACCCTGTCCTGCTCCTCCACCGGCAACCTGGCCGGCGCGGTCACCGCGGCCGCCGCCAGGGCCGGGCTCGACGCGTGCGTGTTCATCCCCGCCGACCTGGAGCAGGCCAAGATCGCCATGGCCCGGGTGTTCGGCGGCAGGCTGATCGGCATCGAGGGCACCTACGACGAGGTCAACCGCTTCTGCTCCGAGCTCATCGGCGACCCGCTGGGCGACAAGTGGGGCTTCGTCAACGTGAACCTGCGGCCGTACTACGCCGAGGGCTCCAAGACGCTGGCCTACGAGATCGCCGAGCAGCTCGGGTGGAGGCTGCCCGAGCAGATCGTCATCCCGATCGCCTCCGGCTCCCAGCTCACGAAGATCGACAAGGGCTTCAAGGAGCTCGTGGCGCTCGGGCTGGTCGAGGACACGCCCTACAAGGTGTTCGGGGCCCAGGCGCTCGGCTGCTCGCCGGTGTCGGCGGCGTACAAGGCCGGGCACGACGTGGTCCAGCCGGTCAAGCCGGACACCATCGCCAAGTCGCTGGCCATCGGGAACCCGGCTGACGGGCCGTATGTGCTCGACATCGCCCGCCGTACGGGAGGGGCGGTGGAAGACGTCACCGACGCCGAGATCGTCGCGGCCATCAAGCTCCTGGCCTCCACGGAGGGCATCTTCGCGGAGACCGCGGGCGGCGTCACCGTGGGCGTGCTCAAGAAGCTGGTGGAAAACGGCGCGCTGGATCCCGAGGCGGAAACGGTCGTGCTGAACACCGGCGACGGCCTCAAGACCCTTGACGCGGTGTCGTCGATCGCCGAACCCACCGCTGTCATCCGGCCCTCTCTCGACGCGTTCCGCGCCATCTGAAAGGAAGTTTAAGGCATGAGCGTTTCTGTACGGATTCCCACCATTCTGCGCACCTACACGGGTGGTAACGCGGAGGTCAGTGGCGAGGGTGCGACGCTGCGCGAGGTCCTTCAGAAGCTGGACAGTGACTACCCGGGGATCGGCGCCCGAATTCTCGATGAATCGGGCAAGATTCGGCGTTTTGTCAACGTTTACGTGGGGCAAGAGGACGTCCGATTCGCCGAGGGGCTCGACACCGCGGCCCCCGAGGGGAGCGAGATCTCTATCATCCCCGCGGTAGCCGGAGGCTAACGCTTCGCACACTCTTAGCACTAGGGCACCTCTTCGGAGGTGCCCTTCCCATTTCTGGAAAATTCAACTCTTCGAAGGATGAAATAGGCAGTTTTCAGATTGACTCTGTTGCCCAACGGCATGCCACAGGTATGGTCGAGGGCGATCGCCGCCAGTTTTTCGGTAAAAGCGGCGAACGCGGATCTCGCGGAGGAATGGGCGGGATCCAGAGCCCAGTAAGAGGAGTCGGAAGTGGCGCAGGGCACCGTCAAGTGGTTCAACGCGGACAAGGGCTACGGTTTCATCGCGGTAGACGGTGGTAAGGATGTATTCGTCCATTACTCAGCGATCATGATGGACGGCTACAGATCACTCGAACAAGGCCAGCGGGTCGAGTTCGAGATCACACAAGGCCAGAAGGGGCCGCAGGCGGAATCTGTCCGCACCGTTTGAACCACGCACCGAGGCAGCCCGCACGGCAGCGCAGTCCGTGCGGTTCTGCCAACACCTTTCGTCTCACCAGGACAGGCCCGATCTCGCGAGGGGATCGGGCCTGACCTGCGACGAGGTGGCTCTCGCTTGCACTCGACCGGGTAGAGTGCTAAACAGTTCGTTGGCACTCTCTCCACGTGAGTGCCAACACCTGGATCGAGACGATCGGGGCCTGCCGAACGGAGATGCGGGCCCAAGTGTTCGGCCCCCGGGCCGGGCACGCTGCCGTCGCGGGCGTCGGCTCGATCCTTGAGAAGCCACCCTGCATCTGGGAGGTCCAGCCTTATGGCAGCCAAGATGATCGCGTTTGACGAGGACGCCCGGCGCGGTCTCGAGCGCGGCATGAACCAGCTCGCTGACGCCGTGAAGGTGACCCTTGGTCCCAAGGGGCGCAATGTCGTGCT
>NZ_JBITGW010000045.1:0-30176 GCF_044457345.1 Nonomuraea sp. NPDC050547
CACCATCCGGATAACGCATCCCACCGGCATACTCCCGAACCAGCCGATGAGCACGCAACCACGCCGTGTCACCTCAGGCTTTCATCCTCTGTAGCAGGCCGCATTCGGTGCCGAAAGGGTGCGCAGCGGAGCTATTAACGAGTACCACCAGGCCGCCTGACAGAGCCGGCGAAACAGCAGATCAGACTATGTGCACGAGTATCGGAGCAGTACACCCGCGCACGCGAGGATGTTCCCTAGGTTCGTACGAGTCTGAAGGAGTGCAGGATTCCGAGACGGTACGCGGTCTATACCGTCCACGAGGGCGAGTCAACATGTGGCGCTGGCTTAATGCGCCAGTTGGCTCGGTCAGCTTCAGGCGACCAATCCTCAACCTCGCGGTAGTAGATAATCATTGACCAGTATCCCGGAAGTTCGTGAAATATAAGATCCTCTACTTCAGTGATGTCAGCATCAGCCCAATGATTATTAACACGAGCGACGGCCTCACGATATGGAATTCCGAAAGACTCTATCATCTCTTCGGCGATCTGCTCCAGATACTCGAAGACCGGACCATGGGCCGCTAGAAGAAATCTCCTCATTAGAATTCTACCCTACTGAATGCATCCATCAAGAATTCGTGCCGCCCGATCGCCAAAGAACACGATCTGATGGCCGAATAGAACAGGACTAGCACCCTCCAGAAATGGCTTCACATTCCTGAGCATAGGCCCCTCGACCACATCATAGGGATGGGTTCCGGAGTCTGTGCGGTTCATGTATAGGAAGTCCGCCAAGTCGGGACTTCCAGAGCCGAATGTTTTACTATTTAGATCGACAATTGCACTCGTCGGCACACGAAAGTGCAGTACCACGCCGTTCGTGCCGTACCTGTTTCGCGCCCAAGTTTCAGCCTGGGATTTATCTTTTGTCAAATAGAACCCATTGCCGAAATCGCGAGGGCGTGGCCGAAATCCTGGGTCCACCCCATTATTGCGAATGCTATCTGCAGCTTCCCTGCTCGTGCCGTGATACAGGTCCAGATACTCGTCATTGTGGACTAGAATTGAGTCGCCACCGACAGCGACATAGTACGTGTGCAGTCCGTCTACTGTCAGGTTGTGAACGGGTCGAGTGGCAACCCATGCCTTTATCGCTGAGACCTGAACGTAGGTGCCCGACGCCGTCTGAAGCCACATGCCTGGCTCTAGGCTCCCGGCATTCACCCACTCGCGAAGGTTTGCCACCCAAAACGGATGGTTGCTCGTAGCGGTGATGGCGTCGGCTTTGGTTCTGCTACTTGGATCGATATCGATGCTGATCGAGACGAGGCTCTTCACTCCGTTGCCACTGATCAGAGTTGTGACTTCCTTGGCTTCCTTCTGACCCGATCTCGGATCGGCGGCCATAACCAGGTTGCCAACCTTTACATCTTCGATGGCCTTGTGGCTGCCGTCAGCCATTAGGACCTTGGTTCCGGCGACGAAGCTGTTGGGTGGGTCGCAGTTGTAGATGGGGGGTGGCGGCGGGTCGCCGTAGTCCGGTTCGGGGATCACGACTCCGACGTCGGTGGGCTGTTCTACGGCGTGGGAGCCGTCTTTGCAGGTGCCGGTGTATCTCAGGGGTGTGTCGCATCGGATGATTTCGCCGGGAGCGTCGGGCTCTACGCCGAAGTCCGTGGCGATCCCGACGGAGCCTCTGTCCCAGTTGACACTCTCGATGGGCCGGGTTGGACTTCCGCCCCGACGCCCTCCGTCGCAGAGACCGTCGCAGCTGAGGTCGGGGCCTGGCCGCCGGCCATCACCCGGTTGCTTGCTGATGCAGTTCGGGCCCCGGCAGGGTTCTGGATCCTTTTCGTCCTTCTTCTTGGGGTCCGGCTTCGGTTTGGTGTCGGTCTTGGTACCACCACAGTTGATCTTGCAAGGCGGCTTAGGTTGGGTGTGGTTTCCGCAGTTGACCTTGCATTTATTGCCTTGCGGCTGCTTTGGAGTCTTGGGTGTGTTTTTCGGCCCACAACCACCCGGACGCGTGCGACAGAGGTTCTTCTCCGACTGCAGATTCTCTTGTGGCTTTGTGGTGGGCTTTGTCGACGGTTTGGTTCCGCTCTTCCCCTTTCCGTTGTTGGCCTTCGTTGTTTGCGCGTTCCTGGCGGCCGCAGCAGCCTTCGCCGCAGCAGATGCTGCTGCATGCGCGGCTGCAGCAGCCGCAGCAGCCGCCTGAGCAGCATTGACGGCTCCTTGCCCATACTTTGGCGCCGGGGCCTTTCCGATGTTCTGCGCCATGCCCCCACCGTTGGCTCCGCCTCTCGTGGCGGTTCCAGTCCCACCGCCTACGGCTCCGTGGGCGTCGGGCTTGTGTCCGAGCGGGTCGATTCGCGTAAGTGGGGTGCCGCTGGCGTAGGTGTAGCGGTTGGCTTGGATGGAGGGTTGGGGGTTGAGGGTCCAGGTGTCGCGGGAGGCGAATGCTCCGGTGCCGGGTTGGTACCAGCGCGACAGCATGTTGACCTTGCCGGTGTCGGGGTCGGTGTATTCGCTCTGGTAGCCGAGTTTGGGTTTGGGTCCGTCTTGGGCGATGACTTCGCCGAAGGGGTTGTAGGCGGTGGAGGCGGTGATGGCGGTGCCGGTGTAGGTGGCGATGAGGTCGTGGTGGATGTCGGTGAGGGCGCCGACGGCGGGGTTGGTGCCTTCTTGGAGGCTGAGGAGTCCGCCGGAGGGGTCGCGGCCGTATTTGGCTTGGATGGCTCCGGTTTGGTCGGTGACGGCGATGATGTCGTTGTCGAGGCCGGCGTAGATGAAGCGGGTTTCGCCGCTGGTTCCTTGGCGGGAGGTCATGCGGTCGAGGTCGTCGTAGGTGTAGCGGGTGTCGCCGTCGTTGATGAGGCGGTCGAAGGCGTCAAAGGTGAGGTGTTTGGTGGTGCCGTTCTTGGTTTCGCTGGCCAGGGTGCCGCGGGGGGTGTAGGCGTAGGTGGTGCCGTCGCCTGTGGTGAGGCGGTTGCGTTCGTCGTAGGTGTAGGTCTTGTCGCCGGCTTTGGTGCGGTTGCCGGAGGCGTCCCAGGTGTAGGCGGTGGTGTTGCCGCCGGGGGCGGTCCAGGAGGTGAGGCGTCCTGCGCGGTCGTAGCCGTAGGTGTTGGTTCCGGCTCCGGCGATGCCGGTGGTGGTCTTGGAGGTGAGGTTGTCGTCCTTGTCCCACCCGTAGACGATCTTGGAGGTTTCGGCGCCGCTGCTGTTTTTGAGGGTGTGGGTTTCCAGCCGGTCGAGGGCGTCGTAGGTGTAGGTCTGGGTGGTGGTGGGGTTGGCGGACTTGAGGCTGGTCAGGCGGTCGGCTTTGTCGTAGTCGTAGGTGTTGGTGCGGCCGCTGACGGGGTCGGTGACGGTCTTGAGCCGGTTGTCGTTGTCCCAGGTGTAGGTGGTGGTGCCGGTGACGTCGGCGCGCTGGGTGGGGTTGCCGAGGGCGTCGTAGGCGAACGTGGTGGGGGTGCCTGCGGGCGGGGTGAGTTTGGTGAGCAGGCTGCGGTCGTTGTATTCCAGGGCTTGGCTGCCGACAGTGGTGACGCGGCTGGCGAGGTCGTAACTGTAGGTCTTGTCGGGGGCGACGATCCCGGCGCCGGAGCCGCTGATCTTGGTGATGCGGTTGAGGTGGTCGAACTGCCGGTCGAGGCGGACGCCTCCGGGCTGGAGGAGCGCGGTCTCGTTGCCGGCGGCGTCGTAGAGGTGGGTCCAGGTGCGGTCGGCGAAGTTGGGGTGGGCCTGGGTGGCGGGCTCGGTGAGCGTTTCGATCAGGCCGAGCGTGTTGTAGCCGGTCCAGGTGGCGTTGCCGCGGCCGTCGGTCAGGCGGGTGCGGGCGCCGGTGGCGTCGTAGCCGAAACTGGTGGTGATGGACTCGGTGGCGGAGACGGGCTCGGTCAGTTCGACCAGCAGGTCGGTGGCGTCGTACTTGCGGCGGGTGATGTACCCCTCGCCTGAGGTGACCTCGGTGACGTTGTAGGCGGCGTCGTAGCCGAAGCTCACCGAGCGCAACACGCTACCTGCGCTGTTGAGGTTCTTCACCGTGCGCAGACGCCCGGCCGGGTCGTATTCTCCGGCAGTGGCGTTGCCGAGCGGGTTGGTCGCCTTGGCGGGTCGTCCGGCGGGGTCGTAGGTGTAGGTGGTGGTGTCGTTCAGCGGGTCGGTCTCGGCGGTGACCTCGCCCGCGGCGTTGACCGTGTAGGTGGTGGCCTTGTTGCCGGGCCGGATCGTCTTGGTGAGGTAGCCCGCGTCGTTGTATTCGAGCTTGGTGGTGAACACCGCTGCCGTGGGCCGACGCTCGATGGTGGTGTCGGTGATCTGGCGGCCAAGGCCGTCGTAGGTGGCCTCGCTCCGTGCTCCGGTCGGGTCGATCGTGGCCAGCCGCTCGCCGAGCAGGTCGTATTCCGAAACCCAGCGCCCGGCGGGCTGGCCCTGCGCAGCGGGGTCGGTGACGCGTACCGGGTTGTCCAGGGCGTCGTATTCGGCCGAGGTGACCTGACCGCGCGGGTCCGTGATCGTCGTCATGCGGCCGGCCGGGTCGTAGCTGTAGCCGAAGGTCGGCGTGAGCGCGCTGCCACCGGGCGGGGTGTAGGCGGCACCGGTCAGCGATGTGCGGCGGCCCGCCCGGTCGTATCCGGCGCCGATCCGGCGGCCTTCGGCGTCTTCGACATGGGTTTGGTTGCCTGCGCCGTTGTAGCCGAAACGGGAGGTGGCGCGCGCGAGCGTCGACGTTCCGGCCTTCTCGATCTGGGTGGGCGGAGCCTTGGTCTCGATCAGCTGGCCGACGTTGTCGTAGCGGAAGCTGGTGGTGAAGGCGGCCCGGTCGGCGCCCGCGACGTTTCCGCGCGGGTCGACGCTGTCGAGGGTGAGACCGCGCTCGTCGACGGTCCAGGAGGTGACGAGATCGTTGCCGTCGTTCTTGATGGTCTGCCGGATCATGATCCCGGCGGGGTTGTAGGCGTACTCGGTAATCTCGCTGTTCGTGCTCCCGGCGCCGGTGCGGGTTTCCTTGATGGTCTGGTTGGCGCGGTCGTAGTCGAAGACGGTCTTGCGGTTCACCCCGGCCGGGTCGAAGGTGGTGGAGGTGATGCGGTTGGCTGCGTCCACCACCTGTTCCGCGACCGCGCTCCCGCCGCCGGTGACCCGTTTGGTCAGGTTCCCGGCCAGGTCGTAGGTGTGCGAGGCCAGGACGACATCGCGGGCCGTGGTGGAGCCGTTGAGTTTGACGTCGTCGCCGATGACCTGGGATAGCAGGTTGTCATCGAAGTAGGTGTAGGACGTCTTGCGGCCCATCGCGTCGGCTTCAGCCGCGAGACGGCCGGCGAGGTCATAGGTGTAGGACTCCAGGATCACGTCCCGGGCCGGCTGCGGCGCCACCGGACTGCCGGTCCAGCCCTTGAGCGTGCGCGTGAGCAACTCCCCGCGCTTGGAGTAGCCGTTCTCCACCACCGTGCCGAGTTCGTTGGTCATCTTGACCAGCGCACCCGCGGAGGACCATTCCTGCTTGGACACACCGCCCTCGGGGCCGGTGATCGTCGCGGAGCGGCCGTAGGCGTCGTAGGTGTAACTGGTAGTGCGGTCTGGGTCGCCACCGGTGAGATCGGCGATCGTTTCCGACAGCTCGTTACCGTCGGCATCGTAGCCGTAGCGGGCCTGCATGGTGTGAGTGGCGTTGCTGATCTCATTGCGGACGCCCGGTCCGGTCTGCGTGGCCACCCGGCTCATGCCGTCGTAGGTGAAGGTGGTCTTCACCCCATCCGGATGCGCGGTGGAGATTTCCGCATGCGAAGTGACGCGTCCGAGCGCATCGTGGGTGTAGGCGGTCTTCAGCCCGCTGGGAGTCGTCTCCTCGGCCAGGTCACCCGCGGCGGTGTAGGCGTAGCGGGTTTCGCCGCCCTTGGGGTCACGCTGGGTCTTGAGCAGACCCTTGGGGGTGGTGCCGCCGCCGATCGCCGGTTCGGTGCCGTCGGTGTAGGTGTAGGCAATCCCCCATGTGGGGTCGCCGACCACGTCGGGCCAGGTCTCGCTCTTCACCTGCCCGTACTCGTTGTAGGACCAGTGCGTGGCGTAGGTGTTGTCGAGCGCGCTGGAGGAACGCTGGTCCAGGCGCGAGTGCATCTTGTCGTTCAGCGGGTCGAACGGGTTGGCGGCGTTCTCGTGGTAGCCGAACCACTCCCACTCACACCAGATCTGGCTCCTACTCCGGCACGATCCCTTGCCCCACAGGTTGCCGCGCGCGGTCCACTGGCGGCCGAACACGTTGCCGTTGGGGTCGATCACGTCGCGCGGGTAGCCGCCGGTGTCATAGGTGTACTTGGTGATCTTCCCCAACTGGTCCGCGCGCGAGACGACGCGGTAGCCGCGCCAGGCATCGTAGGTGGTGACGATCGTGTTCAGATTGGGGTCGGTCACCGTCACCTTCGACAACCCGGTCGACTTGGCATAGTCGAGCGCGCTGATCTGCCACGTTCCACCGTTGTTGTCGGTGTGCGTCTTGAGCCGGTCGGTGGCCGCGTCGTAGACGTTGGCGGCCCATACCCGCCCGGACGGCAGGGTGATCTTGGTCATCTTGTACGGCGCCGCCGCGCGCGCCTCGAAGTGCAGGCGCACATCTTCCGGCGTCAGCGGCTTGGCATAGACGGCAACCTCGTCCAGCTGACCCCTGAACCCGAACGACGTCGTCGCCCCGGCCGTCCCGGGTGTGGCAGGCCACTCTCCTCCCACCACCTGGCCGAACCCGACTTCTGCGTCCGCGGACCAGCCGCCCGTGATGGCTCCGGCGAGCGTGCCGACCTGCTGGCCATCCAAATAGAGGCGCTGCTCCCCCGCGGACAGGGTGATCGCCACATGATGCCACTGCCCATCATTGACCACGCCAGTAGAGGTGATCGGCGCGATCCCGGACCCACTGCCCGCACGGCGTAACTGGCCGCGCAGCTTACCGTCGGTGCCCACATAGACACGGCCC
Source organism: Nonomuraea sp. NPDC050547 (assembly GCF_044457345.1). Classification (NCBI taxonomy): domain Bacteria; kingdom Bacillati; phylum Actinomycetota; class Actinomycetes; order Streptosporangiales; family Streptosporangiaceae; genus Nonomuraea; species Nonomuraea sp. NPDC050547. Next base: position 6,955 of record NZ_JBITGW010000045.1, read on the forward strand.
GAACCAGCCTCCGACGCTGCTCCAGTCGCGAGCAGCACCCCGGACTGGGTGGTCTTGAACCAGGTCTCGAACGTGGCCGCGTCCTCCACCCGTGCCAGCGCGTGCTCGGGCAACACGACCTTCTGGCTACCCGAGACGGTCACCGCCGTGTCACCCGTACCGGCCAGCGCTCCCGGCTGCTTCAGCGTGGCGCCGGAGTAGGCGGCCGGGCCCGCGCCCCAGCCCAGGTCGGCCGCGGTGGTGCCGGTCTGCTCGCCGAGCCGCCAGTAGCCGATCGGGTCAGAATTGAGCACAGTGCTGCGATACAGGGAGCCGTCGGTGTAGTCGAAGGTGACACAGTTCGGCGCCGCCGTCGGCGAGCACACCTGCTTCAGCTGGTCACCCTGGTAGACGTAGGTCCACGTCAGCGGCTGGCCGTTGACCGGCGGGGTGGAGACGGTGGCGACGTGCGCGCCGTTCCAGGTGAAGCTCAGCGACCGGCCACCCGGACTGGTCACGCTGGCCAGCTTGCCATCACCGCTATAGGCGAACTCCTGAGCCCGCCCAAGGTTGTCGGTGATCGTGGTGAGCTTGCCGGTGGCGGCGAACAGGTAGGAGGTGGACGACTTGTCCATCAGCCGCCACCCGGACGGCTCCTTCACACACGTGCCCGCCGTGCACACGTCCTTGAACGTCTGCACCAGCGTCGCGTACATGCCCGGCGGCGGCTGATAGGACCCATCACCCCTAGAGGCGAAGCGGATCTGCCGCCCATCCGGGTTGGTCAGCAGCAGCGTCGGCACCGCCGCCACCGACTCCGGCTGGATCTTCATGTCGAACCGGGTCGACCAGCCCGCCCCGAACATGCCGTCCCGGCGCGGGTCCATCGCGTTGTAGGAGCGCACGATCGACAGCGGCGGACCCGCGGTGGCAACCGAAGCATCGGTGAACGACGTCGTGTAGTTACCGGGCAGCTGGTGAAACTCCTGCCCATCCACCCCCGAAGTGGCCAGCTGCGAGCCGATCGCTGGCTGCCGCACCCCGGTGGTGAACGACAACGCCGGCGTCGTGGCGGTCTTCGACCAGAACACATCCAGCGCCGAGATGGTCCACCAGTACTCCTTGCCCCACACCAACTTGCCCGCAGGCACCCGCCAGGTGTTGACATCGCCGGCCAGCTGGCCGGAGGTGAAACAACTCGCACCGGTCATGTCGGCGTTGTCGCACACCTCGAACGTGTACCGAATGTAGGTCCCGCCGTTGTTGCCGTACGCGTGCGCGACCAGCAACGGCGTCAGCGAATCCACCAACATCTCATCGACCGGGAACACGTCATCGAACGTCGGCGGATACCGCACTGGGTCCGGCGGCGGCCCATCCGCGCAATCCCCCTCCCGGTTCCAATACGGCCGCTCGATCCCCGCACCCTCCGGGGTGATCTCGTAATACGTCGAACCCGGCGGCTTGAACCGGGGCACCTCCACCCGGCTCGTCCAAATACCCAGCTGATAAGAAACCTGCGACCGGCCCGCATACGAGCTGGAGGAGTTGTAAGCCGGATACGACGCACACAACACCGCCGCCAGCCGCGCCTCGCCATCAGGACTCTTCGCAACCGCCTGCGGCGGATTCTCCTCCACATGCCGGCCCTCGGCCGGCAACCCGCCCTTACGCTTACGCGGATCCTGCTCCGACGGCTCCGTCTTCTCCCTGCTCGTCGTGGCGGCGGTGTCCACCAGCGACGGTAACGGGAGCGGCGAGCCCTGCTGCTGATCCGGCGTGTCCGGCACCACCCGGCCATCCACGACCGCCACCGACGCCACAGCAGCCGAGACTGGAAAGGCCGTGGTGAACGTCAACCCCGGCAACAGCGCCACCAATAACGCCGCCCGCCACGCCTTCGCACGGCCTAAACGCGGCAGCCCACCACTGCGGCCCATACGCCATCACACTCCGAACCAGCGAGGCACCCCACACACACGGGCGCGAACACGGCTCCTCACCACCCAGCACGAAACACTCGTCCGCCTCGGAGGTTCAGAGAAAGATCACATAAGCACGCAAATCTTAACTTCGGCCTTATAACACCTCAAGAGCCATATTCTGCACTAAACAGTCACATACTGTTACATATGCGGCAGTCGACTCATCGCGGGACCATCCACAGCGCACAAGACCGTTCCGCAGGCCTCTCGTCATTGGACAACCGATCATGGAACGCGACAAGAGCGCGATCTACATTTCTTCTAGATGCCTCCGCCATCGGCCGGCCACAACATCGCCTCATGACGGAACGTGACCGACTGGTGGCGCCCAGCCCTCGCTGGAACCGCCCTCTTACCTGGCGTCCCACTCCATCCACCGCCACGGAACCCCATCAGCGCCTGGCGGCAAAAGGCCGTCCACGCCTGCCATCCCCAGCTGCTGACAGGCCGCGCCACGGCGCTCCCGCCGCTACGGACTATGACGGCGGCCCGCATTTCCCTGTGCGGGGAAGGCAGATGCATCACTCACACGCATTTCACCGTCACCCACAATCAGACGACGCGACAGGAACTGAAGGAGACCGAGTGGACGTGACAGGCACCCGGGAGCTCGAACCAGCCAGCACCTACGGATAAGAGAGGGATGCCGAAGAGCAGCTGCCGAACGGGTGATTGCAGGGACTACCGTGGTATTTGTGATGAATGCGCGTGTCGGCCCTGCTGGTGGACAGCGTCCCGCTGGCGAACCCTGGAGGATCCCCACGCGCGGGTCGGCCGGCACCAGCTGGATGCCATGGAACGAAACGCCGAAGCATAACCGCGCGTGGGGGTGATCCAGCACACGCGCTGATCGGAGTCGCAGCTCTCAGCCTCGTCCCCACGTCGGACGACCCCGCGATGCCACCGGGTGGGTCGCCGTGCTCGGCCCGTGCTCGTCCGTCCCGGCACCCCGTGTCAGGGCCGGGCACGACCTGACACTGCGATCACCATGGACCGGGACAAAGAATCACCACCGGACACAGCCAAACACTAGACGATCTTGCTTCTAATCCGACGGTCCGTAGGTTCAAATCCTGCAGGGCGCGCTTCGATCGTTGTCTGATCCGTGGTGATGCACGCTCGCCCGCCTGCCGCGGGAAGAGCAGCAGGTAGAGGCCTTTCCCTTCCTGCCCTGCCCGTGGGGCTATCACGAATGGCAGCTTGATCAAAGACCTTTATTTGCGTTGATCTGGATGATATCTCTGCGTCTGGAACATCCGTTCGAGTGGCCGTGGCGACATGGCCACTCTGCTGTGCGCAGAGGAGTGTTACGTGACACTGCTGGTGCGAAACGGGGAGACAGCACCGCACTTACCCGGCCCCAGGCATCGGAGAAGACGCCTGGCGAGGGCCGCCGCCACTGCTGTGGCTGCGATTATGGCCCTGAGCATGGCCTCAGCTCCGTCCTGGGCTGAGCAGCACGAACCTACGCCGAGTTCGGCGCCTTCAGAGCGGCGGGGCGGCAGTCCCGTGGTGGACGAGAAGATGGTGGCGGCCAAGGCGAAAGCCGTCAAGACCGGCAAACGGGTCGCCTTACCCTCGCACTACACCGAAACCATGAAGGTGTGGGCCAACACCGATGGCAAAACGCTGCATGCTGAGCTGAGTACCGAGCCGGTGCAGCTCAAAGTGTCCAGCAAGGACGGCAAGAAGTCCTGGCAGCCGGTCGACACCTCGATCGTGACCAAGTCCGACGGCACGCTGGGGGCCAAGCTGGTCAAGACTCCGCTGACCTTCGGCGGTGAGGGTGACAAGACCCTGGTCACCGCCAAGGACAAGGACGGAACCGTCGCCATCGGCTGGAACCGCAAGCTGCCTATGCCGAACGTGGACGGAAACAAGATTACTTATCGGGATGTGGTGGCAGAGGGCGCCGACCTGGTACTCACCGCCCTCCCGAACGGGTTCGCTCAGGACGTCGTGCTGCGTACGCGTCCAAAGAGCCCGATACAGATTCCGCTGACCGTTAACCTGCCCGACGGCAAGGCGTACAGCATCCGTGACGGTAAGCCACAGCTCATGTCGGCGCAGGGCGCGGCGGAGAGCAGGCCGCTGGCGGCGCAGGCCGTTGACGCCAAGGCCATCGAGTCGCCGGAACAGGGCAGGATCGGCAAGGTAGACACCTCGGTGACCACCGACGCCTCCGGCAACACCTCGCTGGTGCTGACCCCCGACGCCGTCTTCCTGGCCGATCCGTCGGTGGCCTACCCGGTGATTGTGCCGATGAGCGGGGAGTGGATCGGCGCGGGGGACTCCTCCGACACCTTCGTCTCCAGCGTGCAGTACCCCAACTCGGCGACCCTGTTCACCTGGCTTCGGGCGGGGAAGTCGGCCGATGGAGAACTGTGGCGCACCTACCTGCGCTACGTGATCAATGGCACCCATCTGGACTTCGCCACCATCCACGACGCCGACCTGCGGTTGTGGAACTACCACGCCAACGGGTGCGGCACCAGCGTGGGCGTGGGCATCGTCGCGCGCCGACTCACCTCGGCCTACCACTACTCCACCTTGACCTGGGCCAACCAGCCGTCCAGCACCGGCACCAACGCGGTGGTCAACACCGGCGGCTACAGCGCCACGTTGGCAGGCTGCTCGGGCAGCGGCGAGTTGTACTACTCGATCCAGGACATCGTGCAGCAGTGGGCCGACGGGACGTCGGACTACGGGCTGATGATCCGCGCCGCCACCGAGGGCGCCGCCGGAGCCAACTGGCGCCAATACCGTTCCGACCAGTACACCGGCGGAGACGGACGCGGTCCGGTGTTGTTCATCGACTACACGCCTGCGGATCGCGTCAGGGTGGTGTTCAACTCCAGCGGGGATCTGACGTCCTTCCCCACGTACGGCGAGGCCCTGGCGATGGAGGAGGTCCTGCTCGCCACCCCCGACAACAGCGTCCTCAGCACCGAACAGATCAGGGCGATCGAGACCCAGCGGTACGCGGAGACGGACAACACCATCCCCGAGTTGCTGCCGCTGGAGGGGGAGACTGACGAGTCTCCCACCAACCCTGACGTCGGTGACGGGGCTCCGCCGTCCGTCGTCGAAACGACGCCGGCTGATGGCGCGAGCGACGTACCGACTGACACCGCCGTTAGCGTCACCTTCAATGAGGACGTACGCGGCGCCGACCTCGTCCTGAAGGACGCCGACGGCGGTGTCGTGGCCACCACGACAGGCGAAACCGGTGAGTACGGCAACGCCACCGTCACCTTCACACCAGGTCAGCCGCTGAGGCCCGGCACCGTGTACACCGCGACCGTCAGCGGTGCGACGGACCTGTGGGACAACGCCATGTCTCCGCATTCCTGGTCGTTCACCACAACGGGACCTGACACGAGCGCGCCGACGGTGACCGGGACCGACCCGGCCAAGGACGCCGCCGACGTACCGGTAAGCACACCTGTGCGCGCGACCTTCAGCGAGCCGGTGTCCGAGGCGGAGATCACCCTCAAAGACTCCCAAGGCACCACCATCACCGGCACCACGGCGATGGACAGCACCAACAAAGTCCTAACCCTCACACCACAACAACCCCTGGCCCACAGCGCCACCTACACCGCCGAAGCGACCAAAGCCAAAGACACCGCGGGCAACATCATGACCACCCCGCACGTCTGGTCCTTCACCACGGCGGCACCCGACACGACTGCACCCACGGTGACCGGGACCGACCCCGCCAACAACGCCGCCGACGTACCGGTAAGCACACCTGTGCGCGCGACCTTCAGCGAGCCGGTGTCCGAGGCGGAGATCACCCTCAAAGACTCCCAAGGCACCACCATCACCGGCACCACGGCGATGGACAGCACCAACAAAGTCCTAACCCTCACACCACAACAACCCCTGGCCCACAGCGCCACCTACACCGCCGAAGCGACCAAAGCCAAAGACACCGCGGGCAACATCATGACCACCCCGCACGTCTGGTCCTTCACGACGGTCCAGGCGCCGTCGGCTCCGAAGACGATCACGTTGCCGGTGCAGACCGACACCTGGCTCGATGACCAAGGGACGGTCGGCCCTAATGGCCCCACGGTGTGGGCGGGTGCGTACGGCAGCAGCGCTCCGAGGGCCATTGAGCGGACCTATCTGAAGTTCGATACCTCGGCGCTGGCGGGTAAGGCGATCACCGAGGCCAAGCTGGAGCTGTGGAATTCGGCTTCCTTCGGTTGTGGCGCCGCCGACTCGGGTCTCAAGGCGCAGCAGGTCACCGGGGCGTGGAGTGCCGAAACCCTGAGCTGGCGCAATCAGCCGCAGACCACCACCAACGGCGAGGCGCTCGCCAAGGACCCCGGCGGATGCGTGGGCGATTCGCCGCCGAGCGATGTCGCGTGGACCTGGCCGGTGACCGACATCGTGCGGGGCTGGGCAGCGGGCCAGGACAACCATGGCCTGATGGTGCGCGGGGTTGATGAATCCACCAGCGCCCCGCAGTACGACCGCGGCTTCCACGCGTCGGAAACCGAGGAGGCCGAGGCCCATCCGCCGACGTTGAAGGTGACCTACACCGACAACGCCGGTCCCACCCCGACTCCCACGACACCTCCCGGTTCGGACACGACACCGCCGACGATCCTCGCTGTGGAACCGGCCGACGGCACCGAGGACGTGCCGGCCGACGCCACGGTGAAGGTCACCTTCAGCGAGCCGGTGACCGGCGTCAACTTCGTCCTGACCGACATCGACGACGAGGTGGTTCCCGGCAGCGTCACGATGAGCGCCCGTAACACGGTGCTGACGTTCACCCCGGACGAACCGCTGGACCTCTACTACTGGGCTGAGGTCACCGCCGCCTCGGACACGGCGGGCAACGCCATCGAGGAGCCCTACGGGTGGACGTTCCTGGCCGGGTCGGTGCAACCGCGGCAACTACGTGATACGGCCAAGACCTCGTTGTCCATCGACAAGGTGTGGACCCGCTCCTCGAAGGCCGAGGAGGCCGTCGTACCGACCACGGCTCCGGAGCTCATGGTCAAGGTGTCCGGGCGGTTGGCGCGGCACTCCAAGGTGGAAGTCGAGGTCGAGCACGACCCCGGCGCCCGGTCGCAGGGCAAGGGCCGGATCTGGTCCGGCAGCACGGAGATCGCCACTGGGTCTGTGGGAATCGCTCGAGTGCCCGGCGGGAAGCTGAAGGACGGGTGGCGGGTGCGATGGCGTGCTCGCGCCGCGTCGGCCTTCGCGGCGTCCTCGTGGACGGAATGGCAGCCGGTCAAGATCGATCTCGGTGACTCCGGCCAGGCAGGCACTCCGAAGAAGGCGGCGGCCGCCGTACAGAACGCCGATTTCGACTATGAGCACATGAGCCTGGAAATGTGCTCGGAGGGTCGCCGTAACGCGCCCCAACCGAACGCCAGCTTCGGCTGGCAGAAGTCCTCCCGCTACAACGCCTGCTGGAGCAAGCTCATCGGCGTAGGCGACTACATCAAGAAGGGAGAGTACGTCCGGCCGCAGGTGGAGGACGGCTATCTCGTGGAGGCCACGACCGTCTACCACACCTATCTGGGGACCGCCGACGGCACGGGCGTGGTCGGCGGAACGGGCCTTACTCCGCAGACGATCTCGATGTGGACCCGGCTGGGCAATATCGTGGCGTACCTCGACGGGAAGGAGATCCCGGCCGACAAGCTCGACGAGTACCGAATCGGCCTGGTGATTAGCTCGAAGGGCGAAAGCGGCTCCACGTGCAACCTCACGCCTGCAGTCCTCAGCCAGATGAGGGCCAAGGGTTGGCAGGAGTACGCGGACGGTATCTACACGTTCCGGGACAGCATCGCCAAGTTCAAGGCCAGCGGTGACACCTTCTTCCGCTTCTACTCCGACCCCGACAGCGACCGTGTCAGCACCTGCACCCTTCGCCCCCGGCTGTACAACACCCTGGACGAGTGGGACTCGGACGGTGAGGTCGACACAACCTGGGACAAGCAGGCGATCCCGCTGTGGAACACCGGCTGCTTCGACGACATGGGCTTGGACGTGGGCAAGGTCATCGGGACGACTCGCGTCTGTGGTGGTCCCAGCCACGCGTACGCCCCGACCACCCGTTGTGACGAGCTCACCCTCGGGCAGGAGGACGAGGACCCACCGAGCACGGTGAGAGCGGCGGCGAACAACACCTATGGCGTGCACACCGGCGCCTGCATCTTCACCGTCACCCCCGTCTTCACGATGTCGAAGAGCGCGGCGACGGCGGCAGGGAAGCCCATGGACGCGGTCATCGACCATATCGCCGACGCCCTAAAGACACCGGACAACAAGAACACCTGGCCCTACAAACTGGTGAACAACGTGCGCCAGGTCAAGACCATCCCGGGCAACGCCGACGTCGCGGGATCGCATCCGCTGACCCGCCTCCTGGGCAAGAAGAACGCGGATGAGAACCGGAAGAAGTTCAACTGGGAGAGGCAGGTGAACGGCCATCTGACGAAGGGTGAATGCGACCTGTACTACTGGGAGCTGAACCCGAGCCTGAAGTGGGTGCAGCACTACACCCAGGCCGGTCTGCAGTGTGACGAGTTCCCCTTCGCCAGCACGTACCAGGGAAAGGTGGGGAACGACTACTCCGTCAGACCTATCAATGGCCTGCAGAACAGGAACCACGGATGGACCTGGCTCAGAACGTTCTATTCGCGAAATAGGCTCGCCGACAAGGACCCCTTCTTGGTGAGAACCAGAAGCTGAACCCCGACCTCGGCCCTCTGTCACTCGACAGAGGGCCGAGGCGGACCGTTCTGATACGGAATAATCGTGCCCGTCCATGAAACACCGATCCGAGGGAGCGTCATGTCCGAGCCTCTACCGGCGGGCTGGTCCGGAATCGATGGGCACGGATGGGCTGACCTCGCGGCGATCCGCGCCAGGCTGGAAGCGGGCGCCGACCCCGACTCGGGTGTCTACGCCTTCGGCGGCTACGAGGGAAGGCCGTTGCACTTCGCGAGCGAATGGGGGACGCCTGAGACGGTGGCCGAGCTGGCCCGTCGCGTCGTTGACGTCGACGCCGAGTTCGACGACCGGACCGCCCTGTGGACGGCGGTGTTCACCCATCGCCTGGACAACGCCCGCGCCCTGGTCGCCGCCGGGGCGGACCCCTGGCGGCCCATGATGGCCGGATGGTCTCCTGGACGGCTCGCGCTCGCCGGTCCGAACCCGGATCTGTTCCCGGCCCCCGCCGGGCACCCCGGCCTGACCCCGGACGAGGCCGCGACGGCGGCGCAGGCGCATCGGCTGATCGCCGCGCTGGCCGACATCGACGACTACATGGGGGTGGCGTGCGTCTCGGATCTCACCGCGGCCGAGGCTGCGCGGCGGCTGGAAGCCTGGCCGGTGGACGACACCACCATGGATCCTTGGGCCGATCCCGACGCCCACCTGGGCATCGTCGGCGTCACCGACGTACCCGGTGGATGCGTCGTCATCCAACCCTGGGGATACGTCCCCTCCACTCCCGAAGTGACCTTGCCGTTGTCCGAGGGAACCGTCTGCTACAGCCTGTTCGCCAACCCCAAGAGCGGCGACCAGGGGCTTGTCAGCCGCGATGGGGAGATCGAGGACTCCGACACACTTCCCGGCGGCGGCGACGCGGGCGGACACCTGACGGCCGACGAGATTCTCGCCGAATACCTCTACCAGGGCGAGGCCGTGGCATACATGTGCGCCAAGACCGGGCTGCGCCCGCCCGACGCCCGAGCCGTCGTCGGCCCGCCGGATCGGTGGTTGCGTCTGCCGGAACGAGACCGCTGAAGCCGGGCAGTCAAGCTTGTGACGATGCCATGACCGTCGCTGGCCGGGCCGGTGGCGACCTAGTGAGCTGGCTTCGAGTCGCGTGGTCACCACTTGTGTTGCTTTGTGTAGCTGGGTGGTGACTTCGGACTCGGGTGGGAGTGTGCAGAGGGTGTGGGAGACAGTATGGGCACTGCTACTGGACACTAAACCCCGATATGCAACCTCCCTGCAAAGGTAGGAGCGCCACATACTGGGAAAGACTGGACCTTAAAGTAGATTGAACGCTTTTCATCCTCACGCTGCCTGCGCAACTCGGTGATTCCGCAGGACAGCGATGGCTTGCACAGGTGTCCAGCCTTGGAAGGGCTGCAGCGTCGTTCCGGAAGATCTTCCAGCTCCACCTCTGGGCGTTCGCGTGTTCTCCGGGGCCGCGGAGCCTGGCGTCGAAGCGGTTGGCCCCGTTTTTGGGACGCGGTTTTGTTCTTGCCCTTGTACGGGGAGTGGACCGGGCCTTCGGCTCCTTGGTAGGCCTTGTCGGCCAGGGTGATGATCCCAGCGTGATCGAGTGCGCGCGGGATGCCCCAGATGCGGGCGGCGGTCAGGTCGTGGGACTTGCCCGGTAGCGCGCCTGAGGTCCACAGGATCTTCCTGCCTCGTGTGGCGATGACCTGGATGTTCATGCCGTGTACGCGATGTTTGCCGGAGAGGTACGGCTGACAACGGAGAACGTTCCGGATCCAGATCTGATCAAGCAGGCGGGACGCGGGGATCGTTCTCCTGGAACCTCATCGACTGACCGGGGGTTCGTAGCACGTCACTAAGCTCGGCGGCCGCGACGGCCAGTTGCCGGAGCTCGCCGTCGCCTAAATCGGCCTCACCGAGTGGCGCGCTCAGCAGTCGCAGTTGGCAGGCGCAGCGGGTGCTGACGGCGAAGACGATATCGACCAGGTCACTGACCGCAGCATCATCGGCCCCGACGGTGTCGGGACGGTACACGGTGGTCACGACCGTGAACGCTACACCGCCCGGCGAGTGTTGGCCCGGTCGGCGTGTTTACCGCCCCGCGGGCAACATCACGCAGCCAGCGAGTTTCCTGTCGCATGAATGACTCGCCCGATCAGCACGCCGACGTCGGCTAACGCCCCCCACACCCCCAACGGTAGGTCGCCGTGCTCGGCCCGTGCTCGTCCGTCCCGGCACCTAGGGACAGGGCGCGTCACGACCCGACACCGCAATCACCATGGACCGGGACAAAGAATCACGATCGGACACGGCTAGACACTAGACGATCTTGCTTCTAATCCGACGGTCGCAGGTTCGAATCCTGCAGGGCGCGCTTATTTCATGGTACTGACCTGCTGAAACATGCGCTTGGCCGCCCGAATAGAACATAGTTCCGGCCGTTCCGTGCTCCAACCGTGCTCGCCCGTACCAACCCTGTACACACCATGATCATCATGCCGTTCATCCCTTCCGTCACATGACGAACGGCCCCGCTACGCCGATATTTCAGCGGAACGGGGCCGCCCCCTCGCTTGCCCTGGTCAGGCGTGGAGTTGCCGAACAGTGGCCCCGTCGTGATCGTCACCCAGCAGCAGCGCCGCGGTCTTCTCTGCCGCCGCCATCGCCACCTGGGGAAAGACCGAGGTGTAGGTGTCGCCGCCCGGGACACGGGCAAGCCCGTCGAGCGGCGTGGCGTCTGGCACGTGTGTGACGACGTCATGACGCTGGCGGGGCCGCGCACGAAGGATCCGGTGCTGAGGCTGCGAAGGATCTTCGTGCACTCCTCGGCCCGCGCCCGCGCTGCCGAGGCCGCCCGGGCCAAGAAGCTGGCGCGGGCCGGTGAGGATCTAGCCCGGCTGGAGCGCGGCCTCGGCAGCCGCCACTACCCCGACGAGCAGGCCGTCAGCGACCGGATCACCGCGATCGGCCGCGCCCGGCGGGTGAGCACCTACCTGAGCGCGGTCACCGCTACCAGCCCGGACACCGGCAAACCCACCCTCAGCCGGCACTTCGACCAGCAGGTACTGGACGCCGAAGCCGCCACCGACGGCTGGTACGCCCTGCTGACCAACCTTGATGCGGATCAGGCCGACGCCGGACGGGTACTGCGCCACTACAAAGGCCAGGAAGCGGTCGAGCGCCGCTACCAGGCCTTCAAGGGGCCGCTGGCCGTCACCGGCCTGTATCTGAAAAGCAACCGCCGCATCGCCGCGCTGATCACCGTGATCTGCCTGGCCCTGCTCATCTTCTGCCTGATCGAACGCCAGATCCGTCAGGCCCTGGCAGCTCGCGGCGCGACCAAGATCAACGGCCTGTACGCCGGACGACCCGCCATACCCACCGGCAAGCTCATCCTCGACGCGCCGGCCGGTATCCGGCTGATCCCAGGCACCGGCCAGTCACCCCCAGCCATCCCACAACCCACCGACCTCCAACTCCATCTCCTGGACCTCCTCGACATCGATCCACGAGACCTCCGCTGAAGATCGCTCATGTGCGGAAAACGGGGCTAGCGAGACTTCCTGGCCATGGCCAGTTCGGCGAGTCGTTCTCGGCGTGCGTTCGTGATGCGCCGGAGCCCGTACCAGCCGAGAGCCACTACCGCGATCACAAAGAACGGCCAGGAGACGAGATCGTGGGTGCCGGGTGTAAACATCTTGTGAGCATGCCCGGTATCCAGTGCGGCGACCTGATCGCCGGCCTGCAGGTCCTCCACAGCCGTGCCGTACAACCAGGCATCATTCTTGACCACCGTACCGTCATGAGAGCGGAAGGAGCCGTTCCACGAGCAGGTGACATCACCACAGTCGCGGTCGATTGCGATGAATGTCCCGGGTCGGCCCAAGCCCTGAGCAGCACGGATCTCTGACGGCAGCCCCTGGGCGAAGATCCCCGCGCACGTCAGCGCCAGCACGATGAGCACCCATCCGACAACGTCGTCAAGTCTCCCGCCCAGCCAGAGGAAGCGCGTCCTCCTCGGCCAGTTCCGTGCCATGGCCGTCAGATGCCGTCTCTTGGCCGCGCTCGTCTGGTGGCGGGCGACCCAGTCCTGCAGCCGCTGCTCCGCCTGGACGTTGTGTTCCTTGATGCTGCTGGGTGCGCGCACAAGCGTGGCGAATGCGATGGTGGGTGTGTGGCGGAGACGGCCGGTCGCATCGAGCCACAGCAGGCGGCCCGAGAGGAGGCCGCCGGTGTCGGCTACGTCCTGGATGGGGATGGTGCGGTTGCGCAACCAGCCCCGCACAGTGACGCTGGCGGGCGTGCAGAGGATGGCCATCCGGTAGCCGCGGACTGCCAGGTACGGCATCGCCAGCGCGACTACGACGATCAGGCTGTAGGCGACCGGGTCGGGGACGACCAGATCCTCGGTGAAGAAGACGACGGTCGCCAGCACGACGTAGGGAGCGACGAGACCGGCAAAGGCATTCCCGCAGCGGATGATCAGATCCGGGCGTAAGTGCATGGTGGTGTCCTGTTCGGCCGCAAGTTTCGGGCTTAGTGTCCTCATGGCGGCCTCCGTTCGGCAAGCCACTGTGGCGTGCGGAAACCGCAGACGGGTCTACGTGAGGAAGAGATCATCGTTCGCTGACCTGCTGGAAGGTCCTCCGGCCCGAGACAACCGTGGCCGAAGGGGCGAGGGTGACGTGCCCTGGCTCGCGGGCCGGCGAGTTGCGTCTCAGAGTACGCGCCGGCCGATCGGCGCCGCGCGAACGGCGGCTGCCACTACCCAGCACAGGGGAAGGGAGAGGGCCGCGGCGAGGGCGAACTTGGTCAGCGCTCCGGCGGGAAGGCCGGACAGCGCGACGGACACCATGACGAGCACGCCCGAGTGCAGGACGTAGACGGCGTAGGCGTTGGCGGACAGGAAGCGGCCGCGCGGGGTCGGTTCCGCCGCGGACCTGCGGCTGAACAGCCCGAGTATCCCCAGGGACATGCCCACGCAGTAGACGCCGTCGAAAAGCCCGTGCGCCACCTGTGCGAGGAGCGGCTGCTCGCCGGAGGTGTCCGCGCCCGCCAGCGCGACGGGCAGCAGTGTCACGGCCGCCACGGCCGCGACGCAGAACCCCCAGCCGCTCGCCCGTGCCGGGATGGCCGTCAGCCATCCCCGCCGGTAGGCGAGCACCCCGGCGGTGAACATGCAGATGTATTGCGGCAGGTAATCCGGCACCGGGAACTGCACGACGGGGACGCGTTCAAGGGGCAGCAGGCGCCAGGCGACGCCGAGTGTCGCGAGGAGCGCGGCGAATCCGATCATCGTGCGTGCCCGCAGCGGTGTGGCCGGCTGCCGGCGAGGCGCCGGGCGAAGGGCCCGGATGGCGGTATAGGCCACCACGAAGACCATCAGGGTCACCAGGAACCAGCCGGGGCCCTGCTCGAGCTCACGGAGGTAGAAGTTGAGATAGGTGAGCGGGGCCCGGGCGTTCTCCCAGCGGTACAGCGGCAGCTTGGCGAGCGGAATGACGGCGAAGACCAGCAGGATCAGCGGGAGTCCCAGCCTGATCGCGCGATCGGCGAGGAAGCGCCGCCCGCCCTTGCGGTCGTGGGAGCCGGGCATCAAGTAGGCGGAGATCAGGAAGAACAGCCCCATGAAGTACGTCTGGTTGAGCAGGAGGAACAGGTCCAGCAGCCGGTCCCACTCACCCGGCGGCGACGGCTTTCCCATGCTCGGCTCGTGGTAGTACCACAGGGCGAAGCTCCCGTAGGTCAGGGCGACGTGATGAAGGACGACGAGTACGGTCAGCAGCACCCGGACGCGGTCAAGGTAGTGCAGCCGTACGGCGGTGACGGTCATGGCCGCCACGCTAGGAACGGAACCGGGCGCGGGTAACGGGCCTGGCTCCCGCCAGAGGTGGGGGCTGGCACCCATACCGCCGGCGCCGCCCGCGTGGTTTCATCGATCGGGTGGGAAGGTCATGGGGGTTGACGCGGGCGCCGGCTCGCGCGTGCTGACGTTCGCCGCGGCTCCCGTGCGCGGTCTGGCGCTCGCGGTGCCGGCGATGCTGGGGCCGCCGCTCCTGGTCGTTCTGTTTGTGACCGGGCATATGGGGCTGCCGTCTCCGGCCACTTCGTCGACGCCCTGCGAAGGGTGGCATGCGGCGGAACCGCGATGGATCCAGAGGTGATCGCCAAGCTGCTCGGCGGTACCTCGCCGCGGCGCCCGGTGGCCCGGCTGACCCCGCGCGAGCGGGACGTACTCCAGCTCATGGCGCAGGGACGCTCGAACGCGGCCATCGCGGGGGCCTTGTACGTCAGTGAGGGGACCGTCGGCAAGCACATCGCCGCGTGCTGGCCGTGCTGGCGTATCTGAACCGGACGTGACCTCGCGCCCGGCATCCACCACCGGGAGGCGACTCGAGTATCCGAAGGGCGCACCATGAAGGCCGCGGTCGGCAGATCAGCGCCGGCCCACGCACGGAATGCCGTCATGCGCAGCATCCGCGTGCGGGCACGAGGCGCAGGTCGCGTCCAGATGGTCGTTGGCACGTTGTCGGCAGGTGTGGCGGGCCGTCTGGCCGGCGGCCGTGTCGCCAATCCTGAAACGCCCCGCAGATGCGCGCTCGTGATCTGCTCGCCGACTTCCCCGTCGTCACGCTGGACACCCCGGTGATCGAGGCGGCCAGGCTGCCGACCGATCAGGACCAGCCCGGGTTGATCGTGGTCGACGAGCATGGGCTGCGTCCAGCATCCTGCCCGCACCCAGGTGCTGCGGCTGGCCGTACCGGGAGATTGCCAGGAGCCTGCCTCCCCAGCGGAGGCCTTTCTCGCTGCGGATGCGGGCGCGTTCGCGGCGTTGGGCGGCCAGTACGGCGGGGTGGCGGTAAGGCTGGCCTCACCAGCCGCCATCTGTTGTGTTCTCACAGTTCAGGGCGGCGATGGATCGTCTGACTTTCTCGTCGTCACGCCGGCTGTAGGTACAGGTCGGCGATGGCCGCCCGCAGGTGTTGCTGGGCGGCCTGGCTGGTGGTGACGCCGATGAGCACGTTGGTGGCCAGGCCTTCGGCGAGTGCTACCAGGCTGACCGCGTGCCGGTGCGGGTCGGCGTGAGGGGTCAGGCGGCCGGCGTTCTGGTCGGAGTGCAGCAGGTCGGTCATGTCCCGGTGGAAGGCGTCATACAGCTGACGGAGCCGGGCGGCGATCTGCTCGTCGGCCAGCGCCAGGGCGTGGAAGGACTGCCGTACGCGCATGTGCGCCTGGCTGGCGGCGTCGTAGGGGATGAGCTCGTCCAGCACGGTGGTGAGCACCAAGCGGGGCTCGGCGGCCTGCAGGTCGGTGCCGGCCTTGGCCCGTATGCGGGCGCTGGACAGCTCGTTGCCGCGCTCGAAGGCGGCTTCCAGGAGTTGCTGCTTGGCTGGGAAGTAGTGCTGCACCCGACCGGGTGAGACACCTGCCCGGGCGGCCGCCTCGGTCAGCGAGACCGCGGTCAGGCCGCGCTCGGCGACGATGGCGAGCACCGCGTCGGCGATCTCGTTGCGCCGCTGCGTGTGCTGCGCACCCGGCCCCCTGCCCATGGACCCCTCCCAGTTTCTCGATGTGTTCACATCGGATTATATGCTGGATCGCAGTAATTCGATGTGAACGCATCGCTATACGGGAGGGGAGGGTCAGTGCCGGTCGTGCTGGCGCTGCTGTGCGCCGCACAGTTCATGGTGGTCCTGGACGTCTCGGTGGTGAACGTCGCGCTGCCGTCCATCCAGCACACGCTCGGCTTCGACACTCGGCATCTGGCGTGGGTCGGCAATGCCTACGCACTGAGTTTCGGCGGGCTGTTGCTGCTCGGCGGCCGGCTGGCCGACTTGTACGGGCACCGGCGTGTCTTCACCGCGGGCCTGGCGGTGTTCACCGCCGCGAGCCTGGCCGGCGGGCTGGCCGATGCGCCCGGCACTCTGATCGCCGCCCGCGCCGGTCAGGGGGTGGGGGCGGCGATCCTGGCCCCGGCCACACTCACGATCTTGACGTCCGCCTTTCCCGAGGGACCGCGGCGCACCCGGGCGATCGCCGTCTGGACGGCGGTGAGCCTGGCCGGCGGCACGGCGGGCAACCTCATCGGCGGCGCGCTGACGGAGTACCTGTCCTGGCGCTGGATTTTGCTGATCAACGTGCCGATCGGACTGGCCTGCCTGGCCGCGGCCCGCCTGCTGGCCCCCGGCCGGGGGCACGATGACCGGCGGCAGCTGGACGTGCTCGGCGCGGCACTGGCCAGCGCCGGGCTGGGCGCGCTGGCCTATGGCCTGGCCGGCGCACCCGCCGTCGCGCTCGCCGGGGCCGTGCTGCTGGCCCTGTTCGCGCTGGTCGAGGTGCGCGTGGCGCGGGCGCCGCTGATTCCGCCGGCGCTGCTGCGGCCGCGGCGGATCTGGCTGGGCAACACCGTGATGCTGCTGGCCGGGGCGTGCCTGAACCCGATGTGGTACTTCCTGACCTTGTCCCTGCAGAACGTGCTGGGCTACGGGCCGTTGCAGACCGGGCTGGCCTTCCTGCCACACACCCTGCTGACCATGCTGGTCGGCCTGCGGGTGGCGCCGTGGCTGATGCGCCGCGCCGACGATCGTGTGCTCATCGCCGTCGGAGCGCTGATCGGCGCGACCGGCTTCTGGTGGCAGAGCCGCATCGCCCCCGGGCAGGACTACCTGACGGCCATCGGCGGCCCGGCCGTGCTGATCTCGCTCGGCGCGGGCCTGCTGAACACGCCGCTGACCGTCATGGTCACCTCAGGCGTCGCCCCGGCCGATGCGGGGGCGGCCTCCGGACTGATGAACACCGCCAAGCAGACCGGCGGCGCGCTCGGCCTGGCCGCCCTGGTCACGCTGACGGCGGGGCCGACCGACGTAGGCGGCGCTCCGGCACCGGCGCACCTTCTGGCGGCCGGTTACGGGCGGGCGTTCGCCGTTCTCGCCATCGTGCTGGTCGCCGTCGCCCTCCTGGCGGCCGCGCTGCCACGACGGCGCGACCGGCACCCCTGGTGAGCTGGCGGGTCAGGCAGCGCCGCCGGCCAGCTGACCGGCGTGCCGCTGCAGGTCGGCCGCGAACTCCTCAGCCCGGCTCAGCTGAGTGCGCAGCACCTCGCAGCGTTCACGAGTGTCGAATGCGGCGGTCTCGCGCCGAGGGAATTCTCACCGACAGGCTCAGCAACAGCTCGCCGAGCGCGTTGGACGACACCCAAAACGCGCGTTTCAGCATCGTGCTCATCATCCGCCGACTGACCTGCAGCCTCGCCCCCAGGGCGTGTGGCACCCCAGAAGAAGTCGGGCCGCGGGCTCCCGTCCCACGGCGACATCAGGCTACGCGCAGGACCTCGCGTTGTACGGGGCTACGGGCGCCGCCGTGCTGGAGACAGGCCCGAGCCCCGGTGCACGATCTTCGCATCCGTGATCGCGCCCCGGGTCGTCTGTCGTGTCATACGCCGCACGCGCATGTCGCCGATGACACGACAGCCGAAGGGATCTTCGTGGCCACCCCCAGCCCGACCCCCACCACCCGCAAACCCGCTCAGGACGCCGCCGCTCCGCTTGGTGGGCGCTGGCCGACCCGCGCACCGACCTTTCGGAGCCGTTGGATGAGTACGGCGAGGGCTTCTGCGGCCGGCCGCTGGGCGAGGTCGCCGAGACGCTGAACCGGCTGCTGGTCGACGCCTACCTGTCGGCCCACGACCGCCTCGACGTCGAGCAGGGCCTGGCCGCGCTGCTGGTCATCCGCCAGCTGCGCGAGGACCTGCAGGAGGGCGAAGGGTATGTGATCGAGTCGCTGCGCGCCCAGGGAGTCACCTGGGCGCAGCTCGCCCCGGCGCTGGAGGTGCGCTCGCGCCAGTCTGCCGAACGCCGTTACCTGTCGCTGTGCGGCGACCCGAGCGGACACGCCGGCACCACCCGCGACCGGGTCGCCGCCACCCGCGACCATCGCGCCGCCCAGCGCGCCGGTCAGGCGTTCATCGCCGGGCACGCCGACCGGCTACGCGAGGTCGGACGCCGCCTGGCCGATCTCGGCGACCTGCAGCAGCGCGCGGATGCGGCTGCGGCCGCCATTCATCGGGCCGTCGACGGGCGCCTGCACCGCTACAGCGAGCTGCCCAGCCGTGTGGACTGGCCCGGCCGGCTGCGCCAGGCGCTGACCGCCGATGACCTGCCCGCCGTGCTGGAATGCCTGCGCCGGGCGCGAGCTTCCGCGAGATGGACTACGGCCCGCACCAGGAGCTGCAGGCCGAGGTGACCGCGCTGTGGCGGTCATCGGCGCAGGCCCGCCACGACGTCGAACGGGCCCGCCTGGACGCCCGGACGATGTGGGCGACGCAGACGTACAGGACGAGGGGCGGGACGTCCGGGACGTCCGGGGTGGTGTTGGGGACGTCCAAGACGTCCCCAAGGACGTCCCGCCCATCGGGTCCGTGGGCCGGGAGTGGGATGACAGCGACTTGTGCCTGTGGCGCGAAGACGGCGAGTGGTGCCTGCAGGGCCCGCAGGGCGTGATCGAGGTGTACGGGTTCGGCTTCGGCGGTGGCATCGCTGCCCGGAACGTGGCCGGTGCCAAGGCCGCCGCGGCGGCCGCAATCGAAGAGCTGACGGGCCGCCGGGTGACCGGCTGGGAGCCCGACGTCTCCAGCCGCTCAATCCAGGGCGAATCGTCGTGGTACCCGCACGACATCGGCACCATGGCCAGCCCGCAACGTCAAGGCACGTCAGCTCATGAACCAGTCAGCCTCGCGCGCGCTCTCATTGAAGCGAGCGCGCAGGAACGAACTCAAGGTCGTGGTCTCAGCCATCGAAGACACCGGCGCGCTCCTTCGTGAGGCGACACCTCAAGAGTCCCACGCACGACTCGCCATCAAGCCCCGTTCAGTCGCGGCACCCTGAGCATCTCTGTGACACCGTGAACACCAACGCCCCGTCTGGAGCCACCTTTCCTCGCTCCAGGCGGGGCGTTCTCACATCGCCACATGCTCATCCTGAGTGACACTCAACGGTCGGGACCGGGCTGGCGCGTGAGTTGCTGGCCGGGCCCGGCGCCGACTGGCTGGGCCACTACGTCCAACTCATGAACCTCGCCCCCGTGATGCCGCCAACCAAGAAGGCGAGAACCGATGATCCCCGAACCCGCCCCCGGCGAGACCGCCGAGAATGAGAAGGCTCACGGTGAGCCGGCTCAGCACGCCTTCGAGACGGGCGGGCAAGCTGCGGCGCCGAGACGTGCGACAACCGCCTGAGCTTTCCAGGGCGGCGAATTCATCCGTCACCGCAGTCAGTAGTCAGCAGGTCACCCGGATGATGTTCGAGTCCTTGACCTTCGTGGAGCCGCCCAAGGTACGCATGTAGTGCCGCACTTTGAAGTTGTGTGTGCCCGTCCCTTTGCAGAACCAGCTGATCGGCACGTCGAAGCCACTCCCGTTCACCGCCTTCTCGGTCTGCGTCCACCAGCCGTTCCAGCGCTCCCACTGCAGATACAGCCAGGATGTGCTGTTCTCGCAGCCCAGCTTGCTGCCGTAGCCTCGGATGTAGTTGCCGTCCTTGCGGGTGAGCCCGATATGCAGCTCGCACGCCGCGCTGGAGGCTGTTGACGCGCTGGAGGCTGTTGCCTGCGCTGCCGGGGCGGCGGCCATCAGCCCCAGGCTGGCGACGAACGTGACAGCGATGGCGGCTCTACTTGGTGACGCGATCCTCATGCTGGCTCTCCCTATGTTGCGATCTCTGCCTCGCCACCGCAGTCGACGAGTTCGGGTGTTGCGGATGCTAGGAGAGGTCGTTATTGATTCGCTTTATGGCCTGACGGATCGCATCGTTGCGGCGGGCGTGGGCCCGCCGATCGGCGCCGGCCTCGGCGGCCGCCGAGGTGTCCTCCTCTGTCGCAGGTCAGCGCTTCAGCCCGGCCCGATCCGCGTACGGAAGCGCCATTGACACTGCCGCCACCCTCTTCGAACTGGGCTTTCTGGACACCATCACTAGACGTTCTCGGATGAGCCGATCTGCACGAACATCGCCCAGAAGCCTGTGCCGAAAAGTCGACGGCCCGCCCGTCACGTATTCCGAGTGGGGCACTCCGAAACGCAAAGACGAGCGTGGGAAGGTGCGCAGTACACGAGGGCCCGCACGGCAAGGTCGAGGCGGGCCGTCCCGCAGAACTGGCAGCCTACGTCCCTTGAGCACACCAGGCCCGCAGCGGCGCCTTGTCGGCTTCTGACTGGTCAGATGCTTCATGAGTGGTCGCACAGTGGACAACTGCCGGAGCCGGACCCGACCTGGGCGCCGGCTGTTTCATGCGTCGGTGCGAGCGGCCGGGCGCCTGATACGGACTGACGAAACGCCCTTGGAGTGATCGCTTCCTGGGGGCGGGCTTTGCCTGGTCCGGGTTTGGCTGAGGAGGTTGCCCGAGGCGGCCTGGTCTGGTCATGGTGGAGGGTGTGAACGTCCGCGATGGGGTCGATCGGCCCCGCGACGCTGCGGGTGGGCGGGTGGAGGCGAGCGGGCCGCGCTCGGTCGCGGTGTGGGAGAACTCGGGCACGATCGTCACCGGTGATCTGCACGCTGCGCGCCGTCCGTCGTTGCCTTCGCCGGCGCGGGTGGAGGTGACCGCCGGGTTGTTCGGGCTGCCGCGCCGGCCTGCGCCGTGGTTCGTCGGCCGTGAGAGCGCCTGGCAGGAGCTGGCGACCACGCTGGAATCAGGGACCGGCGCGGGGGTGATCAGTCAGGCGGTGGTCGGGTTGGGCGGCGTGGGTAAGAGTGAGCTGGCGTTGCAGTACGCCTTCGCCCGGCGCCTGGACTACCAGGTGGTGTGGTGGATCGACGCCGACAGCCCGGCGCAGATCGAGGCCGGGCTGGCCGCCTTGGCGCGTGCGCTGGTGGCGGGCTGCGATTCGGTGGCGGCCGCGCAGGCCTCGGTCGAGGAGGCCGCCGCCTGGGCGCTGGCCTGGCTGGCCGGCCGTACAGGCTGGCTGCTGGTGTTCGACAACGTCGATGAGGCCGCCCACCTGGAGCCGTATCTGGCCCGGCTGACGGGCGGGCAGGTGCTGATCACCACCCGGCGTGATGTCGGCTGGCGGCACCTGGGCATCACCCCGGTGCGGCTGAACACCTTGTCCCGCCCTGCCTCGGTCCGGCTGCTGGGCGATCTGATCGGCCCGCCGCACGCCGCCGTGCTGGATGAGCTGGCAGGTGAGCTCGGTGACCTTCCTTTGGCGCTGACCCAGGCCGGCGCCTACGTCGCCCGAACCCCGCGCTGCACGCCGGCCGGCTACTTGCGCCTGTTGCGTCAGGTGCCCGAGCGCATGCTCGCCACCGCCGCCGCGGGCGGGGACGCCGAGCGGGTGGTCGCCAAGGCATGGGAGGTCAGCCGGGCCCACATCACCGAACAGAACCCGCTGGCCGACGGTCTGCTGCGGCTGCTGTCCTGCTATGCCCCCGATCACCTGCCCGCCGACGTCCTGGCCGGGGCCGGTGACGATGAGCAGGCGGTCAACGAGGCCCTGGCTCTGCTGGCCTCCTACACCCTCATCACTCTGACCACCCCCACCGACCCCCCGGCCCTCGCGGACACCGAGCACGCCGCAGACGATCAGGAAACGGTGAGCATCCACCGGCTGACCCAAGCCGTCATCTGGCACCAGCTCACCGAAGAGCAGCGTGAACACACCCGCACCCGTGCCGCCTCCCTGCTGGACAGCGCACTGCCCGCAGATCCCGGCATCCGCGCGAACTGGCCTCGCTACATCCGGCTGCTCCCCCACTCCCGCGCCGTCATCTCGCCTGGCTCCGACACGATGAGAACAGTCATCGCCTTCGCCCACGCCAGCGGCGACTACACCACCGCCAAGGCGCTGCAACAGGCCCATTACGCCGCCCAGGTCGAGGCTCTCGGCCCGGAACACCCCGACACGCTGACCGACCGCGGCAACCTCGCCTTCTGGACGGGGCAGGCGGGAGACGCGGCGGCCGCCCGCGAGGGGTTCGCCGAGCTGCTGCCCATCCGCGAACGTGTCCACGGTCCCGAGCACCCCGACACGCTGACCGACCGCGCCAACCTCGCCTACTGGACGGCAGAGACAGACGATGCGGCCGCCGCCCGGGACAGGTTCGCCGAGCTGGTGGCCATCCGCGAGCGCGTCTTCGGCCGTGACCACCCCGACACGCTCCCCGACCGCTCCGACCTCGCCCGCTGGACGGCAGAGGCGGGGATCTGGTGACCGCCCGGTACATGTACACCGAGGTGTTTTCCGCCCGTGCACGCGCCTTCGGTCCCGATCACCCGCAGACGTAGACCAAACGAGCCTGGGAGCACGAGCTCGCCGGGCTGGCCGCCCGGATCGTCGAGGCCGGCAGCGAGCATCAGGCGCTCGTCGCCGAGCACATCCACGCCACCGTCCTTGGCGGGGCTGGCCGGGACTCGGCGAGCGCTGTGCAGCGGAACGAAACCGTCCGCTAGTCCACGCAGGTCAGCGGTGGGTTGAAGCCGATCTGCGGAACGGGGCGCGCGGGGATTCCGGTCGAGTCTCGCGCCCCCGACCGGCCCTGG
>NZ_JBITGW010000046.1:0-9562 GCF_044457345.1 Nonomuraea sp. NPDC050547
CCGACCCCAAGCCCTTGGTGTGGACCAAGACCGCAGACGAGATCCTCGACAACCTCACCGCATACTGCCAGCGAATTAACGACTCGGCACACTAGTCGTCCACGTCGAGGGCGCCGGCGAACAGGTTCTCCAGCCCCTTCCGCTGGTCGAGCACCTTCCCGTCGGCGTCGTAGGCCGTGACGTCCACCTTGGGGAGCGTCTTGTTCCGCTCCGTGACCCGCGTCCTGGCGATGAAGAAGCCGCCGGTGAGGCTCGCCTCCATCCGCTGCCCGCTCGCCCAGGCGACCTCGACCCGGCGCACCCGCTCGGCCGCCCTCCCCGCGACCACCATGAACGACGGATCACCGTCCGTGCCCGGATTCACCTCCGACTGCGTCTGCGTGTCGTGGACGTCCACCGACAGCGGCCCGTCGAAGGCCAGGCTCCCCGGCTCCTCGCGCCCCCAGTAGGTGAAGATCGGCCGCTCGGGGTAGCTGACGTCGAGCACGCCCGGCGTGCACAGCACCAGCCCCTTCCTGCTGCCCATGAGCTGGGTCACGCCCAGCTTGTCGCGCGACTCGGCCAGCAGCCTGAAGTCCTCGGCGACCCCGTGGTGCGGGACGCGCCGCTCGCCGTCCATGCCGTGCACCGGCCCGCCCTGGGGCATGCAGTCGCGCACCTGCCGGAACTGCTCTGGCGTGTTGGCCGGCAGCCCCTCGATCGGCGGCGCCGCGGGCAGGGGCGGCGTGGGCGCCAGGGTCAGTCCGGTGAAGGTCGGGTCGACCTCGGCGGCCGTCCGGTCGCCCGGGTCGGGGAGGTTCGTCACCGCCACCGCGCCGAAGGCGAGCGCCGCCGCCGTCCCGGCCACCCCCACCGCCCATCCGGTACGGCGCCGCCGCCCCGCCGAGCGCAGCACCTGGGCCGCCACCATCTCCCCGTCCACCGGCTCCGCCCGCCCGGCCATGCGGCGCAGGCCCTCGCCGATCGTGCGTTCGTCCACTGCCATCGTTCAGGCCTCCTGGTTGACACGGTCGCCGACGAGGGCACGCAGGCGCTTGACGGCCTGGTGGGACTGGCTGCGCACGGTGCCCACCGAGCAGCCCATGATCCGCGCGACCTCCGACTCGGGCAGGTCCTCGAAGTAGCGCAGCACCAGGACCACGCGCTTGCGCGGCGGCAGTTGCCGTAAGGCGTGTTCCAGCGCGAGCCGTTCGTCCACCTCGGCGGTGGCGTCGCCGCTCGCGCGTTCCGGCGGCTTCTCGACCACGCGCTCGCGTCCCCAGCGCGCGCTGCGCCACAGGCTCACCTGTTCCCGGTACATCACCCGGCGGACGTACGCCTCGGGGTCACCGCGGATGCCCCGCCAGCGGCCGGCGGTCTTGATCAGCGCCGTCTGCAGGAGGTCCTCGGCGGAGTGCTGGTCGCCGGTGAGCACGTAGGCCAGCCTGATCAGGCTGTCTGAACGTGCTGCGACGAACTGGGTGAAGCCTCGGCGGTCATCCGGATGCACCTGCCCTCCTCATGTCTCGCCTCTCTAGATGCGCCCAAGAGACCAGATCTATGGCGACATCGTGATAAATCTGGAGTGCTATGAGCGATCCCTATCAGCCGTACGGCGCCCCATACGGCGAACAGCCTCCTCCCGGCTACGGGTACGGACCCGGTTACCCGCCGCCCCATCAGCCGCGCAACGACGGGCTGCGTACCAACGCCATCGTCGCGCTCGTCCTCAACCTCATCTCGATCGTCGCCTGCTGCAACTTCGTGGCCATCGCCGGCGCCGTCATGGCCGGCCTGGGCCTGAGCAAGGTGGACACCGAGCCGGAGAACGCCCGGAGCAAGCTGGTCTGGGCGTGGGTCCTGTTCGGCGCGGGATTCCTGGTGACGATCGGCGGCTTCCTGTTCCTGGGCTTCGCCGGATACCTGGACGACAACGACTGATTCCCAGTTCGGGGACTGTTCCGCCGCTTCTTTGTGTTGGATAGGCGGTAGCCATCGAAGGGGGACCAGTGAACGACGGCCCGCTCATCGTCCAATCCGACAAAACGCTGCTGCTTGAGGTCGACCACGCCAACGCGGACGCGTGTCGCAAGGCGATCGCGCCGTTCGCCGAGCTGGAGCGCGCGCCCGAGCACGTGCACACCTACCGCGTCACGCCGCTGGCGCTGTGGAACGCGCGAGCCGCCGGTCACGACGCCGAGCAGGTCATCGACGCGCTCATCAGCCACAGCCGCTACCCGGTCCCCCACGCGCTGCTGGTCGACATCGCCGAGACCATGGCTCGCTACGGCCGGCTCCGGCTGGAGAAGGACCCGGTCAACGGCCTGGTGCTGACCTCGACCGACCGGGCCGTGCTCGAAGAGGTGTTGCGCTCGAAGAAGATCCAGCCGATGCTGGGCGAGCGCATGGGCGCCGACTCGGTCGTGGTGCACCCGAGCGACCGCGGCAACGTGAAGCAGGCGCTGCTCAAGCTGGGCTGGCCGGCCGAAGACCTCGCGGGCTACGTCGACGGCGAGGCGCACCCGATCTCGCTGCTGGAGGACGGCTGGTCACTGCGCACCTACCAGAAGGACGCGGCCGAGGCCTTCTGGCACGGCGGCTCCGGAGTGGTCGTGCTGCCCTGCGGCGCCGGCAAGACGATCGTCGGGGCGGCCGCGATGGCCCAGGCCCAGGCGACCACGCTGATCCTGGTCACCAACACGGTCAGCGCCCACCAGTGGAAGACCGAGCTGATCAAGCGCACCTCGCTGACCGAGAACGAGATCGGCGAGTACTCCGGCACCAAGAAGGAGATCCGCCCCGTCACCATCGCCACCTACCAGGTGATGACGACCAAGCGGAAGGGCGTCTACGCCCACCTGGAGCTGTTCGACGCGCGCGACTGGGGCCTGATCGTCTACGACGAGGTGCACCTGCTGCCCGCGCCCATCTTCCGCATGACCGCCGACCTGCAGGCCCGCCGCCGCGTGGGGCTGACCGCGACGCTGGTGCGCGAGGACGGCCGCGAGGGCGACGTGTTCTCCCTCATCGGGCCCAAGCGTTATGACGCGCCCTGGAAGGAGATGGAGAACCAGGGCTGGATCGCGCCCGCCGACTGCGTCGAGGTCCGGGTCACGCTCTCCGACGAGGAACGGCTGGCCTACGCGATGGCCGAGTCCGACGAGAAGTACCGCTTCGCCGCCACCACGCCGTCCAAGACGACCGTCACCGAGGCGCTGGTCAGGAAGCATCTGGGCGAGCAGGTGCTGGTCATCGGCCAGTACATCGACCAGCTCGACGAGCTGGGCGAGCACCTCAACGCGCCGGTCATCAAGGGCGAGACCCGGGTGAAGGAGCGCGAGCGCCTCTACCAGGCCTTCCGCGACAAGGAGATCCAGGTCCTCGTGGTCTCCAAGGTGGCCAACTTCTCCATCGACCTGCCGGAGGCGGCGATCGCCATCCAGGTGTCGGGCACGTTCGGCTCGCGGCAGGAGGAGGCGCAGCGGCTCGGCCGCGTGCTGCGGCCCAAGGCCGACGGGGGCGGCGCCCGCTTCTACACCGTGGTCAGCCGAGACACCGTCGACCAGGAGTTCGCGGCGCACCGCCAGCGGTTCCTGGCCGAGCAGGGCTACGCGTACCAGATCATCGACGCCGACGACGTCCTGGAAGTATGAAGGCCCGGCCGCTCCGGCGGCCGGGCCTTGCCCAGAACCTCAGGTCCACGAAACTCCGCGGGCCGTCGACAATCGAACCACCCCCCTCACCTGCGCGCTGTCGCCTACTTCACGCCAGCTGCGACATACCCGATGATCCCCCATTCCCACCTGAAATGCCCGATTTTTTGGCGATTTAGTTAGCCGACGAGAAGGCCACCCAGGAAGAGCACACCCTCGGCGACCACCCATGCGGCCACGGCCGAGCCCATGTACAGGTTGAAGGTGCGATGGTCCTTCCTGGCGGCGGGCAGGATCCAGGCGGCGGCCGTACAGACCGCCGCGAGCATCGCGAACAGCCCGGACAACCCCGCGACGGCGTCCAGGCGCTGGCCGCACTGCGTGGCGTCGCCGTTCGCGCAGAAGGCCGCCGTCCCCCAGCCCGCGAAGACCGACAGCCCCCACAACGCGGCGAGCAGAAAGCTCGCGATGGTGGGGACGATCGGGGAGACGCCGAACCGCACACGTGCCACGGTCTCCCCCTACCCCGCGTAAATGCTTTGGATGCCTCCCGTTTCCCCGATTAGACTGGCCGATTCGCTACCGGTTACCACTCCGACAGGGGGCGCTTTCGCATGCCCGCACACCAGCTGGCACCCGACATATCCGACGATCCAGCGGACGTTCTGTCCGCCGAGCAGTCTCACCTGGCCGAATCCCGCAAGGCCCTGCAGGCGATGCGCGAGCACGCGCAGTCGCTGTCGGCGGAGGCGGCCGGCGACTGGGTCTCGCAGCAGGTACTCCAGTCGCTGCTCGACCAGCGCGTCGCGGCCCTCGCCGACCACCCGGACACGCCGCTGTTCTTCGGCCGGCTCGACAGAAGCGCGGGCGATGATCTGCCCGGCACCATCTACGTCGGCCGCAGGCACGTCCACGACGGCGCCAGCCGCGCGCTGGTGATCGACTGGCGCGCTCCGGTCTCGCGCCCGTTCTACCAGGCCAGCCCCTCCGACCCCATGGACGTCGTACGGCGCCGCCGCTTCGGCTACCACGGCGGCGCGTTGACCGCCTACGAGGACGAACCGCTCGACCAGGGCGGCAACCTGAGCCCCTCGAAGATCCTCACCGACGAGATCGAGCGCCCGCGCACCGGCCCGATGCGCGACATCGTCGCCACCATCCAGCCCGACCAGGACAAGATCGTCCGCGCCGCGCTGACCCAGACCGTGTGCGTGCAGGGGGCGCCCGGCACCGGAAAGACCGCCGTGGGGCTGCACCGGGCCGCCTACCTGCTGTTCACCCATCGCGAGCGGCTGGCCCGCTCCGGCGTCATGATCGTCGGGCCGAACCGCGCGTTCCTGTCCTACATCTCCTCCGTCCTGCCCGCCCTCGGTGAGGTCAAGGTCGACCAGACCACCGTCGCCGACCTGCTGGGCGCCTACGACACCCCGGAGGAGCCGGAGGTCGCCGCGATCAAGGGCGACGCCCGGATGGCCGCGGTGCTGGAGCGGGCGCTCTGGCTGCACATCAGCAAGCCGGAGGAGGGCCTGGTCTACACCCGAGGCGTCCACCGCTTCCGCGTGGCCGACTACGAGGTGCGCGAGATCGTCGCCTCCCTGCGCGGCACCACCCGCTACGGCCCCGGCCGGGCGGCGCTCGCGCAGCGCCTGGCCCACCAGGTGCTCGTCCGCATGGAGCAGCGCGGCGATTCCCCCGACGACCGGGTGCAGGACGCGGTCGCGCGGTCCAAGCCGGTCAAGCAGCTCGTGGACGCCGTCTGGCCCAAGGTGACGCCCGCCCAGGTGCTGTTCCGGCTGCTGTCGGACGCCGGGTTCCTGGCCAAGGCATGTGCCAAATCCGATATCTCGCCGGGCGAGCAGGAAATGCTGCTTTGGCGGAAGCCGTACCGTGGATGGAAGTCCGCGAAGTGGTCGGCGGCCGACGCCGCGCTCCTCGACGAGCTCGGCGACCTCATCGAACGCACCTCCTCGCTCGGCCACCTCGTCGTGGACGAGGCGCAGGACCTGTCGGAGATGCAGCTGCGCGCCCTCGGCCGCCGCTGCCGCAACGGCTCCGCGACCGTCCTGGGCGACCTCGCGCAGGGCACCACGCCCTGGTCCACCACCTCGTGGGAAGCCGTGCTCCGGCACCTCGGCCAGGACTCCGGCGAGGTCACCGAGCTGACCCTCGGCTTCCGCGTGCCGCGCGAGGTGCTCGACTACGCCGCCCGCCTCCTGCCGTCCGTCGCCCCCGGGCTGGCCCCGCCGCGGTCGCTGCGCCCCGGGCTCGGCTCCCTGTCGGTACGGCCGGGCGCCGCGCTCGCCGAGGCGGTCGGCGCGACCCTGTCCAGGGAGGGCTCGATCGGCGTGATCGTGCCGGACGCGCTGGTGGAGCAGGTCTCCGGTTCGCTGGAGGACATCGCCCACGCCGTCCTCGACCCCGACGCCGCCGACCAGGAACACCGGCTGCTCGTCATCCCCGCGACCCTGGCCAAGGGCCTGGAGTACGACCACGTGATCGTGGTCGAGCCGGCGGACATCGTCGCCGCCGAGCCCAGGGGCCTGGCCCGCCTGTACGTCGTGCTCACCCGCGCGGTCACCTCGCTGACCGTCCTGCACGACAAGCCGCTCCCCGCCGCTCTGGCGATCTAGCCCTCCCGCCGCTCAGGCGATCTGGTCGTCACCCAGGGCCTTGGCGACCTCCGCCGCGGCCCGGTGGCCCGACTCGACGGCGCCGTCCATGTAGCCCGCCCAGCGGACGGCGGTCTCGGTCCCCGCCCAGTGCAGCGGCCCCACGGGCGTGCGCAGGGCGGGGCCGAACCTGGTCAGGGTCCCGGGCGCGGCGAAGGCGCCGTAACAGCCCCGGCTCCATTCCTCCGCGGCCCAGTCGAGCTCGATGTAGTCGATCGCGTAGCGGGCCACGGGGCCGAAGTAGGCGGTCAGGTCGTCCACGGCCCGGCCGCGCCGCTCGGCGACGCTCAGGCGGGCCGCCGCGTCGGCGTGCGCGCCCTCGAAGAAGCCCGTGAGCACCCCGGGACCGCCTTCCCCCTGCGGGGTGCTGTCCAGGACGGTGCCCAGCGCGCGGACGTCGCTGTTGGCCTCCCCGGTGTAGCCCGCCTCGCGCCAGAACGGGTCCCCGTAGACCAGATGCACCTTGATGACCCGGCCCATCGGCATCCGCTGGGTGAGCTGGTCACGGTCGCCGGGCAGCCCGGGGCTGTACCTGATCCGGCCGGCCAGCGGCGGCGGCACCGCGACGATCGCGCGCCTGGCGCGGGTCTCGGTGCCCGGGGTGCGGAGCACGACCTGGTCGTCGTCCCAGGTGATGTCGGTGACGGGTTCCGCCTGCCGTACCCGGTCACCGAGTTCCGCGGCGACGGCGAGCGCGACGCGCTGCGAGCCGCCCGCGACGCGGTCCTGCTGCGCCCCGCCCCTGACCTCGGTCAGCGCGTCGAAGCCGCCGCCCGAGCCGAAGTAGTACAGCGCCCACAGGGCCGAGATCTCCTCCGGCTCGGCCGAGAAGATCGCCTCGGTGACCAGCCTGACCATCGCCCGGCCGCTCTTGGTGCGGGTGCGGGCGCGCATCCAGGCCGCGAACGTCTGCGCGTCGAGCTCGCGGGCGCCGGGCGCCGTCCAGGGCGCCTCCAGCGGGATACGGCGGGCCGCCCGGTCCAGCGCGAGCTGCGCCCGCCCGAGGTCGGCCAGCGCCAGCGCCCCGATCCGCGGAACGCGCCCCGTGTACTCCACGCGCCGTCCCACCAGCTCGGCCACCCGCCTGCCCTGGTGATGGGTGGGGAAGGTGGTCAGCCCGAGCTCGCCGATGAGCGCGAGCACCCGATCCTGCCCTGGCCCGACCCACTGCCCGCCGAGCTCGATCGCCGCGCCGCCCGGCAGTTCGCCGTTGAGGGTACGCCCGCCGACCCGCTCCCGCGCTTCCAGCACCACCACGTCGTGCCCGGCGCGCACCAGATCCCGCGCGGCCACCAGCCCCGCCAGCCCCGCGCCGACGACAGCCACATCCACGCTGTATCTGACATTCATGTTGTATGTGATATCCATGACGCATGGCATCCGTCAAGACCCGGCGCGAGCTCTACGCGGAGACCACCCGCCAGGCGCTCATCGACGTCGGCCGCCGCGTCTTCGCCGAACGCGGCTACACCGCCGTCTCGGCAGAGGAACTGGTACGTCAGGCGGGCCTGACCCGCGGAGCCCTGTACCACCACTTCGACGGCAAGCAGGGCCTGTTCGAGGCCGTCTTCGAAGAGCTGGAGGACTCCGCCGTCCGCGCGGTCACCACGGCGATGACCGCCGGCGACCCCGCCACCCGCGCGCGAGCCGGGCTGACCGCCTACCTGGACGCCTGCGGACGGCCCGAGTTCCGGGAGATCGTGCTGAAGCAGGGCCCGATCGCCCTGGGCCACGAACGCTGGCAGGAGCTCGACGTACGCCACTTCGGCGGCCTGCTCCGCGACGCGCTGACCACGCTCATGGACGAGGGCTACCTCGCCCGCCGCCCCGTGGAGATGCTCGGCCGCGCCCTGTTCGGCGCCATCACCGAGCTGGCTCTGGCCATCGCGGAGGCCGACGACCCGGCCGCCGCCCGCGCCGAGGCGGACGCCATCGCGGCCACCCTGCTGTCGGGCCTGCGCGCCTGATAAATTCCAGAGCCATGGCCGAATTCGGGGTAAAAGTAAGAAACGGCAATCAATCAGACATCAAGGCCGTCCTGGACTTCTGGGCCGAGGCCGCGGAAGGCACCGACCGCCACGACGACCCCGCCAAGGTCGAAGCCCTGATCGCCCGCGACCCCGAATCTCTGCTGCTGGCCGAACTGGACGGCAAGCTGGCCGGCACCCTCATCGCCGGATGGGACGGCTGGCGGGCCCATCTGTACCGGCTGGCCGTCCACCCGTCGTACCGCCGCAAGGGCATCGGCACCACGCTGCTCGCCGCCGCCGAGGCCCGCTTCGCCGCCTTCGGCGCCTTCCGCGCCGACGCCATGGTCCTGCACGACAACACCCTCGCCCACCACGCCTGGTCGGCCGCCGGATACACCCGCCAGCCCGAATGGGGCCGCTGGGTCAAACGCCTCTGAACCGTTCAGGCGCCCGTGAGCGCTGTGGTCAGCTTGCGCATGGCCGACGCTGCGGACTCGCTCGCCGTCGGCCGGAACCACCGCCTCCAGGCTGCCCCCGAGGTCCAGCACCGCACGGGCGAAGATCTGGTCCACGCCGTCGGCCAGGCACGACAGCCCGACGACCTCGGGTGAGTGCCCGGCCAGCGTCCCGCGCAGAGCGTCATCGACGAGGGACACCGTGCCGGCAGGCAGACCGCGATGCGCGGAGACAGCGATGCGGATCATCATCACCTCCAGTTGTAGCTGTAGTACCGGCCGAGTTCGTGGAGAGCTTCGTCGGTGAGATCGGGGTGACGGACGCGCATCTCGGCCACGGCCTGGGCCGTGCCGGATCGCAGGGTGTGGTTCTCCCAGTTCACCGGGACGTTCAACATCTCGTCGGCCAGCGCGTCCAACGTGGGAAGCACCTGGGCCGCCTGGTCGGGTCCCAGCGACTTCGCGAGGGCGGCCGGATCCTTTCGCGGCCATGAACCGGCGCCGCCGCTCAGATAGACGATCAATGCCTGGCTGATCGGCTCGTTCACCATTCCAGGATCTCAGCCTCGGTCAAGGCCGGCGCCCTGCCTTCCGTGGGCGTGAGCTCGAAAGAAAGCGCGTGGAGCTCCTTGCCTTTGGGCGTACGCGAAAAGGGCGCCCCCGAACCGGGAGACGCCCTCTTTGCGAAATGGCTGGACTTAGAAGTCCATGTCGCCGCCGGGCATGCCACCAGCCGGGGCAGCCGGGTTCTTCTCCGGCTTCTCGGCGATGACGGCCTCGGTGGTCAGGAACAGCGCCGCGATGGAGGCGGCGTTCTGCAGCGCCGAGCGGGTGAC
>NZ_JBITGW010000047.1:0-8618 GCF_044457345.1 Nonomuraea sp. NPDC050547
GTACGGCTGCATCGGCGGCGGCCTCCAACAGGGTCGCAGCAACGCTGCCCCGCTTCCCCCAGAGTTCCGTGTCCCCGACCACGATGAGGTGAGTACGAGCTCGGGTGATGGCGACGTTCCAAAGGTTGAGCTGACGATCGATCCAGCTGATCGCACCGGGGTGCATCCCTTTACCGGCGACGAGAGAGAACACCATGACGTCGCGCTCACCGCCCTGGAAGGTGTGCACCGTGCCGACGCGCAATCGCTCCCGGTCGTACCGACTCAATTGACGGCGCAGCTCTTCGGCCTGGCCTTTGAAAGGAGTGACCACGCCGATGGTCGCGTCCGCCGGCAGGTGCTCCAGCAGGTTCTGGACGAAGCGTTTCACTTGAGTGATCTCGTCACCGTTGACGCAGGAGTTCCCAGAGCGAGTGCGAGCGGATCTCCCTGCTACGTGGGACCAGAAGATTGGGGGGCGAGGCAGGGACTGCCGGCTTCGGGTGTCTGTAAGTACCGTCAACTGGCTGTCGTAGAAAAGTTCGTTGGAGAGGGCAGCGATGTCCGGGTGACAGCGGAAGTGCTCGTCGAGGAGCAGGGTGCCACCCGCGGAGCATTCGGCGGCGTGGAACGCGGAGTGTCGCCGGTATGCGAGGCGGTGCTTTTCCAGCCAGTCCGAACGCAACCCGGCCTTGCGCCGGATTAGGTCCTCCTGTTCGGGACCGATCTTCGCGATGTGTGGCAGCTGCATGACATCGCCGATCACCAGGGCGCGCCGGGCCTGAAAGAACAGAGGCAGTACGTGCGGGATAGCGCACTGGCTCGCCTCGTCGATGATCACCAGGTCGAAGAGAGCGGGGTCGGGGGAAAGCGCCGTGCCGAGAGGCTGGTCACAGACCAGGCCGGCACTGCGGGTAGGACCTCCTTCACCGCGGGCCAGTCGCTGCGGTTGCTGTCCCGCGCATTCAGCAGGGCGAGGATACGCTGCCGTCCACTGCGAGCATTGGCCCCGCACCGTGCTTTCCAGTAAGACACGTGAGGCGGTCTGGACGGCCTTTACCACCGCATCCAGCGTCGCGGAGAGCTCATCACGCACGTCCGCCGGCTGCCTGCGCGGACCCGCGGCGCCAGTTGGCTTCTGCGGCTGCGAAGTTGGCGAGCGCGAGACAGGCCCGGGCCGTATCGCCGTCGTACTTGCTGAGGCTGAGTTGGCGCATTAGGCGGATTCGCCGCCATGTGCCTAGGATCCGTGCTCGGGCAAGGTGTTTCGCCTTATGCGCTACTTGATCCAGGTCCTTTGTATGGAGGCTAATGAGTTCGGCCGTCGGCAGGCCAAGCTGATGGGCGTGTTCCTCACGCGCCTCGCCTGCCCGGCGCAGATCTCTCTCAGTCACCGCTACGCGAGCGAGGTCCTGCCGTACGCGCGATAGCCGACCGCCTGTCACTTCAGCGTCCATGGCCGCCGTGGCCACGGTGCTTGCAGAGGGCGGCATGGCGCATAGGGTGTGCAGGGCGGTGGTCTCGGCCTGAGTACAGTCCATGATCTTCGCCGAAGCGGAACCGGTGCGAACCACGCTGCCGGGGACTAGCTTTTCGCAGCGGCGCCAGACCTCATCCACAGCCTCGTTGTTGTTGGACACAATGAGTACGGATTGGCCGTTGACTACGGCAGTGGCAACAAGGTTGGCCACTAACTGGCTCTTACCGGTGCCGGGTGGCCCGGTCGCCACGGTAAAGCGGCGGGTCATCGCGGAGTTGAGGACCGCATACTGAGCCTCGTTGCAGGGCAGCGGCGTTACCAAACGTGGGGGCGTCGGCTCGGTGTGTGCGAGCGCCTGCGCCCGCTCCACTGGATCGGGCGAGAGGGCGGCAAGTGCCGTAGACCGGATGGAAGCCGTACGTTCTGAGACGGCGTCGAAATCGTCGATTAGCTTCTTCGTGGCCTTGGTGTCACGCGGGGCCAGGAAGAGAACGGCGGTGTTACGGGCGCCGTGGCCCGGCGTACGTACATCGATGTGGTCGTCGAGCTGATCGGGGCGCGGCTCCTGCACGCATGGCAACTCGAACTCCTGGCTGAGGAGGTTGCGTACATCGACGGCCATGCGATCGTGTTGCCCGCGATGCCAGGTGGGCTGATAGGTGTCGGCCAGGTGGGCGGCTTCCTCTTCACCCAGCCACTCCCGAGTCAGTCGAGGATGCGGCTGGACGGGCCCGTAAGGCTTCAACCGCACCTCCCCGTCCAGGTAGACGATCTCAACCCGGCGCACCAGAAGAGGAGCGAACTTCGGGTAGCTCCAGGAACGCCCGCCGCGTGGTCCATTGAGGACTACGGCAGGATAGCCCGCCCAGAGTTCGGCACCCTGCTCTGCCGCCGAGGAGATGAGTGAGGCTGCCTCCGCGGGCAGAGCCGCGCAACCGTCGTCGTCCACGGCACCGGTGAGGAAGCGCTCTGAACCCGAGAGACAGACGTACGACGTGTTGTGATCGCCCACGGACATCAGTGGCGTCTCCGTTTCGTCCGCTAGTACACACTCCCGGTAGTAGCCCAGGAGATCGTTCCACGTGGGCTGGGGTGGTGTGGCCTTAGGGGCCTGGGTCCGCGCCGGATCAGCCGGCTGACCTACGGGTCTGCGGCCTAAGGGAACGAGGCGTGGGGCGCTGCCAAGCGGGCAGCTGGCAATAATGATGCGATCATCGACGCCATGAGCGGACTTCACGGGCACCTGCCGGTGGCTCTGCGCCCGCATGCGCCGGTTGACGTACTGAAACAGCTCTTCCACCGACACTTCGCCACTGCCGTCCTTACCTACCTTCCCCGTCCTCAGGCCCTCGATCACTTCGGCCGTGAAGGCGGACGGCTTCGCCTCGGCGGTGTCTACAGTGTCAGCGTAGGAGTCCTCACCGGCCCTTGAGGAGGACAGCACGTAGACGCCGCGGCTGTTCAGCAGGGCTTCCTCGCCAGACTTCGCCGCTGATCGAGGAGCTTGGTGGTCAGAGGTACGTAGCCCATGGCGAGTCCGCCGCTGCGGCACGTGTCGATCATCATGACCTTTTGCGGGCCCAGCAC
The DNA here is from genome assembly GCF_044457345.1 of Nonomuraea sp. NPDC050547. Lineage (NCBI taxonomy): Bacteria > Bacillati > Actinomycetota > Actinomycetes > Streptosporangiales > Streptosporangiaceae > Nonomuraea > Nonomuraea sp. NPDC050547. Next base: position 3,047 of record NZ_JBITGW010000047.1, read on the forward strand.
TGCTCTAGCTGCTCGTTGACGAAACCGGCGCTCACCCCGGTCTCGGAGATCCGGTCGCAGTCCGTGTCCGTGGCAATGAAAAAGAACTCTCCGCCAGCCTGGACGAGCCGCGTCCCGTGTCCGGATACGTACACCAGGACCAGCTCGTCCTGCTCGCACTGCTCGAGGAACTCGCTGATGGCTTGCCGCATGTCATCGGCTGTGAGGTCGGTCATCGGCTGTACCGAGGCGAAGGCGCCGATATTACGGTGTTCCAGTACTTGGCGAAGCTGCCAAACATCTGCCTGAGTTGACGGCAAAGCGGGGAAGCGAGCGTCGTCGTATCGCTCGTTCCCGATCAGAAGGGCCCTGCGACGGATTAGTCGACTCATGGCGCGTTGCCTTCCACATTGCCGCCTTCGTCGTCGCTCGTCTTGTCCAGAAGTCGCGGATCATCCGCTCCTGAGCCGCGTCCGGCCGACCAGTGATCGTGACCGAATTGCCTCCATAGGTCAGCTCGACTTTGCGGTGTCGCTCCCTGGCACACCACTCCTTGATCAGTGTGACCAGGATCTGCGAAACTGGACGGATGGTCGTGGCTACGGATGCCCAGAGTGCCACGTCTGCCAAGCCGACGCCCTTATGACCAGCCGCGGCAGCCGCGCCGCCGTCGGTGAAACCGACATCGAGTCCTTTCACGCTGCGCAGCGTGTTATGCAGATCCCGGGTAAGCCGCTCCTGCCGTAGTGCGTCTCCGCCAGTTAGCACAATGAGTTGCCACTGACGCCCTCCGTCTGCCATTCGCCGCTCCTTGCTATCGGGCTCTCGGGTGCGTGGCGCCCTGGACGCACCTCTGTTCGTTGCCTAGAGGAGACGCATCGCCATGACGGAGCCGTCTTCGCGTAAGGAGACAGGACCGTCCCATCCGTAAGCGGCATCTGCGGAAAGCCACTGTGACCGCAAAGCGTGGGCCTCGCGCCGGTACCGTTCGACCCTTCCGTTGTACAGATGGCGGAAAAGGCCCTCCGCAACGCCAGAGAACGCCTCGACGCGGGTGCCGTTCAACCGGAATACGTGATCCGTACCGACGAACTTGGTGCCGCCGATGTGGTGGGCGACATCCTGGACAATCCCGGTGCCGGGATGGGTAAAGCCCTCAAAGTGCTCTCGGCCTTGCCGCTTTGTCAGATACTGCGCGGTGGGATCGCCACCGCCGGTGAAGGCCATGAGACCGGCCGCTCCCGCTCGGACAATGGCTCGCCGAAACCAGGCGTAGTGCTCGGGCTGCACCTGGAAGCCGCTGACTCGAAGCTCCTCTTCCCCCTCAGCGGGCAGACGTACCTCGGGATAGATGTTCAGGTCATCTAAAGCCTGGTCCGCGTCAGCTGCCCGGTCATTCGGTGCTACGGACAGCGAGCCGTCACCCTCGGCATGAAGCGCATGGACGATAATGCCGCCTTGCCCAAGGAGCTCTGTGGACATCACCAGACTCGGGGTCGCGTTCCACGGCCCCACATGTACCGCCTCCACTTGAGCCGAGGCGCTCGCCAGTTGGGTGTGCACATACTGGGTCTTGCCGTGGGTGCCTCTGCAGGCAAGAGGAATGACCTTCGACGGCTCTCCGGGTTTCCATGCCTCCAGGAGGTAGTCCGGACGCAGGCGTATCCAGTCCCGTCGCTTGACGTCCTTGCCCGTCAGAGCCCAGCCGGCCTGCAATGCGATATCCGCATCGATGACGGACACCGCGTGATCTGGGTATCGTCTCCTGATGACGCGTTCCGCGAGAGCAATGGCGAATCCGATGCCGAGCTCACTGGACTGCACCGTCTTGTAGTGACGTCTCGGGTTCAGTCCTTCCCGCGACAGAGCCATGTAATGTCCGGAAGTGGCGTCGAGAGCCTGGCAGTACTTCAGGCAGCTCCAGTGCTCGGCCAGTCCCCGCCCTGCGCCCTGCCGGGACAGTACGGTGGCACGCCCGAGGGCGTGCAGAACCTCCCACGGAGTTATCTTGATCGACATACAGGACATGACCGCAGGGAGCCCTCCGAGGGTCGGCTTCCGACGAAGCGGATCGCGCTTGTCCTCCCGCCGCTGCGCGTCATCCTTTACCGAGGCGGTGGCAACAGCGCCCACTAAGGCGGAGGTTGAGTTAACCTGTACGTTCCACGGCTTTGCCAGGTCCTTCAATACTTCTACTGCTTCCTTCACCACGCCCCCAGCGGCTCGCGACCAGCGGTACAGCAGGGGCCGGACGTTCGCCGGTACAAGGGCGCGTACAAGTACGCAGACACGAACGTCGGCTGAATCAGAAGATGCTGAACGTCTTTTCAGGCTCTGTCGTGAAAGATGTCAAGGCAATGAATGTTTGTCAACGCCCTAACCTCGCTGATAGTCCTGCCCTGGCCCTCCTCCAGTCTCTCTGGGAGAACCGGCAAATGCTTGTGCGAAAGCCAGGCTCAGCGAGTCCGGCCGGTATCGACTGGATGAACATCCTAAAGCAGTCGAACTCAATCTTGGCATTCTTCACATATGGCTCACTGATCACAACAGTCAGCCTGTTTCGGGACGTCGGATCACGAGAAACTAGTGAGAATGGGCTGGTCGCAAGCGGTCAGCAACCAGGCATACCAGCGGGCGCTAAGAAGCTCTTGCCCCGAGCGCGCAAGTCAACGCGAGCACAGCGTCATTGGCGTGAGCATTGGAAGCAGCGCGGCGCATGGCTGGCCCAACGTATGAACTTCCGCTACATCCAAAGTCATTAACGGCAGGCGCTAAGAGGTCGTCAGCACAGCCCTTAACATCGATTGAGCAGCAGCACGGTAAGCTGCATGTTGCTCGCCGGGCACAACTTTGAGCCCGCACGGTACTATCGCGCCTATGTTGGGGCTCGTCCTCCAGTTCCACGCCATAGCTCAAGTTAGAGTACATGTTCGACTTGGCGAAGGAAAAAAGTCGAGTGCAGCCTATGTATATGAGCGCCCCTGTTCGCCGGTTATGGAAATGAGCAAGAGATGGCTGGCCCTTTTGCTGGGTTTCGAGCTTATGGCCTCGTCAAGTCCTGAAGATGGCATTTGGTGTGGTTAGAGTGTCAACGAATCTCCGGCTCTTTGGCCGCAAGGCGATTTGAAAGTTGTCTGTTCGGTCCTTAGTGTCCGGAGCGGCTGCCAGCACGTAGCGTGACGTTGAAACGAGGATGGCCTTCTGTCTGTCTCTTCAGTTATAGATCGCTGAAAAGGCTGTAGTTTGATTGTTGACGGGCGTGCTGGGCGGTGGGGCGGATGCTCGTATGTCGTGCTCGGTGGCAGGCGAGGGCGACGGCTTGGCGGCGCCGCCAGTGGGACTAGGCAGGCAGTGCCGGAATAGCTCGGGGGGCGGGGGCTGGGGGTGCATTACGGTAATCAGGCGGCGAATCTCATAGGCGGCGAACCGCAGAGGCGGGATGCCGCTGGTAGGGTCGGCCGGACGCCCTGTAGCGCACTGAGTATGAGCGCCTGCTTGCGAACGGGAGCAAACCACTAGACCGAGCGGCCTTTCGCCTAGTCAAGCGGTAGGCGGTGGCTTGTGCAGCGTGCGGCTGTACGTCGGCGTAGCTGTACCGGGCTGCGATACAGGGCGGCGACCACCGTCTACGTCAGCGAACAGAGGGCGTAGACGTGCCGCACCGCATCAAGATCCGCTCGCGCAGCGTAGTAGTGCTCCATGAACCTCCGGAACGCCTCCGCAGACGAATCGACGAGCCTGGCGAACAGGGAAACTATCCATCGAGATTGGTCACGCCGTCCGGGTAGTCAATCGCCCCCGTCAGGAGTCATCGCCGGCCTCACGCCATAGGCATGCGGTCACAGCTGGCCCGCCGCGGCGGCATGTCATGGCCAGCAGCCACATGCACAGTCTGCCCGCACCCGGTACGCCAGCGCATTCACGAGCTCCCGACTTTCGTGGATGCAGCTGACTGCTTGGTCCGAAACAGGACTCAACGGGGCGGACGGTTCCCCGCTCGGGTCGGACAGATCGGTTCAGTACAGACGCCGAAGGATCATCGCACGCCTCCAGGCTCGCAGCCCGACACGCTAGTACGGCAGCCGCCATTTGTTAGCTGACCTGGATATATGCGGTGGCCAGGCGGGCTCGGTGGTGGAACCGGCGGGCACGTGCTTGATGACGGCGTCTCCAGGCTGACCAGTGCGCGGCGTGTTCCAGCGACCATGTGTGGGCGGCGGCGGCGTTGAACAGGTGCTTGAGCTCGGCGACCGTCAGGGGGATCAGTCCGGGATCTTCGGGCGGCTGCTGGTCGGGGTGGCTGGGCTTCATGGCTTGGGTGTCGGTGCGGTGCCGAGCAGCTGCGGCGCTGGTCACGCAGACGGCCAGGGCGGCCATGACCAGGACGAGATGCCGGAGGAGAGCCTCATAGAGGCGGACCTGGGATTCGTCCAGGCCGAACAGGCTCTTGCCGGCTTCGAAACTCTCCTCCACTGGCCACCTCAGCTCTGCGGCGGCGATGAGGCGAGGCAGCGTGACCGGCTGGCCGTAGGGGACAAAGCGGTAGCAGAAGGCCAGTTCACCGGTGGTGCGGTGCTTGCGGACCAGCAGGTAGTGGGCGGGGCTGGCGGTGGCGATCCAGGCCCAGGCGTAGGTGCGCTCGCCCTTGGAGCCGTCACCGGCCGAGCGGATGGTCCACGTGCGCTTCTGCTTGAGGTACTTGGCCACGGCCTGCTCGCAGGTCAGGCAGCTGCCACCGCCGAGCGTGAGGGTGAAGGTGGCGCGGATGCGCAGGACGTAGGCTTGATCGCGTTCTTCCAGGAAGGCGCGCAACGTGGTGCGGGCGCCGTAGACCTCGTCCCCGGCCACGAAGTCCAGGCGTATGTCGTCGGCGTAGGCCTCGCGCAGCAGGTCGCTGGCCAGTTCGCCCTTGGTGGCGAAGGTCAGGTCCAGCGGCAGGCCGGTGGTGATCGAAGTGACGGGGTCGCTGATCTGCTCGGCGGGGATCCATTGCCGGGCGCCGATCAGCGCGTGCCCCACACCGGCGCGGACGTAGGCCAGGTAGACGGTGCTGATGCCGTTGTCGATGCCGCCGGCGCAGCCCATGTGCTGACGCTTGACGCCCGCCGTGGCCACGCCCTTCTTCTCCTGGCCGGACTCATCCAGCACGCCGACGGTCAGGCTGCCCGGCCGGGCGGTGGCATCGAGCCGGGTGACGGCGAAGCGGCGGATGGTGCTCATCGCGCCCGCGGTGTCCCACCGGGCCCGGTTCAGCAGCCGCTGAGTGGCATCCGAACGGCGGTCGCCGATCCATTCGGCGATCGTCCAGCCGTTGCGTCTGGGCAGCTCCGCCATCACGGCTCGGATGTACTTGGCGGCCTGCAGTCGGGACTCGATCCGGGTGAACATCGGTGCCAGCGCGGCCATCAGGGCATCCAGGTTCCGCTGCACACGCCGGGCCTCTACGATGAGGGCAGCAGCCGCTTTAGATCTTGTTCTCGTCACACAGACATGATCACGAGCGGCTGCTCTCGTTGTCCGGGAATCCCATCAGAAGATCGCATCGACCAGTCGCACGTCATCCCAGCTCACACAGCGAATGGCGGCTGCCGTA
>NZ_JBITGW010000048.1:0-3272 GCF_044457345.1 Nonomuraea sp. NPDC050547
ACGCCGGAAAAACTCATGCCAATCACCCCGTCCAAAGGCCGCCGTTTGATTAAGAGTGTTAATTCAGGATTAAGCGACTATTAGAAAGAGACTGTTTTCCCTGGTGTCAACACTCCCTTGACTTTGATCGATTACCAGGCACGCTTGATCGGCGGAGACACTCCATGATGCCTGCACCATGCCTTGACAAGCATTGTTGGTCAGGATAGCTTGCGCAAGGGTTCGTTAGCAACATAGCATACCCGCTGAGAAGCCCCAGTTAATTCGTGCGTCGGTCCGAATCCTTCAGGGGGAATTGCCATGGCGGAGGCTTATTCCGCGTTCCGGATCACTGCCGCGGAAGAACGTTCAGACCTGGGAAATATTCTGCGCCTGCACGCGCGTGCCGACTCGCTTCGCCCGGCGGTCGTCCATGCGGATGAGACCCTTTCCTACGGCGAGCTCGAACGCCGCACCGCGGCCCTGGCATGGCGGCTGCGTGAACACCAGGCGGGTCCCGAGCGGGTCGTCGCCGTCCATGCGAAAGACCGGTTGTCCGGCTTGATCGCGATGGTGTCCGTGCTCCGCGCCGGCGCCGTGTACCTGGCCCTGGAGCCGGGTGCGCCCGCCGCACGGCAGAAGCTGGTGCTGGAGGACAGCGGCGCGGTCCTCGTGCTGGGCGATGACGAGAGTTTCGATGAGCCGCCCACGATGCGGATCACCGGTGCGGGCGACGACCACGGCGCCCTGCTCACGCCCGATGCCGCGCACACCGCCTACCTGGTCTACACCTCGGGTACGACCGGCAGGCCCAAACCGGTCGCCGTGCCGTACGGCGCGCTGCACGAGCACCTTTCCGGGTTACGCACGGCTTTCGGCCTGGGCCCCGGCGACCGGGTGCTGCATTTCGCGCCGCCCCACGTCGACGTCGCGATCGAACAGGCGCTGGCTCCGCTGAGCGCGGGCGCGACGCTCGTGCTCACGCCCGGGACGTCCCTCCCTTCCATCCCCGACCTGGTCGGCCTGCTGCATCGTGAGCGGGTCACGGTCGCGAACCTGCCCGCCGGATACCTGAGCGAGCTGGCGGGCACGTTACCCCGGCACCCGCTTCCCGCCGGGCACAGCCTCCGGCTGATGATCTCCGGCAGCGACCGCATGCCCTCCACGGCCGCCCGCGCCTGGCTGCGGCACGCCCCCGGCGTGCGGCTCGTCAACGCCTACGGCCCCACGGAATCCGTGATCACCGCCGCCACCCACGAGGTGACCCAGGCGCACGGCGACATCCCGATCGGCGCCGCCTGCGGCGACCGTGTGCTCCACGTCCTGGACTCCTCGCTCTCCCCGTGCCCCGCGGGCGAGCAGGGCGAGCTCTACATCAGCGGCCCGCTGGCCCACGGCTACCTCGGCAGACCGGTCCCGACGGCACGGCAGTTCGTCCCCGACCCGTACGGCGCCCCCGGCGCCCGCCTGTACCGCACCGGCGACCTGGCCAGGCGCAGGGAGGACGGGCTCCTGGAGTTCGTCGGCAGGATCGACGACCAGCTCAAGATCCGGGGGTTCCGCGTCGAGCCCGCGGAGACGCGGAGAGTCCTGGAAGCCCACCCGGACGTACGGCAGTGCGCCGTGCTGGGCCGGCGGAACGGCGCGGGGGACACCCGCCTGATCGGCTACGTGGTGAGCGAGACCGGCACCGGCGAGCTCATGAGATTCCTGACCGAGCGGCTGCCCCGGCCACTCGTGCCGGCGCACCTGATCCGGATGGACCGGCTGCCGCTGACCGCCGGTGGCACGCTCGACCGCGACGCGCTGCCTGCGGCGGAGCAGAACCCGAGCCGGACGGAGCCACCGCGCACCGCGACGGAAGAACTGCTGGCCGGGCTGTGGCTGGAGACTCTCGGGCGCGATCACATCGGTCGGCATGACAACTTCTTCGCCCTGGGTGGCGACTCGCTCACCGCGCTCCGGATCACCGCGCGCCTGCTGCGGTACTTCGGAAGAGACCTGACGCCGCAGGCCGTGTTCGAGACACCCGTCCTCGCCGACCTGGCGGCCAGGCTCGATGCCGGGCAGAGCGCGAAGCCCGCGGGGGCCGCGCCACGCAACGGCGGGGACGAAGGCCCCCTGTCGCTGGGCCAGCAGGCGCTGTGGCTGTCGGAGCAGTGGAACCCGGAGGCGCCGATCTACAACCTGCCGTGGCTGTTCAGGCTGAGCGGGCCCGTCGACGCCGCGCTGCTGGAACGGGCGCTGAACAGGCTGATCGAACGGCACGAGGCGCTGCGTACCGTGTTTCCCTCCAGGCTCGGCGAGCCCAGGCAGGTGGTGCTGCCCTCGGTTTCGGTCCCGGTCGAGAAAGGCGAGGGCCTCGAGGAGGCCGACGTCCGCGAGCCGTTCGACCTGGACCACGGTCCCCTGATCAGGGCGCGGCTGCTGCGCGCGGTGGACGGGGGACCGGCGCTGCTGGTGGTCGTGCATCACCTCGTCTGGGACGAGTGGTCGCTCGGCCTGTTCGAGACCGAGCTGGGCGAGCTCTACCAGGCGTTGTCGGAGGACCGTGAGCCCCGGCTGCCCGCTCTGACCGCCCGGCCCATCGACTACGCGGCCGACCGGCGGGAGGCCGACCACGAGCAGGGGCTGGCCTACTGGCGCGACCGGCTGGCGGATCTGCCCGCGACCGCCGGTGAGGATCGGAGCCCTGCCGGGGCGGTGGTGCGCTTCGCGTTGCCCCCGCAGCTGGTCGCACGCGTGCGGGCACTGGCCAGGGACGCCGGGGCGACGCCGTTCATGGTGCTGCTCGCCGCCTTCGCCCAGATGGTGCAGCGCCGCACGGGACAGGACGATCTGCTGGTCGCGACCCCGACCGCCGACCGGGACCAGGCCGAATGGGAGGGGCTGATCGGCTACTTCGTCAATCTGGTGCCGCTGCGGATCAAGGTGAGCACGGACTTCCGCGAGCTGCTGAGCCGGGTGCGCGAGGACGTTCTCACCGACCTCGCCCACCGGGACGTGCCCTTCCCGCTCATCGCGGAGCACGTGCCGCGTGCTTCCGGGGTTGCGCTGGCGTTCGAGATGCACCGCCACCGTCCGTGTCCCCTCAGGCTCGGCGAGGCGGAAGGAAGCAGGGAACTGCTGCCGACCGGCGCCGCCAAGTTCGACATGATCTGGCAGATCACCGACGACGGCGAGCGGTTGTTCGGCGTGGTGGAGTTCAGCACGGACCTCTACGACACGGCCGAGGTCGAGACGATGGTGGCCGACTGGGAGAGCGGGCTCACCGGCGCCGTCCAGCCGCTGGC
>NZ_JBITGW010000049.1:0-1832 GCF_044457345.1 Nonomuraea sp. NPDC050547
GATCCTCGGTCCGTTTCCTCAGGACCCAACAGTGTGTCCGAACCCTCGCAACCCCTGGCTCCGTCGTTCCCACTCCCTCCGCAGGGGAGGGCGGTACTTGCCGGGCAGCGGTCACGCTGATCCGAGTAGCCAGTGCTCCACTAGTGAGCTGTCCACGCCACCACACGTGCGGTGGTGAAGCGATGGAAGATGCTCCTTAGAAAGGAGGTGATCCAGCCGCACCTTCCGGTACGGCTACCTTGTTACGACTTCGTCCCAATCGCCAGCCCCACCTTCGACCGCTCCCCCCACACGAGGTGGTTGGGCCACGGGCTTCGGGTGTTGCCGACTTTCGTGACGTGACGGGCGGTGTGTACAAGGCCCGGGAACGTATTCACCGCAGCGTTGCTGATCTGCGATTACTAGCGACTCCGACTTCATGGGGTCGAGTTGCAGACCCCAATCCGAACTGAGACCGGCTTTTAGGGATTCGCTCCACCTTGCGGTTTAGCAGCCCTCTGTACCGGCCATTGTAGCATGTTTGCAGCCCAAGACATAAGGGGCATGATGACTTGACGTCATCCCCACCTTCCTCCGAGTTGACCCCGGCAGTCCCCCATGAGTCCCCACCACCTCCGAAGAGGCGTGCTGGCAACATGGAGCAAGGGTTGCGCTCGTTGCGGGACTTAACCCAACATCTCACGACACGAGCTGACGACAGCCATGCACCACCTGTCACCCGATCCGAAGAGGGCCACATCTCTGCAGCTTTCCGGGCGATGTCAAGCCTTGGTAAGGTTCTTCGCGTTGCGTCGAATTAAGCAACATGCTCCGCCGCTTGTGCGGGCCCCCGTCAATTCCTTTGAGTTTTAGCCTTGCGGCCGTACTCCCCAGGCGGGGCGCTTAATGCGTTAGCTCCGGCACGGAGATCGTGGAAGATCCCCACACCTAGCGCCCAACGTTTACAGCGTGGACTACCAGGGTATCTAATCCTGTTCGCTCCCCACGCTTTCGCTCCTCAGCGTCAGGTAAGGCCCAGCAAGCCGCCTTCGCCACCGGTGTTCCTCCTGATATCTGCGCATTTCACCGCTACACCAGGAATTCCACTTGCCCCTACCTACCTCTAGCCGGCCCGTATCCACCGCAGACCCGCAGTTAAGCTGCGGGCTTTCACGGCAGACGCGACCAGCCACCTACGAGCTCTTTACGCCCAATAATTCCGGACAACGCTTGCGCCCTACGTATTACCGCGGCTGCTGGCACGTAGTTAGCCGGCGCTTCTTCTGCAGGTACACGTCAACTTCGTCCCTGCTGAAAGAGGTTTACAACCCGAAGGCCGTCATCCCCCACGCGGCGTCGCTGCGTCAGGCTTTCGCCCATTGCGCAATATTCCCCACTGCTGCCTCCCGTAGGAGTCTGGGCCGTGTCTCAGTCCCAGTGTGGCCGGTCGCCCTCTCAGGCCGGCTACCCGTCGTCGCCTTGGTAGGCCACTACCCCACCAACAAGCTGATAGGCCGCGAGCCCATCCCCAACCGAAAAAACTTTCCACCACCACCCGATGCCGGGGGCGGTCGTATCCGGTATTAGACCCAGTTTCCCGGGCTTATCCCAGAGTCAGGGGCAGGTTGCTCACGTGTTACTCACCCGTTCGCCGCTCGAGTACCCCGAAGGGCCTTTCCGCTCGACTTGCATGTGTTAAGCACGCCGCCAGCGTTCGTCCTGAGCCAGGATCAAACTCTCCATAAGATGTTTGAAACTAGCAAAAACTCATCATATTCCAGACGAGGTGTTGCATGAAATACTTCATGCACTGGCTTTTAACACACTGTTGAGTTCTCAAGAAACGGACGCGT
>NZ_JBITGW010000050.1:0-1699 GCF_044457345.1 Nonomuraea sp. NPDC050547
GCTCGGCCGGCGGGATGAGGATCGGGGTGACCGGCGCCCGCTCGTCACCATTGCTGACCGATTGGAGCCTGGTGCTTCTTGCCCGTTGATCGTGGGGCGAGCGGGGTCAACGCCGGGAGAACGCGCGTCCTGTTAGGAACCCGGCGACCGCCCGGTCTCTGAACGCCACCGGCCAGGTGGATCCCTGTTGGCGAATGTCTGGTACTGCGTCCTCCTTCAGCGTCGGCATGCCTGGTCTGTCGAAGCATCCGAGAAGAAACGGAGCCAGGATCGTGCGATTGCGGCTAGGGATCGACATCGCGTGCCGGGCAGCTCATCAGGCCAGCCTGGCCGATGAACGAGGAGAATTCACCTGGTCTGGCCACCGGTTTCGCACCACGGCAGACGATCTGGAGCAGCTATGGGCGATGCTGCCGAACGGAACCGACCCATCGACGGTCACGGTGATCATGGAGCCCACCCGTAACGCGTGGGTGCCACTGGCTGCCTGGTTCCGGCGCCGCGGTGCGGCGGTGGTGATGGTGCCGCCGGAACGAGCCGCCGATCTGCGCGCCTACTACAGCAAACACACCAAGTCCGATCGGCTGGACTCCCGCATCTTGGCACGTCTACCGCTCCTGCACCCCGAGGGGCTGCACACCGAGCAAGGGCTCGGGCCCGGAGACTCACTGCGCCGAGCGGTCAAGCTGCGCTCCACTCTGGTGCGCCGCCGCACCGCCACGCTCGCCCGCCTGGACGCGCTGCTGGAGATCCTCGGGCCAGGATGGCATGCCGCTCTGGGCAGCAATCTGGGGCACAAGACCCCGTTGAAGTTCCTGGCCGCCGGCTACGCCTGCCCGCACACCGTCCGCCGACTGGGCAGAACCCGACTGGCCCGCTTCCTGCACCGACACTCACGCGGTGCCTGGAACCAGATCAAGGCCGACGAACTCTTGGCCGCCGCCAGCGCGACGCTCCACCTCTGGGACGACGAGCTCGATTACCCCGACCTGGCCGACGACATCGCCATCGAAGCCCGGCTGGCCTTGGCCCTCACTCATGAGATCAAGGAACTCGATGAGCGCATCGCCGTACTCTTCGCCCACGCTGACCCTGACGGGATCTTGCCCTCAGTGCCCGGGATCGGCCCCATCCTGGGCGCCCAGATCCTCGGCCGGCTGGGCGATCCGAACCGCTTCACCTCGCTAGCCGCAGTCAGAGCCTTCAGCGGTCTGGTCCCGCGTCTGGACTCCTCCGGCGTCAACGGCCACCATGGCGGCCCTACCAAGGCGGGTGACGCCTGCCTGCGTGAAGCCTTGTTCATGGCCGCCGAACACGCCCGCCGCGCCGACCCCAGTTTGGCCGCCAAATACCACCGCCTGATGGTCACCGAAGGCAAGCATCACAACTCTGCTCTGTGCCACGTCGCCACAGCCCTGCTCACCCGGATCGCCGGTTGCTGGCGGCGCGGCGAGCACTACATCCTGCACGACGCCAACGGCCGGCCCATCGATGCCACCCAAGCCCGCGCCATCATCGCTGAGCGGTATGCCATACCCACCGAGGTGCGAGCGGCCCGGCGCACAACCCATACCCGCCAACGGCCGCTGAGATCAGAGACGGACCGGCGAAACAAGAGATCGCAACGCGTCCCGTCGACCGGCCCGCCCGGCTCTCAAGCTATGCCTTCGCCACCTTGACATCCATTAGGAACTCAACG
>NZ_JBITGW010000051.1:0-1601 GCF_044457345.1 Nonomuraea sp. NPDC050547
CTAGTGGTCGCGCCCGTTAATTCGTCGGGGGTCGCTGGTGGTGCCAGGCTGTTGTGTCGCCGAGATAGAGGCCGCAGGCGCAGTCGAGGGCTTCCTGTGGGGTGCCGGTCGGGTAGCCGCTGGGCAGGACAGATTTCTCGTAGTCGTTGTGGCTGGCGCGGTAGATGGCGAACCCCCAACTGGTGGCGGATCCGGCGTAACGCAGCCGCATGAGGGGGAGGGTGGTGCCGTCAGGAAGCTGGCCGGCGATGTAGGCGAACTCGCCGTGCCAGCGGACGGTAATGCCAGTGAGCTGGGACCAGCGCTCACGTGCCCGGGCGGTTAGTCGCCGGCTCAGGGACGTCCGGGTGGAGTCGGGGGGCCTGGCCATATGGCCATCATGCCCTGCCCTGGAGAGTGCACCATGAGGTACATGCCCTGCAGTCCCTATGTCGTAGGCCTCTGCGAGGCCAGCCGCGCTGAGCTGGAGTCGGTGTCCCGGCGCACTTCAGCACCCTTTCGCCTGGTGCTCCGATCACGGATCGTGCTGCTGGCCGCGGCCGGCACGGCGAACCGGGTGATCGCCGAGCGGCTCGGCGTCTGCGAAGACACGGCCCGCAAGTGGCGGCGCCGGTACTGCGAACAGGGCATGGAGGGATTAGCCGATGCCCCGCGAGCGGGCAGACCCCGCCTGTTCCCGGCCACAGTGGTCGCCGAGGTGAAAGCCCTGGCGTGCGAGATGCCCGCCGCGAGCCAAACGCCCCTGGCCCGATGGACCTGCCCCGAACTGGCCCGCCATGCGGCAGCCAGCGGCATCGTTCCAGCACCCTCGTCATCCACCGTGCGCCGCTGGCTCGCCGCCGACGTGCTGAAGCCCTGGCAACACCGGTCGTGGATCTTCCCCCGCGACCCGCACTTCGCCCTCAAGGCATCCCGCGTCCTGGACCTCTACCAGCGGGAATGGGAAGGGGCGCCGCTGGGTGAGGACGAGTACGTGCTCAGCGCCGATGAGAAACCTGGCGTTCAGGCCCGGATGCGCATCCACCTCCCGCTCCCGCCGGGGCCGGGGCGGGGGCGGGGGATGCGGATCGAAAGCGAGTACCACCGGCTCGGCACCCTGGCCTACCTAGCCGCCTACGACATCCACCGCGCCCACGTCATGGGCCGGTGCGAGCCGACCACCGGCATCAAACCGTTCACCGCACTCGTGGACCAGGTCATGCAGAGCGAGCCGTACGCCTCCGCCAGACGAGTCTTCTGGGTCGTGGACAACGGCTCCTCCCACCGCAACTGGGCGGCAGCAGCCCGGCTCAGCAACGCCTACCCCAACGCCCAGATGGTCCATCTGCCCATCCACGCATCCTGGCTCAACCAGATCGAGGTCTACTTCTCTGTCATCCAGCGCAAGCTTCTCACCCCTGACGACTTCGAGGACCTCGAGGAGCTCGCCACCCAGATCCTCGCCTTCGAAAAGCACTACAACGCCGCAGCCAGACCCTTCGACTGGAGGTTCACCCGCACCGACCTCAACCTCCTCCTGACGCGCATCAGGAAGCACGATCGACACGCACCACACCCACAAGCCGCATGACCCCCGACGAATTAACGGGCGCGACCACTAG
>NZ_JBITGW010000052.1:0-1528 GCF_044457345.1 Nonomuraea sp. NPDC050547
TGGCCGAACGCTCGAACCGATTGAGTAGTAGGTAAGCGATGGGGTGACGCAGGAAGGTAGTCCAGCCCAGGCGATGGTTGTCCTGGGGTAAGCATGTAGCCCGTGTCGTAGGTAAATCCGCGACACATGCAGGGTGAGATGTGATGCCGAGCCGATTGTGGCGAAGTGGATGATCCTATGCTGCCGAGAAAAGCCTCTAGTGAGTGTTGTGGCGGCCCGTACCCTAAACCGACTCAGGTGGTCAGGTAGAGAATACCAAGGCGATCGGGTGAACTGTGGTTAAGGAACTCGGCAAATTGCCCCCGTAACTTCGGGAGAAGGGGGACCTCTGCTGGTGATCAGACTAGCTCTGGGAGCTGGTGGGGGTCGCAGTGGCCAGGGGGAAGCGACTGTTTACTAAAAACACAGGTCCGTGCGAAGTCGTAAGACGATGTATACGGACTGACGCCTGCCCGGTGCCGGAACGTTAAGGGGACCGCTTAGCGCAGGTAACTGTGCGAAGGTGAGAACTTAAGCGCCGGTAAACGGCGGTGGTAACTATAACCATCCTAAGGTAGCGAAATTCCTTGTCGGGTAAGTTCCGACCTGCACGAATGGCGTAACGACTTCCCCGCTGTCTCAACCGCAGACCCGGCGAAATTGCACTACGAGTAAAGATGCTCGTTACGCGCAGCAGGACGGAAAGACCCCGGGACCTTCACTACAGCTTGACATTGGCGTTTGGAACGTCTTGTGTAGGATAGGTGGGAGACTGGGAAGCTGTCACGCTAGTGATGGTGGAGTCATTGGTGAAATACCACTCTGGTCGTTTTGAACGTCTAACTCTGGTCCGTGATCCGGATCGGGGACAGTGTCTGGTGGGTAGTTTAACTGGGGCGGTTGCCTCCTAAAGAGTAACGGAGGCGCCCAAAGGTTCCCTCAGCCTGGTTGGCAATCAGGTGTCGAGTGTAAGTGCACAAGGGAGCTTGACTGTGAGACTGACGGGTCGAGCAGGAGCGAAAGCTGGGACTAGTGATCCGGCATCGGCATGTGGAAGCGGTGTCGCTCAACGGCTAAAAGGTACCCCGGGGATAACAGGCTGATCTTCCCCAAGAGTCCATATCGACGGGATGGTTTGGCACCTCGATGTCGGCTCGTCGCATCCTGGGGCTGGAGTAGGTCCCAAGGGTTGGGCTGTTCGCCCATTAAAGCGGTACGCGAGCTGGGTTTAGAACGTCGCGAGACAGTTCGGTCCCTATCCGCTGCGCGCGCAGGAGACTTGAAAGGAGCTGTCCCTAGTACGAGAGGACCGGGACGGACGAACCTCTGGTGTGCCAGTTGTACCGCCAGGTGCACGGCTGGTTGGCTACGTTCGGAAGGGATAACCGCTGAAAGCATCTAAGCGGGAAGCTCGCCTTGAGATGAGGTCTCCCACCACGAGAGTGGGTAAGGCCCCCCAGAGACGATGGGGTTGATAGGCCGGAGGTGGAAGCACGGCAACGTGTGGAGCTGACCGGTACTAATAGGCCGAGGACTTGACCACAAAGCA
>NZ_JBITGW010000053.1:0-1136 GCF_044457345.1 Nonomuraea sp. NPDC050547
CTAGTGTGCCGAGTCGTTAATTCGCTGGCAGTATGCGGTGAGGTTGTCGAGGATCTCGTCTGCGGTCTTGGTCCACACCAAGGGCTTGGGGTCGGCGTTCCACTCCTTGATCCAGGCACCGACATCGGCCTCAAGCTGGGCGACACTGCGGTGCGCCGAGCGGCGCAGCTTGCGGTTGGTGAGCTCGGCAAACCATCGTTCGACCAGGTTGAGCCAGCTCGCACTGGTGGGAGTGAAGTGGATGTGAAAGCGCGGATGGCGCAGGAACCAGTTCTTCACCGCGTCGGTCTTGTGAGTGGCGTAGTTGTCGCACACCACGTGAACCTCCAGGTCGGCGGGGACCTGCTTGTCGATCGTGGCGAGGAACTTGAGGAACTCCTGATGCCGGTGCTTGCGATGGTGCGAGCCGATGATCTGTCCAGTGGCGATGTTGAGCGCGGCGAACAGGTTCGTGGTGCCGTGCCGTACATAGTCATGGCTCATCCGGGCCGGGGTCGTCGGCATGACGGGCAGGATCGGCGCGGTCCGATCCAGGGCCTGCATCTGGGATTTCTCATCCACGCACAACACCACCGCCTTGGCGGGCGGGTCCAGGTATAGCCCCACGATGTCGCGGACCTTGTCGACGAACTGCGGATCCTTCGACAGCTTCCAGGTCTCCACCAAGTGCGGCTTGAGGCCGAACGCTCGCCAGATCCGTGAGATGGCCGACTGCGACATCCCGGTCGCCGCGGCCATCGATCGGGTCGACCAGTGCGTGTCGCCCTTGGGCGGCGCCTGCTCCAGCGTGGTGGTGATGACCTGTTCGACCTTGTCATCGCCGATCGTTCGCGGCCGGCCCGGCCGCGGCTCGTCGGTCAGGCCTTCCAGCCGGTGCCGCAGGAAGCGAGAGCGCCACTTGGCCACCGTGCCCCGAGCCAGTCCCAGCTGGCGGGCAACTCCCGACACCGAGCCACCTTCGGCGCAAGCCAGGATGATCCGGCACCGCTCGGCCAACGCCTGGGAGGATGTGCGCCGCCGCTCCCACGCCTGAAGCGTGTGACACTCATCCTCCGACAACACCAACGGCATCAGCTTCGGACTCGGCATGCCCCAAGCCTACAAGCTGCACATGAATTAATAACTCAGAACACTAG
>NZ_JBITGW010000054.1:0-1084 GCF_044457345.1 Nonomuraea sp. NPDC050547
GTGTGGCTGGTCAACGCCCGCGATGTCAAACACCTGCCCGGCCGCCCGAAGACCGACCGGCTGGATGCGGTGTGGCTGGCCAAGGTCGCCGAGCGGCAGATGCTGCGGCCCAGTTTCGTCCCCCCGCCCGAGATTCGTCAGCTGCGGGACCTGGCCCGCTATCGGGTCGATCTGATCGGCGCGCGTACTGCCGAGATGCAGCGCGCCGAGAAATTACTGGAGGACGCCCAGATCAAGCTGTCGGTGGTCGCCTCGGACATCTTCGGTGTCTCCGGCCGGGCGATGATGGCCTCGTTGATCGCCGGGGAACGTAACCCTCGTGTGCTGGCGCAACTGGCTCGCTCCAGCCTCCGCAAGAAGATCAGCCAACTGGAAGAGGCGTTCACCGGGCATTTCACCGAACACCACAGCTTCCTGTTGCGCACCATGCTGGCCCGCGTCGACCAGGTCAACCACGACATCGCGCAGGTCGACACTGCGATCGAGGAGCTGATCTCCCCTTTCGCGGGCACGGCGATCGACCGGCTGGATGAGATTCCCGGCATCGGTGCCATCGCCGCCCGAGCGATCATCGCCGAGATCGGCCTGGACATGAGCCGCTTTCCCACCGCCGCTCACCTGGCTTCCTGGGCCCGCTTCGCACCCGGCGTGCGGGAATCGGCGGGCAAGCGCAAAGGCCGCGGCGCCACCGGCCACGGCAACCGCTACTTGGCCCGTGTCCTGGGTGAAGCGGCTGTGGTCGCCGGCAAAAGCCACACCTTCCTCGGCGAACGCTTCCGGCGCATCGCCCGCCGCCGCGGCACCAAACGCGCGATCGTCGCGGTCGGCCGCTCGATCTTGACTATCATCTGGCACCTGCTGTCCGACCCCGACGCGCGTTTCATCGACCTGGGCGCCGACTTCTACGACCGACGACTCGGTCCCGAACGCAAGAAACGCAACCACATCCGCCAGCTCGAAGCCCTCGGCTACCGCGTCACCCTCGAACCTGCCTGACCAGCCACGCTGATCACGAACCCCGACGCGCCACCACACGCCAGGGTCCGCTGCCGCCTGCCCGCTAACTCTCCGATTTTCGGACTAG
>NZ_JBITGW010000055.1:0-1034 GCF_044457345.1 Nonomuraea sp. NPDC050547
TGTGATGTGACTGCGTGCCTTTTGAAGAATGAGCCTGCGAGTTATGGTGTGTGGCGAGGTTAACCCGTGTGGGGGAGCCGTAGCGAAAGCGAGTCTGAAGAGGGCGTTTGAGTCGCATGCTGTAGACCCGAAGCGGAGTGATCTACGCATGGGCAGGTTGAAGCTCAGGTAAGACTGGGTGGAGGACCGAACCCACCAGGGTTGAAAACCTGGGGGATGACCTGTGTGTAGGGGTGAAAGGCCAATCAAACTCCGTGATAGCTGGTTCTCCCCGAAATGCATTTAGGTGCAGCGTCGCGTGTTTCTTGCCGGAGGTAGAGCACTGGATGGCCGATGGGCCCGACAAGGTTACTGACGTCAGCCAAACTCCGAATGCCGGTAAGTGAGAGCGTGGCAGTGAGACTGCGGGGGATAAGCTTCGTAGTCGAGAGGGAAACAGCCCAGATCACCGACTAAGGCCCCTAAGCGTGTGCTAAGTGGGAAAGGATGTGGAGTCGCAGAGACAACCAGGAGGTTGGCTTAGAAGCAGCCACCCTTGAAAGAGTGCGTAATAGCTCACTGGTCAAGTGATTCCGCGCCGACAATGTAGCGGGGCTCAAGTACACCGCCGAAGTCGTGGCATTGACCCCCATGCGGGGTTGATGGGTAGGGGAGCGTCGTGCAGCCGGCGAAGCAGCAGAGTGATCTAGTTGTGGAGGCTGTGCGAGTGAGAATGCAGGCATGAGTAGCGAATGCAGGGTGAGAAACCCTGCCGCCGGATGACCAAGGGTTCCTGGGCCAGGCTAATCCGCCCAGGGTAAGTCGGGACCTAAGGCGAGGCCGACAGGCGTAGTCGATGGACAACGGGTTGATATTCCCGTACCCGCTTCAATGCGCCCATACTGAACCTTTTGATGCTAAGAGTCCTTAAGCCATGTCTAAGGCCTTCGGGTCTGGTTGTGGCCGAACGCTCGAACCGATTGAGTAGTAGGTAAGCGATGGGGTGACGCAGGAAGGTAGTCCAGCCCAGGCGATGGTTGTCCTGGGGTAAGCAT